>CANRFO010000008.1 GCA_947629925.1 uncultured Ruminiclostridium sp.
AGCTTCCCCTCTCGGGGACAGCTTTATTATTTTAGCACATCTCTCGCCTTTTGTCAATACCTTTTTAAAACTTTTTTCAACTTTTTTCAAGGCTTGTACAACAGAGCTTCTCAACGTGCCTCAGCGCTCCCTTTTTTCGAGCGCTTGATTATTATATCACTTGTATCAGGGCTTGTCAAGGGGGTAAATAAACTTTTCCCAATTTGCCAAAAACTACCTTAAATCTGACAAAAAATCCGTCAAATCGACAAGTGCTATATATATTATAATGGTATAAAAAAACAGGTGCGGGGGAAGACCGCACCTGCTTAAATATATTAAAGGCTTATCAGATCTGATTTATCAGTTCTTTTTCTTAAGAACTACTGTGAATACCTGCGCACCGATACCGATGGTAAGTGCTGCGCCGCCGATTATCAGGAACAATCCTACATGGCTGTCAACACCTGTCTGCATAGGCATATCGTTCAGAGGAACGTCCTCGTCGATCATTATCATGTTGCCTCTGGGAGCGTCTTCCTCTATGTCGAGGGTAACAATTACAGTAGTTGTAGTGGTAGCCTGAGTAACGGGAACAGTGGTAACAATTGTGGGAACTGTTGTTTCCTCTGTTGCAGGAGTTGTCTCGGGAGTAGTCTCAGGAACTGTGGTTTCGGGAGTTGTCTCGGGAACTGTGGTTTCCTCAGTTGTTTCTTCAGTAGTAGTTTCTTCTGTTGCAGGAGTTGTCTCCTCAGTTGTTGCTTCAGTGGTGGTTTCCTCTGTTGCAGGAGTGGTCTCCTCAGTTGTTGCTTCAGTAGTGGTTTCTTCTGTCGCAGGAGTTGTCTCCTCAGTTGTTGCTTCGGTAGTGGTTTCCTCAGTTGCAGGAGTGGTCTCCTCAGTTGTTGCTTCAGTGGTGGTTTCCTCTGTTGCAGGAGTGGTCTCCTCAGTTGTTGCTTCAGTAGTGGTTTCTTCTGTCGCAGGAGTTGTCTCCTCAGTTGTTGCTTCAGTAGTGGTTTCTTCAGTTGCAGGAGTGGTCTCCTCGGTTGTTGCTTCGGTAGTGGTTTCTTCTGTTGCAGGAGTTGTCTCCTCGGTTGTTGCTTCGGTAGTGGTTTCCTCAGTCTCAGGAGTGGTCTCTTCACTGGTTATTTCGCTAGTTTCTTCGCTAGTCTCCTCACTGGTTTCTTCACTTGTTTCTTCGCTTGTATCTTCTGTGGTTTCCTCAGTGGTCTCCTCAGGAGCAGGCTCATGATTATCAGAATATTCGCCTGACATAACGCTGAATCTGTAAGGAGCGAAGTGGATCTCGCCGCTGCCAAGTACAACTATGGGAGCATAAACCGCACCAATAACGGTGGAAGTGTTTGTAACTCTTGCGTTAGGAGCAACGACTGTGCCGCCGAACATTTCGCCCAGTTTGATGATGGTATCATCAGGAGAAACTGCGCCTATGAAGTTGTAAATAATACGAGAAGCGGTGTCTGCACCGTAAAGATCCTGAATGCCTCTGTCAAAAGCAAATTCGCTTTCGTTTGCCGTCAGGTTTACGTTTACCAGCATTACTCCGTCGGGATGATTTCTTATCCATTCATAGCCTTCGTCCAGCATCTTGGAGTTTGCGCTGCCCTTGGGTGCGTCGCCGGTTATATTATAAAGGAGTACCTTTGCGCCATTGGTGTTTACTGCGGCAAGCGCATCGGAAGCTGCGCCGATCGAACCCAGCAGGCTGTTAACGGTGGAATCAGCGTTGCTCATCTCTTCAATAACAGTGCCTGGATAAGCGATGTCAACAGAGTTTTCTTCATCAACAGCATATCTCCATCTTCTGTCCTGATTGTCGTTGCTTACCTTATTATAAAGCTCAGTGCCAAGCTTCAGCAGCTTGTTGTCGCTGAAGCAGGCGTTTCCGTTGGTCTCAAGCGATGTAGAAACAATGCTTGTGTTTACGAGCTGTTTCAGGCTTGCGGCGTCGCTTGCGTCAGCTGCAAGAAGGTAACCGTCATCAGCTATAACATAAGCGGCGTAATCGTCTTCAACATCAAGCTCAAGCTCATGGATCATAAGGTCGTCATACTTGTATTCATCGGGCACTGTAACAACAAAGTTGCATGTGCCGGGAGCGGTGAAGTTTACGCTGATAATGTCCTCAACGTGTTCAGCTCCGTCATTAGGGGAGTAATACTCAACGGGGATCCTTGTTCCGCTGCTGTAAACTCCATAATAGTAAGTCACACTGTCCTCGGGAATTTCTTCTGTGGAAACAGAGAACTCGATCGTGCGGCTCTTGCTGTCTACATAATAGCCTGAATCAAAGTTTGTGTACAAAACAAGGTTATGTACAGCAAAATTGGATTCAAAATGACTGTATGCGCTGTAAGTATCCGCAACGATACCGAAATTGTTCAGCTCGCCCAGCGCTCTTGCGATCTCGTCCGCGGTGGCGTCGTTAGCGCTGGCTCCCACAGCCAGACCCGTAACAGCCATGGACAAGGCGGTAGCAGAGGCAATTATCTTTGTAGCCTTCAGTCCGCGAATGGTTTTCATTTTCTGATAGCCGTTCATAAATCTCTTCCCTTTCTCCGAAAGATTTCGGTCAAAGTCCTTAAAAAAGGAGGCACCTATCCCTATATCCTTTTTTAGGTTCAGTTCTATTAAACCACATATCGGTTACATAGCGGTTACATATCAAATGCGCCCGAAAAAGTTTTTATTTTTCTGCGTTTTGCACAAAAACGAACCTTACAATCCTCTGTTTTTACCAAAATTACTAATTTTTTCCAAAAAAATTTTTTTAAAGCAAAATAATGCTCAAATGCCCTTTAAGCGGCATTTTACAAATACAGGAAATAAATTTGGCACATTTGGGAAAGGATCTTGCCTTCTGCTTTTTGCACAAATACATTTCACACCTGCGGATTTTTTTGTAAATCATAGCTATTGATTGGCGCAAAGCCGCTATTTTAGTGAATTTAACGATTGAAAAATAAAATATATCATGTTATAATATGCTAAAGTGACGGGAAGGTTTCTGCATACATCGTTTTTTTCCCGCATTTTTACATAGATGACATATTTTGCAGAAATAAGAAAAGAGGAAAATCAATGACTTACGAAAAAATCTTCAGCGAAGTAAAGAAACAGTTCTCCAAGGCCGATGTAAAGAAGCTGACCGCCGATTTCGCGTTCCAGTTCAACATCACAGGAGAAGGCGAAGGGATCTTCTACGCAGCTTACAAAAACGGCGTACTGAGCGTTGAGCCTTACGACTACAAGGACAGAGACGCTGTATTCACCGCTGACGGCTCTACCTTCACCGCCATCGCTTCAGGCAAGCTTGACGCTATGGAAGCTATCGGCGCAGGCAAGCTTTACGTTGACGGAAACTACGAGCTGGCTCAGCAGCTTCTCCTGCTCATTCCCGCAAAGAAGACCGCAGCAAAGAAAGCTCCCGCCAAAAAGCCCGCAGCAAAGAAGGCTGCTCCCGTAAAGAAAGCTCCTGTAAAAAAGGCGGCTCCCGCTGTAAAGGCTCCCGAAGCAAAAGTAACCGAAGCAAAGGCTCCCGCAAAGAAGACCGCCGAAAAGGCTCCCGTTAAGGCAACTACTGTTGCTGAAACAAAGCCTGTTCCCAAGAAGGCCGAAAAGAAATAAGAATAAAAGCATAAAAGCCGCCTTGTCAAAAGCATGGCGGCTTTCTTTTTTTACTTTCCCACGCAGAAACGGCTGAAAACCGAGTCTATCACCTGCTCAGAGGCGTTTTCTCCCGTAAGCTGCGAAAGGCTGTCCACAGCCGCCTCCAGCATGACTCCCACCGCGTCGGGAGTCACTCCGCCTGCTATCGCCTCCAGAGCGGAATCCACCGCTCTTCCTGCGGCGGCGGCGCTGTCCCGCTGGCGTTCGTTCGCGATAAAGCCTGATGAAACGTCAAGACTTTCAGGATTTACAAGCTCCTTCACCGCTTCGGTCAGAAGCCTGAGGGAGCTTTCGTTTTCCGCGGATATTTCGACGATATGACTGAAGCGTTTTTCAAGACAGCTTTTGTCTATCCTGCTTTCAAGGTCCTGTTTGTTTATCACGCAAAGCACGGTCTTATCCTTCAGCGCGTCCGCAAGCTGAAAGTCCTCCTCCGACAGCGGGCGGCTGTTGTCAAACACGGCGAAAATAAGACGCGACTGCTCCATGCGCTTTCGCATTTTCTCAACGCCTATCCGCTCGATCGGGTCGTTTGTCTCCCTTATCCCCGCGCAGTCGGCAACGCTGAAGGCGATACCGCCGAGCATTATGTTTTCTTCAACTATGTCCCGCGTGGTGCCTTCAATGTCGGCGACTATACTTCGTTCGCAGCCCGCCAGCAAATTCATCAGGGTGGATTTTCCCACGTTGGGCTTTCCCACTATCGCGGCGCTTACGCCGTCCTTCATTGCCTGTCCAACGCCGTAACCGTCCAGAAGGGCGTTTATCTCGCTTCGGCAGGCCTCGAGGCGCTTTCTGCCGTCGGCATAGTCAAAGCCTTCCTCCATTTCGTCGGGATAGTCTATCCATGCGGTTATCTCCCCCGCAAGGTCAACAAGCGTCTGCTTCACGGCGGAGATCTTCCTGTAAAGCGCGCCGTCAAGCTGAGCGCTTACACACTGAAGATAACCGTCGCTTTTTGCGCTGATCATGTCGGCGACAGCTTCCGCCTGCGTCAGAGTGAGCTTTCCCGATAAAAGAGCGCGGCGGGTAAATTCCCCCGCCTGAGCCATTCTTGCTCCCGCGTCAAGGCAAGCCCTCAGCACGCGTCTTGACACAAGTATGCCGCCGTGACAGGTTATCTCCGCCACGTCCTCCCCCGTGTAGCTGTGAGGAGCGCGGAAGATAAGCAAAACTCCGTCGTCAAGCTTTTTACCGCCGCTGTATATCCCGCCGTAGCAGGCGGTATAGCCCGCCATTTCGGAGACCTTTCTGCTTCCCACAGGGTGAAAGACCTTTTCCGCCACCTCGACGGCTCTGTCACCGCTCACGCGGATCATTGAAACGCCGCCCGCCGCAGGAGGCGTGGATATGGCGGCGATAGTGTTTGAATATAAAATATCTGTCATATCACATCACCGAAATTTATTTTTTCTTTCCGAAAAGCTTTCCGAAAAAGCCTTTTTTCGGTTCGTCTCCGTTTTCCTCAGGGGCGTCGAGTACCGACCTGCGCTCCGCTTCCTCAAGCTCCGCCTCGCTCTCGTCCGAAAGGAAGTTTATCAGGAACGGCTGCTTGTTAAGCTCGTCGCCGTTGTCCTCAAGAAGATAGGTGCGGATATTTTCGGGAACTTCGATGATATAGTTTTCCTCGCCCTGCTCCAGAAGGTCCTGAAGCCGTTCCTCCATGTATTCGGACAGCTCGCTTTCCATTCCGAGGTAATATTCCTCGGCGGCGATGTTATACTCCTCGGCGGGACTTTTGCCCGCGACTGCCGTAAGATGTATACCTTGCCTCAGATAATCGGTGTATTCAAGATACTCGCTCCAGAAGCGGTTTATTGCGGCTGCCGCCGTCCTTCGCTCAAGCTTTTCAAGCTTGTCTTCGCCGAAACGCTTTGCCGCTTCTTCATATCTGTCGGAATTTTTCCACATTCCGACTGCGGCTCCGTCAAGGAATTTCCTACGCGTTTCAAAGACCTGATCTCTGTGCTTTTCCCCTATGAGGGTGTATTTGAGCAGTCTTGCCCGCGCGTCAAAGGCGTCCCCCTCGCTTATGCGCTGTATGCGCTCCACCTCGCGGCGAAGCACTCTGTCGTCCACTGCGGCTTCGGTAGGTTCGGGATAATGCCTTGCTGGCACAAGCGAACGCAGCTTGTACTTATCCATTATCGGCTCGTCCAGAGCCACGAAGCACATGCTTTCGCCGGGGTCGCCCTGTCTGCCTGAGCGCCCGATAAGCTGCTTTACCATGCGGCTGCTTTCGGGCATATAAGTGGAGATGACAAGCAGTCCGCCCGCTTTTGCCGCTTCCTCGCGCTTGCTCTCGTCCGCGCCGCCGAGACGTATGTCAACGCCTCTGCCCGCCATATTGGTGGAAATGGTGACGGCGTAAGGCGCGCCCGCTTCGCTGATTATCTCCGCTTCCCTGTCGTCGTTTTTCGCGTTAAGGACAGCGGCCTCTATACCCTGTTCCTTTAAAAGTCTGTACAAGATCTCACTGTCCTCTATGCTGCCCGTTCCCACGAGGACGGGCTGACCTTTTTCGTGAGCGGCGCAGACAGCTTTTACTATCGCTTTTTGCTTTGACTTTGTATCATAATATATCTCAGTTTCATGATCCGTCCTTATGCTCGGCAGGTGAGGCGGTATTATCTCCAGCCGAAGGTCATAAAGGGTGTAAAATTCCTCCTCTGACGCTTTTGCCGTTCCCGTCATGGCTGAAAGGAACGGATATTCCCTTGCGAAATACTGAAGAGCTATACTGCCCATGATAACGCCTCTGGTGGTGGCTTCAAGCCCGTGCTTCAGCTCCACCGCCGTTTGCAGCGTCCCGGGATAGTGGCGGTTTTCGGCGGCTCTTCCCGTGAATTTGTCTATCAGCATTATCCTGCCGTCACGATTGATATAATCCTTATTTTCCTGAAGCAAGAACCGCGCTTTTAGGCTGTCGTTTATTTTGGAAAGAAGCTCGGCGTTCTCCTCGCTGTACAGGTTCTCAAGGCCGAAAAATGCCTCCGCCTTTGAAGCTCCCTCGTCGGAAAGGTAAATGCTCTCCGCCTCAAGGCTTATATCATAATCATTTTCGTCAAAGGCTGCGGTCAGCTCCATAGCCTTGTTAAGCTCGGGGTCCTGCTGTACCTTTATGTCGCTTGCCGCTACAAGGGGTATTCTCGCCTCGTCAATAAGCAGAGAATCCGCCTCGTCCACTATTGCGGCGGAAAAGCCCTGTCCCACCGCACCGTCAAGGCTTTGCGCCGTGAAGTCACGGAGATAGTCAAAACAGCACTCTCTTGCGCTGACGTAAAGCACGTCCGCTTTGTAAGCGGCTTTTCTCTCCTCAAAGGGAGTTTTTTCGGTAACGCAGGCGGTGGAGACCTCCAGCAGGTCGTAAACAGGCTTCATCCACTCCCTGTCACGCTTTGCCAGATAATCGTTAAAGGTGAGGATATGGGTCTTTCTCCCCTCGTATTTGTGCCATACTGCGGCAAATACCGCCGCAAGGGTCTTTCCCTCTCCTGTGGGCATTTCGATTATCTTTCCCTCGGTAAGGGCTTTCGCCGCCATAAGCTGTTCGTCAAAGGGGACTTGTCCCAGTCCCTTTTCCGCCGCCTTGCAGACTGCCGCAAAAAGGCAGGGACGCTTGTCCTCCGCATTTTCCGACTGCTGTAACAGCCCGCTTATATCCTTGCTTTTGGCAAGCTCTCTTATTTCAATGATAAATTCGGTGTATTCTTTCATTTGTCAATACTTCCTGACGTATTATTTATATGATAGTATATAAAATTGCCGTATGAATGTCAGTATAGCATAATTCCATATAAATGTAAAGTTAAAAAAAGCACGTTTTTTCCGTAAACCTATTGCAAAATTTGCGGAAATGTGAGAAAATAGAAGTGTACTTTTTTAGTTTTTTACATTTGTGGTGTTGAGGTAAATCGGAATTTAGAGGTGGAAATAGTATGGCTGATATTAAAGTGAATGTCTTAAAAATTGTCGATAATAGTTTTCCGATTTTTGTTGAATTTGAGCTGATGGATTGTAATGGTATTAGTCATCGTTTTGTTGATAAAGTTCCAGTAATAAGCCATAACTATGATTTAATTCCGCCTTGTACTGGATATATGAGATGTAGTATTATCAAGGAAACAAATAAAACGTTTTTAATTGATACCTCAAGACCTGATGATATTGAATCGACAAAAGGAGAATACCAATTTGAAGTGAATATGGATCAAGTGATAGTTTAAATTCTAATTTATCTCAGTAATACTTTTTAATAAATCATACTCAGGAGTGTAATTATGAATAAAACAGCTTGTATCGTCCTCGCCGCAGGGGACGGAAAAAGAATGAGATCGGGCAGACCAAAGGTGCTTATGAACGTGCTGTTCAAGCCTATGCTGGGCTGGGTTTTGGACAGCGCCGAGGAAACGGGCGTTGACGAAGTCTGCGTCGTTGCGGGAAATCAGGCACAGCAGGTGACTGATTATCTTGAAAAAAGGGAAAAGCCTTATACCACCGTGTTCCAGCTTGAAAGAAAAGGCACGGGCCACGCCGTTATGCAGGCGGAGGAAGTGCTGAAACGCAGTGAAAACGTGCTGGTGCTTTGCGGGGACGCTCCCTTTATGGACAGCGATACTCTTAAAAAGGCTTTGGAATTACATAAGAAAGAGAATTGCGGGGTAACAGTTATTTCCGCCTCAATAGAAGAGCCTTTCGGCTACGGCAGGATAGTCAGGGACGAAAATGGCTTTTTGCTGAAGATCGTGGAGCAAAAGGACGCAACTGACGAGGAAAAGCAGATAAGAGAGATAAACTCGGGGGCGTACTGGTTTGAGGGCACGGCTCTGGCAGAGGCTTTGCCTAAGCTGTCCAGCAGCAACGCCGCAGGGGAATATTACCTCACCGACGCCGTTTCGCTTATCCGTGACAGCGGGAAAAAAGCGGCGGTATATACCGCCGAGAACGCCGACATAGTTCTGGGCGCAAACAGCAGGGCGGACCTTAACGCTCTCAACGAAATGGCAAGAAAAAGCAAGCTGAAAAAGCTGATGGACGGGGGCGTAGAGTTCCCCTGCACCGACGGGATAATCATCGGGGCGGACGTTATCATAGGGCAGGACACGGTGATACTGCCGAATACGGTAATAAGAGGAAAGACGGTCATCGGGGAAAGCTGCGAGATAGGTCCCAATTCCCTGATAGAAAATACCACCGTCGGAAACAGCGTAAGGCTGAACAACGTGCAGGCGTTTGACAGCGTTGTGGAGGATGGGGCGACTATCGGTCCTTTCGCACAGCTCCGCCCCAATTCCCATATCGGAAAGAGGGTCAAGATAGGGGATTTTGTGGAGATAAAGAACAGCAATATCGGAGAAAAGACCTCGGTGGCGCACCTGACTTATCTGGGGGACAGCGACGTGGGTCGGGGCGTGAACTTCGGCTGCGGCTGTGTTACCGCAAATTACGACGGGATAAACAAGTACCGCACCGTTATCGGGGACGACGCATTCATCGGCTGCAACACGAACCTTATCGCGCCTGTTGAGATAGGCGACAACGCCGCCACGGGGGCAGGCTCAACCATAACGAAAAACGTTCCCGCAAATGCTCTGGCGGTAGAGAGGGCGGAAACAAGAATTATCGAAAACTGGGAAAAGAACAAAAAGAGAAAGAAAAAGTGAATTTTGCGGCAATTCGGCTGTTGCCGCTTAAGGAAAGCAAAAATAAAGGAAACGGAAAGAGAGGGCAAAATCTATGAATCTGCACGGTAAGGACATCAAAATTTTCGCTTGCAGCTCCAACAGGGAGCTTGCTATGGGGATAACCCGCGATCTTGGACTGCCGCTGGGAAATTCCGAGGTGGGAGTGTTCAGCGACGGGGAGATAAGCTGTTCCATCGGGGAGAGCGTGAGAGGCTCGGACGTTTTCGTGGTACAGTCCACCTCCTACCCCGTTAACAACAACCTTATGGAGCTGCTGATAATGATAGACGCGCTGAAAAGAGCCAGCGCCGCCAGCATTACCGCAGTTATGCCGTACTACGGCTACGCAAGGCAGGACAGAAAGACCAAGAGCCGCGACCCTATTTCCGCAAAGCTCACCGCTAATCTGATAACCGTCGCGGGGGCGGACAGAGTGCTTACCATGGATCTTCACTGCCCGCAGATACAGGGATTTTTCGACATTCCTCTGGACCACTTAAAGGGGGCTACCGTGCTTGCTCCTTATTTTAAAAAGCAGTTTGCCGACCGCACTGACGAGCTTGTGTGCGTAAGCCCTGACGTGGGCTCAGTCGCAAGAGTGAGGGACTTTGCCGCGAGGATAGGCGTCAGCTTCGCAATAATCGACAAGCGCCGTCAGAAAGCCAATGTGAGCGAAGTTATGAACATAATCGGCGACGTCAAGGACAAGACCGTTCTTCTGGTGGACGATATGGTGGACACTGCGGGAACGCTCTGCAACGCCGCAAAAGCGGTAGTTGAAAGGGGTGGAGCAAAGGAAGTCTTTGCCTGCGCCACTCACGGCGTTTTGTCGGGTCCTGCGATAGAGAGGATACAGGCGTCTCCAATAAAAGAGCTTGTACTCCTTGACACTATCGCTCTGCCTGAGGACAAGAGGATAGAAAAGATAAAAATGCTGGAAACACATCATATCTTCTCGCAGGCTATTGAGAGAATTTACAGTGATATGCCGATTTCTATCTTGTTCTGATCGTTCAGTTTGTGTAAGTTGTTAGTTGATAGCAGCTGGTTGCTGGTTATTGACATAATTTATGATGTTTGAACTATTAAACTATTAAACTAAAACTATCAACCTAAATTAAACTAAAGCTATAAATAAAATTAAACTAAAGTTGTAAAATTGCTCGGAGTTTTTATGGAAAATGAAGAAATGACCGTGGAGCAGGCGCCCGACATGATGAAGTCGTACAAGGGGGACTGTTTAAGGCTGGGAGCTTTCCTGACGGTGATAATGCTCATACATATTCTGGCAAGTGGGCTCGCGCCGCTTGTCGCGCCGCTTCTGGCGGATATGAGCAGCACTGCGGGATATACCCTTTCACTGATATATTCGGGGCTTTTTGCCCAGATCATTCCCTCGCTTCTTGCGGCAGTCATGCTGAAATACGGGCTTAAAAATATGTGCGGAGGCTTTCACGTTCCGAAACAGGCAAAAAAAGCCTTTGCCAATTTCCCCGCCATATACGGCACGGGAATGACGGTGAACCTTGTCACGATGGGGATAATGCTGCTCATAAGCGGCGGGAAGACCGATATAAGCGACTCCGTGAACAGCACAGGGCTTCAGCCGCCCGACCTTGTTTCGTCGCTTCCGCTGTTTATTATGCTTACCGTGATAGCGCCGTTTTTTGAGGAATTTATCTTCCGCGGCGCGGTGCTTCATCTGCTGAAGCCTTACGGAAGCGGGATCGCCGTGTTCGTTTCCGCCTTTTGCTTCGGCGCTTACCACGGAAATCTCAATCAGTTTTTCTACGCTTTCGCACTGGGTATCCTCTTAGGTTATATCACCTGCGCAACAGGCTCGATCTTCTGCTCCACGGTCATTCACGCCATGTTCAATGCCGTGAGCGGGATAATAATGATATTCATTTCAACGCCCGCGGTGCAGAAGAAGGCTCTTGACCCGACAGCGGAGCTGTCCGACGGGGAAAGTCTCGTGATAACATTTTACGCGATATTTATGATAATCGTGCTGCTCACCGCCGTTATCGGGTTCATCTCAATGATCAAAAAACTGAAACAGATAAAAAAATACCGCCTTCCGAAGGTCTGGGGCGAGGTGAGCAACAAAAAGAAAATGGCGGTCATGCTGCTGACTGTTCCCGTTATCATCTCGCTGCTCCTTATGATAGACATAACCGCGCCGAACTTTCTGGAAGGGCTGGTATCCGACTTCGCAGAGCGCTTTGCCGCCTGAGCAAAAATATGAAAGGAGAGGTTTGATTGCAGACTTCAGGTGCATATCTCAACAGCTTTGACCGTTTCAGACCTGTCCTTTTTAAGCTGGCGGTGTTTACCGTCATTCTTTTGCTGAACAACAAGCTGCTGTTTTACATTTTCGTTTATCCCGCCGCGCTTATATTAAACGCCACAGGCAGCACGGACAACTATGAGATCGTATATCTTGTGAGCTGGCTCACGAACGACGTAGGCTCCTATCTTATCCCTGCCGTATCGGCTGTTTTGTTGTTCAAAGAGGAGCGGAAAGATTTTTCCCCCTATCCTGAATATATGCCCGCGCTTGAGATACCCGTCATAATGGCGGCTTCATATTTTGTCGGCTCTCTCGCTTCGGCTGTCGTTGATTTTATAGCGGACATTCTGGACAAAATAATAGGAACGGGGCAGATAACCGACGCCATGGAGGACGCGCTCCCTTCCGAGGGTGAAACGGGAAGCTTTATCTGGTTCCTCGTGTTTGTCATCATTCTCGCTCCCATTTGCGAAGAGCTTATATTCAGGAAGCTGCTTTTACAGCCGCTCAGGAATATAGGCGACGGATTCGCGGTGGTGGTGAGCTCGCTGCTTTTCGGAGCCTGTCATGGGAATTTCGACCAGTTCCCGTACGCTTTCGCCGTAGGGTGCCTGTACGGGATACTTGCCGTGAGATCGGGAAAGCTCCTTCCCACGATAGCGCTTCATCTTGTAAACAATCTGCTGGTCGCGGCGGCAAAATATCTGCCGGAGTTCTTTGACAAAACGGAATGGGCGGATAATGTAAGCTTCGCTTCCGCTTTTCTGCTCAATGCCCTGTATTACGCGGGGATTATCGCATTAGTCCTGTTCGCGGTCTTAAAGCTGCACAAAACGAAAAAGAACGCCGACTTTGCCGAGGGAGAATTTAAAAAACTGCTTTTTTACGGTCCGAGCTTCTATATTTTTATTGTTGCCGCGATCCTGCTTCTGGTGTGATAAAACGCATGATATTTCACTGAACGGTTTTGCTTTAAGCAAAACCGTTTTTTATTTTTCTGACATAAAATTTACACAAAACCGCTACCCTGTTTACAAAAAAATATACTATAATCGACCTGTCGATTTAAAACAGTCAGGAAGAAGATACAGTATGATCACGCATATTCAGACCTTCAGAAGATTCGAGGACAAATTCCTGCTTACCGACGGGCAGTATAAACAGCTCATGGAAAAAACTGCGCCGTATATGCGCCTTGACAGCTACTGCCGAAACGGAAGCTACAAGATATGCAACGTGTACTTTGACACTCCCGACAACGATGTGATAAGGCGTTCTGTGTCTAAGCCCTACTTTAAGGAAAAGCTCAGACTTCGCAGCTACGGAACGCCTTCTTCAGACGAAGAAACCGTCTTTCTCGAACTCAAATGCAAGGCAGGGGGAGTTGTTAGCAAAAGAAGAGCCGCTCTCACCTACGGGCAGGCGAAAGCATATCTGCAAAGAGGCGAAAAGCCTGAAAACGCCAACTATGTGACAAATCAGGTGCTTATGGAAACCGACAGGTTTTTAATGTACGATAAGGTCGTTCCCACGGCTGTGGTGAGCTATGACAGGGTGGCCATGTTCCATATAGAGGACAACGACTTTCGTATAACTTTTGACACGAACCTGAGGGCAAGGCGGGAAAACGTGAGCCTTGAAAAGGGCTGCGGCGGGAAGCTCCTGCTTCCCAAAGGCATAAAGCTGATGGAGATAAAGATAAGCGGAGCGATACCCCTTGAATTTGCTCATCTGCTGTCGGAGCTTGAAATATTCAGCCAAAGCTTCAGCAAAATAGGCGAAGAATATAAGCAGACGCTCAGGGAAAACAAAAGGACTGAAGGATCGGCGCTTATCAAAATATCATAATATAAAGAGGAATATCGGAATGGACATATTTGCTTCTATACTTGACGGCAGCCTTACGCTTGTAAAAATGCTCGTACTTCTGGGCTGCTCTCTGGCGTTGGGATTTTTTATCAGCGTCGTTTACATCTGCACTCACAAGAAAAGCGGCTTTCCCCCGTCGTTTGCAGTAACGCTCGTTATGCTGCCCGCGATAATCGCCGTGATAATCCTGCTTATCGGGGACAATGTGGCGAGAGCCTTCAGCCTTGCGGGCGCGTTTACGATAATCCGTTTCAGGAGCGCTCCCGCCGATTCAAAAGACATAACCTACATATTTTTCACACTTGCGGTGGGACTTGCGCTCGGACTGGGATATATCGGCTATGCGGCGCTGTTCACTGTGGTGCTGGCGGCAGTCACGGTGCTTATGGAGCTGTTCCGCTACGCTGTTCCGAAAAATGAGCATATGATACTTAAAGTCACCGTTCCCGAAAATCTCGATTATCAAAACCTGATAACGGACATTCTTGAGGAATACACAAGCTCATGGAAGCTGAAAAAAGTAAAAACCACCGATTTCGGCGCGCTTTTTGAAACGGTATATTATATTGAACTAAAAGCGGGCTGCGATCAGAAGCAGATGATAGACAAAATAAGGGCAAGAAACGGGAACTTAAACGTTCAGCTCCTTATCCGCGAATATGAAGATAAATTGTATGCCGCCTGAGCATACGCTCCTCCGTTATTTTTATAAAGTGCCGCGCTGTCGGAAGATAAAGGGCAAAGCCCGTTTTATCCCGACGGCGCATTTTTTAAAGGAAGATAATTCCTGCTTTTCTGACGGCGTTTCTTTTGCTTTTCGCCTTGACATTGTTTTAAACAAGTGATATAATTTATTTGATATGTATTACTGCTAAACTTTCGGAGGATCTGCTCAATGAATAAACTAAGAGTAACCATGTTCGGCGAGTTTTCAATATCCTACGGCGAAAACACAATAAGCGAACACTCAAAGCGTTCTAAAAAGCTCTGGCTGCTTTTGCAGTATTTAATAGTACATCACACCCGTGCCATAGCGCAATATGAGCTTATAGACATACTAAGCGGCGACGAGGAAGGCTCCAATCCTACCAGCGCCCTTAAAACACAGATACATCGGCTCCGCGACATTGTGTCCGAGCTTCAGTGCAAACAGCCCATAATCATCTGTACCAACGGCGCTTACAGCATAAATCCCGAAATCGAGATCGAAATTGACGCGGAGGAATTTGAAAAGGCGTTCAAAGCGGCGTCCTCTGCCGAAAATCCCGACGAAAAGACAAAGCTCATATTAAGCGCAGTAAGCCTTTATTCAGGCGATTTCCTCTCAAAATCCGCCTATGAATCGTGGGTAGTGCCGCTCAACACATACTACCGCTCGGTGTACAGCAAAGCGGTGCGTATGGCGATAGAGCTGCTCAGCAAGGCGGGCAAGCTCCACGACATCATCGCGATATGCAGCAAGGCTTCGGTCATAATCCCCTATGATGAATTTGTGCATTACAGCCATATCAAAGCTCTGGCGGAGCTTGGCGACTACGAGAGCGCGCAGAAGCAGTACGATAACGTTACGGCGCTGATGAAGAACAAGTTCGGCATAGCTCCCTCAAAGGAGCTGGTGGAGCTGCATGACACGGCGCTTAAATCCCATATGAACAATCAGGCGTCCATCGAGGAGGTCATCACCGACCTTATGGAGCAGCAGCTGGTACCGGGGGCATTTTTCTGCGACTATCAGATCTTCAAGCACCTGTTCCAGCTTGAGTTCCGCGACGCGCAGAGAACAGGCGTATGTATAAATATCTGCCTGCTCACGATATGCAACTCCGACGGCGAGCTTCCGCAGCAAAATCCTTTGAGCAAAGCCATGAACAGGCTTCAGGACTGTATCGCCCGCTCCCTCAGAGGCAGTGATATATTCGCCCGTTACAGCATGAACCAGTATGTAATAATGCTGTTCAACACAAATGAACAGACGGGCGAGCTGGTAATGAAGCGTATAGAAAAAGCGTTCAGACGTGAAAATACCAATCAGGGGATCGACCTTAAATATTCCTTCACGACTCCGAGAAACGCGCGCCTATAAAATAAAAAATGCGATAAATGAAAAAACACAGGTTTCGGCAGAAAACCTGTGTTTTGTTTTTCAGCAGAACGGATAAATTTTTCGGGTTTGTTTTCCACACCGCCGTATTGTGCAGTATGACGATATATCCGCTTTGAATTTACGCACAATATATGGTGCAGAAAAAATTTTCCTTATGCAATATTTGCAAAATTCCGCAGTAAAAAACAAATTTTTTCGTCATATATCGCCGCTTGTTTTTGTATATATTGCAAAGAAATCATAAAAAATAAAAAAATTTTTTATGAAATCTTGACAGATTGCACAAATCTTGATATAATAAAGTAAGCCTTGTGAAAGGTTTATGTTTGTTTTGCTTTAAAATCGGGAAAATAAACATAAAAACATGATTGTTTCAGGTGTACATATGTCTGTTCTTTTGAAAGCGGAAAACGTTTCAAGACAGTTTATCATAGGCGACGGAAGTACGGTGAACGCCCTTACGGGCATAAATCTGGAGGTGAACAGCGGGCAGCTCGTCTGCCTCAGAGGACGCTCCGGCTCCGGAAAGACCACGCTGATAAACATTCTCGGCGCGCTGGATAGACCCAGCGGTGGAAACGTTTACTTTGAGGAAAAGGATATAACGGGGCTTTCCCCCTCCGAATGCGACAAGCTGAGAAGGTACAAGATGGCGTTCGTGTTCCAGTCGGTGGCGCTCATCTCAACAATGACCGCGTATGAAAACGTTGAGTTTGCGCTGAGGCTGGCGGGCGTTCCGCTTTCCGAGCGAAGCGCAAGGGCAAAAGAATGTCTTACGAGAGTGGGACTTGAAAAGCGGATGTATCACCGTCCGGGCGAGCTTTCAGGCGGCGAGCAGCAGCGTGTGGCGATTGCCCGCGCAGTTTGCCATAAGCCGAAGATAGTCTTTGCGGACGAACCTACGGCGGCGCTGGATACGCCTACGGGGCTGGCGGTGCTGAAGCTGTTCAGGGACCTTGTTAAAGACGGCGATCTTACCATAGTGATGACCACTCACGACCCTGCGATGATGGAGCTTGCCGACGTGGTTTACTCACTGGAGGACGGGGTCATTTCCTCTGCACAGTACAACGACATAGCTTCGGGAGGTGGGACCGATGCCTGAAAAAGTGCTTCTGGCGCCCCCTGAGCATGTAATGGTGCGCTGCGAAAACTTAGTGAAGATATACAAGACCGACGAGATAGAGGTCATGGCGCTTCAAGGGCTTGACCTTACCGTTGAACGGGGCGAGCTCATGGGAATAGTCGGCTCCTCAGGTTCAGGAAAATCCACTTTGCTGAATATGCTCGGCGGACTGGATAAACCCTCGGCGGGAACTATATTCGTGAACGGAAAGGATCTTCTGAAGTTCGGCGACAAGGAGCTTATCGCCTACATGAGAGACACGGTGGGCTTTGTGTGGCAGAATAACGCAAGAAACCTTATCCCGTACCTTACGGCTGTTCAGAACGTTGAGCTTCCGATGCTTCTGAAAGGCGTTCAGAACCGACGAAAACGCGCTGAGGAACTGTTGGACATGGTGGGGCTTTCCGCAAGGAAAAATTCCCTGCTGGGACAGATGTCGGGCGGTGAACAACAGCGTGTGGCAATAGCAATAGCCCTTTCAAACAATCCAAGCCTGCTCCTTGCAGACGAACCCACAGGCGCGGTGGACACCAAAACGGCGGCGCTCGTGCTTGACGTGTTCAAGCGGCTGAACCGAGAGCTTGGCGTCACGATAATAATAGTGACCCACGACGTCAACCTGTCTAAATCCATTGACCGCGTGGTTTCCATAAGGGACGGAAAGACCTCCACCGAAATGATACGAAAACGGTCGCTGTCCGATATAGCTTCTCTGGACGATCTGTCCGAAATGAAGGACGAACCCGCAGGAGAAGAGCTGGCAGTGCTTGACCGAGCAGGCAGACTTCAGCTTCCCAAGGAATACCTTTCCGCGCTGGGCATAAAAGGCGGCGACAAGGTGAAGGTGGAGCTTGAGGACAACGGAATAGTCATAAGGACCCGCTCATCAACTGTCCCTCCGCCTGACAGGGCGGAATAGATCCCGCAGAATGCGGCACTAAACTTCTCTGATACGACAAGGTCGTTAGATACACAAACCAAATTCATCAAGAAAGGTGGATAATATTTTGGCAAGTCTGAATATCAAGCTGAAAAAATCGCTGGCAGTCCTGCTGGCGGCAAGTATGATCACGGGCATACCGCAGTTTCCCGTTTTTGCCGCCGACGACGGAACTGACACCGAACAGGAAGAATCCTCGATAAATCAGGATCTTGTTGTTGGCGTCAACCGCGACGATACTTATGCCAATTACCTGAACTCCCATTCAGACGCGGCTCATCCCGATGCCGAGATAACGATAAACGGCGCGGACTTTGTTTCAAAGGAAGCCGACGATTCGGGCGTTGAACCTGATATAGAGGTCACCGATTTTCAGGGCGAAAGCAACGTTGCCGTCTGGTCCAACCACGGAGGCGTGCTGAACTACGAATTTAACGTGGCTGAAGAGGGACTTTACAATCTTGAGATGCTGTACTACACCATCGCGGGCAACAACACAGTCATCGAGATCTCCCTCAAGATAGACGGTGAATATCCCTTCTCTGCGGCAAAGACGTTCACTCTCGACCGTTACTGGAAGGATGAGACCGCCATCTACAAGGACAGCCGCGACAACGACGTACGTCCCGGTCAGACCGAGTATGACGCATGGGTAACATATCCTATAAAGGATAAGGAAGGTCTGTTCAACGAGCCTTACTTCTTCTGGCTCGAATCAGGAAAGCACACCCTTACCATTACAGGTATAAAGTGCAACATCGGCCTTAAATCCATGACCTTTAAAAACTATGATCCCGTGCCTGAATATACAGCTCCTTCCCAGTCGGACATAGACGCTACTCCCGCCCTTACAGGCGAGAACGAGATAGGAAGCAGCACCATTTTCCTTCAGGCTGAGAACAACCTTTATAAGACCGCTTCCACCCTGTATGCCACTACCGACCGTACCGAGTGCAAGACCAGTCCCTCCCACCCCACCAAGCAGCGCTACAACACAATGGGGCAGGCTACATGGAACAAGTCCACTCAGTCGGTAACATGGGAATACAATATTCCCGCTGACGGTTACTACACCTTCAGCTTCAAGGTAAGGCAGAACCAGATGCGCGGCTTCTACGCCAACCGAAGAGTGTATATCGACGGCGTTGTTCCCAATACATATTACGACGACGTAATGTTCCCGTACAGCAACAACTGGTACGCTCAGGGAATCGAAGACGCTGACGGGAATCCTGTTTACGTTTACCTTACCGCAGGCAAGCACACCATCACGATGGAAGCTATCCCCGGCGACATCGGCGAGGTAATGCAGAGACTTGACGACGTGGTATACGAGCTTAACTACTATTACAGACGTATACTCATGATAACAGGTCCTGAGCCTGACGAATACACCGACTACTATGTAGATACGGCTATCCCCGAGCTTCTCCCTTCATTTGAGAGAATAATAGACAGACTGTATGAAGAAAAAGCCACTATCGAAAAACTGGGTACAGGTTCCGAGGCTTCTACCCTTGAAACCGTTGCGGTAATCCTTAACCGCTGCCTTGAGGACCCTGACGATATCCCCGAAATAGCTTCCACCCTGAAGGACTACATCGCTTCGCTTTCCGCATGGATGCGCGATTACCGCGACCAGCCCCTTGAGATGGACTATATGGAGATCCTGACTTCTCATGAAAGCCCAGCAGTTCCCACAGGCAACTTCTTTGAAAACCTTGTGTTCGGCTTCAACGCTTTCATAGGCTCCTTCTTTGAGGATTACAACAGCATTTCCGAAAATGCTTCCGAAACCGCGCTGAACGTCTGGGTAGGTCTTGCCCGTGACCAGGCGATGGCGATAAAGGAGCAGGTGGACAGTGACTTCAACGTAAATCACCAGGGAGTCACCGCTTCAATAAACCTTGTTGTAGGCGGTATCCTTGAAGCAACGCTGGCAGGAAAGGGACCTGAGATTGCGCTCTTTATCGGCGGCGACTTCCCGATACAGCTTGCCGCCCGTGACCTGCTGGTCGATCTTACCGAGTTCCCCGATTATAAAGACGTCGTTTCCCGCTTCAGTCCCAACATAATGACGCTTTATACATATAATAAAGGCGTTTACGGTCTTCCCGTATCGCAGACGTTCCCGATGATGTTCTACAGAACGGATATTCTGGGAGAGCTCAACATAGATGAGCCGCCTGAGACATGGACCGAGCTTATCGACATTATCAACGTGTTCCAGCGTTCTTACCTTGACGTAGGTCTGCTTACACCTGCGGCGGTAACTACCACCTCGGTATTCGACGCAGGCGACACCTTCGTAATGCTGATGCTCCAGAGAGGGCTGAACATTTACAACGACGACCTTACGAAGACCACATACGATCAGGAAGCAAGCCTTGAAGCTTTTGAAATGTGGACCAACTTCTACAATGTATACGCGCTGGATCAGACTTACGACGCATTCAGCCGTTTCAGAACAGGCGAGATGCCCATAGTCATACAGCCTTACACCTTCTACAATCAGCTTTCAGTTTCCGCACCTGAGATAAAGGGTCTGTGGGACTTCACGGTAGTTCCGGGAACTCCTCAGGAGGACGGCACGATAAATCATACCGTAAACTCTTCTTCCGCGGGCGCGCTGATATTTACCAAGGTTTCCAATACCAACGCGGCATGGGATTTCATCAAATGGTTCACCTCCACGGAAGTGCAGGTTGAATACGGCAGAACGATAGAAGCTCTTATGGGCCCGATGGGACGTTTCGATACCGCAAACGTTGAAGCCATTCAGCAGCTTCCCTGGTCCACGTCGGAGATCGGCAAGATAACCGCTCAGATGAGCCAGACCAACGAGGTTCCTATCATACCCGCTTCCTACGCTACCACCCGTCACACCAAGAACGCGTTCAGAGCGGTGGTAAACGACGGTGATAACGCGAGATACGCTCTTACGAGCTACAACCGCGACATCAACACCGAGATCGAAAGAAAGAATAAGGAGCTTTCAACGTTCAGCTCTTAATACGAAAATCCAGAAAATAAAAAGTATTCAATACTTTTGTGAGGAGGAATCAGATTGGCAGCGAAAGCAGAAAACGTGAACCAGACACTGCACATCGAAGACAGCAAGTTCAAGTACACGCTTTACCAGATGAAGCGCAGTAAGGGACTTTACCTGCTGATGGCGCCGTTCTTCATTCTGTTCGCGATATTTACCTTTGTACCCGTTATCCTGTCTCTGCCTATGGGCTTTACCAACTTCAACATGGTTCAGTTCCCTCAATGGGTAGGACTTGACAACTTCTACACTTTGTTCCTTGAGGACGAGGTCTTCCTCAAGGCTATCCAGAACACGCTTATATTCGCTATCGTCACCGGTCCTATCAGCTATATCCTTTGCTTCCTGCTGGCGTGGCTGATAAACGAAATGCCCGGTGCGCTGAAAACGATATTTACCTTCGTATTTTACGCCCCCACCCTTGCGGGCAACATCTACACCACATGGCAGCTCATCTTCTCAGGCGATACCTACGGTATCATGAACGCATACCTTATCAAACTGGGTATCCTCAACGGCGCAAGACAGTGGCTCACCGACGCGAACTACATAATGGGCGTCGTTATCGTGGTCCAGCTCTGGATGTCCCTCGGCGCAGGCTTCCTTGCGCTGAGAGCAGGCTTGCAGGGTATCCCGAGAGACCGTTACGAAGCGGCGGCGGTCGAGGGCGTTAAAAACCGTATGCAGGAGCTTCTGATGGTAACAGTCCCTGCCATGGGACCGCAAATGCTGTTCGCAGCGGTAATGCAGATAGTTTCTTCCTTCACCGCAGGCGATGTGGGACGTTTCCTTACATCCTTCCCGTCGACAGACTACGCGGCGCATACGATAATGACACACGCTTATGACTACGGTTCGATCAGATTTGAAATGGGCTACGCTTCGGCGATATGCTTCGTTCTGTTCGCAGTCATGCTCCTTGCAAACTGGGGCATCAAAAAGCTGCTGGGCAGATACCTTGATTAAACCTCTTGAGTCAAACTAATAAACTGAAAGGACGGTAGTCATGAAAAGAGCAAGAAAATCCAGAAAAAAGTACGGCGGCTCAAGAGCGGGCGATATAGCGATCTTTGTCCTGCTGTTCCTCGTCGGACTGTTCATGCTGTTCCCGATTTACCTGTCGGTTGTGCAGTCATTGAAGCCTTCCCAGGAATTGTTCCTGTTCCCGCCTAAACTTTATGTAATGTCCCCCACGAGCCAGAACTTCACGGACCTGCTGAATACGGCTTCAAACATGTGGGTGCCTTTCTCCAGATACATCTTTAACTCGGTACTCGTTGCGGTAGTAGTAACGGTAGCTCAGCTCCTGTTTTCGTCCTCTGCGGCGTACGTTCTCGCCAAGGGCGAATTCCCGGGCAAAAAGACGCTGAACAAGGCGATAGAAGTTGCCCTGCTGTTCACCTCTTCCGTAATGTTCATCATGCAGTACATGGTAATGGCAGTTATGGGTCTTATCGATACATACCTCGCCATCACACTCCCCTACATAGCAACTCCTATGGGTCTGTTCCTGATGAGGCAGTTCATGGGGCAGATACCCGACGCGATGATAGAAGCCGCAAAGCTTGACGGCGCAGGTCATCTGCGTATATGCTGGCAAATAGTAATGCCGAACGTAAAGCCTGCCATACTCACTCTGATGATATTCGCTTTCCAAGGCGCATGGCAGATAAACGGCTACTCCTTTATATACAGCGAAGAGCTTAAGCCTCTCCCCACCGTAATGCAGCAGATCTCCGCTGCAGGTATCGCCCGTGCGGGCGTCGCGGCGGCGGCAGTCGTAATAACAATGATCCCTCCTATCGTGGTATTCCTTATCTGCCAGAGCAACGTTATGGAAACCATGGCGCAGAGCGGTCTGAAGGACTAATCCGGCAGCTCGCCAAAAATCTATTCAAGAAAGGAATGAATATCAGTGCCGTTATTCAGAAAAATCGGTGCAGTCACGCTGACTGCGGCGGTGGCGGTAAGCTCACTGGCGTCTGTGGTTTCGGCAGACGAGGCGTACAGCGGCTATAACTACGACTGGTGGAACGATCCCGTTCCCTCTCAGAACGGCTACGTTGTAGACAGAGTCGTTACAGGCGTGGATATGGGCGCAGGCGCTTTCAACGAGCTGAACGACATATTTGTCGATCAGGAGACGGGCAAAATTTATCTGGTGGATACCAACAACCAGAGAATCGTTATAACCGATGAAAAAATGGAAACCTCCTCCGTTATGGATACGTTTACTTACAGCGACGAATTTACGGAGGAACAGAGCGTTATCAAAAAGACGACCCTTAACAGCCCGAAAGGCATTTTCGTCACACATTACAAGGATAAAACGCTCATTTATATAGCTGACTCAATGAATGAAAGAGTTATCGGCTGCTACGAGGACGGAAGCATATTCCACGAATATACCAAGCCCTCCAGCGACCTTTACGAGTCGGATATATCCTTCCGCCCCACAAAAGTGGTAGTGGACAACGCTCTTAACGTTTACGCAGTAATCCCGTCTATCACAAACGGTATCGTGCAGTTCAGCCAGACAGGAAATTTCAACGGCTACTATGGCGCGAACCGTGTGGAAACTACCGCGGAAGTTCTCCAGAATGCGTTTTACAGCCTGTTCATGAACCGTGAGCAGATGCGCGCAAGACAGAGAGCCGTAGCGATAGAGATAGCCAACTGCGACATCGACGACGAAGGCTTTATCTATACCGTTACATCATCAAAAAGCGCAAACAAGGATATTTTGAAAAAGCTTAACCCCGCAGGCGAGAACATTTACCTGAACATGGGCTTTGACAATATGCAGTTCGGCGATGTTCCGATGTATTACAACGGAAGCAACTTTGCTTCACAGATAGACGACGTTGACGTTGATGAAAACGGAAACGTATTCCTGCTGGACTTCACTAAAAAGAGAATATTCCAGTATTCCGACGAGCTTGACCTTGAGTTCATCTTTGGCGGCGACGGAAACCAGAAGGGACTTTTCACTTCTCCCACAGCCATCGAGAACCTGAACAAGAAGGTATATGTTACCGACGGACGTAAAAATACCATAACCGTATTTAAGCTCACCGAGTTCGGCGGCATGGTACAGAATGCGATAGAAATGTTCAACCGCGGACTTTATCAGGAAGCCAAGGAACCTTTCGAGGAGATCCTGCTCCGCGACGCTAACTACTGGTTCGCTTATGTGGGTCTCGGAAACGCTTACTATACTTCGGGCGATCACGAAAACGCCATGAAGTACTTCTACATGAACAGCAAGGGCGGTTACAACCGTGCCTTCAAGGAATACAGAATGGATATGATCCGTCAGTATTTCAACGTGTTCATGATAGTCGTGCTTATCATCATCGCTGTGGCGATAGTGATCTCAAGTATCAGAAAACACAATAAAAAGAAAAAGCTTAAAGCGGCTAACGCCGCGAACGGGAGGTGACGGCAATGCGGTTTGATCTTGATATGCCTGCTTGGAAATGGCCGTTCTATGTTGCAAGGCACCCCTTCGAGGGCTTTGAGGACGTAAGATGGAAAAAGGCTTATAACAGCAAGGTGGCGCTGGTCATCGTACTGTGCCTGTTCATCGTGACCGTTGCCGCTCGTCTTATGACAGGCTTCGTTTTCCAGACAAATTTTGAGAAAGTATTTAATATAGTTCCCCTGTTTTCAAGCTCAGTCCTGATCTTCTTCATCTGGGTAGTGGGCAACTGGTCGCTTTGTACGCTGTTCAACGGCGAAGGCAAAATGCAGCAGATAATGTGCGTTACAGCGTATGCGCTGGTTCCGTACATAATCTCCCAAGTAGTTTACATCTTTGCCAGCAACATTCTGACAAGGCAGGAGGGCGCGATACTGACCTTTATCTCCTATATCGGCATAGTCTGGTCGGTGGTACTGGTCATATCGGCGATGAAAGCGGTGCATCAGTATTCGATGCCCAAGACGCTGTTGGCGATCCTCTTTACTCTGGTCGCAATGGTCATCATCGTTCTTGTTCTTATTCTGCTTATCTCTCTGTTCCAGCAGGTGGTAATGTTCGTTTACTCGATATACACCGAGCTGATGTACAGATTCAGTATGTAAAACCGCTCAATATCTCATGAAAGGAGATAATCAACACGATGCTAACATTCAGAAGAAAGCTGCTGGCAGCGCTTCTTGCGGCAACGATAGCGTTAAGCTCAGGTATCGTATGGTCTGAAAACGCCGACGACACCGAACCCGCCGCGGAAGAAGCAGCCGAAGGCGGTCAGGAAGCGGAAGCTCCCGCCAATGACGCCGAAGGCAGCGGCGAAGAGGAGGAAGCTCCCGTTACCGAAGAGGAGGCGCTTGCCGCCATGACGGTATATGCTGAGGTCGATAACCTGAAGCTGTACGTCAACGAGGAGACCGCGATCTTCGCAGTTGAAAATACCGACGACGGATATATCTGGTGGTCAACTCCATACGATTATGAGAGCGACCCTATCGCAGGAAACGTACAGAAGCAGCTTATGGCTTCTGCAGTTTCCTTTAAGCCTATGGATGTGGAAAACGGTACTCTGCTCAATACCACCACATTCTCCTATGAAGGCTCGATCAAGAAAAAGGACTTCACCCTCCAGAAGATAGACAACGGCTTCAGACTTGATATGAATATTGCGTCAAACAATATTTCCATTCCCATCACCGTTGCTCTTGAACCCGGCGGAAGCGTTATCGCAAAGGTGCTTACCGATGAGATAAACGAATGGGTGATCGACGATCACGAGCTTCTCAAGGAATACAAACTGATAACGCTGAACTTCCTTCAGTCCTTCGGCGCAGGCAGAGCGGACGAGGACGGATATATGCTGATACCTGACGGTTCGGGCGCCGCTATCAATTTCAACAACGGAAAGACCTCGACTCAGGTTTATCAGAGACCTATATACGGAAAAGACCTTGCGGTGAGCAAGACCTCCGCCGATCCCAAGACTGAGGATATTTACCTTCCTGTTCTCGGTATCGTAAAGGATAACGACAACGGCGACGACGCCATGCTGGCGGTAGTTACCGAAGGCGACGCTTATGCTCAGATAAACGCTTCGGTAAGCGGTCAGGCTACCACGTCAATAAACAGCGCATGGTTCAGCTTCGACTTCCGCGCGGTCGACCGTTACACTATCGGTACGAAAAAGCCTCTGGACGTTTTCCAGGCAGGCGATATAAGGATAGACAGCATTGCGGTTCGTTACTACATAATGGCAAAGGACGAAATAAACGTCGCTGACCTTGCCGACACTTACCGCAACTACCTTATAAATGAAAAGGGGCTGCAAAAGCAGTCGATGGACGATTCAAACGCTCTTTATCTTACCACCATGGGCGGTACGATACTGAAACAGTCCGTTCTCGGCTTCCCCGTTGATATGCAGACCGTTGCCACCTCTTATGAGCAGGCTCAGGATATAATCAGTCAGCTCAACGGATTTGGCGTAGACGAAATGATCATCATTTACAACGACTTCAACGACAACGGCGTTACAGGAAAGATCTCCAACGGCGTGAACTATTCGGGAAAGCTTGGCGGAAAGAACGCATTCAATGACCTTTACGGATACATAAAGGAAAATAACTACGTTCTTTATCCCAGCATCGACATAATGGAATATGTGAGAAGCGGCTACGGTTATTCCTTCACGCTGAACAGCTCAAAGCGCATAACCAACGCTTACGCTACTCAGACAGCCTTCGAGCTTGCCTACGGTCAGCCCGATACAGACGTAAAGCCCACCTGGACGATACTTTCGCCTTACTACTGGCCCGACCTGTTCAACAAGATCGTAAAATCCTTTAACGATGAGGGAATAGATACGATCTCACTGAATCAGGCTACCAGCGTTCTTTACAGCGACTTCGGCAGAAAGAACTTTGACGGCAAGGATCAGTTCGTTCGCGGCGACGCCATGAAGATACTCATTGACGGCTACAAACAGCTCAACGACGCAGGCATCTCCATGATCGCACAGGAATGCAACGCTTACGCCCTGCCTTATGTCAAGGCGATAACCAACGTTCCTATGTACAGCTCGAACTACGACCTGTTCGACTATGACGTTCCTTTCTACCAGATGGTAATCCACGGTTATATCCCATACAGCTCCAAGCCTATAAACGCAAGCTCCAATGCCGACGAGCTGCTGCTGCTCTCCCTGATGACAGGCGCAGGCGTTCACTATGAGCTTATGTACAATACCCCCGGCGAGTTCTCCGACAGCGAATACGACAAGTATTTCTACGCGAACTACTCAGGCTGGCTTGAAAAAGCTGCTGAGGATTACAAGCTGCTGAACGACATCATTTCCTCTTTCAGCACGCAGACTATCACAAAGTATGAGATCAAGGACAACAAGGTATACTCAGTCACCTATTCTGACGGGACTGAGATAGAGGTAGACATAAATAACCTTACCTACACTGTAAACGGGCAGGAACACAGTCTTCCCGATAATCAACTGAAAGGAGAGGAAAACTGATGGCACCGCTTAATGAAAAAGAAAAAATGTCAGAAGAAGCTGCTGAAGTTACCGAGCAGGCTGTTGAAGCAGTAGAAACTGCCGAAGCGACCGAGCAGGCTGTCGAGGCGGTAGAAGCTGCCGAAACAGAAGCAGTTGAAGCTGTAGGGCAGGACGCAGCCGCTGCCGTTGCAGAAAACGACGGCTACGCTAAACGCGGAGGCGGAAAAAAGCCCGATCAGAACAAAAAGACGCGCATTTCCTATGAGCGCAAAAAGAGGCTTTACGGCTACGGATTTATCATGCTGTGGCTTCTGGGAACTATTTACATGTTCATCATACCTATGGTAGAATCCATGAGATATTCCCTTTCCCATACCGAAATGGCAAGCGCCAGCGACTATATGACCTATCCCGGCATGACAGGACCCGGTATTTACTGCGAATGGAACAACTTCGGCAACTACTATGACGAGTTCAACACCGACCAGAACTATGTGCCGAACCTTATAGAATCGCTTAGCGCGATGCCCGGCGACACATTCATGATACTGGTATTCAGCTTGTTCATAGCTTTGCTCCTCAGCCAGAACTTCAAAGGCAGAGGTCTTGCCAGAGCGATATTCTTCATACCTGTTCTTGTTGCGACAGGACCTGTCCTGTCGGTAATCAACGGCGATATGGGAAGCCAGGGCATAGGCGACGCTTCACAGTTCAGCTCATTGTTTGAGGTGGACATGGTAGACTCCTTCCTTGAGTTCATGGGCTTCGCAAACATAAGCCAGTCACTTGCCGACCAGCTTGGTCAGATAGCCAGCGGTCTGTTCAACCTGATATGGCGCTGCGGTATCCAGACGATAATCTTCCTGTCAGCTTTGCAGCAGATCTCCACCTCCGCCAAGGAAGCGGCGCAGATGGAAGGCGCAACAGGCTGGGAATTCTTCTGGAAGATAACCTTCCCCACCATCAGCCCGATGATCCTTGTAAACCTGATCTATACCGTAATCGACTGCTTCATAGACTCGGCTAACCCTGTCATGAGCCAGGTTATGGATAAGGCTTCATCATGGGAATACGGCATAAGCGCTGCGATGGCGTGGACATACTTCCTTATTGTCGGTATCGCTCTCGGTATCATATCGGCGATCGTATCCAAGTTTATATTCTATCAGGTAGATTAAGGAGGGTTGATAAGTGGCTAAAAAAGATAAAGATATTAAAAAGGAAATACAGACCGCTGAAGCTGCTCCAGAAGCAGTCGAAGCAGTTGAAGCCGCCGCTGCCGATACAGTGCAGAAGGCGGAGAGTGCCGCCGATTCCCTCAAGGATACAGTGGTAAAAGTAAGCGACGATGACGCGAAGGTTCAGAAGGTATACACCAAGAAAGAGCTTAAAGAAATAGAAAAGAAGCAGAAAGAGCTTCACAAAAAGTACCATGTAAGCAACTGGGAAATACTGAAAAACTACCGTAACTATAACGACTCCGAAAAGCAGCATTATCGCTACATATTCGGCAGACGTGTGGCAGCGAAGGTATGGCCCATATTCAGATTCCTCATTCTGTTCGGACTCGGTTTCGTAATCATGTACCCTATTCTGTTCATGATCTCCGCCGCTATCCGTCCTCAGGCTGAGATGAACGACCCGTCTATCATGTGGATACCTAAGACCCTGAGATTTGAAAATATCTCTGAGGTCTGGGAAGCGATACATTATCCCACTCTTTTGTGGAACACCATTTCAGTAAACCTTATCTGCTCTGTTATTCAGGTCGTTACCTGCGCTATTACGGGCTACGGCTTTGCAAGATTCAAGTTCAAGGGCAGAGGCTTCCTGTTCGTTATCGTTATCCTTCAGATAATCGTTCCTACTCAGATAATCCTTATCCCTCAGTTCATGCAGTTCAGATACTTTGATATTTTCGGTATCTTTGCCGCAATAACAGGTACGGGCGAGGGTCTGAACCTTACTGACCAGCCGTGGGCGCTGTACTTGCAGGCGATATGCGTAAACGGTATCCGAGCAGGTCTGTTCATATTCATTTACAGGCAATTCTTCCGCGGGCTTCCCAAGGAGCTTGAGGACGCCGCTCACCTTGACGGCTGCGGACCTTTCTCAACATTCATACGCATAATGGTCCCCAACGCACGCTCTTCATTCCTTACAGTATTCGTATTCTCAATGGTATGGTACTGGAACGACTCATATGTATCGGGAATGTTCTACAACGACGCGGACACTATCGCGCTGCAGGTATCCAACCTTTATTCAACCATTTCGTCGTGGCTTAACGGAGGTACTCCTACGGGTATCCCTCAGGACTTCATGGTATGGATCGAAGCAGGATGTTTGCTGTCCCTCATACCTATCGTAATTATTTACTGCTTCTTGCAGAGGTACTTTATTGAAGGTATTGAGAGATCCGGTATCACAGGTATGTGATTTTCGGCTCAAAGAAAAGGCTTGGTTTTTCCAAGCCTTTTTTGTTTTTGGGGATCGTGAGACGGGTGATACTGAGAGGATTTCTTTTGGAAAAGAAATCCTCGTAGCCGCACTGACATAGGAAAAACACAGGTTTTCGCAGAAAACCGCGAAGCGCCGCAGGCTCGCACAAAAGCGGCAGATACAAGGAAACGCTCTGCAGCAATCCTTGATGGATTGTAAGGAGTGTTGACGAAGTGGATGTCGTTTTTGTGGCAGAGCTTGCGGCTGTGTTTTCCTGTGGCGGGGCGGCTGTGGGCTCTCCTTAGAAAACTGTGCGTAGGATTTACAGCTTTACCGTTAAAAACTATGTTGTGGAAAATATACGGCGGTTTATGTACTGCGCTATAACAAGGTAGTGCTTGTCAGGGGCGGCGAAGCCGCAGTCGGCGCTTTGCGCCGACCTGATGATTTTGCTTCGCAAAATCATCACTTTTGTTCGGGCTGCGCCCGAACAAAAGGCGGCTTCGCCGCCCCGCTCCACGCACATCTTCCCTTAAACCCGCACCGCCTTATAAACCCATTAAATTCCCACCCCAAAAAGAAAAACGCTGACCGTGGGAACCACAGTCAGCGCAGATATGTACATGATTATTCCTCAACTACCTCAGCTTCGGGAGCGTTCTTCTTAACGCTTTCGATACCGTTCAGGCAGCTGGGCTTAGCCTTGTAGCCCTCGCTGGTAGCGATTATCTCACCGTTGCGAGCCTTGAGTCTGAAACGATATTCGCCCTTCTTGTCCTGATAAACCTCAAATTTGGGGTGCTTGAGAGTTTCGTAGCCTTCAACGGTCTGATCCTCAACGCCGCCCTCGCAGCACTTGCGAACGCTTTCGATACCGTTCTTGCAAGCGGAATCGGTGGTGTACACCTCGCTGGTAGCGATAACTTCGCCGTTGCCTGCCTTCAGGTCGAACTTAACGCCTGTTGCAGTGTGCTTGATAACAAACTTGCCCATGGTTTTTTCCTCCTGAATTTTAAAATTAAATATTGACCCGACTGTTCGGGAAAAGTACGAATTCTATTTATTAAATTATAACATATTTTCCGCAAAAAAGCAAGAAAAAACAACATAATTGACAAAGGTATTTTGTTATGCTACAATAATTACAGTTAATTTTCAGAATGAAGGAGCAGAAATGGAGATCTTAGGAATAATTTTTTCGGCAGTTTCAATCATTATCAGCATTATCCTGCTGATAATCGTTATAAAAAACGGTAAGCCCTCAGGCGGCGGGGACAATTCCAAGGAGCTTGAGGTGATAAAGGACAGGCTTTCCACCCTTTCCACCGACCAGAAGGGAAGTCAGACGGAATTAAGGCGGGAAGTTTCCGACAACATAAAGGGCTTGTCCCAAATGCTCAGCGACAGCCAACGTCAGTCCGCAGACAATATGAATCAGCGGCTGGAATTGCTGGAGCACCGCTTGCAGGGCATAGAGAAAAACAACGTAGACGCCCTTTCCAAGGTAAACGAAACGGTAAACAAGCAGCTGCTTGAAATAAGGGAGGACAACGGCAAGCGCCTTGACCAGATAAGGACCACCGTTGATGAAAAGCTGCAAAAGACCCTTGATGAGAGAATGACCCAGTCCTTCAAGACCGTAAGCGAGCGCCTTGAAGAGGTACACAAGGGGCTCGGCGAAATGCAGAGCCTTGCGGCGGGAGTGGGGGATCTGAAAAAGATACTCTCCAACGTGAAAACAAGAGGTATTATGGGCGAAACTCAGCTTGAGGGTATTTTGTCCGAAATTCTTGCCCCCGAACAGTATGAAAAAGACGTTGCCACAATCCCTGACAGCAAGAACCGCGTCGAATTTGCAATAAAGCTCCCCGGCGACGGAGACGGAACTATCTATCTTCCCATAGACGCAAAATTCCCCGGCGATACATACCATGCGCTGAGAGACGCTTACGACAGCGGCGACAAGGACACGGTTGATGCGGCGAAAAAAGTCCTTGCCGAGCGGATACGAAACAGCGCAAAGGACATTCACGACAAATACATACAGCCCCCTCACACCACAGGTTTCGGAATAATGTTCCTGCCCTTTGAGGGGCTTTACGCCGAGGTGGTGAATATGGGGCTGGTAGAGGAGCTCCAGCAGAAATTTCAGGTGAACATAGCGGGACCCTCCACAATGGCGGCAATGCTGAACTCTCTTTATATGGGCTTTCGCACCCTTGCGATACAAAAGCGCAGCGACGACGTATGGAAGGTGCTTTCAGGCGTCAAGGGTGAGTTTGAGAACTTTGAAAAGGTGCTTAAATCGGCGCAAATGCGTTCCCGTCAGCTTGACGACGATCTGGAAAAGCTGGTGGGCGTTCGCACCCGTCAGATAAACAAATCCCTCAAAAGCGTTGAGACCCTTGAAGGCGGTCTGGACGGACTTGTAGCGATAATACAGGGAACGGACGAAACGGAAAATGAGGAAGAATAAAAAATGCCGTGGAGCAAATTCCACGGCGTTTTTATGCCCTTTTACATACGTTCCTTAATTATATTCGCCATTTCCCCCACGTTTTTCATACCGCTCACCTCGCCCATGGTAAAGCGCACGCCGAATTCGCTTTCCACAGCGTCTATCAGCGTGATGTGGTTCAGGCTGTCCCAGTCCTCGATGTCGTCGGCGGTGGTGTCCTCGTTCACGGTAATGCTTTCGTCGTCAAAAACATCTCTGAACACGCCGTTCAGTCTTTCGTATATCTCGTCCATAGCTCAAGCTCCCTTTCAGTTTATTTCAATATGTGAAGTTCGGTTTTCGTAAGGATCAATTGACAGCTCCCAGCGGGTATTTCCCTCGCCGTCCTCCTCCGTCTTTGTGAAACCGAAGTCCATATACAGATCCTTTACCATAGAATTTTTCGGAGTGGGGTAATAATGTCCCACCAGCTTAGTTATGCCCTGCTCCCTTGCCTTTTGAACAAGCACGTCCAGCATAGCAAATTCCATTTCTCTTTTCAGCACACGGCAGCTCATCAGCCAAAGCTGAATATCAAGAACGTCGCCCTGCTTTTCCCCAATGACCACGCTCACAATGCCGTTGTCGCCGTATTTGTCCGTAAGCCGCCCACAAAGGCGGATATAATTTTCACTTTTGTACACCTTTTCCATCTCGGCAGGGGAATAGCGTTTGGTGGTAAGATTAAACTGGTTGCTCTTGTTGGTGAGCTGGGTAACTCTTGCCAGATTGATAGGCGAAAAGTCCTCAATAACTGCTTTCATCTCAAGAAAATCCAGATATTCCCCGTAATCCTTGAAGGAGGACTGCGCCGCCGCCCTCTCGGCGTTCTGCTTGTACATCTCAACTCTGCGCAGGTCGTCGGCGGAGAAGTTCGTCACTTCAAAATATCCGCCCTTGTCAAGGGTCTTGATATAATTTTCAATGCCGTCCATAGGCGGGGTCTCTATCCCCATATCGCCCACTATCGCGCGCTCGGCGGGATTGTCGTCCACGAACACAATGCTTTCGGGGAGCAGGTCAAGCTCCTTTGCGGTCTGCTGAATGTTCAGGCTTTTAGGGTCCCAGTTCGCCTTTATCACGGTGAAATCGTCAGGGCGAAGAACGCCGTCAGGGTGTTCAAGTCCTGCAATTGCATTTTCACGGTCGTTTTTGGAGCATACTGTCAGCAGTACCCCAAGCTGTTTTTGCGCCTTGATGTAGGACTGAAACTCGCAGTACGCCTGCCCCAACGGTACTTCCTGCCCCAGAGCAAGGTTTTCAACTCCGTCGTCCCCCACAACGCCGCCCCAGAGGGTGTTGTCAAGGTCAAGGGCGAGGACCTTTTTGTTCTTTCCAAGGAGAGAAGCGAAAATTTTCGCCAGACTAAAGGCAAAATCAGGGAAAAACGGCACAGCCACCGCATACTTGTACATATTCCAGTACAGCGGGTCGGAAAACTTTTCCAGTCCCAAAGATGCGCTGAGGTAGTTTATATCGTGAATGTAAAAATCACTGTGCGCTGCGGCGTAATCGTAAAAACCGCCGTTCAGCCTTGTCACAAAGTTCACCCTGCCGTGAAAGTCGGCGCAGTCCTTGTTGCCCAGCAGCCTCCAGTACGGCATTTCCATATTGTTTTGTATAACGGGACAGGAAAGGTCCTCCCTCAGCTTATCCCACATCACGGTGAAATGCTCAAGCTGATTTTTCAGCAGACCGTCTACTTCCTCCTTGCTCATTGACATTTCGGGGAAAGCGGAAATATTTCTTGAAGTGGTGTGGATAAACACAAAATCAGGCTGAAACTCACGCAGCTCGGCGCCGAACATTGCGTCCTGCCAGTATTGAGCGTATTCGCACTGGTAAAATTCCGCCTTTATCCCGTAATAAAGCAGGAAAAGCTCCAGCATATCCACGATTCCGTTGGTGGTGGAGCCGCCCAGCACCGCTATTTTCTTTTCGATTCGCTTGCTGCCGTCTGAAAGCAGAGCGCGCTTCAGCGACCGCTGCTTTTTCATTATTTCGGCGCTGTCAAAGGGATAAAAATTTGCCATGCCCTGCTCCTTTTTATTTTATAATGGCGTTCATGCAGGAACAATTCGCCCCCGCGGGAGTAAAAGTACACATAGCGAAAAGCAGGTCGGTAGCTCCTACCTCCTTGCAGAAGTCGGTAAGCTCCAGATCAAAATATCTCAGATCCGTAACGTATATTTTTTCATAGCACTCTGTCAGGAAAGGGATAAGCGCGTTTCCGTAGCTTTCCTTGCAGACCACGAGGGTTTTTCCGTTTTTGCAGTCGGTATCTATCTCGGCTATGCAGATGTCAGTTCCCAAAAATGAAAGATAATATCCGCTTGCGTCGGGGTAAGTGAACAGGTGTCCCTGATAGCCGTTTTGGAATGAAGTGTCATAATAAGTGGTCGTAAGAGCGTCCGCATTAGGGGAAATGTAGAGGTCAAAGGGTTCAGGGTCGTTGTACAGATTTACGCTTTTGGAGTAGTTGTACATTGAGCCGACATAGCCTTCCTTAGTTACCTTTTCATACTCCGTAAGAGCGGGGAAAAGATCGTCGACTCCCGCAGTCTTTGCAAAGGCTTCAGCGGCGTAATAAGCGCCAAGCGGCTGCCAGTGGTGATCGGTGCGGGTGTATACAGGCTCTTCCTTGTGTTCCTCAAGTGCGCTGTAAGCGTCAACTGAAACAGCCTTTGAAAGCCCGTCGGCTATGTAGTCTATTTTTTCCTTCTGGCTTGCGGAATAACCGCTCACATCATCGGGAAGATAAAATTCCACGGAGGTGGGGATTATCATACTGTATACATTAACGTCGGGAAGCTTTTCCGCCGCCTTCTCTACGCAGGAAACATAGTTATCGCAAAGCTCAAACGTTCCCCAGCAGCCCATAAGCCCCATATAATGACCGTTTCTTCCTATTATAAGAATGTTGTTTTCGCCGTATTCACGGTAATCATCGGGAACATTCCCGGGTTCTTCGGAGGGGGCGGGAGTTTCCTCAGGCTCGGTGGTGGTCGTGGTCACAGGAGTAGTGGTAGTTGCAACAGTTGTGGTGGTAGTGGTGGTAGTTATTGCCGCTTCGGTAGTAACGGAGGTATCGGCGGAGGTATTTTCAGGCTGAAGCTTTTCCGCCTCTGAACAGCCTGAAACGGCAAGCGCGGCGCACAGCACAACAGCGGCGCCGAAAAATTTATTTTTACGCATTTTACAGCCTTTCTCGTTTTTAACCTGTTTTTATTGTGTTCTTATTTTTTCCATATACTTTTCACAGTTTACCCCTGCTGCTGAGAAGGTACACATTGAGAAAAGCAGGTCGGTGACGCCCTGTTCCTTAATAAATTCTACGGCGTTGATGTCAAAGTATCTTATATCGCAGACGTATATCTCTTCAAAGCTGTTCATATAGAAGGGGATCTCGGCGTTGCCGTAGCTGTCCTTGAATACGACCAGCTTTCTGCCGTTATTCACGTCGGTGGTGACCTTAACTATCTTTCTGTCTCCGCCCATAAACATGGAATAGGAATCGTTTACGGGCATATCTATAAAGAACGGCCATTTTTCAAATTCAATATTGAACGAGGTGTCGTAATAATCGGTGGTGTATTTGTTGGTGGGTTTATAATAGGTGAAGGTTTCGGGGTCGTTAAGCAGATCGCCGTCCTGCGTCGTGCTGTACATACTTCCCATGTATCCCTCAACATCGACCCGCTCAAGCTGAGAAATATCTGCAAAAGGAACATCAGCGGCTTTAGCAAAGGCTTCAGCGGCATAATAAGCGCCCAGCGGCTGCCAGTGGTAGTCGGTTCGCAGATATATCGGTTCCTGGGAGTGTTCGAGCAGGACGCTGTAACAGTCAACGTTTATTACCTTGTCGCTGAAATGATCCGCCATGTAGAAAATGTCGTCCTTCTGGGATGCGTTATACTGATCGTATTCATGGGGGATATAGTATTCGCCTGAGGTGGGAGCGGTCATTACATAAACCTGAACGTCGTCCCCCAGATCCTCCGCAAAGGCATTCACCTGCTCCACAAAAGTATCGCGGCTATATCCTCCGCCATACATACTGCACGCCCAGTAATGTCCGTCGCTGCGCTTCATAACGAGCTGACCGTTGGTCTGAACGCCTGGGGCTATCTCGTTTTTCGGGTCATAAGAGGTGGTTGTGGCTTCCGTAGTCTGTGACGCAGAGGTTTCGGTCGCTTCGGAAACGCTGCCAACACTGTTTTCGGATACGGGAGGCTCAGTGGCGGGAGAAGAAGCAGTGGTAACTATCTGGGCAGGTCCGCCGTGAACGGTCACGCCGCCAAAAGACACGCCCATATACTTCGTTATATTGGAAGAAATATTTTTAAACCCGTCTCTCCAAGGCACTGTGTCGTCAAACCACTCGGTCACTCCGTCGGTAAAATCTCCGCTGAAGAAATCGGCAACGGAAAACTCAGGGAATTTCGCCAGCTCTCTGCGCTCGATCTGCGACTCGACAGGACGCTCAAAAACAAGAAGATATATGGTTATGCCTGCAAAAAGCAAGGCTACCGCCGCTATATTGGCTATTATCCACGGCGAAACGCCTTTTTTCTCTTTAAGATGTTTTCCTTTGCTCATGTCAGGCTCCTTAACTCTTGTTCGGCGAACAACTTATGAAAATATGATTTCACTTTTCACGGAATGTATCATAAAATCATTTGTTTTTTACCATACTATTATACACCCGTTGCAATAAAACGTCAACAAATTACAAAAATAAAATTATTTCGTAAGAATTATACGTTTTACGACATTACATATGAAATTCCCCCTTTCTTGAATAAATACGTTTTATCCTCCCCAAAGGTCAAAAAAAGAAAGGCTCTCCGCAAAAAAACGCGGAAAGCGGCAGATATGAAAACGCTCCCCCGATTCTTGACGGATCGTAAAGGAGCGCTGAAAAGTACGTTGATGTTTTTGCGGCAAAGCTTTTATTTTTCTGCGGCGAACCTGTCCCTCTGCTCAACGGCAAGACGGTCGCAGCGCTCGTTTTCCGCGTGGCCTGCGTGACCTTTTATCCAGCTGAACCTGACCTCGTGTATTTCAAGAAGCTTCAGCAGCCTTTCCCACAGATCCTTATTCAGCGCAGGCTTCTTGTCGCTTTTTATCCAGTTGTTTCTTTGCCAGCTTTTCGCCCAGCCCTTTTCAATACCGTCCACAACATATTTTGAATCGGTCTGAAGAATTACTTTGCAAGGATATTTAAGCGCTTCAAGCCCCGCGATGACCCCTGAAAGCTCCATGCGGTTGTTGGTGGTGGCCGCTTCGCCGCCGAAAAGCTCCTTTTCACGTCCGTCACAGCGGAGTATCACGCCGTATCCGCCCGGGCCGGGATTTCCTGAGCAGGCGCCGTCTGAGAAAATATAAACAGTCTTTTTTTCAGGCATCTTGCTGTCCTTTCTTTATAAAGCCGAGGAATTTGTGGAATATTTTTCTTATAACATCCGCCGCTTTTGCGAGGAAGTTTATGATAGGCTCCGCCGCCTTTTCAAGCAGCAGCATCACAACAGCTCCTCCCACAAAAATTATCACCGCGGCAATAACGCTGTATAAGCCGATAGGCTTCAGACCGAATACAGAAGGCGCTGCAAGAGACGCTCCCGCAAATACGGCGATAAGCGCTGCAAGAAGCCCTGCCTTCCACGCTTTCATAGGCTTCATTATGCGAAACAGAGCGAAAAATCCCACCGCCGCCACGGTATAAAATGTAAGGGTAGACATTCCGTCCATGGGAAGGTCGGTATATTCCGACACAAGCACCGACGCTATGGCGCAGAACGCCACGGCTGCTCCCCTCGGAAAGGCAAGCTTGAAGATATTCCGTATAAAGCTGCCTTTTATTATGTCGGTGTTCGGCTCCAGCGCAAGGAAAAATCCGGGTATCCCTATGGTGGTGACGCTTATAAGGGTGAGCTGTATAGGCTGGAACGGATAAGGAAGCGGGAGGAACACGAATATAAGCGCCAGCAGGAACGAATATATCGTTTTTGTAAGGAACAAGGTCCCGCTTCGCTGAATGTTGTTTACAGAGCGGCGGCCCTCAGCTACGATCTTAGGCATAGAGGCAAAGTTGCTGTCCAGAAGCACAAGATTGGAAACGCTCCTTGCGGCGTCGCTCCCCGACTGCATAGCAATTGAGCAGTCCGCCTCTTTAAGCGCCAGAACGTCGTTTACGCCGTCGCCTGTCATTCCTACGGTGTGGCCCTGCTTTTTCAGTGCCTTTACAATAGCAAGCTTTTTGTCGGGGGTAACTCTTCCGAAAACGGAGTATTTTTTCACCGCCTCGTCGATCTCGTCAACTGACAGCAAAGAAGCGTCCACCGCCATCTCAGCGTTTTTTACCCCCGCTCTTCCCGCTATCCTTGAAACGGTCACAGGATTGTCCCCTGAGATTATTTTTATATCCACCCCTTGCTTCTCGAAAAATTCAAGCGTCTGCGGCGCTTCCTTTCTGATAATGTCACCGATAAAGATAAGGGCGGCGGGGACAATGCCTTCGGGAAGCTCATGGCCTGCAAGCCTGTTTTCAGAGTACGCCGCCAGCAATACTCTCACACCCTCGCTCTGAGCCGCTTCGCACTGTTCCTTTACCAAAGGATAATTCTCTTTCAGCACAAATTCAGGCGCGCCCAGTATGACGCAGCCTTTTTCAAAGCCTGCGCCGCTCCATTTTCTCGCAGATGAAAACGGGCAGGTAAAGAGCGCCGACGCATTCCCTCCGCTCCAGCGGTCTTTTACGGCGTTCATCGTGGGGTTATCGTCGCTCATGCAGGAAGCAAACGCTTCCATAGCCCTGTCCAGAGGAAAATCATCTTTTAAGAGCCGCGTATCCTCCACCTGCATTATTCCTTCGGTTATCGTTCCCGTTTTGTCAAGGCAAAGGGTGTCGACTCTCGCCAGCGTTTCCGAACAATACATATCCTGCGCCAGAGTTTTGTGAGAGGCAAGGCGCAGTACGCTCACAGCCATGACCACGCTTGCCAGAAGATAAAGTCCTTCGGGTATCATTCCGATAAGCGCCGCCACCGTGCTGACCACCGCTCGGTCAAGGCTTTGCCCCGACAAAAGGATAGAGTTTATGAAAAGCCCGACAGCCATCGGCACGATGCATACGGCTATCACTTTTATTATCCTGTCCAAGGACTTCAGCATAACGCTGTTTTTCTTTTTGATGTATTTTGCGCCTGAGGTTATCTTTGAAGCAAAGTTATCCTGTCCCACGCGAACGACCTGCGCCTTGACGTGTCCGCTCACCACAAAGCTGCCTGATAAAAGCTCGTCCCCCTCCTGCTTTAAAACGGGGTCGCTTTCCCCTGTGATAAGGCTCTCGTTCACCTCGCACTCGCCCTGCAAAAGAACGCAGTCGGCGCAGATCTGCCGCCCTGAGGAGAGCAGGACCACGTCTCCCAGCACTATCTCCTCCATAGTTATCTGAACGGATCGCCCGTCTCTTAAGACCGTGACCTTGGGGGCGGAGATGAGGCTGAGCTTGTCTATCGTTTTTTTCGCCCTTATTTCCTGCACTATACCTATGACGGTGTTGCAGATTATAACGCCCAGAAAAAGGCAGTTCTTGAACGACCCTGTAAGCAGTACCAAAACGCCCAGCACTACGTTCACAAAGTTAAAGAAGGTGAATACGTTAGAGCGGATTATCTCGCTTACGCTTTTGGTGGGAGTATCGGTGTCGCCGTTTATTTTTCCCTCGGCAGCCAGCCTTGCAGCCTCCTGCGAGGATAAGCCGTTTTCAATAAGCTCGTCTTTTTCCGCCGTGACGCCCACCGCCTTTCGTTTTGAAATTCTGCATTAATTAAAATGTTTTCCTTTTTTAGAAGGTTGAGGTAAAAAATCCTCTTTAAGCCGTTTGAGGTTATTATAACATAAAGAGAGCTTTTGCGAAGCAAATGCGATTCCTCTTAAACGTTAAAATGTTCTCAAACATCAAAATAAATCTATTCCTCTTTAAGCTGTTTGAGGTTATTATAACACAAAAACCCCGATTTGTAAACAAAAACGGCGGGAAACCTTCAGCCGCGCCTACATGGGAAAACACAGATCTTCCTATGTCAGGGCGGCTTTTCCCGCCGCTTTTTCATCTGTCAATACTCAAATTCATCAAACACGATTCTGCTGCTTCCGTCCTCGTTGAATACTTCATTGCGCCATGTGAAGTCCCTGCACACGTCGTGGAAATACCTTATATCCTGCGTATCGGTAATATAATTGATACTGCAATAATAAGAATCCATTACGGAGCTCTCCCTATATGCCATGCTCATATCTTTGTCAAGCGTTATTCCGTCCTTCAGATCCAAAAGAACTATATGCATATAATAATACGGCTTGTGCTCTTCCACACAGTTTTGCAAATCCTGCCATTCGTCGGTCACAGACGGCCTGTTCATATATTTATAGACATAGTCCCGAACATATCGGACCTGTTCGGGGTCGGTGATATAGAACGTTTCCATCCTATCGCGGACATATCTGCACTCATCTCCGTTTTCGTCAGTCCACTCTTCATGCTTCCGTGCGTCACCTGCGATGACGTCCTCCGAATATACACTGCGGATGATCTCGACCCGTACAGCGTCTGTCTGAATAGGAGTGATATAATAGGGAAGACAGTTGTTCACAACAAAATATATGCCTGCCACTACAACGACGTATCCCGCGGCAAAAATAAACAAGTATCTTATTTTATGGAACGCGGCGCGAAAATCCTTTTCAAGAAGCATATTCAGCACCACGAACAGCACGACTATTATTATGGCGCTTAAAATTATATTCGACCAGATGTTTTGGAAGTTATCATAATAGAAAGACTTGCAGGTCGCGATAAACGCCGTGACAAACATTATCATATACTGCAAAATATATCTCGTCTTGGGAAAAGCCACGGCAAGCGTAGTTTCTCCTTTGCGGTACCTGTACATGACGAACGCCAGAACAAGCTCTGCCGCCGTTAAAATAAGATATGCAGGTAAATATGCAAAATCATTTACGGTAAGGAAGTAGGCGCTTGACAAGGGCATAAATGAGTAAGATACCGAGAATGCCAAACTATCATAAGCTGAACTGTCTAATGCTCGCCAGCCCAGATTGATGGCGCCGAACAGCAGCACAAAGGTAAAGACGTTCATGAGCGCCAAGGTGAGTATGGCACTCAGACCTGAACCGCTGAACATTATCGCAAAGGTCATGGAGGCGTAAACTATGATGTATACCAATATCGCCTGCCACATTCCCGAAAACAGTGAAACGTTCTGAACACCCGCCACGGAGCAGAACAGTACAAAAATTATCCGAGTAATAATGTAAGGCACTGTGAATATGAAAAGTCCCGATATGCTGTAACCGATAAAATACTGTCCCCGCTTTATGGGCATAGAGTTGTAAAAGTCGCTTTGTCGGCGGCTGTATACAAATCCGAACAGCATAAGGGGAATGATGATACCCGCCAGCAGCGCAGAAAAGCCCGAAATGAACGTTATGCTCTGATTCATCATGTCAGGTATACTCTCAGCGGAATGTACCTTTTCGTTAAACACCTGTAATATGGCCAATAACGGCGCAATTATATCCAGCCCCAGAACGAAAAGTCCCAGAAGCACAAAATTGTTTTTTACTCCGAAATACGCCGTGCGGATACATTTTCTTGCATATTCCATTTATTCCGCCTCCTTTTCATTATCGTCCATAAGTCCGCTGCTTTCCAGCTTGTAGGTGAAAACTTCCTCCAATGTCAGCGGGACCGCCTCAACATAAGAAAGTCCGCAGGATTCCGAAGCAGCTATGACCTTCAGCATTTTCTCCACCTCGGACGGGTCGCCGTCGGCGATGAACGTCATCATTCTTCCGCTTGAGGTAAGGCGGAAGGGATTCAGCGATTCAAGTGAAACACCGCTGCTGTCCCCGTCAAACAGCACCTGATACTTATTCACGCTTCCTCTCAGGCCGTCCACATCCGCGCTTATCACCAGCTTTCCTTTATGTATAAGCACTATGCGGTCGCAGATGTCCTCCATCTCCCTCAGATTGTGCGAGGACATAAGGATAGTTGCGTCGTTGTCCATTATCTCCTCGATGAAAATGCGCTTTGCTTTTTCTCTTGTGAGCGGGTCAAGCCCGTCAAAGGTCTCGTCGCAAAGAAGATATTTCGCTCCGCAGGACAATGCCGCGGCAATATCGCTCTGCCTTCTCATGCCCTTGGAAAATCCCGACATTCGCACGTCGGTTTTAAGCCCGAACCTTTCCGCGAGCTGATAGAATTTCTTCACCGAAAATCTTTCCCTTAGCGAAGAATAGGTGGAAGCAAGGCGTTTGAGCGTCATCCCGGGCTGATAGAACTGGTCGTCGCTGATATAGGATATGTTCGCCTTGACGCTGTTGTTTTCGTAAACAGTCTCTCCGTCCACCAGCACGGAACCGCTGTCCTGACGGTATATCCCCGCCGCTATGCGCAGAAGCGTTGATTTTCCCGCTCCGTTCGTTCCTATAAGCCCCACTATGCTCCTGTCGGGGATATCTATGGATACGTCGTCCAGAGACTGCACCTTTGATTCGCTGAAATATTTGCTCAGATTTTTTATCTCAATCATTTTTTACCCCTTTCTCGGCTATAAAGCCGCGTTATTCATCAAACACTTCCCTAACGATGGCAAGCAGGCGTTCTTTCGTGATACCGAGCTTTTTTGCCTCCGCCACCGTTTCGGACAGCTTTTTTTCCGTCTTTTTCATCTGCTCGCCCCGTGCCGCGGAAAGGTCGGAGCTTATGAACGAACCTTTTCCCGCAACGCTGTACACGATGCCTATACGTTCAAGCTCGTTGTAGGCGCGTGCGATAGTGTTGGGATTTATCCCGAGCTGCACCGCGAGCTGCCGCACCGACGGGAGCTGACAGTCTGGAGCAAGCTCCCCCGAAAGCACCATTTCGGTTATGTTCGCAGTGAGCTGCTCGTAAATCGGACGCTTGTCCTTGTAATCTACGGTAATCATTCTGCCTCCTTGTCTGCCTGACCTGATGGTTACAGGCGATTTATAAGTGTACTAATACAAATAATACAGTTGTTACAGTCATATTATAGCAACAGCCTGATGATTTGTCAAGGGGTTTTTGAAAAAAATAAACGCTGAACAAAAATGTTCAGCGTAAAAATCACTTTATCTCCCAGTTTATCTCCACTGCGCCGCTGTTTCTCAGGAAGGTGTTTGCCTTTGAGAAGTGCCTGCAGCCGAAAAATCCGTTGTAGGCGGAAAGGGGGCTTGGGTGGGCGGCGGTGAGGACAAGGTGGTTCGGATTTGTGATGAGCCGCGCTTTTTCCTTTGCATTGGCGCCCCAAAGAAGATACACCACGGGAGTCGTCTTCATATTCACCTTTTCGATGACCGCGTCTGTAAACTGTTCCCAGCCGCGTCCCCTGTGGCTGTTGGGCTGACTCATGCGCACCGTAAGAACAGCGTTCAGCAGCAGCACGCCCTGCTTCGCCCAAGAGGTAAGCTCCCCGTGAGGAGGCGGTTCAATGCCCAGATCCTGCTTCAGCTCAGCGTAAATATTTTTCAGCGACGGTGGAACGGGACAGCCTTTCTTCACCGAAAAAGCAAGCCCGTGAGCTTGTCCCGGCTGATGATAAGGGTCCTGCCCGATTATGACCACGCGGATATTATCATAGTCGGCGTAGCGCAGGGAGTTGAATATATCCTTCATAGGCGGGAACACGGTGTTTTCGGCGTATTCCTTTTTGAGAAATTCCCTGAGCTCGATGTAGTAAGGCTTTTCAAATTCCTCGGCGAGCCTTGCGTCCCAGCTGTTTCCTATATTTACCATCAGGGATCTACCTCAAAAACATATGCGGCAGGCTGCTTCTTTACGCTTTCGTCAGAGGAGACCTTTCCTATATAAAGACCTGCGAAGATACCGCAAAGCACTGACAGTATAAATATCACGATACCGCAAAAAACCACGGCAGACAATGAGCAGGTCCTTTTTACCTTTTCGGGCTTAGCGGCGGGAGCATAGTGCCGAGCGGGGTCATAGCCGTAATGATTTGCGGCATAATTATTTCGCGGAGGCTCCGTATTCTGCGCAGGAGCAGGCTCTGCGTTCTCAGGCGCAGCTTCCTCCGCGCTTTCCTTTGCTTCTTCAGTCTGAGGCGAAGCAGGCTCTTCCGTTTTTTCCGTTTCTTCGGCGGGAGCGGTCTCGCTTTCCTCAGCGCTTTCTTCGGCAAACGCCTTTTCTTCAGCCGGAACTTCCACAGGCTCCTCCTTCTTTTCCTCCGTCACGGACAGCGGGTTAAACTCTCCGCATATCCCGCAGTATTTGTCGGTCGGTAAGATCTCGTTTCCGCAATTAGTGCATTTCATTATCGTTTTTTCCTTTCGGTAAAGTTATTTTTCAGTAAATTTATAACGCCTGCTCTTTTCGCGGAACAAAGCTCCCGCAATTTAGCGGCGGCGTCAGTCCCTTAAGGAAGGCGGTGCGTACCGCGGCGAAGCCGCCGTTGTTCCGGCTGCGCCGGGACAACGGAACGGATTTGCGTGCAAATCCGTTCGTTTGACAGCGAAGCTGTCAAACGCGGCTTCGCCGCTTGCAGGCGTGCTTATTTTCCGCAGTTCTTCCTCGGTTATACCGCGGGAGCTTTCCTTCTTCGGAAAGAGCAGTTATTTTAATTTATTCCTTTGCGGTAAGCTCTTTTTTCATGTCCGTTCTTGCAAAATCGAACAGATATTGCTGAGCTATGCCCGCATACTCCCCGACGCAGGCGGGAAGCCCGTCAGGGTAATAATAAGAGATGACTCTTTTTATCCACACATCTTTCGGAACGGCGGAAAGTCGGTGCAGTCCGAACAGCAGAACACAATCCGCCACCTTATCCCCTACGCCCTTTATCACCTTGAGCGCTTCCCTTGCCTCGTCATCGGGAAGCAGAGCTATTTTTTCAAAATCCACCTCGCCGCTGTTCACCTTCTGCGCCGCATCGATTATGTACTTTGCCCTGAAGCCCGATCTCAGCGGGGACAGATCGTCGGGTGACAGCGCGGCAAGCTTTTCGGCGGAAGGAAACGAGTACCCGCCCCTCACCTGATCGCCGAAGTTTTCGCAAAGCCGCTGTATTATCCCCGTTATGCGCTTTATATTGTTGTTCTGAGAAATAATGAAGCTGATAAGCGTTTCAAAGGGCTCCTGCCTCAGCACTCTTATTCCGCGTCCGCGGCAGGCGGCTTCAAGAGTCTTGTCCTCGGAAAAGGCTTTTATAAGCCCGCCGTAATCAAGCTCCGTATCAAAATAATCCTGCCAGAAGCGAACGTCGTCCTCTTCCGCATCAAGAAGCGTTATGCCGTTCTTTTCCTGCCTTAGTTTGACGTATCTTCCTCCTGCCATGCCTTCAAAGATATTATCGTCCGTTTCGGCGAAGCGAAAGCACTGACCGCAGAAAAGCGTCTGTTTCAAATCGAGGAAGTCTGCCCCGATAAAAAAATCCATAAAAATTTTCGCCTTCCACTTGATATTTTAACAATATTATAATACAATAATAGTTAATAAGCAAGAAAATTCACAAAATTTTCAGCGGAGGAACCTAAAAATGCGAGAAAGCATACTTACCATTCCCGTAAACGACGTATTCGGACCGAGAGAAGGCTGTCCCATATGCCGCCTCAGGGACGAGATAGAGGCGCATATCTGCGAATACATAATGGGCGCGGCGATGATGGAGCCTGATGTGCGCATAGAAACAAATAAGCTGGGCTTTTGCCATACTCACTACAATATGCTTTTACAGCAGAACAACCGTCTTTCCCTCGCCCTTATGCTCAGCACCCATATGGCGGAAGCCGAAAAAGAGCTTTTCGGCTCCAAGCTTCCGTTCGGAAAAGGCAAAAAGCTTGAGCAGTCAGGAAGTACCTGCTTCGTTTGCAGCAAGGTGAACTGGGGCATAGGTCATACTCTTGAAACAGTATTCAAAATGTACTCCACCGAGCCTGAGTTCAAAAAGCTGTTCAACCGTCAGGAATATATCTGTATCCCTCACTATAAACTGCTTATGCAGTCAGGCGCCGCTCAGATGTCAAAGGGAGATTTCGCGTCTTTCAAAAAGGACCTTGAAACGCTTGTTGACAGCTATATGAAGTCGCTTAACACAGACGTTGATGAATTTTGTCAGAGCTTTGACTACCGCAACGCGGGAAAACTGCACAACGCCGAAATGGAACATGTGCGCACCTCGGTCACAAGAGCGATAGAGTTTTTAACAGGGCGAAAGCCCATTGAAAAGTAGCAGGCGATGAAACTTTTCAAAAAAATTTATTGACTGCTTTTATGGATAATTATGCCGTTTTTTCAGCATAACAGCTTTTTGAAAGGAAGGTAAAATAAAATGTTTGATCTGCTTGCAGAAATGATCGAAAACGTAAATACAGGTACCACCCTGAACATAGTCCCCTTCGCAATAGCGGGAGGGATCCTGCTGGTCCTTATCATAGTGGCGGTCATAGCTTCTCAGAGCAAAAGCAAGAAAAAGAAAAAGAAAAAGAAAAATAAGACCAAGAACACAAGCGACAAGGCAAAGAGCGATCCCGAAACCGAAAACAAGGAGTAAACGGGATAAGTAAAAAGCTTCTCGGCGGGAACCTTCAATGTTCCCGCCTTGCTTTTATAAACTGATTTAGGACGGTGACGGTTTTGACATATGTGGTTTCAACTGCTCAGATGAAAAACGCTGAGAATATGGCGGAAAAGGCGGGAACGAGCCTTGCCGCCCTTATGCAGAACGCCGCGCGGTGCAGCTTCCGCTTTATCGAAGAGCGTTTCGGCGGCGTTAAGGGCAAACGCTTTGCCCTGCTTTGCGGAAGCGGGAACAACGGCGGAGATGGCGTGGAGCTTGCCGCGATACTGAAAAGTCACGGCGGAAACGCCACAGTTATTTTCACAGGGAAAGCCCCTGACACAAAGGTCGCTGCCGACTGCGCGGAAAGGCGCCGCGAGGCGGGCGTGGAGGACGCTCCGTTTTTGTTTTACGACGGCAATGAGGAAAAGGCAAAAAAGCTCATCCAAAACGCTCACTTTATAATCGACTGTGTTTTCGGAACAGGTTTTCACGGCGAGCTGCCTGAAAAAATATCGGAGCTTTTCGCCCGGATAAATCGCCGCCGTAAGCAGAGCAGGATTTCCCTCGATATTCCAAGCGGAATAAACGGCGACAGCGGATATGTGTGCAAAAACGCCTTCAGACCCAATATCACACTTGTTCTCGGCGCGATGAAAACGGGGCTTTTCAATCACCCCGCAAACGACGTCTGCGGCGAGATAAAGGTCCTTGACATAGGGATAAGCGACCGCTGCTATACCCGCGCCGACGGGATAGTGACACCGCCCGCCGTAAAAAAATTTATCCCGCGCCGACTTCGCAATTCCAACAAGGGAAGCTTCGGGAAGCTCCTTAACATAGCGGGAAGCGAAAAATATATCGGAGCCGCTCAGCTTTCCTCAAAAGCCGCCCTGAGAACGGGAGCGGGCTATGTGACTCTCGCATCGGCAGAAAAAGTCATCTCTTATATCGCCTCAGCGGTGCCTGAATGTCTTTTCGTGCCTTTAAAATGCGCCGCCCACGGCGGAATGGACAAAAGCGAAGCCGCAAAAGCGGCGGAGCTGACGGCCTCCGCCACCGCAGTGACCATCGGCTGCGGAATGAGCGACACCGAGGATACCCGCGAAATAGTGAGGGCCGTGCTGAAAACGGGAAAATGTCCCGTAGTTATCGACGCAGACGGAATAAACTGCTTGAAGGATAATATATATGAACTGAAGGACTATGGCCGTCCGATAATACTTACCCCTCACCCGGGAGAATTTGCGCGGCTGCTGAAAATTTCCGCCGCGGAGGTACAAGCAGGCAGGATAAAGCTTGCCAAAGAGCTTTCCACCGCAACGGGAGCTGTAATTCTGCTTAAAGGCGTGAATACCGTGATTGCTTCGCCTGACGGCAGAACGGCGGTAAATCCCACGGGAAATCCCGCCCTTGCCAAGGCGGGGACAGGCGATGTTCTCACGGGGATGATCGGCGCGCTTTGCGCCGAAGGCGTTGAGCCGTTCGCCGCCGCTGTCCTCGGCGCGTATCTTCACGGGCAAAGCGCAGACGAGCTTGTGACGCGCATGGCGCCCTCGTCGGTGACTGCAAGCGACGTGGCGGACAATCTGGGCAAGGTCATGTTTGACGGTCAAATATAAAAGTCCCTCAGGAGGACTTATGAAATTTTCCAAAGCGCTTATACTTGCCGCATTTTCAGCGGCGGCCGCGCTGACCTTTTCCGCTTGCAGCGCAGGCGGGCTTCTGTCGCCGAAGGCTCCGGAGCTGAACAAAAAATTTGAGATGACGGCGGAGGTGACCTGCGGAAACAGCTCGTTTACGGCAAACTTTTCCCGCCTGAATGTAGGAAGCTGGGAGGTGACCGTGACGGATCCCTATGAGGTACAGGGGCTTTCTTTCGCATATTCGGGCGGAACGGCAAGCGCCTCATTTGACGGGATCGCCGCGGAGCAGCTCACTGCCGACTTTGCCTCGTCGCCTGCGGGGAAGGTCATCTCCGCCGTTGAAAACGCTGTTCAGGACAAAACCGCCTCGGTATCCTTTTCCGACGACGGCTTGATAGTGCAGTCGGGCGAATGTATCATGGCGTTTTCCGAGGGAAGCTCCGTCCCATCGGCGCTCGACCTGCCGCAAAGCCGCATTTCCGCAAAGATAACGGATTTTAAGGTGACAGGTGAGATCTTCCCTGACGGAGTTGACGTGATCGTGAATGAATAAAAGATACGGTGTCATAAAAATGACACCGTATTTTTTCAGCTTATCTTTTCCACCTTGGCGAAATTCGCCATTATCTTTTTGGTACCCACCTTGTCAAAGGCGATCTCCAGCAGATTGTCGTTTCCCATGGGAGTAACGTTCAGCACCGTGCCGTCGCCGAAAACACGGTGATTTATCCTGTCGCCGCTCGCAAAGACCTGAGCGTGCGCCGCCGATATTCTCGCCGCCATCTTTTCCGCCTTGGCGTGCCGCGTTTCCTGCTGCAAGTAGCCGCTTTTGACAGGATGCTGCGGCTTTTGTATATATGTATGCATGGTGTGGTCGGTAAACAGAACGTCCTTTTCGGGCATTTCGGTCACAAAGCGGGAAACTCTGTTCCTCTGTGTGTTGCCGAAGAGCAGCCTTTGCCTTGTGTGAGTTATGAAAAGGCGTTTTTTTGCTCTTGTCACCGCGACATACGCAAGTCTTCTCTCTTCCTCGGTCTCGTTCATATCGACCTGCGCCCTGTAAGAAGGAAAAATGTTTTCCTCCGCTCCGATAATAAACACGTTCTCAAACTCAAGCCCTTTCGCCCCGTGCATTGTCATAAGGGTGACCTTGTCCTCGTCTGTATCGTAGCTGTCAAGGTCGGTTATAAGGGCAATATTTTCCAGATAATCGGAAAGAGTATGATCCTCGTTTTCCTCCATAAAGGTTATCATGCCCGACTTCAGCTCCTGTATGTTCTCAAGTCGGACTGCTCCCTCGTCCCCCTGCATTTTCAGCATATTCTCATATCCCGTGGCGGCAAGGATATCGTCTATCATGCAGTCAAGAGGTCTTTCGTCGTCCTCGCCCAGCTCCCTGAACATTCTTCCCAGCGGTTCAAGTATCTTTGTTTTCTTGGAAAGATCCTGAAACTCGTCGGAACGCTCCATTACCTCGACAGGCGTTATCCCCAGTCCGTCGGCTATACGGAAGATCTCCGCCTGAGTGGCGTCGCCTATGCCTCTCTTAGGCTCGTTTATAATGCGGCTCAGGCGCACCGTGTCGGAGTTGTTGTTTATAACGCTCATATACGCCAGCATATCCTTGATCTCCTTGCGATCGTAGAACTTGGTCCCGCCCACGATACGATAAGGGATACCCGACTTTGCCATGGAAAGCTCAGGGTTGCGGGACATGGCGTTTATGCGGTAAAGCACTGCGCAGTCCCTGAACTGACCGCCCTGCTCCTTAAAATCAAGAATGGTCTTTGATACGAAATCCGCTTCTTCCGTTTCGTTCTGAAACAGATCCAGCTTTATCTTTTCGCCCTCGCCAAGATCGCTCCAGAGAGCTTTTCCCTTGCGCTGGGTGTTGTTGCTGATGACGGCGTTCGCAGCGTCAAGTATGGTTTCGGTGGAGCGGTAATTCTGCTCCAGCTTTACCACCTTTGCGCCAAATTCCTTTTCAAAGCTGAGGATATTTTCTATCGTTGCTCCTCTGAAACGGTAGATACTCTGATCCTCGTCCCCTACCACGCAAAGGTTCCCGCTTCCCTTTGCCAAAAGGGAAATAAGTCTGTACTGCGCCGTATTGGTATCCTGATACTCGTCCACCATTATGTAGTCGAAGCTTTTCTGCCATCTTTCAAGCACGGCGGCGTCACTTTCAAAAAGCTCCACCGTTTTCATGATTATGTCATCGAAATCAAGAGCGTTGGCGTTTTTAAGTCGGCGCTGATACTCGATGTATATGTCTTTGACCTTTTCAAGCCTGAAATCCGCACGACCGTTATCCGCCATTACGGAAAAATCCTGCGGAGTTATCAGCTGATCCTTGGCGCGGCTTATCCTGCTCTGAAATTCTTTGGGGCTGAAAGCCTTGTCGGAGATGTTAAGGTCTTTCATAACGTCCTTTATCACTCGCAGGCTGTCGTCGGTGTCGTATATTGTAAATGAGCTTTTATATCCCAGCGCTTCTATCCCGCGCCGCAGTATCCTGACGCAGGCGGAGTGGAACGTTCCCGCGAAAACATCGCCTCCGCCGGGAGCGTTCATGTTTTGCAGACGCTCTTTCAGCTCCGCCGCCGCCTTGTTGGTAAAAGTCACCGCCATGACCCGCCAAGGCGCGGCTTTTTCATATCCCAGCAGTGCGGACAGCCGTCCTGTGCTGCTTATATTTATTTCTGCGCTGCCGTCGGCAAATTCCCTGAGGAATTTTTCATCGTCGTCTGATATCTGCCGCTCAAAATCCGTATTGTAGCTTTTCCCGAACAGCAGCAGATTTGCTATCCTGTTGCAGAGAACGGTGGTCTTTCCGCTGCCCGCTCCCGCAATTATCAGCACCGCTCCTTCGGTCTGATATATCGCCTCGCGCTGTTTTTCGTTCGTCCTGATGAAAAATCTGTCTATGCACTTTCTTTTTATCTTGTTAAAATCCTTCATGTTGTCCTTTTCCTTATCTTTCACTCAAAAGGGGCGGTACACCGCCCCTCAGGTTCTTCAGTTCCCGTTAGTCCCCGCCGCCGTATTTCTCGCTGCGCTCACTGTATCCGAATCAAGCGCCACGAAAGGATTTACGCCGTCGGACACCACCTGCGGCAGCTGTCCGTTCCACCTGTCTACCTTGAGATATTCTATATAGTTGGGGGAGCTTTGCAACTGCTCCTGTATCACCTTGATAGCGTCAGCCTCCGCTTCGGCGGCTATGCGCTTTGAGTCGGCGTCCGCCTGTGCGGCGATGACTACCTGCTTTGCCTCCTCCTGCTTTTCCTTGGTCTTGTTTTCCATTTTCAGAGCGTCCTGCTCGGCGATGACCTTTGCCTGAATGGATTCCTCAAATGCGGAGTCAAAGCTCAGGTTCTCTATCGCAAACGCAGTTACCACAATGCCGTAATCGTCCAGGATCTCGGTGAGGGAATTCTGTATCTCCGTGGTAACGTCCGCCCTCGACTGTACAAGCTGTTCAGCCTTTACCTTGCCGATCGCGTCCTTTGCTATCTTCTGCACGTTGGGCACCAGCAGCTTTGTTTCCACGTTGGAAACGCCGATATTCCTGATTATATTGCTGAGCATTGAGCTGTCGTAGCAGTAGTTCACTTTAAGCTGCAATTCGTTCACCGATTGTGTGTCGCTGGTGTAAGCGTCAGTGGTGACAGCGTATACCTGTTCCCTTATATCTACCTGCACTATATCCTCGATAAAGGGAATGTGAAAATTAAGTCCCGCAGTCAGGTTGTCCCGCTCTATCTTTCCGAAACGGTACTTTACCCCTACATAGCCCTCGTTCACTATGGTGAACGAGCTGCCCAGCAGTATTGCCACAAATACCAGAATGATTATCACAAGCACCCATTTTCCCACATGTTTGCCGTTTACGGGCTTTACGTCGCCTGTGCTGAATTTTACTTCCGCCATTTTGTTTTCTCCTTTCGTTTTACAGCATTTATTTTACATTAAGAAGCTCCGAATACTCGTCTTTTATCTCTACGGAAACAGGCTCGCTCGCTTGTGCGGCGTTCTTCACCGCGTGGGACAGCATGAGCTTGATACGGTTTATCTGATTTACCTCCGACGCGCCGGGGTCGTAGTCCACTGCGATTATGTTAGACAGGGGATTTCTGCGGCGAAGCTCGCCTATAACACCCTTGCCCGTAACGTGATTCGGCAGGCAGGCGAAAGGCTGCATACAAATGATGTTGTTTACTCCGCTGTGCATAAGCTCAACCATCTCGGCGGTAAGGAACCAGCCCTCTCCCGCGATATTGCCTGTGGAAACTATGCCGTCAACCAGCTTCCTCATTTCGGAAACCTTCATAAAGCTGCCGAATTTCGTTCCCTTTACCGCCTCAAGATACGGCTTTTCAAGCCATTCAAGCATTGATATCAGCTTGTTTTGCAGGAAATATCTCGTCCCCGAAACGGTGAGAAGCTCACGCCTTGTGTTGGCGTGGTCGAGTATGAAGTAGATAAATCCCATAAGGTCTGGGACTACCGCTTCCGCTCCCTCAGACTCCACAAGGTCAACGACAAAATTGTTCGCAACGGGGTGGTATTTTACCAGAATTTCCCCTACGATACCGACTCTGGGCTTTTGCAGGTCGAATACGGGCAGAGCGTCAAAGTCCTTTACGATAGCGGCGATGTTCCTGCCGTATTCCTTGAAGCTCAGCTTTTTAAGGGACGTTTTCAGCTTTTCGTTCCATTCCTTATACAGTCTGTCGGCGCTGCCCTTTTCCACCTCGTACGGTCTTACCCTGTACAGACAGCGGCTTAGTACATCGCCGTAAACCACCGCCATAAGCGCTCTCACTACCAGCGCAGGGGTGTACTTGAAGCCGGGGTTTTTCTCCATTCCCACCAGATTTATTGAAATAATGGGGACTTGGGGATAGCCACCCTCTTTAAGCGCTTTCTTTATCATTCCCACATAGTTTGTGGCACGGCAGGCGCCGCCTGTCTGGGTTATCATAACGGAAGTGTTGTTCACGTCGTATTTTCCGCTGTTCAGCGCCGCCATAAGAGAGCCGACTGTGAGTATCGTGGGATAGCAGGCGTCGTTGTTGACGTATTTCAGTCCCTCGTCCACTATCTCCTTAGTATAGTCTTTCAGAATAACGACATTATATCCCGAATATCTGAACGCCTGCTCCAAAAGCTCAAAATGTATCGGCGACATCTGGGGAGCAAGTATAGTATGGGTCTTTTTGCTTTCCTTTGTGAAATAAGGCTGACGGTGATAGCCGTCATATTTTTCCTCGCTGTGATAGCCGTCGCGGCGGCGCTCCTCGGAAACTGAGATAAGGGAACGCAGGCGTATCCTCGCCGCTCCAAGGTTGTTCACCTCGTCTATCTTCAGAACGGTGTAAAGCCGTCCGTAGCCCTGCATTATCTCCTGAACCTGGTCGGTGGTGATGGCGTCAAGACCGCAGCCGAAACTGTTCAGCTGCACAAGCTCAAGATATTCACGCTCGCCCACGACGGCGGCGGAGTTGTACAGCCTGTTGTGATACATCCACTGGTCGACCACACGGATAGGTCTTGCCAGCTTGTCAACGCCTAGATGTGCCACGCTGTCCTCAGTCAGCACCGCAAAGCCGTATCCGTTTATCATTTCGGGAATGCCGTGATTTATCTCAGGGTCAAGGTGATAGGGTCTGCCTGCCAGAACGATACCTTTTTGTCCCGTTTCCTCCAGCATTTTCAGAACTTCCTCGCCCTTTGCACGAATGTCCGCCTTGAACCTTGCGTCCTCCTCATAGGCGGCGGCAAGGGCAAGTCCTATCTCCTCGCCGTGTATGCCAAGGGGCAGAAATTCCTCCGTCAGCCTTTCCGCCATTCTCTCCTTGTCGTAAATGGGGAGGAACGGGTTCATAAAGCTTATCTCTTTATCTCTAAGCTGAGGGATAGAATTTTTGATGACCTCGCTGTAAGTCGCAACGACAGGGCAGTTGTAGTGATTGTCCCCCTTGCCGCCGCAGTCCATTTCATAGGGCAGGGCGGGGAAGAATATCATATCCGCTCCGTTTTCGATGAGCCATACCACGTGTCCGTGGGACAGCTTTGCGGGATAGCACACTGATTCGCTGGGCATAGTTTCAATTCCCAGCTCGTAAATTTCACGGGAGGAATCAGGTGACAGCAGAACGCTGTAACCCAGCTTTGTGAACAGCGTGAACCAGAACGGGTAATTCTCATACATACCCAGAACTCTCGGCAGTCCCACAACGCCCCGCTTTGCCTCCTCCTTGGGAGTGGGGGTATATTCAAACAATCTCTTGTACTTATAATCAAACAGGTTGGGCAGGTCAGATTTTTTCGTGCCAAGCCCTGCGCCTCGCTCACAGCGGTTGTTGGTGATGAATCTTGTGCCGTCGCCGAATTTGCTGATGGTGAGCAGGCAGTTGTTGCTGCACCGCCCGCACCTTGCGGTGGATTTTGTGATAGAGAAATTCTCCAGCTTGTCGGCGGTGGCTATCGTCGAGCCCTCGCCGTCGTCCCTGTTCATGGCGATAAGGGCGCTGCCGTAAGCTCCCATAAGTCCCGCCTTGTCGGGGCGCACCGCCTCACGCCCGCAGGTAAGCTCGAACGCTCTCAGCACGGAGTTGTTCATAAACGTTCCGCCCTGAACAATTATCTTCTCCCCCATATCCTTGGGGTCACGAATTTTTATTACCTTGAACAGCGCATTTTTAACAACTGAATAGCTTAACCCCGCCGAAATGTCCGCAACGCTTGCGCCCTCTTTCTGCGCCTGCTTTACACGGCTGTTCATAAACACCGTACAGCGGGAGCCGAGATCAACGGGGTGCTCGGCGGTAAGTCCCAGCTGCGCAAATTCAGCGCTGGTCATTCCCAGAGCGGAGGCAAAATTCTCAATAAAGCTGCCGCAGCCGCTGGAGCAAGCCTCGTTCAGCAGAATGCTCTGTATCTCCCCGTTCTTTACGCGGATACACTTCATATCCTGCCCGCCGATGTCAAGGATAAACTCGACACCGGGTAACATTCTCTCCGCCGCCTTATAGTGCGCCATAGTTTCAATTTCGCCAAAGTCGGTTTTCAGCGCCGCCTTTATCAAATGCTCGCCATAGCCTGTGGCGGTGGCTTTCGCTATGTATGCGCCCTCAGGCATAAGGCTGTAAATCTCCTGCAATATCCCGATGACGGACTTCAGCGGGTCGCCCATATTGTTGTTGTAGTGGGAGTAGAGTATCTCTCCCTTTTCGTTTATCAGCGCAGCCTTTGTGGTGGTGGAGCCTGCGTCTATGCCGAGATAGCATTTTCCCTTGTGGGAAGAAAGGTCAGCGGTGGGGATAACGGCTTTTGCGTGTCTTTCCATAAACTCCGCTTTGTCCGCCTCGTCCTTGAACAGGGGAGCAAGTCTTTCCACCTCGTGAGTTTCAACGCTTGAAAGGTTGTCTATCCTGCTTTTCAGCTCTTCAAGGGAAATTTCCCCTCTGCTGTCGGACAGCGCCGCGCCCATAGCAACGAACAGGTTTGCGTCCTCAGGGAAAATAATGTCCTCAGGCTGTAAATTCAAGGTGACGATAAATCTTTTTCTCAGCTCGGAAAGATAGTGGAGCGGTCCGCCTAAAAACGCCACCTTGCCCCTTATAGGCTTTCCGCAGGCAAGCCCGCTGATAGTCTGATTGACTACCGACTGAAAGACCGAAGCCGCAACGTCGCTGCGCTTTGCGCCGTCGTTTAACAGCGGCTGTATGTCAGACTTTGCAAACACACCGCAGCGTGACGCTATGGGATAGATAGTCTCCGCGTCCTTTGCAAGCTCGTTCAGCCCTGTTATATCTGTGTTCAGCAGCGCCGCCATCTGGTCGATGAACGCTCCCGTGCCGCCTGCGCAGGTGCCGTTCATACGCTGTTCTATGCCGCCTCTTAAATAGGTTATCTTTGCGTCCTCGCCGCCAAGCTCGATAGCAACGTCAGTTTCGGGTATCAGCTTTTCAATGGCTACCGCTCCTGCGGTAACTTCCTGAACAAAAGGAATACCCAGCCATTTTGCGGCGTTTATGCCGCCGCTTCCCGTAACTGCGGCGGTGGCGTTTTCGCCCTTTATTTTTTCTATGCCCTCCAGCAGCACCTCCGCCAAAGTTTTCTTTATGTCGGAATAGTGCCGCTGATATTTTTTATGTACTGTCTTTCCGTTATCGTCGAGAATGACGATTTTTACCGTTGTAGAGCCAACGTCAAGCCCGATATGGAACATACCCTCATATCCTTTCCTTTGTAAAACGGAGAATATTTATGAAATCTCATAATTCGTCTATTGTATTATACACTATTTAAAATAAAAAATCAATCGTTTAAAAGCGGGTTGCAAATTTTTCCGTTTTTTATCACTTTTGAGATTGACGTAACGGAGATGTATCTGTATAATAAACAGTGTAAAAGATTTTGCCGCAAAAGCGAGGGAATGATATGCGCACGGAGCTTTCCCCATGTCAGATGATAGAAAGAAGCATAACAAAAAAATACCGCAAGGAGCTTTGGAACCCGTTCGTGGAAGCTGTAAAGCGGTATGGACTTATACAGGAGGGCGACAGGATAGCCGTCTGCATTTCGGGAGGAAAAGACTCCATGCTGATGGCGAAGCTGATGCAAATGCTGAAAAGGATAACCGAAGTGCCTTTCGAACTTACTTTTCTTGTAATGGACCCGGGCTATAACGAGGAAAACCGCAAAAAGGCCGAGGACAACGCGAAGCTTCTTGAGATACCCATAACTGTCTTTGAGACCAATATTTTTAACGTAGCCTACAACACAAAAAAATCCCCCTGTTTTCTCTGCGCGAAGATGAGAAGGGGACATCTGTACAATAAGGCTAAGGAGTTGGGCTGCAACAAAATAGCCTTGGGACATCATTTCAACGACGTCATTGAAACAACGGTAATGGGAATGTTTTACAGCTCACAGCTCCAGGCGATGATACCCAAGCTTCACAGCAGGCATTTTGAAGGCATGGAGCTTATCCGCCCGCTTTACTGCGTCCGCGAGGAGGACATTCTGGCGTGGGCGGAATACAACGGGCTTCAGTTTATCCGCTGCGCCTGCCGCTTCACCGAAAACAGCGCCAACAGTCACGACGGCATAGGCGACTCAAAGCGGCAGGAGATAAAAATGCTGATAAAAGAGCTTCGCAAAAATAATTCCTATATAGAAAAAAGCATTTTCAACAGTCTGCACACCCTTAACCTGAACACCTTCCCCGGCTACAAGGAAAACGGCGTTCTGCATTCTTTCCTTGAAAAATATGACGAAGATGTTCCCAACTTTGAGGACGATGAAAAATGAACGCAAAAATGACCCCGCAGTCCTGAAAACTGCGGGGTCTGCTTTTTTCTCAATAAAGCGGAGTGTAAAATTCCTGCGCCCAGTAATAGCCGAAGCCCTGATTCGTGTCGTTGGGCAGGTAAATACAGCCTACTCCAAGATAGCGGTACTCGCTGCTGAGAATGGCTTCACGGTGTCCCATGGTACTTCCCATCCACGCGTTTACCACTTCCTGCGGCGTTCTCTGACCTGCGGCGATATTTTCGCCTGTTGCGCTGTAATCCAGACCCACGTCATAGATAACGCTGTAACTGTTCCGTCCGTCGGGGCGGGTATGACCGTAATGCCCCGATATTTCCTTTGCGCGTATAACGGCGGCATTGGTGAGCGCGTCAAGCTTCTCATAAGCGGGAAGCCCATATTCCGCTCTTATCTGATTTACAAGGACAAATACCTGCTCGGCAAAATCTCCGCTCTGAGCAGGAGGCTGAGTTTCGGGAGCCTTTGTGGTGGTGGTAGTCGTAACAGGCGGCGCCGCAGTTGTGGTGGTAGTAACTGGCGGAGCTGTTGTAGTGGTAGTAACAGGCGGAGCAGTTGTTGTGGTAGTTATCGGCGGAGCCGTTGTAGTCGTAGTGGTAACAGGCGGCGCTGTTGTGGTAGTGGTGGTAACAGATGAAGTCGTTGTATCCTCAGACGGAACGGTGGTTATAGATTTAGGCACCGTTGTCATTATATTGGCATATACTTTCGGAGTGGTTTCGGACGTAGTTTTATCTGTGCTTTCAAGCTCCGCGGCTTCAGTTTCCTCCTCGGCGGAGACTTCGGCAGCGGGAGCTTCTTGCGCATCCTCGGTTTCCGCCGCGACCGTTACCGTGCCTGCGGCGCTGAGCCGCGAAGCGTCTTCAGGATCGCGCCCGCTGTTTGAACAGCCTGACAAAAATAAAGCCGCTGCGGTGAAAAAAGAAAGAAAGGCTTTTGCTTTTCGTGTCATAACATATCTCCTTGATAAAAGGTATGAACGTATATATTCATCGATGCGGTAAATAAATTCATTGTTATACGGGTATATATTATTATAACATAAGAAGAGCATTTTGCCTCGCAAAATGCGATTCCTCTTAAATGTTAAAATGTTCTCAAACATCAGGATAATATATTCCTATTTAATCCGTTTGAGGTTATTATAACATAAGAAGAGCTTTTGCGAAGCAAATGCGATTCCTCTTAAATGTTAAAATGTTCTCAAACATCAGGATAATATATTCCTATTTAATCCGTTTGAGGTTATTATAACATAAAAAGAGCTTTTTGCGAAGCAAAATGCGATTCCTCTGAACCGTTACAATGTTCTCAAACATTAAAATAAAATTATTCCTCTTTCCGCTGTTTGAGGTTATTATAACATAAGGAGAGCATTTTGCCTCGCAAAATGCGATTCCTCTGGATCGTTAAAATGACCTCAAACGTTAAAATAATATATTCCTATTTAATCCGTTTGAGGTTATTATAACATAAGAAGAGCTTTTTGCGAAGCAAAATGCGATTCCTCTGGATCGTTAAAATGACCTCAAACGTTAAAATAATATATTCCTCTTTAAGCTGTTTGAGGTTATTATAACACATTTATCGCGGTAACTTCAAGTAAAATATTGGAAAAAGCAAAAAATCGGCGATTTACCCGAAAAAATTGAGCAAATTGCCGATTATAGATCAAAGATTAGTGTAGCCCAGCAGTGCCTTGTCTACTTCCTTTGCGCACTCGCGCCCCTCTTTTATCGCCCATACCACCAGTGACTGCCCTCTGTGCATATCGCCGCAGGTAAAGACTTTTGGAACGTTTGTGGAATATTTTCCCGCTTCTGTCTTGACGTTGCTCCTGCCGTCAGTTTCAACGCCGAAAGCCTTTGTGACATAGCTCTCGCTGCCAAGAAATCCCGCCGCTATAAGCACCAGATTAGCAGGAACGGTGTATTCGCTGTCCTTTATCTCTTTCATTACCGTTCTGCCCGTCTTTTTATCAACGGAGGGCTCCAGCTTCACAAGCACAAGCTGTTTCAGATTGCCCCGCTTGTCTTTCACAAATTCCTTCACCGTGGTCTGATAAACTCTCGGGTCTGCGCCGAAAACGGCCGCCGCCTCTTCCTGACCGTAGTCGGTCTTGCACACCCTCGCCCACTGAGGCCAAGGATTGTTTTCCGCCCTTTCATCGGGGAGCTTCGGCATCATCTCAAGCTGCAAAACGCTTTTTGCACCGTGGCGTACGGAAGTCCCAACGCAGTCGTTGCCCGTGTCGCCGCCGCCGATTATAACCACGTGCTTATTTTTTGCGCTGATGAATGTCCCCTCCGCAAGGTCCTTGTCCAACAGGCTCTTTGTGGTGGAGGTGAGAAAATCCACCGCAAAGTAAATTCCCTTTGCGTCGCGTCCCTCTGCTGAAATATCACGGGGCTGTGACGCTCCGCAGGCGAGGATAACTATGTCGAAATCCTTCAGCAGCTTTTCCGCCTCAACGTTTTCACCCACGTTTTTCCCCGTTTCAAAGAGGACGCCCTCTTCTTTCATTATCTCTATGCGCCGTTCTATGATGTGCTTTTCAAGCTTCATATTGGGTATACCGTACATCAGCAGACCTCCCACCCTGTCGCTCCTCTCAAAGACAGTGACAGAATGTCCCCGCTGATTGAGCTGGTCCGCCGCCGCAAGCCCCGACGGGCCTGAGCCTATGACGGCTATCTTCTTGCCCGTTCTGACAGCGGGGATATGAGCCTTTGCTATACCCTGCTCGTAGGCGTATTCAACGATGCCGTATTCGTTCTGCTTTACCGTTACGGGGTCATCGTGAACGCCGCAGGTGCAGGCAGCCTCGCAAAGCGCAGGGCATACTCTACCTGTAAATTCGGGGAAATTGTTGGTCTTTCTCAGACGGTTGTACGCCTGCTCCCAGTTTCCTGTGTAAATAAGGTCGTTCCATTCGGGGATAAGGTTGTTCAGCGGGCAGCCGCTTACCATTCCGCCTATCACCATTCCCGACTGGCAGAAAGGAACGCCGCACGCCATACATCTTGCGCCCTGCTCCTGCTGTTTTTCACGGGACAGGGGGATATGGAACTCGTCAAAATTTTCTATTCGCTCCTCTGGAGCGACAGCCTCCGCGTTCTCACGCTGAAATTCAAGAAATCCCGTAGGCTTTCCCATATCAGTTTGCCCCCTTTCCGTTTACAATGCTGTAAAACGCTTCTATCTGCGCCTGCTCCTCCGTCATGCCCTTTTCCTCAAAGCTGAGTATGGCGGTGGTCATCTTTTTGTAGTCGTGAGGGATAATGCGCTTGAATTTCGGCAGATATTCCTCAAAATTGTCAAGTATCATTTTTCCCTTTTGGGAATTTGTAGCGGCAACGTGCTGTTCGATAAGCTCCTTCAGCTCGATTATGTCGTACTTTTCCTTTACCTCGCCGCTGCTTACCATTTCCTTGTTCAATTTCATATACAGATCTCTGTCCTCGTCAAGAACGTAAGCGATACCGCCGCTCATACCTGCGGCAAAGTTTTTGCCCGTCTTTCCCAGAACAACTACCCGTCCGCCTGTCATATATTCGCAGCCGTGGTCGCCCACGCCCTCAACTACCGCCACGGCGCCGCTGTTCCTTACGCAGAAACGCTCGCCCGCAACGCCGTTGATGAACGCCTTTCCGCTGGTAGCGCCGTAAAGGGCAACGTTGCCGATTATGATGTTGTCCTCCGCCTTGAAGGTACATTCAGCGGGAGGATAAACCACTAACTTTCCGCCTGAAAGACCCTTTCCGAAATAGTCGTTGCTGTCCCCCACAAGCTCAAGCGTCAGACCGTTTGGAATGAATGCGCCGAAGCTCTGACCGCCTGCGCCGTGACAGATAACTTTAAAGGTATCGTCAGGCAGGGAATCGCCGAATTTTCTCGTTATCTCACTGCCGAGGATAGTGCCCAGAGTGCGGTCGGTGTTCTTTATCTTTATATTCACGGTCTTAGGCTTTCCGCTTTTCAGGGAAGAGGAAAATTCCTTAAGCAGTACCTTTTCGTCCACCGTGTTTTCAAGGTTGAAATCGAAAAGCTGTTTTTCGTGATATTTTACTTCCTCGGAGGTAAATTCCTCGTCGGGGCTGATTATCTTTGACAAATCAAGCTCTGAGCCGTGGCTGTCAAGCCCGCTTTTTCTCTTTAACAGGTCGTTTCTTCCCACAAGCTCGTCAACGGTGCGGATACCAAGCCTTGCCATATATTCACGCAGCTCCTGCGCCACGAATTTCATAAAGTTTATGACGTATTCGGGCTTGCCCGCAAAGCGCTTTCTCAGCTCGGGATTTTGCGTAGCCACGCCGAAAGGACAGGTATCAAGGTTGCACACTCTCATCATAACGCAGCCCAAGGTTACTAGCGGAGCAGTAGCAAAGCCGTATTCCTCCGCGCCAAGCAGAGCCGCCACAAGCACGTCACGCCCTGTCATCAGCTTGCCGTCCGTTTCGATGACTACCTTATTTCTCAGCCCGTTCATAATCAGGGTCTGGTGCGCCTCCGCAAGACCAAGCTCCCAAGGCAGTCCCGCATTGTAAATGGAGTTTCTGGGAGCGGCGCCTGTGCCGCCGTCAAAGCCGCTTATGAGAATTACCGCCGCGCCCGCTTTGGCAACGCCTGCGGCGACTGTTCCGACGCCGCACTCAGATACAAGCTTAACGCTTATCCTTGCGTCCTTGTTGGCATTTTTCAGGTCGTAAATAAGCTGAGCCAAGTCCTCTATTGAGTAAATGTCGTGATGAGGAGGCGGGGAGATAAGTCCCACGCCGGGAGTGGAATGTCTTGTCTTAGCTATCCATGGGTAGACCTTTTTGCCCGGGAGATGTCCGCCCTCACCGGGCTTTGCCCCCTGCGCCATTTTTATCTGTATCTCCTCAGCGCAGGTGAGATATTTTGAGGTAACGCCGAAACGTCCCGACGCCACCTGCTTTATTGCGGAACAGCGGTCGTCCTTTGTCCCTCTGCTTTCAAGGCGGTCAAGACTTTCGCCGCCCTCGCCCGAATTGGAACGCCCGTGGAGGGTGTTCATGGCTATCGCAAGGGTCTCGTGCGCCTCCTGAGAAATAGAGCCGTAGCTCATCGCTCCCGTCTTGAAACGGCGGACAATGCTGTCAACACTTTCCACTTCGTTTATATCTATGCCCTTTTCGGGGAAGTTAAAGTCCATCAGCCCGCGGAGATTTACAGGCGCCATCTCCTCGTTTATCAGCTTTGAATATTGCTTGTAAAGCTGATAATCGCCCGTTCTCACCGCCTGCTGGAGCAGGTATATGGTCTGAGGATTGTACAGGTGTTCCTCCTTACAGCTTCTGAACTTGTGACTGCCCCTGCTGTCCAGCGCCTCGTCAACGCCCAGCCCCAGCGGGTCGAACGCCATTGTGTGAAGTCTGTCTACGTTGCGCTCAATATCTTTCAACGTAACGCCCTGAACACGGCTGACTGTGCCTGTGAAGTAGGTGTCTATGACTTCCTTGCTGATACCGATAGCCTCAAATATCTGTGAGCCCTGATAGGACTGTATGGTGCTGATACCCATTTTTGACGCTATCTTGACGATCCCATGGAGAACGGCGCTGTCGTAGTCATTTACTGCGGCGTAATAGTCCTTGTCAAGCAGGTCTCTTGAAATAAGGCTTTGTATCGCTTCCTGTGCAAGATAGGGGTTTACTGCGCTTGCACCGTAGCCTAAAAGCGTTGCAAAGTGGTGTACTTCTCTGGGTTCACCGCTTTCCAGAATCACCGCAAGGGAAGTCCTCTTTTTGGTAACGACAAGGTGCTGATGCAAAGCGGAAACTGCAAGCAGTGAGGGTATGGCAACGTGGTTCTCATCAACGCCTCTGTCGGACAGGATAAGTATGCTTGCCCCCTCGCTGTGGGCTTTGTCCGCCTCAAGGTTCAGCCTGTTCAGCGCCTTTTTCAGCGAAGTGTTTTTATAATAAAGTATGGGAATGACTGCCACCTTAAAGCCGGGGATATGCATATTCTTTATCTTCAGCATATCGGTGTTGGTGAGAATGGGGTTCTTTATCTTGATTACCTGACAATTCTCGGGGCGCTCCTCAAGAATGTTACCGTCCTCGCCGATGTATACGGTGGTGGAGGTAACTATCTCCTCTCTTATAGCGTCGATAGGCGGGTTGGTCACCTGAGCGAAAAGCTGTTTGAAGTAGTTGAACAGCGGCTGAGGCTGGTCGGAAAGAGCGGCAAGAGGACTGTCCGTACCCATAGCGGCAATGCTCTCAGAGCCTGTCTTTGCCATAGGCAGGATACTTGTCATAACGTCCTCGTATGTATAGCCGAAGGCTTTCATCAGACGCTTGCGCTCGGCGTACTCGTGGTCGTCCACCTTGATGTTGGGTATTTTAAGGTCGGAAAGCTGCACCAGATTGCTGTCCAGCCACTCGCCGTAGGGCTGTCTTGAGGCGTAGCTCTCTTTCAGCTCGTTGTCGTCGATAACCCTTCCCTGAACGGTATCAACAAGGAGCATTTTGCCGGGGCGGAGCCTTTCCTTTTCAACAATGGACTGCGGGTCTATCTCCAAAGCTCCCACCTCGGAGGAGAGAATGAGAAAACCGTCCTTTGTGATGTAGTAGCGGGAGGGGCGCAGACCGTTTCTGTCCAGAACAGCGCCCATAATGTCGCCGTCGCAGAACAGTATTGATGCGGGACCGTCCCACGGCTCCATCATCGTGGCGTAATACTGATAGAAATCACGCTTTGTCTTGCTGATAGTCTCGTTGTTGTCCCAAGGCTCGGGTATGGTTATCATAACGGCAAGGGGAAGGTCCATACCGCTCATTACCAGAAATTCAAGGGTGTTGTCCAGCATGGCGGAGTCACTGCCCTCGGTGTTCACAACGGGGAGAACCTTGTCAAGGTCGCCCTTTAAATGCTCGGACTTCATAGTTTCCTCACGGGCGAGCATTTTGTCGGCGTTGCCCTTTATGGTGTTTATCTCGCCGTTATGTACTATCATTCTGTACGGATGGGCTCTCTGCCAGCTGGGATTTGTGTTGGTGGAGAAACGGGAATGTACCATAGCGATAGCGGTCTCGTAGTCCTTGTCCTGAAGATCGGGGAAAAACCTTCTCAGATCCTGCACAAGGAACATTCCCTTATATACGATAGTGCGGCTTGACAGGGAAACGACGTAAGTGTCCTCGTTGCTCTGCTCGAAAACGCGCCTTGCAACGTACAGCTTGCGGTCGAAGTCAAGGCCCCTGCGCACGTCGGCGGGACGCTTGATAAAGCACTGCATAATGCAGGGCATACATTCCACCGCCCGCTGACCCAGCACCTCGGGAACAGACGGCACCTGCCGCCAGCCCAGCACTTCAAGCCCTTCCTTGTCGGCGATTATCTCAAACATCTTCTTCGCCTGATTGCGGGCCAGCTCGTTCTGCGGGAAGAAGAACATTCCCACGCCGTAATCCCGTTCGCCGCCAAGCTCTATGCCTATCTTTGCCGCTGTTTTCTTAAAGAATTTGTGGGAAATTTGCAGCAGTATTCCCACGCCGTCGCCTGTTTTGCCCTCGGCGTCCTTTCCTGCTCTGTGTTCCAGCGTTTCAACTATGGTCAAGGCGTTTTCCACCGCCTTGTGGGATTTTTTGCCCTTGATGTTCACCACTGCGCCGATACCGCAGTTGTCGTGTTCAAATTCGGGTGAATACAGGGTATTTTTTTGCGTTTCCATAAGCCGCCCCTTTCCTTATTGTGTCGATATGCTATAATTATAACACTGTATAAAGAAAAAAGCAAGATTTATTTTCAAATCTTGCAAAATTTGTCCGTTTTTTGGTGTAGATATTTTGGAGAAAATCGGTGTTTCATTTGTAGATTTTTTACAAAAGGCACGGCAGACAGAACTTTTTGGGACAATGGTCGGGAGAAATTTGCGGGATTTGTGGGAGAAGTATTTGCAGAAATATTTTTAAAAAGGAAAATTTTGCAGGATAGGTGGGGCTAACTTGCAAGTGTGATATGAGAAATTTAAATTTTTACGTCTGCGCTGTTTGCGGGCGGGGCGATAACTTAGGCAAGCGCCTGCTCACACGGTGCGGAAGGGAAGAAGTGCGCTGTTTAAAGTGTTGTGCGCGGCGAAGCCGCCGACGCCGAAGGCGTCGGGCAGGACTTGCGGAGCAAGTCCTGCCGTTTGGAGCGCTCCGCGCTCCAAACGCGGCTTCGCCGCCCCTCCGCCCGCACATCTTCCCTCCTGCGCACTGCACTGCAATTTGCCAAATCCCCACCACAAAAAGAAAAAACAAAAAAGCGTTCTGCTCCAAGCAAAACGCTTTTTTCATATTAACACAACCGTCAACTATCAGCTGCCAATTTCCCGCTGTCAACCACCTCATTATACTTCTTCTTCATTCCATGCATTTTTATATTATAGATGATAACCAAGAACACCGTCGCCGCCGACCACGCCACAGGCGACGCAAAGCACGCCGCGTCAAATCCGAACACGGGCACGAACCCCAGCGATACCACCGCTCTTGCGATAAGCTCGCTTGCTCCCGCCATCATAGGGAGCAGTGAAAATCCCAGCCCCTGCAAGCCGTTGCGGGTGATGAACAGTATGGAAAGCACAGGATAGAATATGGCGTTTATCCCGATAAAGTACACCGCCTGGCTGATGACCTCCGTTTCCTCGGCGTCAACGAACAGCAGACACAGCGGACCGCTGAATATCCACACCACCGTCGCCGCCGCAAGAGAGTAGATAAGCCCGCAGGCAAATGCACGGTGCATTCCCTGAGTTATGCGGGGTATCTTTCCTGCGCCTAAATTCTGCCCGCCGTAGGTCGCCATAGTGATACCCAGCGTTTCCATAGGCGCCACCATCATATTCTGCATTTTGCTGGCGGCAGTTACGGCGGCAACGTACACCTTGCCCAGACTGTTAACTGCGCTTTGCAGCAGGATAGAGCCGATAGCGGTTATGGAAAACTGAAGTCCCATAGGGACGCTTATCCTTGTCAGCGCCAATATCCGATTTCCCGAAAAGGCAAGCTCCCCCTTTTCAAAGCGGAGTATAGGGTAGCTCCTTCTCATATAAATAAGGCAGAGAACGCCCGAGATGCCTTGAGAAATGACCGTTGCCCAGCCTGCTCCCGCCACGCCCATATTAAATACTATTATAAATAAAAGGTCAAGCCCTATATTGATTATTGAGGAAAGTATGAGAAAGTACAGCGGCGTTCTGCTGTCCCCCATAGCGCGGAGTATCCCCGCCATAAGATTGTACATCATTGTGACGCATATCCCGCCGAAGATGACAACTATGTAATCGTAAGCAAGGTCGATTATGTCGGCGGGCGTCTGCATTATCTGCAAAAGGGGATAGCACAGCGATACCGCCAGCGCCGTCACGATAACGGTAGTTATGGCGCAAAGGTAAATGGCATTTGCTATCATTTTTCTCATTTCGGAATAATTCCCGCCGCCGAAGTGCTGGGCGGGTAGTATGCAGGAGCCGCTGGTTATCCCTGTTGTGAAGCCGATGATGAGAAAGCTCACCGAACCTGTCGAGCCCACCGCCGCCAGGGAATCCACGTCTATGAACTTGCCCACGATTATGGTATCAACCATGCTGTAAAGCTGCTGAAACAGGTTACCCAAAAGCATAGGCAGGCAAAAGCCCAGTATCAGGGACAAGGGTTTTCCGTGGGTCATTTCCTTTACCATAGCGCCGTCTCCTTTCAATATATTGTGTCTGCGATCGTCTTTATACTATTTTACATATTTTTTCCTTTTTTGCAATAGTTTTCTTGCCGTTTCTCGGCTTTTCGTGTATAATAAATTTGTAATATTTTACCATTGTCCTTGATTATAACAAAAAAGTTTCAGCAATACAGTGAAAAAATTATAGTGAAATTCTACAAAATTTTCCTTATAAAATTTCTAAAAATGATATTGCAAAATACATCATATAGTGGTATAATACAAAACGGACAACAAAATAAGCTTGTTACCAAATAAAATTTTATAAATTCAAAATACGGAAAGGAAAACAAAATGGTTAAAGTAAATGTTATCGGCGGCGTTCTTACCGACGCAGAAAAAGAAGCTTATGTACAGAGAGCAAGAACTCTTTATCCCGAAAAGCGCATCAGCGAAATGAATATCACCGTTGTTGACGATAATTACGTTGATATAGAGTATCATTACGACACAACGCCCTTCCAGCGTATCCGCCGTATCACGGGATACCTTGTAGGTACACTTGACCGTTTTAACGACGCAAAGCGCGCTGAAGTAGGCGACAGAGTAAAGCACAGCGTTACCGTTTCCAATTTTGAAGATGTTTATATGGACGCGTGATAGGCTGTCAGAAGTAAAGTTTTGATTTTTCCCCCTAATGCATAATTAAAAAAACACAGGTTTTTCATGAAAACCTGTGTTTTTTATGTCCGATGATTTCAGTCAGCTCAGAAGATCAGCTCAGGGTCAAGGATATCAAGTCGGAATAATGCTTCCAGCAGCCATGCGTCCTCACATTCGTCCCGCCACTGTTCGGGTATCTCCTTGTACGGCTGAAGCGTGGGGCAAGGCGCGCCTTCCTGCCATGCGTTGAGATGCTCGTGATAAGGCGCTCCCGGGTCTCTCGTGAACACGATCGACAGGTTGCCGCCGTTATTTTCCAGTTCCTCAACTGTAACGTTTATCCTGCCGTTTATCCCGTTATAGGCGCCGTTTTCGCCGCCCATTTCGCCTGCGCCTGTCCAGCCTGCTCCTTCAAGATAAACCATGTCTACCACTGCGTATTGGTCTGCGGTGCCGCCTGCTATGACATAATTTTCGTACCCCGTGTCCTCGTTGACGTAAGAGTAGATATAAGGCGTCTGCCTGTCTATAAGGTCGGTGATGTCGATCCTTGTGTTTTCGATGCTGAAGTACAGTCTGCCGTCCTCAAGGGTGAGCAGGTCGGAATAATCTTCATTTTTTACGTTCAGTTCATAGCCGTAAGCTCCGCCGTGCTGTTCGTATTCAAAAACAGTGCCTGTGGCGGAGGTGATCGTATGCTTCGGAAACTGAGCTTTCGCCACGACCGTTCCCGTCATGGCGAGCGCCGCCGCTGCCGCTGCCGCTATCATCACCTTGGACAGCGGCTTTACCTTGGTCTTTTTCGCAGGCTTTACCTGCTCCATAACGGTTTTCAGGACTTTTTCGGTATCCGCTCCCGCTTCGCCCTCAAGGTTGAACTCGTTGTCCGTGTAGTTGTCCATAAGTCGGGAAATATTTATTTCTTTCATTCTGTGTAACCCTCCTTCTCAAGAATATCTTTCAGCTTCTCCCTGCCTCTGCAAAGCCATGCCTTGGCAGTAGACAGATTTATCTGCATTTCTTCGGCGGCTTCTTTTACCGTCTGCCCGTAGTAATAGTGCCGCACGAAAAGCTCCCTGTGAGGCTTTTCAAGCTGTGACAGCGCTTTTTCCAGCAGTATCGCGGCGTCGGTATGCTCTGCCGCTTCTTCAACGCTCCGCTCCTCAATAAATATCACGCCTTCCTCTAAAGGAAGATCCTCGTGCAGGCCGCGAAGCCTGACAAAAGCCTTGTTGCGGGCGACTGAGCCTAAAAAGCCCTTTATCTTTCCCTCCTGAAGCTTCCCGCGGCTGTTCCATGCCACAAGAAAGACTTCGGAGGTAAGCTCCTCGCAGTCCTCCGTCCTGCCGCCCAATATGCGCCTTATTATTGAGGAGACATACGCCGTGTAGCGTCTTATAAGCTCCTCAAGCGCGGCAGTATCGCCTTTTTGCAGAGCTTTCAGAAGCTCCTGCTCGGTCACGGCGTTCACCTCCTGATACGCTTGCTTCTGAAGTACTTCTGTTATAATATCACATTTTTGAGGCTTTTGGTTGCAAATGTGCGAAAAATTTCAAAAATCACCTCCGCTGTAAAAGGGAACGCCGCTTTTCTGATTCGGTTTCGGCTTTCCTTTTTTGCAAAACAAAAAGCCTGTAAAAAATTACAGGCTTTAAAATTATTCTTTTAAATAACTGTATCAGTCATTGATATATATGCTGACGGTCCCGTCCTCGTTCTCAACGCGGGTAACGGAATCCTCATCCACAACCTTAAGCTCCAGCTCCTGTCCGTCCTCGGTGACGAGCTTGCCGTTTTCAAAGTTGTAGGTCACTGTTTTCTCAGCGGAAACGACGTCGCCGTTCACGGTGTAGGTCACGTTATCATCAAGCGAACCCTCGTATTGGATCTCGATGTCGTCGCTGTCTATTTCGCTGTTGCTTTCCAGCGATCCGTCGTATCGGATCCTGACGTCATAGTCGTCTGCTGTAATATCGCTGTCATACAGTATCTTTATGTCGTCGCTGTCCACCTCCTGAATTTCAAGCACGTTTCCGTCCTCGTCAATGATCTTTCCGTCATCAACGAAGGTGTAGGTCTTGAGCGCCTCGGAAGAAACGGCTTTTCCGTCCACGGTATAAGTTACCCATACTTCATGCACAGCGGTGGCGGCGGCGGAGACCGCTCCAGTCAGCGCAGCTGCCGCAGCGACAGCTATAAGCGCCTTGAACAGCGGCTTTACCTTTGTTTTCTTCTTGGGGCTTATTCGCTCCGTAACGGCTTTTATCGCCTTTTCGGCGTCCACCGTCTGCTGCCCCTCAAGAAACAGCTCGTTATCCGTATAATCATTCATAAGCTCTGAAATTTTTAATTCTTTCATACTGTGTAACCTTCTTTCTCAAGAATATCTTTCAGCTTTTCCCTGCCTCTGCAAAGCCATGTTTTGGCGGTGGAAAGGTTCAGCTCCATTTCCTTTGCCGCTTCACAGAGCGTCTGCCCGTAGTAATAATGCCGCACAAACAGCTCACGCTGTTTTGTCTCAAGCTGTGACAGCGCCTTTTCTATCAGCAGGGCGGTGTCTACGTTCTCGCTTTCCTCCGTCCTGTCAAGAACTATTATATCCTCCTCCAGCGGCAGGCTTTCATGCCTTGTCTTCAGCAGGTTGAACGCCTTGTTCCTCGCCACCGTTCCCAGCCAGCTTTTAAGCTTTCCCTCCTGAAGAATGCTGCGGTTCTCCCACGCGGCGGTGAAAACGTCGTAGGTCAGCTCCTCGCAATCCTCGGCGCTCCCTCGTACTATCCTGCCGACTATGGAGGAAACATAGCGGATATAGCGGCGGATAAGTTCTTCAAGAGCGGCTGTTTCTCCTTTGTGAAGAGAAGCTATCAGTTCCTCCTCGCTCAAGCGCAGTCCCTCCTTTCGCGGAATGTTTCCGAAGTACTTCTGTATATAATAACAATCGGGAAAGGCAAAAAGTTTCAAAAGAAAAAATTTTTCAAAAAAATAACAGCCTGTGAAAATCACAGGCTGTCGGAAAAATTATGGGATCTGAACCGCGCCGAATCAGGGAAGCAGCGCAGGGTCAATCATATCAACGCTCAGCATCGCGTTGAGCAGCCAAGCGTCCATGCACTCGTCGCGCCAATTGTCGGGAACGTCGGTGGAGGTCACCTGACCGTCGGAAAATACGATGAAGTGTGAATGATAAGGCCAACCGCCCTCTACGGGGTGGACCTCGCCGTTTTCTCTCACATAGCTCTTTCTGAAGGATATACGCACTACATCTTCTTCAACGTCTGCTGATACGGCGTTTCCGTCTATGCTGTCCATGCAGCCGTATCCGCTCCAGCCGATACCGTCAAGGTAGGAAAAGTCTACCATGCAGTATTCTTCGGGAGTTCCGCCAAGAACGATATAGCTCTTTCTTCCAGTGTCCGCATTGGTGTAGGCGTAGATATAAGGCGTTTGGTTGTCGATAAGGTCGGTGACGTCGGTGGTATTGTCCCCTAATCTGAATATCAGTCTTCCGTCCTCAAGAGTTAATATGTCGGCTTGATTTCCCGCGGTCGCTGATATGTTGTATCCGTCCTCATGCACCTCATAGTTATAGATAGAGCCTGAGGCGTCGGAAAGCTGTCCGCTGATCACCGCTGCCGCCGCTGTCGCTCCCACGGCAAGCGCTGCCGCTGCCGCCACTGCAATCATTATCTTTGCCGCGGGCTTTATTTTGGTCTTCTTCCCGCTTACGTTCTCGATAACGTTTTCTTTGATCTTGTCCATATTTACCTCGCTTTCTTCATCAATGAAAAATTCATTGTCGGTATAGTTATCCATAAGCTGAGATATTTTTATTTCCGTCATAATGAATAACCTCCCTTTTCAAGTGTTTCTTTCAGCTTTTCCCTTCCGCGGGAAAGCCATGTCTTTGCGGTGGAAAAATTCAGCTTCATTTCCTCCGCCGCCTCTTTGACGGTCTCGCCGTAGTAATAGTGCCTTACGAACAGCTCCCGCTGTTTCGGCTCAAGCTGTTGGAGCGCCTCGTTCAGGAGCGCAGCAGTGTCCGCCTGCTCCGCCGCTTCCATCGGGTCTTCCCCGCTGAAAAGCAGATCCTCCTCAAGAGGAAGCTCTTCCTTCGCGCTTCGCAGGAAGTTGAACGCCCTGTTTCGGGCGATAGCGCCCAGATAGGCTTTAAGGTTCCCCTCCCGCAGCTCGCTCCTGTTGTTCCATACGGCGACAAAAACGTCCTGCGTCAGTTCCTCGCAGTCGCACGAACGCCCGCGCAATATTCTCGCAAGAACGGAATAAACGTACCTGCCGTAGCTGTCCATAAGCTGTTCAAGGGCTTTTATGTCGCCCCTTTTCAGCCTCGGGACTATCTCACGTCCGCCCATTGACTGCTCCTTTCATATGATGAAGTCGGCTTCATATATCATAACACATTTTTTGGGAAAAGGGTTGCATTTTATAAAAAAATTCAAAAAATAAAAAGGCTGTTTATAGCCGCCCCGCCATAGGAAAACCTGTGTTTTCCTATATCAGTGCGGCTTTTCACAGCCTTTTCAAAAGCATTTTAATTTTTATAATTCCATCATCTGTTCACTGAAAATTCCATTATCTGTTCAATGTCCAGTCCCACGAGCCTGCCCTCGCTTTGAAGCTGTTTCATTCCGTTTATCTCCCAGTCATACATTTCCAAACGGTCGTTGGGGCCAATAGTTCTGACTGCGTAACTCATACCCCATTCACCGTCAAAAAGAGTATAGGAATCATAACCGTATTCATTAGGCGTTCCGCCTATAACTATATAGTTTTCGGCATTGTCAACATCAGCGGGTTGGTCGTGACATTTGTAGATATAAGGCGTTTCCTCATCTATAAGGTCAGTTATGTCTGTCTTGCCGCCGTCAGCCGTTAAATAAAGCCTTCCGTTTTCCTCCAGCACAACTGCCTCCATGTTGGTATTTGAGCTGTGGTGATACTTATATTCGTTGCCATTCACGTCTATATAGTAACCGTGATCCGTGCCGTCAAGACCGGTAAAAATTATACGCTGTGCCGCCGCGCCCATTACAGCGGTCAAAGCCGCTGCTGCCGCTACCGCGGCTATTATTATCTTTTTCGCGGGCTTGCCGCGTTTTTTCACATTTTTCAGTACAATATCCTTTATCTCCTCGTTCTGCACTTCGGTTTCTCCCTCTATGCAGAACTCATTGTCGGTGTAATCGTCTAAAAGCTCACTTATTTTCACAGTTTTGCTCTCCATAGTCGTAACCCTCCTTCAGTAAAATTTCTTTCAAAGTCTGCCGCCCTCGGCAAAGCCTTGTTTTTGCGGCGGAAAGGGAAAGTCCCAAAGCGTCCGCCGCCTCCGCCACGCTTTGCCCGTAATAGTAATGCCGCAGGAAAAGCTCTTTCGTGATCGGCTCAAGGCCGTTTACCGCCCTGTTCACAAGAAGTGCAGTCTCTTTTCGCTCCACCGCCTCGCAGGGCTGTTCGCCCTCGTCGAAAATTATCATATCCTCTTCAAGGGGAAGCTCCTCCCGCTCGTTTCTCAGCTTGTTGAAAGCCTTGTTGCGGGCGGCGGCGCCGAGATAGCCTTTCAGATTTTCAGCCCTCAGCTTTTCCCTGTTTTCCCAGACGGCAAGGAAAACGTCTGCCGAAAGCTCTCTGCAATCCTCGTTCCTGCCGCGGAGTATGCGGGAGATGACTGATGAAACGTATGCTCCGTATCTGTCGATAAGCTGCTCAAGGGCTTTTGTCTTCCCTTTCTTCAGTCCGTTCACTATGTCGCCGTCGGTCATTTTCCTGCCTCCTTTCGTTTTATGTTAAGGCTGAACGTTCGTCCTTCATTTATCATAACACATTTTCGGGGAAAAGGTTACATAATATTTTTTGAGCAAAAAGAATGGCTTTGGCAAAAACTGCCAAAGCCAAAGGAAAAGGGTGCAGGTATCTTAAAGCATATTTGCTTTAAGGCATATTTTATTTATGTTCTACACATTTCTCCGCCGTATCAGTTTACGCTGAACAGCAGGTCGGAATAAGTGGGGATAGGCCAGTAATCTGCTCCTACAACAGTTTCAAGCTCATCTGCTACCGCTCTCAATGACTGCATTGAAGCAAACACGGTGTCATGGAAGAACTTTGCGTTCTCCATAACGTCAGTGATTGCGTGAGCCTTTGCGATAAGCTCTTCAAGCTCCTTGATATGAGCGTTCAGGCTGTCTGCAAGGGAGATGACCTTCTGCGCAAGCTCGGTCTCTGCGCCCGCCTTGAATCCTGCCGCTTTCTTGGAGGCAACTGCGTCGCAGATGTCCTTTTCAAACTTCAGGACTGCGGGGAGTATCTGGCGCTTTGCCATGTCAACGGTGGTCTGAGCCTCGATGTTCAGCACCTTTTCGTAGTTTTCAAGGAGAGTTTCCGTTCTTGAATGTATCTCTATCTCGCTGAATACCTTATGCTTTGTGAACAGCTTTACGTTCGCCTCGTCCTCGAAGTGAGGAACTGCGTCCACGGTGGAAACAAGGTTGGGAAGTCCTCTCTTCTTTGCCTCCTCTATCCAGCTTGCGTCATAGCCGTTGCCGTTGAAGATTATCCTCTTATGCTCGGTGAAGGTCTTGATGAGCAGGGCGTTCAGCGCAGACTTGAAGTCGGGAGCTTTTTCCAGTTCGTCTGCAAATTCGCACAGTGCGTCCGCAACGATGGTGTTAAGTACGATGTTGGGTCCCGCTATGTTAAGAGTAGAGCCTACGCTCCTGAACTCGAACTTGTTGCCTGTGAATGCGAAAGGAGAAGTCCTGTTTCTGTCGGTGGTGTCCTTGGGGAAGGTGGGGAGAGTGGATACGCCGATGTCAAACTGCTTGTGCAGGTCTTTCGTGTGGCTGCCGCTTACCAGAGCCTCGATAACGTCGGTCAGCTCTTCGCCTAAGAATACGGAGATTATTGCGGGAGGAGCCTCGTTTGCGCCAAGTCTGTGGTCGTTGCCTGCGCTGGCTACGGAAAGTCTGAGCAGGTCGGCGTGTTCGTCAACCGCCTTGATTATCGCCGCAAGGAATGTAAGGAACTGCGCGTTCTCGATAGGAGAATCGCCGGGGTTCAGCAGGTTCTGTCCGTCGTTGGTGGACAAAGCCCAGTTGTCGTGCTTGCCTGAGCCGTTAACGCCTGCAAAAGGCTTTTCGTGGAGCAGGCAGGCAAGGCCGTGCTTTTTCGCTACCTTCTGCATAAGCTCCATTGTGAGCTGATTGTGGTCGGCGGCAAGGTTGGCGTTCTCAAATACGGGCGCGCATTCGTGCTGTGCGGGAGCGACCTCGTTATGCTTGGTCTTGGAGGGAACGCCCAAATTCCACAGCGTTCTGTCAAGATCCTTCATATAGTCGCTTACTCTCTGCTTTATAGTGCCGAAGTAGTGGTCTTCAAGCTCCTGACCTTTAGGAGGCGCCGCGCCGAAAAGGGTGCGTCCTGTGAAGATAAGGTCCTTTCTCTTGCTGTAAAGCGCCTCATCCACAAGGAAATATTCCTGCTCAGCGCCAACGGTTGCAACTACTCTCTTGGTAGTCATATTCCCGAACAGGCGGAGTATACGCAGCGCCTGATTTGAAACTGCGTCCATAGAGCGGAGCAGAGGGGTCTTTTTGTCCAGCGCCTCGCCTGAGTATGAGCAGAACGCAGTGGGTATATAAAGGGTGTTATCCTTTACGAAAGCGTATGAAGTGGGATCCCATGCGGTATAGCCTCTCGCCTCGAAGGTGGCTCTCAGTCCGCCTGAGGGGAATGAAGACGCGTCAGGCTCGCCCTTGATAAGCTCCTTGCCTGAAAATTCCATTATAACGGTGCCGCCCTTCTGGGGGTTGATAAAGCTGTCGTGCTTTTCGGCGGTTATTCCCGTCATAGGCTGGAACCAGTGGGTGTAGTGAGTGGCGCCCTTTTCGATAGCCCAATCTTTCATAGCGTGGGCAACAACTGCGGCAACGGAGCTGTCAAGCTCGGTGCCCGACTCGATAGTGTCCATCAGCGCCTTGTAGGTGCCCTTTGGCAGGCGCTCTCTCATTGTTTCGGCGTTAAAGGAATCGCAGCCGAAATTTTCTCTTACGTCATAATTTTCTGACATTTCCCTTTTCCTCCTGAATAAAAAAATGGGCGTTCTGACAACACGAAACTGTCAAAACGCCTTTGTTTTGCTTGATTTTATTTTACAATATATGCATTCTTTTGTCAATTGGTGATATGTTACAAAATTCTTATTTTTGCAGGATTTTTTTGTGAAACTTGCAAAAATAAGATGCCGCAGGAGAATTTCTTTCCCACTTGATTTTTTCCTCCTGTTCTGCTATACTTTACTTAATAACATCTTTTGAGGGAACGGTTATGGACGGATTTGATTTTTCCGCAAGAAAGCGGGTAGTTATAAAGGTGGGGACATCAACCCTCGCCTATAAAACGGGGAACATAAACCTGCGCCGCACAAAGCGGCTGGTGGAAACGCTCAGCGATCTGAAAAACGCAGGTCACGACGTTATTCTGGTGACGTCGGGAGCAGTGGGCGTCGGCGCGGGAAGTCTGGGGCTTACCCAAAAGCCGAAGGAGATCCCGCTGAAGCAGGCCTGCGCCGCTATCGGGCAAAGCAGGCTGATGAGCTTTTACCGCTCGGAATTTGCAAGATACAACCACACGGTCGCCCAGATACTTGCCACCCGCGACGTTTTCAGCAACAAAACTCGGCGGGAAAATATCTACAACACTATGCACACTCTGCTCTCTATGGGAGTAATTCCCATAATCAACGCCAACGACAGCGTTTCGGTGGAGCAGCTGGACTTTGACGAGAACGACACGCTGTCCGCGCTGATAGCTGAGGTGTGCGAAGCGGATCTTTTAGTGATACTCACCGACGTGGACGGGCTTTACGACAAAAATCCCGCCCTGCCCGACGCAAAATTCATTCCCGTAGTGAACAGGATAACCGACAGTATGATAGCTTCCGCAGGCGAAAAGGGCAGCGAGCTTGCCAGCGGCGGTATGCTCACAAAGTTAGAGGCGGCGCAGATAGCGGGAGACGCAGACATTCCCACCGCCATAATCAAAGGGGAAAACCCCGATATTCTGTACGATCTGTTTGAGAACAAGGCAAAATGCACTTTGTTCGATTTGAAATGAAAGGATAAGTATGAACTATCTTGAAGAGCTTGGCGCTAATGCCAAAAAAGCGGAAAAAGCAATGCGGGGAATTTCCTCCGCCCAAAAGGACAACGCCCTTGAGGAAATTGCAAAGGCGCTGGAGGAAAATCAGGCGCTTATCATCAGCGAAAACGAAAAAGATCTGGAAAACGCCGTTAAAAAGGAAATGTCAAAGGCTATGCAGGACAGACTGAAGCTGGACGAAAAGCGGATAAAGGGTATGGCGGACGGCGTTCGCAAGCTGATTTCCCTCCCTGACCCTGTGGGGCGAGTTCTGGGCGGACACGAGCTGCCAAACGGACTGAAGATAGTCAAGAAAAGCGTTCCTCTCGGAGTGGTGGGAATTATTTTCGAGTCAAGACCAAACGTTACCGTTGACGCTGCGGCTATCTGCCTTAAATCGGGGAATGTTTCAGTCCTGCGGGGCGGCAGCGACGCCATAAACAGCAACAAGTGCCTTGTGGAGATAATGAGGACTGCGGTAAAAAAGGCGGGGCTTGACGAAAACGCAGTGAGCCTTGTCACCGACACCTCAAGGGAAACGGCAGGAGAATTTATGAAGCTGAACCGCTATATCGATGTGCTGATACCGAGAGGGGGCGGCGGGCTTATCCATACGGTAGTGAACAATGCAACGATACCCGTTATCCAAACGGGAGAGGGAAACTGCTCAGTCTATGTGGACAGCTCGGCGGACATTGAAAAGGCGGTTAATATCGTTGACAACGGCAAAACTCAGCGCCCCTCGGTGTGCAACGCCATTGAAAATCTGATAGTTCACAAGGATATTGCGGAGCCGTTCTTAAAAGCTCTTAACGAGAAGTGGCAGGGCAAGGTGAAAATTCTTGGAGATGAAACTGCCGCAAAATATATAAAGGTAGACGGAATTGCCGCAAGCGAGGATTACGCCACGGAATTTCTCGACTACACAATTGCGGTGAAGACCGTTGAAAGCACGGACGAGGCGATAGATTTCATCAACGCCTACGGCACTAAGCACAGCGAGTGCATTGTGACGGAAAGTCTTGCCAATGCGGAAAAATTTCAGCGTGAGGTGGACGCCGCCGCAGTATACGTCAATGCGTCAACACGCTTTACAGACGGCGGAGAGTTCGGAATGGGAGCAGAGATAGGAATTTCCACCCAGAAGCTCCACGCAAGAGGTCCTATGGGACTGGAGGAAATGACCACTTATAAGTATCTGATAAACGGCTGCGGTCAGATAAGAAGCTGAGGAGAAAAAATGAGGAAAAACGACCGAATAAGAATAAAAAAGGAAAAACGGGAAAAAGCTCCCGGCAGGATACTTGATTCTCTTGAGGGAAGCGTTACCGACGTTGAAGAGGAGCTTGAAGCCTCTGAGGGACAGCAGGAGGCATTTGACCCCTATGCGCCTGTGACAAAGAACAGAAAAAGCTTTTTTGTCGCGGGGCTTCTCATAATAATCTTAGCGGTAGTGGGACTTGTCACCGTGATACGGGCGGCAGTGGGCTTTGTAAACGACGTGGTCAATCAGACTGCGCTTAAAAACGAGTTTGCGTCGTTCCTGTACCCGTTGGTCATCACCGACGTTCCCGCCTTTGACTCTATTGACAACATTCCGCCGTCGGTAGTCGTGAACTCCGCCATATGGCAGATAATCATGAAAGGCGATACCGAAAAATACGAAAACGACGGCACAAATATGACCGTTTCCGAGATCGACGTTGAAAGCGCGGCGGTGACTCTGTTCGGCTACGGCGTTCCGATAGAGCATCAGACGGTGCGCAGCGGCAACAATACATTCCAATATGACGAATCCGCCAAATCGTATATAGTGCCGCTTAATCCGAATTACAGCTCCTATTGGCCGAGAGTCAGCGAGATAAGCAACGTGGGCGAAACCTTTACGGTCACCGTGGAATATATGCCGCCTTCAATGTATGTAGCCGAAGGAATGGACTACGAGCTGCTGCCTGATAAGGTGATGATATACACCGTTTCACGCACCTCTTCCTCCATGACCGCCCGCTCTGTAAGCTACGGCGACAGCCTTTACACAAGCGATGACGACGTATAAGACGATAGCCGCTCCCGCAAACGCTTCCTTTATCGAGCGCAAGTCCGAATTTATCGGATATATCGCTCCCTGCCGCACAGAACAGCAGGCGCTGGACTTTATAGGCGAAATACGCAAAATGCACAGAAAAGCCACCCATAACTGTTACGCTTATATCCTGCGGGACAACAACATAAGCCGTCACAGCGACGACGGCGAGCCATCAGGCACGGCGGGAGCGCCTATTTACGAGGTGCTGAAGCGGGAGGGGCTGACCGACGTGTGCTGCGTGGTGACAAGATATTTCGGCGGTATACTGCTGGGCGCAGGCGGGCTTGTAAGAGCCTACGCCAACGGCGCGAAGATAGCCGTTGAAAGCGCACGGATAAAAGAAATGCGCTCCGCCGTAAAAATGAAGCTGAGCCTCGATTACTCCCTTTACGGCAAAACAGGCGCGCTGTTCGGTGAATTTGACGTAAGAGTGCAGAACGAGGAGTTTTCAGGCGACGTTCAGATCGTTCTGTTCGTTTCGGAGGAAAAAAGCGAAGCCTTCACCGCAAAGCTCATAGATATGTGCAACGGAAGGGTCGGCATAGAAGCTCTGGGAACAGAGGAATTTGATTTCGGAAAATAAGCAAGCTCTCTAATAAAAATACAGCCGCAGGCTCATGCGAACCTGCGGCTTTTTTACTGCGCTTACTTTTTATTACAATCTCAGCTCCATCTCAACGGTGTCCTGCCACTGTCCGAACTTGTCCTGCGCTATGCGTTCTCTCACGCCGACAGTCCTGAACCCGCACTTTTCATGGAGCCTTATGCTTCCGATATTCTGTCTGCAAATGCGGGACTCCAGCATCCATACGCCGTATTTTTCCGCATTTTCTATCACCTTTTCTATCAGCGCCATTCCCACGCCGTGACGCTTATAGCCCTCGCGAACGTAAATGCTGAGCTCAGCAACGCCCTCGTAAGGCTTTCTGATAAGTCCCACGGTGAGCGCGGTCCAGCCGACGACCAATCCGCCGCATTCCGCTACATAGCGGCAGAACTTATGATGTGCGCCGTCCCATTCCTCATAGCTCGGAACAAAGGTCTGGAAAGTGGCGGTGCCGCTTTCAACGCCCTGCCCGTATATTTCCGCCACTGCTTCGTAATCGGCGGGTGTCATTTCTCTAACTGTAAATTCCATATGCAGCTCCCGTATTATGAATAACATTCCGAAAAATGCTGTTTTCAGCCGTAACGTAAAAAATGCGCTCTTGTTACATAAGAGCGCATTGAAGCGGCTCAGCCGCTGGGGTGGGTAAAGGGATTCGAACCCTTGGTCTTCAGTGCCACAAACTGACGCGTTAACCAGCTACGCTATACCCACCATCTGTTGGTCAATAAAAAATCTTAACTTGTGAAACATAAAGCATGGAAGCGGCTTAGCCGCGCTGGCACGCCATGAGGGATTCGAACCTTCGACCTACCGCTTAGAAGGCGGTTGCTCTATCCAGCTGAGCTAATGGCGCAACTGTAATCTGACTATAATATTTGACAGTTGATTTTTTGTCAACTGTCGTAAATCTGGAGCGGGTGATGGGAATCGAACCCACGTTTTCAGCTTGGAAGGCTGACATTCTACCATTGAACTACACCCGCGCTTGTTTCAAGGCTTAATTATTATAGCATCTGCGCTCCGACTTGTCAAGGGTTTTTTTGTTTTTTTCCGTTTTAGCAAGGAAATATCTGCCGAATTTGACATTTTTCACAGAAACTTTGCTAAAAAATTACCAAAATTCAGCAGGATAAAGTAAAAATACTTGTAATTTCAGGAAATATATGTTATTATAATAAAAAGTGATCATGTCCAGCAAGATCCTGCTCTTTTTCGGAGCGGGAATCAAATACCGCATAGCGGAAAAGAAAGGAAGAAACCACCATGCCGGAAGAAAAAAAGGTTACCCCGGAGGTAAAAGAGGAAAAAAAGCCTGCGGCTAAGAAGCCTGCCGCAAAAAAGCCCGCTGCAAAGAAAACCGCAGCCAAGAAGCCTGCGGCAAAGAAACCCGCTGCCGCAAAGAAAACCGCAGCTCCGAAGAAAGCTGCCGCAAAGAAGCCTGTCGTAACTCTTGACCAGCTTACTACCGCAGTGTGGGAAAAGCTTGAAAAGAAGAACGTGAAGGATATCCCCTTCGCTATCGCGATCCAGGTCAACGTCCGCGAAGTAGGAACATTCTACATCGCTGTAAACGCAGACCCCAATTACGATAAGCAGGTGATCCAGGCGGATTACTACCTTGCCGACGGTATCGTAGATACCTCCGCCGAGGAAGTAAAGAAGATCGCAAAGGGTACTTATGACTACATCGCTGCCGCTAAGTCAGGCGCATTCATTTACAGAGGCGATCTTACCAAAGGCGCGCTCATCGCAGAGCTTCTGAAGTAAAAGCCCGTGCAAAAACGCTGCGGCGCAGATACCGCCGCAATATCAAAGAGGAACAGTATTTACTGTTCCTCTTTTTATTTATTATTTAAAAATTTTCGGGAATATCAAACTTACGCTTTGAACCACTTTTTCGGTATGTTCAGTCTGTACTTCTTTCCGTCCAGAGTATATGTCGCCGTTAAAGCGTCGCGGTCCAATATGACGTCCTTTGCCTCACGCAGCTTCAGCAGCCTGCGGTATATACTGCGCTGCTTTTCATTGTAGGAGGAAAGGTCGTCGGAGGTAAGGAAAACTCCGCCGAACAGGGCGTTTATCTTGGCGAGCAGCAGCTTGCGGTCGTCGGACAAGCTGATATTGTTATCACGCAGGAAGAACACGTCAGGGTCGCTGAGATACGCTCTGCCGTTCAGCTGGCTGCGGGACAGGGTGTTTTCTATCGCCTGCTTAGTGGAAACACGCTCACGGTGGAACAAGCGCATATACGGCTTGTCGTTCCAGTCAAGGCTGACGTCGCAGCTCACTCTGCAATAATCCACTCTGCCGAAGGCGGGCATAACAGGCACGCCGCAGCCGAGTATCAGCTTGTCGCCGCAAATTTCACGGAGAAAGTCCATAGCTCTTATCATACGTCCTGCTCTTGTTTCATTATCGGTGCCGAACGGGGCGGCGCCGTAAAGGAAATCCAGCTTCACAAGGTCAAAGCCCCAGTCGTTCAGCACGGTGTTGAACACCTTGCGAAGATAGTCGGTGACTTCGGGGTTATCTATATCAAGGGAGTAAAATCCGCCCCAGTTACTGCCGCAGCTCCAGGGCTTTCCGTCCACCTGCAGGAGCCAGTCGGGGTGGGTCTTCATAAGGTCGGAGCCGTTCCTGCATACGAAAGGCGCAAGCCATAATCCTGCAAGAAATCCCGAATTGTGTATTTCCTCTGCCAAGGGCTTCAGACCGTTTGGGAATTTTGTTTTGTCAGTCTCAAGCCAGTCGCCCACCGCAGGCTCCCAGCCGTCGTCTATCTGGAACAGATCGCCGTGTGACAGCAGGTCTTTACAACCCTCAAGGTCGGATCTTATAGCGCTTTCGTTTATGTCCTCATAACGGTTGTACCAGCTTGAATATCCGTTTATAGGCGGGGCGGAGGCGTGTATGCCCATTTCGCTGAACCAGCCGTCGAATACCTCGTCCTCGGTTCCCTCGGCATAGTAAAGCTGAAATGCGGCGAATTTTCCGCAAAAGTTCAGACCCTTGCAGTCGCGCTCAATTTTCAGTCTGCCGCTGTTGCTGTCGTATTTGAACATTGTGTAGCCGTTTTTCTCGTCAAGGGAAGCGAAAAGCCTGTATCTGTTCCCCTTGCGGAAATAACACCAGGAAAAACCGTGAGTTATCCCCTTTTTGTTGGGATAATCCACGAAGTGATAATCGCCGTAACGGTCAAAGCTGAATTTGTCGATGAGAAATTTCGGTATTCCGTGAAGTCCTCTTATTTTGTCATGCTTTCCGTATTCGGGGCAGTTCGTCCAGGTCTGATAGCCGTTCATAAAGATCTTTTCATCGTCGTCAACGACAACGTCGGTTTCGACGGTGACGCTGTTTATCGTACACTCGGGCAGTTCACATTCTATAATGAGCGGAAGATGCTCCGCAAGGTCGGTACTGCCGTTAAGCTCCTCATTGCCGCTTTGCGTCTTTATCCTGATACGCCAATCAAGCATTTTCTTCCTCCGTCTTAAGCTCTTTTTTCTCTTTAAGTGCCAAGGCTATCTCCTCGGTCTTTTTATCGGTAAGGGTGAATTTCTTCACAAAGAAGATGAATGCGACCGCCAGAAGGATTATCGGCAGGACGGTCATCAGCAGGCGCAGTCCCATAATGGTGTCGGCGCTCTGAGCGACTATTTCTCCCGTGCTGTCGGTGTTCCCCTCAAGACCGATAAGGTCAAGTCCTATGCCTGTGATGAAAACGGAGATTCCCGACGCCGCCTTTACAACAAAGGTCTGCATGGAGAAGATAACGCTCTCCTCACGTCTGCCTGTTTTAAGCTCGCCGTAATCCACCGAGCCTGAAAGGAACACCGTGGTAAGAACGGTGAGTATGCCGTTGGACATAAACACAAGCGCTCCGCATACGCAGAGAATTATCATATTCGAGCCGAGTCCCATAAGGCAGAAGCCGAGTATGAGAACGTAGCCAACTATTGCCATTGAAAGGGCGGTCTTGAAAATAGCGGTGTTGGTGAGTTTTTTGTGAAGGAGAGGATAAACTACCATCATACCCAGTATCTGGAATACGCCGCCTACCATAGTGAAAAGGGTGTAATTTCCTTCCCATTCTGCTCCGCCGGCCGCAAGAACCGCTCCCACGTCATATTTAAAGAAATAGATGATAAGGTTTGAGGTGAGGTAAAGGGCGCTGTTCACAAGAAGTATGGCAAGGACGGTTATAAGCGCCTGATCGTTGCGGAAAAGCGCTTTGAACATCTGTCCCACCGTTGAAGTTTCCACTTTCTCAAGGCGCTGTTCCTTTACTTTAAAGCAGCAGAATACTTCGGCGGCGATAAAGATAACGGCGACTATCAATGCGATAAGGGCAAAGCCTGTGCGCTCATCTCCTCTGCCGAGAGCCTTAACCGTGATGAGAGTGCCAACCTGTATAAGCGCTGAGCCTACGCCTGCGCAGGTACGTCCAACTACCGAAAGATTTCCCTGTCCTTGGGAAGCTCTGTAACGGCAGGTATCATGGACCAGTAGGGTATGTCCATCATTGTGTATGTAGTGCCCCACAAAATGTAGATAACGGCAAAGTAAACCATCATTCCGCTTTCGCCCAGGTCGGGAGCGGAGAAAAGTGCGTAAAGCACAACTGCGTTCAGCACAGTGCCGCTGAACAGCCAGGGTCTGAAACGTCCCCAGCGGGTGCGGGTCTTTGCGACGAGTATTCCCATAAAGGGGTCGTTCAGTGCGTCAAAAACTCTTGCTATCATCAGGATAAGTCCCACGAAGGTGGCGGAAAGTCCCAGTATGTCCTGATAAAAGTACATTACATAAGTTGCGGAAAGGGCGTATACCATATCCTTTCCTACCGCGCCTATACCGAAGGCGACGGTTTACGAGCGGGTCAGCTTCATCTTAATTTCTCTCCTTTTTTATGTTGAATTTTATTAAAACGGGATCTGTCTGCGGGGTGGAAATGGTGAGGACTGTTTCCCCGCTGTCGCCTGTTGTGCGGATATATGTGCCGCAGCTGCCGCCCTCAAGGGTCACGGCGGAGGGACCCACGAGCTCTGCGTTTCCGCTTAATGTAAGAGTTACGGGCAATTGTGCATAGGGCGCAAGGTTGTCGTATTCGTCCAGCAGGCGTATCCTTACCGCCGCAATATCGTAGACCTCACCCTCTGAAAGTTCTGTGTGGCTTGGTTTTGCTTCGATATGGAGCTTTGCGCCCGGGGACTTTGTGACTGAAGCCACGGTTTTTCCGTTTTTCAGTGCGTCAAAGCGCCATACTGTTGATTCGCCGCCCCAGTTGCCAACATATTTGCCGTAAAGGTCGTAGCCGTCCTGGAAGGTCATTTTGTACCGCATCATGCACCATAACATTCTCAGCTTATCTTTCAGCGGCATATTGGCAAGGCCGTATTTTCCTGCGGAAAGAAGGCATTTGCGCAGGGCGTCGGCTTTGGCTTTGGGAAAGCCCTCTTTTGTTTCAAGCAGAACGCCGATTGTGTCCTCTACCGCTATCGGACCGTGTTCAAGCGCTTTCCAGCCGCATGGGCGGAGCTTGGTTACAAAGTCGCCGTTTTTGTACAATGCTATCTCGTCCGCATTGGTAAAGGCGTATACCTTTCCTATCTGTCCGCCGGGGTAATCGCCTATGTCCATTGAGGCGCCGATGTCCAGCACGGGAAATTCCTCCCCCTGTGACGCATAGAACGAGGCGGCAAGCTTGGGATTGCGGAAAGCGTCCATTACGCCGTGATAGCATATCCTGTCACCTGAGCCGAAATCCTTGTGGGTGGGATAATCGAACATACACCAGCTGTAAAAGCCAACGTGTCCGCCGTCGGACATTGCCGCGTCAAGAACGCGGGCGTGGCGCAGAGCCTGCTCCTGACGGTGAGACCATGGATCAAAGGCTTTTGTGGGGTACATATGACCGTTACATTCAGAGATGAGCAGGGGCTTGTTTGGGTCGGGGCACACGTCCTTTTTTGCTCTTGCGCCGCCGTTGTCCCCTGTGTGGGAAAAGTCGTTGAACGCATAAACGTCCTCAAGCAGGCTGCTCTTTTCAAGATAACGCACCCCTGTGGTGGCTCGGCTCGGGTCAAGCTGATGGGCTATGGCATTTGTTTTTGTGTAAAATTCGTCATCGTCAAGGCTTTCGTTTATCCGCACGCCCCAGAGGATAATGCTTGGGTGATTGCGGTTTTGTAAAATCATTTCACGCAGGTTTTCACACGCCTGCTCCTTCCATTTTTCATCACCGATATGCTGCCAACCGGGCAGCTCGGTGAACACGAGAAGTCCCTCACGGTCACATTCGTCTAAAAAATATCTGCTTTGGGGATAATGGCTGGTGCGGACTGTGCTGCACTGAAGTTCGTGTTTTACTATCCGCACGTCCTCGTGCTGAAGCTGTTCAGGAACGGCGTAGCCCAGATAGGGGTAGGACTGGTGTCGGTTTATTCCACGCAGGAAAAACTTTTTTCCGTTGAGATAAAATCCGTCCGCCTTGAACTGAGCGGTGCGAAAGCCGAAAACAGTTTCAATGCTGTCACCGTCTTTACCGTTTTCGAGGACCGTCGCTTTGCAGGTGTAAAGGTTCGGCTCGTCAGTTGACCAGGGCTTTGCGGCGGGGACTTCAACGGTCAGGGCTTCGCCGCTTTCTGAAACTGCGGAAGCGAGCGTTTTTCCGTCATGTGAAATTATGTCGAAACGCACTCGGCAGTCTTTAGGCTCGGCGGTATAATGTATCTCGGCAGAAGTTAAGGTCGGCGTGTGAATGAAAACGTCTGCTATCAGCTTTTGCGGGCGGACGTCCAGCCAGACGTCACGGTAGATCCCGCCGTATGTAAGATAATCTATGACAAAGCCGAACGGCGGTATTTCGGGGTTTTCGGTGCAGTCCAGCTTTACCGCCAGAAGGTTTTCCTCTCCATAGCGGACGATGTCGGTTATCTCGGTGCGAAAGGCGGTGTAGCCGCATTTGTGGGTGCATATTTCCCTGCCGTTAAGATATACTGTGGCGATATGTGCGGCGCCGTCAAACTGCAAAAACAGCCGCTTTCCCTGCATTTCGGCAGGGATATGCAGCTTTCTGCGGTAGCCGCATATCATCTCATAATCCGAGCGGTCGGCATAGTGAAGCGGAGATTCCTTTACGGTGTGCGGAAGGCGCACAGGCTCCGCTTTTCCGCCGCCTGACAAAAAATCGTCGCTCAGACTTTGAGAAAACTCCCAGTCGTTGTTCAGTCTTATCAAAATATTTCTCCCCCGTAAATTTAAAGTAAATTAGGTTATATACAAATTTTATCACATACTTATTTGTTTGTCAATCATCATTGACTCTGCGGCAAGGGAAATATTATTATAAGCCTGACAAGATGCCGAAAGCGTCCTGTCAGGCTTAAATATCAAATATATCAGTCCTCGTTTTTATCCCTGCTGTACTCCAGAATGTCCCCCGGCTGGCAGTCCAGCGCCTCGCATATCGCCTCCAAGGTGGAAAAGCGTATCGCGCTCACCTTTCCCGTTTTTATTTTGGAAAGATTTACGTTTGCTATGCCCACCTTTTCGGAAAGCTCGTTCAGCGACATTTTTCTGTCCGCCATTACCCTGTCAAGTCTTAAAATAATTGCCATAATCCACCTCAAAGCGTTTCGTCAGCCTGTTTTTGCAGCTCCTCGCCGTATCTGAAAATGTAGCTTATAAGATATACAATTATCGCCGCAATAACTCCGTCAAGAGATATTCCAACTACAAAGTCGGCGGAATTTTCAAACATTTCCGCAGTGTTGAGCAAATGAACGGTCACCAAATTGATCATGAATGAAATAAAATTCCCCACAATAGAGAATATCAGCACGAAATGCCCGAATTTTTTTATCTTATCGCTTGTGCCGCTCTCAAAAGGCTTGCCCTGTTTCATAGACACTAAAATTTTTCTGAAAACCTTTGTTCCCACCGCAAGCATTATCAGCTCTACCGCCGCCGCAACAGACGCCGACAACAAAAACGAAGTGATCTCCGCTTTGCTGAGAGCGGGGTCAAAGCCGTCTGCTATTATAAGGCTGTGCCCTGAGCTTAACGTGTACTTCACCGCTCCGTTTTCTATCATATCCTCGGAAACGAAAGCGACCGCAATATTCGCCGCTAACAGGATACACAGCGCCACGATGCTGATGATAAACAGCACCTTTGCTATAACGTCAAGAATGTTGGCGGTCTTCATCATCTTTTCCATAAAAATTCTCCTTAAAATTAAATTTTAATGAACTCATGATGACATTATAGCAGATAATTTTATGTTTGTCAATAGTTTTTTTACGATAAACGTTAAATTTTTTAAGATAAAAATAAAAAAGCTTTTTATAATTATGAAAAAAATAATGATTTGTGTGCTTTTGTTTTCTTTACAAATCCCGCTGAATATGTTACAATAAGTAAAATATAGCTGAAAGACTATAAATTCGGGCGCAGCCCTTGAAATTATCAAAATTTCGGAAAGGAATTGTCATGAAAGTCAGAAAAGCAGTCATTCTCGCCGCAGGCTACGGAACGCGCGTACTCCCCGCAACAAAAGCTATCCCCAAAGAAATGCTAACCATAGTGGACAAGCCCGCTATCCAGTATATAGTTGAGGAAGTGGCGGCGTCGGGTATAACCGACGTTATGATAGTCCTCAGCAGGGGAAAGACCGCTGTTCAGGATCACTTTGACCGCTCGCCCGACTTGGAAAATACCCTGCTGAAAGCGGGAAAAAAGGAGATATACGACAGCATAGCGGGTATCCATAAGCTGGCCAACATACAGTATGTAAGGCAGACGGAAATGAAAGGCACAGGCGACGCTGTTATGTGCGCAAGGACCTTTGTGGGGAACGACCCGTTCGTGGTGATATACGGTGATGATGTTTTCGTTGCCGACGACCCCGCCACCGCTCAGGTGTGCAGAGCGTATGAAAAGTACGGAAAAGGCTCCCTTGCTATAAAAGAGGTTTCCGACGAGCTGATAATGAAGTACAGCTCCCTTGACGTAAGATCTCTTGAGGGCAACGTTTACGCCGTGTCCGACATGATAGAGAAGCCGAAAAAGGAAGAGATACTCTCAAACTTTGCTATTCTGGGGCGTTGCGTGCTTCCCCCTGAGATATTCGACATTCTGGAAAAGCTTCCTGTGGGCGCAGGGGGAGAATATCAGCTCACCGACGCCATGAAGATATTGGCGCAGACCGAGGGAATGACAGGCGTTGATTTTACGGGAAAGCGCTATGATATGGGCAATAAGCTGGGAATACTCCAGGCGATAGTTGAGGTGGGACTGAAGCACCCCGAAGTTGGCGAAGGCTTCCGCGAATACCTCAAGGGCATAGCAAAAGACCTGTAAAATGCCCAACTGGAACTTGTGGCACGGCTGCCGTAAGATAAGCGCGGGCTGCCTGAACTGCTACGTTTACCGCATAGACGGCTCCCACGGAAAAAGCGACAGCTTTATCGTGCGAAAGACCGCAGATTTCTCCCTCCCGCTGAAAAAGGACAGGGCGGGGAATTACAAGCTGACTCCTGACGGTGGGCTTGTGTATACCTGTATGACAAGCGACTTTTTCATTGAGGACGCCGATCTGTGGCGGCAGGAGGCGTGGGACATCATAAAAAGCCGTCCCGACCTTGACTTCTGCATTGTCACCAAAAGGATAACGCAGGCGGAAAGCCGTCTGCCCGCCGATTGGGGCGAAGGGTACGACAATGTGACTATTGCCTGCACGGTTGAGAACAACGCCGCTGCAAAGCTGAGGCTGCCTGTGTTCAACGCACTTCCCATAAAGCACCGACTTATCTTCTGTTCGCCGCTGTTGGAGCGGGTGGAGCTGGGGGAATATCTTGACGGGATAGACGAGGTGAGCATTGGCGGCGAGAGCGGGGAAAATGCCCGCGAATGTCGGTGGGAATGGATAGAGGAAATGTTCAGCACCTGCTGTGAAAAAGGCGTTCCCTGCTATATACATCAGCTTGGAACGAAATTCGTGAAGGACGGGCGGACGTATCATTTGCCCAACAGAAAAGTCCAGCACTGGCAGGCGAAAAAAGCGCAGAATCTTTTAGAAAGCGGATATACAGACAACAAATGAAAAACATTATACTTATAGGAATGCCCGCCTGCGGAAAAAGCACGGTGGGCGTGCTTCTGGCAAAGACCCTCGCGGCGGGCTTTGTGGATACCGACCTGATACTTCAGCGTCAGCGGAAAAACACTTTGCAAAAGCTTATAGACAGATACGGACTTGACAGGTTCAGAGATTTTGAGGACGAAGCTCTGCTGGCGGTAACGGAGACTGAGGACGCAGTTGTTGCCACGGGAGGAAGCGCAATTTTCTGCGACAGGGGAATGAGATACCTGAAGCAAAACGGAGTGTGCGTTTATCTTGAGTTGCCGCTGAATGAGCTTCAAAAGCGGCTTTCCAATATAAAGACAAGGGGGATAGCTTGCCGCAGGGGCGAGAGCCTTAGTGATATCTTTGCAGAGAGAAGCCCTTTTTACGAGAAATACGCCGACGTGAGGATAGACTGTTCAGCGCTTACCGCCGAGGAAACTGTGGATAAAATAATTCAGATGATAAAATGATAAAAACAAAACCGCCCTTTCAAAGCTTTGAAAGGGCGGCAGTTTTTTTAATTATTCTTCAGCAGGAGCTTCTTCCGTTTCTTCTGCGGGAGCTTCCTCTGCCGCTTCTTCAGCAGGAGCTTCTTCTGCCGCTTCTTCGGCGGGAGCTTCGGAAGCCTTTGCCGCTTCGGCAGCTTCTTCAAGAAGCACCTTCATGGACAGGCTAACTCTGTTCTTTTCCTGATCTATCTCGGTTATTCTCGCTTCAACGAGCTGACCGATGGTGAGGTACTGAGCAACATTGGTAACTCTGTCAAGACTTATCTGGCTTATGTGGATAAGACCGTCAACGCCGGGGATTATCTGGGCAAACGCTCCGAAAGGCGTTGTGCTTACAACCTGAGCGTAAACCTTATCGCCTACGTTGAACTCAGCCAAAAACTTAGTCCAAGGGTTATCGTTAGGGTCTTTCGCTCCCAGGCTCACGCGCTTCTTTTCGGGGTCGAAGCTCTTTACATAAACTTCCAGCTTATCGCCTACGGAAACCACCTCTCTGGGGTGCTTGATACGGTTCCATGTAAGCTCGGAGGAGTGAACCATGCCGTCAACTCCGCCAAGGTCAACGAATACGCCGTAGCTTTCGATGGACTTGACTTCGCCCACATACTTCTTGCCCACTTCTATCTCTGACCAGAATTTAGCCTTGAGAGCGTCGCTTTCTTCCTTTGCCGCATTTCTGATAGAGCCGACAACTCTGCCTCTGCCTTCGGCCACTTCGATTATTTTAAGCTTGACTTCCTTTTTCAGCAGCGGTTCAAGCTTCTTTGCAAGCTCTTCCTGACTTTCGGGAGCGTCGGTGCGCTTTCCTCTGGGAATACCCGTATGAGAAGCGGGCACAAACACTCTCGTGCCTTCGCAGGTAACGATGACGCCGCCCTTTACCACTGCGGTAACAACGCCGCTAAGAGTGGTGTTGTTTTCGCAGGCAGCCGCCAGCTTTTCAAGGCCGACCGCCGCGTCAACGCGCTTTTTGGAAAGATATACAACGCCCTCCTGATCGTTTATCTGAGTCACTACGCAATCAATTTCGTCACCGGGCTTTACCACGTCCTTGGGCAGAACGCCGGGCTGAGCGGTAAGCTCGTCTGCGGGTATGTAGCCGCTGTGCTTGGTACCGATGTCCACAACTGCCTCTGTGTTGTTTACAGACACAACAACAGCCTTTACCCTGTTCCCTATATATACTCTTTTAAAGGTCTTGTCGACCTCCGCCATGAAATCGATGCCGTCCATTTCTTCAGTCTTTGTGATTTCGCTCATAATTCTATGAACCTCCTTTATTATCCCGTCGGGAGTAGACGCTCCCGCGGTAATACCTATGTTAAAATCCGTGCCGCTTTCGGATAATAGGTTTCTTATCTCCTCTTTTGGCAGCTTTTCACCGCTGTCGGTAAAATAAGTCCGGCAGTATTTTCCGCATATGCCGGCAAGCTTCGCAGTATTGCTGCTCAAAGGGTCGCCCGCAACTATCATGATGTCGCTGGTCATGGCGAGAGCTTTCGCCTCGTTCTGCCTATCGGTAGTTGCACTACATATTGTATCAAAAATTTTCACTTTTGTACAGTGTTTTTGAATAAGTTTTTTATATTCTATCCATTTTGACGATTCAAAGGTAGTTTGGGCAAGAAAAATTAGTGGATTTTGCACAAAAGATTTATCTGATTTTACAAGATTTTCTATATCCTGAACGCTGTTCACCACCTTGGCGCAGGTGTGACAGTGTCCGATTATGCCTTTCACCTCGGGGTGGTTCGGGTCGCCCGCTATAAGCACGTTGGCTCCCTTTTTGCTTTCCTCGTCCGCGATCTTGTGTATCTTCGCCACGAACGGGCAGGTAGCGTCGATATATTTTATCCCGCGGCGTTCCAGCTCGTCGTAAACCGCTTGTCCTACGCCGTGGCTCCGTATTATCATCGTCCCCTTCACGTCGTCAAGGCTTTCCGCTATGACAACGCCCCGCCGCGCAAGCTCATCTGTGACGTGCTTGTTATGGATAAGCTGACCGAAGGTGCAGCCGCCGCCGTTTTCCGCAAGGCGGTACGCCATATCCAGCGCCCTTCTCACTCCGAAACAAAAGCCTGCGGTTTTCGCAACGGTAATCTTCACTCTTTTTCAGCTTCCTCAGCGGGCTTTTCCGCTTCACCCGCAGCTTCGGCAACAGTCTTCGCCGCAGCTTCTTCCTTTTCCTTAACGGGAACGGGTATTCCGTAAAGGTCGCATATCTGCTTCTGAAGCTCGGCTATGCTGTTCATGATAAGGCTTGTGACGTCCTTCAGCCTGCTTCTGTCGGCAGTGTCGTCTATCGTCAGCTTTTCAGCGGGTATCATCTTGCCTACTGCGACGGCGGCATGGTTCTTCTTGCCGTCGGGAGCGTACATTATGCACATCGGGACAACAGGCGCGTTTGCTTTTCCCGCAATTACGGCTACGCCTGATTTTCCTCTTCCCAGAGCGCCGTTTTTAGAGCGGGTCCCTTCGGGGAAAATGACGAAAATGCGCTTCATTCTTATGTCTTTGACTGCTCTGTCTATGGCGGCGGTATCCTTTCCTCCTCTTACCACGGGGAATGCACCGCATTTTTTTATGAGCCACGCAAAGGCTTTGTTCTTTTCAAAAAGCTCACTTTTTGCCATAAAGCTGAAACGGCCCCTGAAGATCGCCGCCACCATAGGCGGGTCGTCATACTTCTGATGGTTGCAGGCAACTATGTAACCGCCGTTTTCATGGGGAATGTTGCCTACATTGAGTACAGTAGTGCGGTAGCGCAGGTGTTTGTACCATATCTCCACCAGTTTTCTGAAAAACAAATACATAATCTCACCGACTTTTCATTTGCAAAATTAAGACATTGTGCATGAACTGCGGTCGCCCGCAGTTCATTTATTTCAGATCCTGCTCTTCACAAGATCGATCACAGCATTAACAGAGCCCTCAAAATCAAGCTTTGAGGTATCGAGCAAAACCGCTCCCTCCGCCATTTTCAGCGGTGCGGCGGCACGATGGCTGTCCTGATAATCGCGTTGGTTAAGATCCGCAAGGACCTGATCAAAGGCAGCTTCGACGCCCTTTTTCACCAGCTCCTCAAAGCGGCGGCGGGCGCGTATTTCAGGCTGAGCGGTAATAAATATCTTTACCTGAGCGTCGGGAAGAACGACCGTTCCTATATCCCGTCCGTCCATTATAACGTTATTTTCTCTTGCAATGCTCCTTTGAAGCTCAAGCAGGAAATCCCTCACCGCCTGTATAGCGGAAACTGCGCTTGCAGCCATTGATATTTCGGGAAGACGGATCTCCTCCGAAACGTCTTCATCTTGCAGGAATACTTTCTGAACGCCGTTTTCCAGCTTTATCCCCACCTTTATCTCAGGGAGCAGGGCGGTGACTTTTTCCTTATAATCCGAGGCGTTCTCATCGCGCAGACCGTTTCTCACGGCATAAAGCCCCACCGCGCGGTACAGCGCTCCTGTGTCGGCATAAATAAAGCCCAGCCGCTTTGCCGCTTCGCGGGCGACGGTGCTTTTTCCTGCGCCAACAGGTCCGTCCATTGCAACAGAAATCATTTTTTGCCTAATTTCTCCTCAATTTTTTAGAATAACATAAGTATATCACAAAAAAGACTTTTTCGCAATATTTTTCACCTAACTTTTAATTTTCGGCGCATTTTTTGTCGAAAAAGGAGTTACGACGAAGCCGCGCCTGCGGTGCAGTAGGCTATCTGAAGATTAAATCCGCCTGTAAAGCCCGAAACATCGATTATTTCCCCTGCAAAATGCAGATTTTTTATCAGCTTGGACTGCATATCCATAGGGTCGATCTGAGAAACGGAGATCCCGCCGCAGGTGATTATCGCCTCATTTATGGGGCGATAGGCTTTTACGGTGAGCTTAAAGCCTTTCAGGACACGGACTGCCTCCTTCCGAACGGCGGCGGGCAGCTCTGCGGCTTTTCTGTGCGGGTCAGCCTTCGCCTGTTCAAGAACGGGAGCTATGAGCTTTTCGGGGAGCAGCTTCCTCATCACAGCCGAAAGCTCCGCCTTTCCATCGGCGGCGATCTCCCGTTGCAGCCGCGCGTCCAGCTTCTTTTCGTCCAGCGCGGGCTTGAAGTCCAGCGAAATAACGTATCTTCCGCTGTAAACCTCTTCCATAATGGAGCTTGCGCTCAGCACGAGCGGTCCGCCCACGCCGTAGCTTTCAAAGGTCATCTCGCCGAGCTGTGAAAATATCTTTTTTCCCGTCTTTTCGTCGGTAACGGTCAGAACGGCGTTCTTTACCGTAAGTCCCGCCGCTGCCGAACAGTCCTCCACCGTTTCCAGAGGAACGAGGGAGGGTCTGAGCTCAGTCACCGTATGTCCGAGATGTTCCGCCATCTTATAACCGTTGCCTGTGGAGCCTGTCGCGCGGTAAGACAGACCGCCTGTCGCAAGTATCACCTTTTCTGCGGGAATAAAGCGTTTATTCGTCCTGACGCCTGTTACGGAGCCGTTTTCAGACGTTATCTCCAGCGCCCTTTCCCTCGCCGTTTCCACGCCGAGGCGCTTTATCTCCGCCGCTAGCGCGTCAACTATGTCCGAAGCCTTGTCCGATACGGGAAAAACTCTGTTTCCCCGCTCGGTTTTCAGGGGAACGCCAAGTCTCTCAAAAAAAGTCATGCAGCTTTCCGCGTCAAAGCGGGAAAAAGCGTTGTAAAGAAACTTTCCGTTTCGAGGAACATTTTTTACGAAGGTTTCAAGCGAACAGCGGTTGGTGACGTTGCAGCGGCCTTTCCCCGTTATTGCAAGCTTTCTGCCAAGCTTCGCGTTAGGTTCGAGAAGCAGGACATCGTCGCCCTTCCGCGCTGAAAAAACGGCGGAATAGCAGCCTGCCGCTCCGCCGCCGATAATAACGGTCCTCATCACATTCCCCTGTTATAAACGCCGTTTTCGTCGTACATATCCTCAAGCCGCGCCAGAGTGTTCTCAAGGCTTTCCCGCTTTTTCATGCCCACCGCCACTATAATGGCGTTTATAAGGCTGAGCGGAGCCACAAGGCTGTCTGCGAAGCTCGCCATGTCGCTTTTTGCCAGAAGCACCGTTCCCGCTATCTCGCCCAGCGGAGAAGCGGCGCTGTCGGTTATCGCCAGTATCTGCGCCCCGCAGGAGGAAGCAAATTTCGCCGCGTTTGTCGTACTCTGACAGTAGCGGGGAAAACTGAATGCGACAAGCACATCGTCCTTGCCTATCCTGATGAGCTGCTGATAGATGCCGCTGGTATTGACAGGCTGCACAAAATGCACGTTGTCGAAGATGAGCTGAAAGTAGTTGTCCAGAAATCTTGCAAGAACGTTGCTGCTCATGGCGCCGAAAATATATATGTTCCTTGCGTTTATTATCCTGTCCACCGCCTCGTTGAAGGTCGCCTCGTCGTTCAGGTCAAGGGTCGCCTTTATCCTGTCGGTGTCCTGCTGTAAAACGCTTTTCAGAACGTTATCGGGAGCGACTCTGTTGTTGGTTATGTCAAGGCGCTGAAGAGCGGTAAGGCGGGTCTTGCTGTAATCCTGTATCGCCTTCTGCATCTCGGGATACCCTTCGTAGCCCATCTCTATGGCAAAGCGCACCACCGTGCTTTCGCTCACTCCCACGGTGCTTCCCAGACGGGAGGCTGTCATATACGCCGCTTTTTCGTAATGCTCGGTGATAAAGTTTCCGAGAAGGCGCTGGCTTTTGGAAAACTCACCCATACGGTTTTTTATCTCTTCGATAGGATTGTCCTGCATTTTTATTTCCTCCCGCAGTCTTGTTCTTTATGTCTAAGTTTACACCTTTTTTTGCAATTTTTCAAGAGAGAAATTGCATTTAAACCCCGACGCCAACTGCAACTGTTAATATTATACAAATTTATTCATATGATTTTTTATATTTTGTGAAAAATATATTAAAACTGTTGCTTTTATGTGGGTTTTGTGGTACTATAAACTTAGCGAAAGGGGGCTTTTTTATGAACAAGATCATCACAATAAGCCGTCAGTACGGAAGCGGCGGCAGAGAAATAGGCAGGAAGGTCGCTGATCTTCTCGGCATACCGTTTTACGACAACGCGCTCATAGAAAAAGCCGCCGAGGAGAGCGGTCTTGTCCCCGCGTTTTTCGAGGACACGGAGCGCCATGCGGGAAACAGCCTGCTTTACGCTTTGTACCGCGGCTCGCAGATCGACCATACGGGAATGACCACTCTTTCTATGGAGGACAATATCTACCTTGCTCAGTCCAAGGTGATAAGAAAAGTGGCGGAAGAAGGTCCCTGCGTTATCATCGGGCGCTGCTCCGACTATATCCTCAGCGATATGAAAAACGTTGTGAGCGTATTTATCCACGCCAATATGGAATTTCGCAAGAACAGAGCGATAAGCATAGACCACGTTGACCCCGCCAAGGCGGAAAGCATTGTGAACACCAAGGACAAGCGCAGACAGAATTACTATAATTTCCACACCGAACGCAAATGGGGCGTAGCCACCAACTACCACCTGTGCATAGACAGCAGCGCCTGCGGCGTTGACGCGGCGGCACAGGTCATCTGCGGTTATATCAGAAGCATATGAGCGAAGAATAAAACGAAAAGCGCGGTTTCAGCCGCGCTTTTCTGCTTTTCTTTTCACGGAGATTATTTTCCTATTTTGCGGGTTATCTTTTCAAACACATCATCATCGGGAGTTATCTCGCTGTTCTTCACGGCGTTTTCCACCTGCTTCTTCGCGGAGGGAGCGGGATCGGTGATCTCGCCGTTTTCGGTGCTGTAAACAGGAACATGCTTCTTTCTGTATATTATGACCGCCGCGGCAAGGGCTGCTGCCAGCGCGCCTGTCACGCAGACCCATAAAACAATATTGTTCTGCGGAGCTTCGGGAGCTGTTATCGCCTCTGCTACTCCTACGGTTAAGGGAACTGTTACTTCTGTCACTGCGCCTTCGGCTTTATCGTCCGCGCTTTCCGTGCCGTCGTAGTTCGTAGCCACCCCATACTCTCCGCCGCCGCGGTCGAGTTCGGCTATCTCGGTTTCGGGAACGCCGGTTTCGGAAACACCTCCGTAGATCGTTACGTCATCAGCAGTGTATTGTTCTGTCTCAATAAGTACCAAATCGCCGTACTCTGAAGATACCCTCTTTTTGAGATCGTTCAGTATGACCGTCTGCTCGTCGGCGTCGTCAACGCCTGCAACTGAAACGATCACCTGTATCTCCTCGGCGTTCTTTATCAGAAAGCTTTCCTCAACGATAATGTTCGGCTCCGCCTTTTGGATATAACTCGTCACTTGGTTCATCAGGTCAAATCTTTCCTCATGGTTCAAGGTGCAGTTTACAACGGTTATCTCGTGGCGATAAGAAGAATACATCAAATCCAGCATATTCTGAATCTGTGCAACAGCGCCGTTATCGGAACCTACCACGCCAAGATCCCAGAAATATGTTACAGTATCGTCGGGTTTGTCCTGCGTTGCAGGGTCAAAGGCGGACATGGCGGCGCCTGTGCTGCAGATAAAAGAAACGTTCTCAGGCCAGCCGTTTTCATCAAAATACTTTTCTATGTCGTCACTTGTGGGATAAACAGCGTTGTCGGCGGGCTCATCATAACGCTCGTCATCAACAGGGTCTTCAGACTCAGATCCTTCTTCGTGTCCGATATCCTCGTCGTATACGATATCCTCCTGTTCATCTTCAGCCGATGTGCTTACAAATGTTACGACAGCTTCTTCGTTTTCCGCAGGAGCGGCGCATACGGAAGCTGACAGCATCGCCGCCGCGATCATAAGAGCGAATATATTTTTCATAAGCTTTCCTCCTTATCAAATCACTTTATTTCAAGAAGGGCGCGCAGACGTCCGACAGCCCTGTTGTAGCGCCATAAGACCGTACCCAGCGGCGCGGCGGTGATCTGCGCTATTTCACGGAATTTAAGCCCGCCGTTTATGTGAAGGACGACCGTCTGCCTTTCCGCGTCGGGAAGGGCGGAGAGAGCGGCTTCTATGTCAAGCTTTTCCGCGCTGTCCGCGTCTTTATGTACAAGAACGTCCTCGCATTCGTCAATGTTCACCGAAGGTTCGCTGCTCCTTATGCTGTCTATCGCCAGATTGCGCGCCATTCTGAAGATATAAGCGCGGGGCTTTGATAGCTTCGGGTCGGGCGGGTTTTTATAAAGCCTTACAAAAACCTCCTGAAGTATGTCCTCCGCCGCCTGACGGTCGCCTGTCATTCTCGCGGCAACGGTCATTATCGGCGTTTTAAGAGACTGATATACCTCCTCAAACGCTTTCATATCGCCGCTCTGAATTGCGGCAAGCTTTTCACGCAGTATTTCGTCGGTCATTTTGTCAGGCATTATTTCACTTCCCTTCATTTACAATAACGCATTTTGTACATTATTTTATTGGCGGAAAAAGAAATTTTTTCACTTGTGAAAAATCATTGAAATTTTGCAAATTATCGCCGTATCTGTTGCAGTCGGGGGAAAAATATGTTATAATGTAGTATGTATATTTCGGCGGAGCCGAAAACTCCATTTTTTCACGGAGGAATATCATGAAACTTGAAAAGCTTAAAAAAGACTACGGCGATAACATTCTCTGGTTCGGCAGAAAACATATCCTCGGAATGCCTATTTCACTGACGCGCTATATCCTGACGGATACGACGCTTTATACGAGCGTCGGGCTGCTCAATGTAAAGGAAGACGAGATTGAGCTGTATAAAGTGCTGGACAGGCAGCTCAAGCTCCCCTTCGGTCAGCGCATATTCGGCTGCGGAACGGTGGTGCTCGTCACAAAGGACACCGATACTCCCGAAAAAGAACTCAAAGCCATCAAAAAGCCCAGAGACGTGAAGAAAATAGCTGACGAAGCGATCCGCCTCCAGAGGGATAAATACATGATAAGAGGCAGAGACATGGTGGGCGCGGTCATAGACGACCATGACGGCGCGGACGATCACGACTGTATTCTGTAAATAATATACCCTCTTATGCTGAAGATGTCAACATAAGGGCATAAAGGAAGATAAATGGAAAAAGATCAGAGCGAACAGCTTATTTGCGGGAAAAACGCCGTCACCGAAGCTCTTCTTGCGGGAAACGGCGTGGATACCGTTTATGTTCAGCGGGGCGCAGGCGGAATGGGCAGGATAATTGCTCTTGCCAAGGAAAACGACGCTGTGGTAAAGGAAGTTGCCGCCGAAAAGCTCTCCGCCATGTGCGGCGGGCTAAAGCACGGAGGCGTTGCCGCCGCTCTTTCGGCAGTAAGTTACAGCACGGTAGACGACATACTGAAAGCCGCCGCCGAAAAGGGAAGACCGCCTTTTATCGTCGCGCTTGACGGGATACAGGACCCGCATAACCTCGGTGCGATAATCCGCACCGCCGAAGCCGCAGGCGCAGACGGCGTGATCATACCCAAGCGCAGAAGCGCAGGTGTCAACGCTACCGTGTTCAAGACCTCCGCGGGAGCAGCAAGCTGGATAAAGATAGCGAGAGTGAACAGTCTTGCGGCGGCGCTGACGGAGCTTAAAAAGGAAAATATCTGGATATACGGCGCGGAAGCGGACGGTTCTCCTTTTCACAAGGTGAAGCTGGACGGCGGGATATGCCTTGTTATAGGCTCCGAAGGCGAGGGGCTGGGAAGGCTCGTGCGTGAGACCTGCGACCAAGTGCTGTCCATAGATATGTACGGACACGTTAATTCCCTGAATGCCTCGGTCAGTGCGGGAATACTGATATACGAGGCTGTTAGATACAGGCGGCTGCCATAGCCGATAGAACAAAACGAAAGGACGTTGGATATATGGCGGACAATTTTTCAATTGACGATATACTTGCGGAAATAGACAGCAAACGTGCGGGAAAAAACAATAAAAAGGCTCCTCCGACGCCGTCGGAAAAGCCTTCCGCCGATTACAGCGTCACCTCCATAATCGGAAGTGACGAGCTTTCCGCCGCCGTAAAGGAAGCTGAGCGGAAAAAAGAGAAAAAAGAGGAAAAACCCGCTCCGCAGGAAACCAAAAAGATACCCACCTTCGGTCCCGCGAAAAAGACCGAACCTGCTGCCGCAAAGACAAAGCCTGCCGTAAAGGCAGACGCTGCGCCAAAAGCAGAGCCTGAGAAAAAAGCGTCGGAAGCAGCGGAAAGCAAACCGAAAAACATTCCCGCTCCCGAAGCAAAAACAGCTCCCGAACCGCAGGCAGGCGTTCCCGTTACGGCTGAAGTGATCGCCCACCCTGTTCCCAAGGAGGAAGCTCCCGCTCAAAAAGCGGAGCCGGAAAAAAAGCCTGCCGACAAAAAGCAGGAGATAAGGCTGATAAACCGTCAGCTTGAGGCGGAGGAAAGCTTTGAAGATCCTGACGAGCTTATCGACGCGATAAATCCTTATGAGGTCAAAGATAAAGCCGCAGATATGGATACCGCGTTAAGCGGGGACACAAAGGGCCTTGCGGGGAACGAACTCAAAAAAATGGCTGAACAGCCTGAAGGTAAAAAAGAAAAAGAAGAAAGCGTAAAGCTTTACCGCTCCGAGACGAAAAAAACCGACGAATCCCCCACTTTGGAGCAGGTCAGGGAATATAAGCCTCACTCCGAAAAGGAAGATACCGCCGAAGCTCCCGCCCGCAAAAAAATGACGGAGAAAGAGCGGAGGAGCAACGAGGCGCTCCTTGAAAAGCTGAACAATTCCATAAAGCGGGAGCGGGACGAGGAAAACGAACGCCGCAAAACGCTGGGCCTCAGCAAGAGCGAGATAATCCTGAAGCCGCCTACGCAGGGGCTCAACATAGACTACGGCGGACGCGTCATACGTCCGACAGGCGTTCTCCCCGATGAAAACGAGCTTATGGAAGCGGAGATGAGAGGAAAGTCCAAGAGAAAGCTCCGCGACTTCATGATGGACGAGGACAACGACGAAGAGGAAGAAGAGGAAAGCTTCGACAGCTATGACTCCAACGGGCAGATATGGGCTGACCTTTGTGAATCGCATAAGGTCATTCGCATAAGGCTGGTGCTTCTGGTGATACTTACCCTTTTTATGGGATTTGTGGCGCTTATGGGCGATCTTAACAAGGGGCTTGTGTTCGACCTTTTCGGAAATGAGATAACATTTCTGGACAGGCGCGCCGACGCTCAGGGATTTTTGTTCTACAACCTGATATGCGGCGTTCTTGCGGCGGCGCTTTGTTCGTCGGTGCTGATGAACGGCATCTCCAAGCTGTTCAGACTGAAGGCCGACTGCGACAGCGTATGCGCGGTGCTGCTGCCTATGACGGCGCTGGCGACAGTGCTCAATATGACCCGCTCGGACGACATAATCCTCGGCAGCGCTTACATTTATATCCCCGTGGCTATAGCGGGGCTTATGTTCAACACTCTGGGAAAACTTATCATGATAACCCGCGCCAAACGTAATTTCCGTTTCGTTTCAGGCGACGGTACCAAATATTCCGCCGTCATAGTGGAGGATGACGACGCTTCCTCCGCAATAACGAAGGGGCTTCTGGGAGAGCTTCCCGTTCTGGCGGCAATAAGAAAGACCGAGCTTCTTACCGACTTTTTGAAAAGCAGCTACTGTGAGGATAAAGCGGACAGGATAAGCAGCAGGCTCGTCCCCGTATCCATCGCGGCGGCGCTGGTGGCGACGCTTATCTCCTTCGTCATTCCCTACGGCGATGAGGAGCTTCGCAAAAACTTCTTCTATGCGGCTACGGTGTTTACGGCGATATTGTCGCTGGCGGCGCCTTTCTCCACAATGTTCGCGGTGAACTTCCCGCTCACAAGAGCAGGAAAAGGTCTTTCCAAAAACGACAGCGCCGTGTTGGGCTATGCTGCGGCGGAGGAATTTTCCAAGGTAAATTCCGTTATGGTGGACGCTTCCATGCTGTTCCCTGCGGGAAACGTGATGTACTCCAACATAAAACACTATAAACAGCCCAATTCGGTGAACAATATAGCACTTGACCAAGCGATAATCCTTGCGGCGAGCCTTGCCATAAAAAGCGGCTCCGTCATGTCGGGAATGTTCAGGGACATGATAAACGACAAAGAGGACATTCTGGTAAAGGTGGAAAACTGCGTATATGAGGATAATATGGGCGTGCTGGGCTGGTACGGCAACAAACGCATGATAATGGGCAGCCGCGAACAGATGAAGCACCACGATATAAAAGTCCCCGACCAGCAGAAGATAAGCAAATATATGGGTGACAACACCGAAGCGATATACCTTTCCGTCGGCGGAGAGATCGTGATAATGTTCTTTGTGGAGCTTATGCCGAACCCTGAGATAAAAGCCTGCTTGCAGAAGCTCACTTCAAAGGGCGTAAGCCTTGCGGTAAAGTCCACCGATTCCATAATCACCGTGGCTAAGCTGGCTGAGGTGTTCGAGATACCTCCTGAGCAGATAAGGATCCTTCCTTACAGTCTGCATGAGCAGTTCTATTCATTTACGAAATACACCTCAAGGGGAAGCGGCGCGGTAAGCTGCGGCGGAACCTTCACGGGCTTTGCCAAAGCGCTTATCGCGGCAAAGAGCCTTGTTTCCGACATAAATATCGGCTGCCTGCTTATGCTGTGCGGCGTGGGACTCGGCATCGTGTGCGCGGTGGCGGCGGCGCTCACAGGCAACACATGGATGCTCTGTCCGAGCATGATAATCGGCTGGAACCTGCTGTGGTTCATCATTATCGCCGCTGTCCAGAGCATAAGAAGATACTGATGGTGCTATAAATTTTGCCGAAAGGATAAAATAAAATGTCTGAATTTTCAACTGCCGCTGTTTTCAGCAGCAACATGGTCTTACAGAGAGAAAAAACAGTGAGCGTTTTCGGACGCGGTGAAAACGGAAAAACCGTCTGCGCGGAGATAGACGGCGTTAAGAAGACCGCAAGGGTGCGGGACGGAAAATGGCTGGTGCAGCTTCCTCCCCATAAGGCGGCGACAGGGCTTACGCTTACCGTTTCATGCGAAAACGAAAGCAGGACTTTCTGCAACGTGGCATACGGCGAGGTCTGGCTCGCAGGCGGTCAGTCCAATATGGAGCTTGAGCTTCAGAACTGCCGCGAAAAAGACGCGCTTCAAAACGACAAAGCGCCTAATGTCAGGTTTTACTACACGCAGAAAAAAGTCCTGAAGGAAGAGGATTTCTTTGAAACGGAGAAAAACACGGGCTGGACGGAATTTTCCTCTGAAAACGCAAAGGCGTGGTCCGCAGTGGGATATTTCTTCGCAAAGGAGCTGGCGGAAACGCTGGGCGTTACGGTGGGCGTTATCGGCTGCAACTGGGGCGGCACTTCCGCTTCCCACTGGATGAGCAGAGAGAGCCTTGAAAAAGACAGCGATATGCGGGAATATCTGAACGATCTTGACAAGGCGACTGAGGGAAAATCCGAAGAACAGCAGAAAAAAGAATGGGACGAGTACCACGCTTACGATATGGCATGGTATCAGAAGAGCCTTGTTTTCTACAAGGAACACCCCGACGGAAGCTGGGACGAATGTCTGGAGTTCTGCGGGAAAAATCTTTACCCCGGTCCTCTCAGCGAGTATAATCCTATGTGCCCCACGGTGCTGTACAAGTCGATGGTGCAAAGGGTATGCCCCTACACTCTGAAGGGATTCATCTACTATCAGGGCGAAAGCGACGACCACCGTCCCAGAACGTACTACAAGCTGTTCAGAGAGCTTATCGGGCTGTGGAGGAACGACTGGGGGGACGACAATTTGCCGTTCCTGTTCGTTCAGCTCCCGATGCACCGCTATAAAGCCGACCCCGACTATAAGCACTGGTGCCTTATCAGAGAGGCGCAGATGAAGGTGTACGATACCGTAAAGAACACAGGGATAGCTGTTGCGCTGGATATGGGCGAATTCAACGAGATACATCCGAAAAGCAAAAAGCCTGTTGGTCATCGTCTGGCGCTTCAGGCGCTGTACAATGTCTACGGCTTTGAGAATATGAGGGAAACTGCCTTCAGCCCCATGTACAAGGGCTTTGAGATTACCGACGGCGGCATACTGCTGTCCTTTGAACACTGCAGCGGCTTCAAAACAGAGGGCGAGGTGTGCGGCTTTGAGGTGGCAGGCGAAGACAAGGAGTTCAAGCCCGCCGTTCCTCAGTTCAGAGGAAATCAGATATTCGTTTCCTCGGCGGAGGTCCCCGAACCGCTGTACGCAAGGTACAACTGGACAAATTACGGTCCCGTTACCGTTTACGGAGTCAACGGGCTTCCGCTGGCGCCGTTCCGTACCTGCACGAATGATGAAAAAACAGAATGACTTTTACTGCAAGGCTGTCAGGTCTTGCAGTAAATTTTGACAGGGGATAATTTTATGGTCTTTGGTGGAATCTGCGCCGCAGGGAGCGGCAGCCGCGTTGGCGGAGAGGTGCCTAAGCAGTTCCTCCCCATAAAGGGAAAGCCAATGCTGATGTACAGCGTTGAAGCGTTCCTGCGGGTGAGCGGGATAGAGCGGATATATGTGGCGGTGAATGAAAGCTGGGTAGAATACTGTGAAAAGCTGTTTGCCGATGAAAAGCGGGTCTGCGTTATCTCAGGCGGAGCAAACAGGGCGGAAACAGTGGAAAAAATCGTGAACGCAGTTGTGGAAAATGGCGGCGGTGATGATGATATTATCGCCACCCACGACGCCGCAAGACCGTTCGTAAGCTGTGAGCTGATACAGCGCTGCGTTAAAGCCGCCGACAAATACGGAGTGAGCGGGGCGGCTATTGCCGCAACGGACACGGTATTGCGGTGCGAGGGCGGGTTTATCACAGAAGCTCCGCCAAGAGAGAAAATGTTCCTTGCGCAAACACCGCAGTGCTTTAAGGTGGGCGTTTTCAGAAAGGTTTGGGACAGTTTGAGTGAGGAGGAGAAGGCGAAAGCTACCGACGTGTGCGGAATGATGTTCAGGGCGGGAGTAAGCGTCAGGATAGTTGAGGGAGAGAAAAACTGCTTTAAGGTCACTACCGCTGAGGAGCTGGAAATGGCGGAAAAGCTGAGCTTTGAACAGCCGTAAAACAACAAAAGCGGCTTTAAGAGAATGCCGATATGACGGTCATGCGATAGATCGGGATTTAGAGGAGATTCGGAAAATGAATGTTTTACTTACTTCATGCGGATTAGAAACAGATGTGATCGAATAAATATTTCAAAAAATGCTCAATAAGGAACCTACACAAGTTAAGGCAATGTTTATTCCGACAGCGGCTATATCACCTGACGCAATAGAAGTGCTTCCAAAATGTCTGAACGATTTACTTAAATGCGGTATAGCAAAGGAAAACATATTTGTCTATGATCTGCATGACGACGTAGACGATGAACTTTCAAAAACATATGATGTGATCTATCTGTGCGGAGGAGACCCGAATTATTTGCTGAGGCGTATCCGTGAACGTGGATTTGATAAAAAGCTTGAATCGTTTATCAAGCAAGGCGGAATAGTTGTCGGGGTAAGTGCGGGAAGCATGATATTTGCTGATGATATGCCGAATAATCTTGGGCTTCTGAAATGTGCTTTGGATGTCCACTGCAGCGATGATACCTGCGAGAAAGCGGGACGATACAGCTTGAACCGAACGGAACGCATTCGGTTAGGCAATAAGCAGGCAATTGTATTTGAAAAAGACGATCTTGTTACTATGGAATGACGAAAAAATTGCCGCAGCATTTGGATTGGAATAAAGATTTTTTCATGTCCTCTTGACAAAAGTTAAAATGTGTGGTATTCTATATATGCTCTTATTGGAGCATATATAGAATACAGAGGTATACTTATGGAAACAAGCGAAAAGGTGTCCGTCAACATGAACATCGCAACACTATCTCAAATTGACCTGCTGGTCGATAAAGGCTATTATTCCAACCGAAGCGATTTTATCAATCAGTCTGTAAGGCAAGCGCTTAATGAGAAGAAATCGGTCATCGAAGAGATGAGCAAGCAGCAAAAAGATCTGGATTTCAGATGGTTTATCGGTGTGATGTCTCTTGAAAAAGAAGAACTGCTGAAAGCAAAAGAAAACAAGATCAAGATAAAAATCAAGGGCTATGGACTATTGGGTATCGACAGTGAGCTTGACGACATTGTGATTGAAAATGTTGAAAGCATCGCCGTTAAAGGCAAAGTTATGTGTTCCGACAGAATTAAGAAGCATTTTAAGATACGGTGAAAAACCCTTTAGGAACTAAAGGGCGCACTTCTATACATAGGTCTGGCGACCATGTATCGTGCGCTCTGCGAGGCTTCCTCTCTGACAGCAGAAAGCCGCCGTCCGAGAGGTTTCGTCGCTCCGCTCCGTCAAGGGGGCTACACCCCCTTGCGCCGCTAAAGCGGCTATCCCCTGTGTACTTGCCGAACAGATAAACCCGCTTCGCGTCTTTACCTGTTCAACAAGTTTGAAATGGAATTTCAAATTTAGTGAGGTGACTAATATGCAGATAGAAACATCAAGAATGTATGTCAGGGATTTTACTCCAAACGATATAAATGATTTACATGAAATT
>CANRFO010000009.1 GCA_947629925.1 uncultured Ruminiclostridium sp.
TTTCTTTCTCAACTTTCAGTCAGCTTTTTTATTTACTGCCTTTTGGCTTTTTTGTTGAGTTTTGCTCTTATCTAAATAATTTTAACATAATTCCTTTTATTTTACAATAGGTATCAAGGCGCGATAATATTTTTTTGCATAAAAATCAATACCTATTGCAAAAAACACAGAAAAGGTATATAATAAAATTGTATATCGTCAGAAAGAACCTTCAAATAATTTCCAAATGGCTGAAAATTATGGTAAAACGAATATTAAAAAGCATTTATGAATATATAAAGCGGCTGGATAAGATACTTATCCTGCTTTGTCTTGCTGCCAGCGGCTTCGGCATACTCCTTCTGTACAGTATGTACGCGAATGATTTTGCAGGTGTGACTGAGAATTACTACCAGACCCAGATAATCGCTCTGTGTATCGGTGTCGCGGCAATGCTCGTTATTGCGGCGGTCGATTATAAATTCATCTCTAAAATATGGTTTATTTACGCGCCTGCCGCTCTTATACTTACCCTGCTCCTGTTTACAAGCCTCGGCGTGGGAGTTGACGGCGCTGACGACATCGGCTGGCTGCGTATCGGTTCCTTTACGATACAGCCGTCAGAGCTGCTTAAAGTCGCTTTCATAATGACCTTTTCCACACATCTTTATAAAGTGGGAAAGAATATGAACCGTATTCCTCATTTACTTCTGCTTTGCCTTCACGGGCTTTTTCCCGTCGCGCTTATTTCAAAGCAGGGCGATGACGGTACCGCCCTTGTTTTTCTGTTCATTTTTATCGTCATGATGGTAGTCGCGGGACTTGCACTTCGTTATATAATCGCGGGCTGCGTCGCGGCACCTGTTGTTATATATATCGCGTGGAACTATCTTATGCAGCCTCACCATAAAAACCGTTTCCTTGTCCTTTTTGATGAAGCCATGCAGCAGCAGGAGATAAACGGTATCTGGTTCCAGCAGTATTGGGGAAGAATAGCCCTCGGAACAGGAAAAATGACCGGCGTTGGTCTTTTCGGCGGAGATTATGTTTATACATCTCTCATAAGAAACGACTTCATATTTGCATATATCGGGAACGCCCTCGGCTTTGTCGGCTGTATAGCGACTATCGTCCTCCTTCTTCTTATCTGCATGAAAGTTTATATGAATAGCACTCAGGCTAAGGATAAAATGGCTCAGCTCATTTGTGTGGGCGTTTTTTCAATGATACTTATACATTCTGTGTTCAACATCGGAATGGTCCTTGCGGTTTTCCCCGTCATCGGCGTTCCTCTCCCGTTCATAAGCGCGGGCGGCACCTCAACGGTCGCGTTGTATGTCGCTATGGGACTTGTCCTCAGCGTTTACGGGCATCGAGAGCGAAAATATCATATGTTCTACACGGAAAAGGATTGACAGGCGCGACGCTATGGAGCGTGTCCGAAAATTATTTGTAAATTCAGGGCATTGTCCCTTATTGAAAAATGAAAGGAAAAAAACAAAATGGCAAATTCGGTATCTGTTTGTGAACTCTACGAGGAACGAGAGCTGAAGACACAGCGCGAACGCTACATTAAAGCAATAGAAAGCTACAAGGAATATTTCGGCGGGATAGGTGAGGATTATCGTCTTTTTTCTGCCCCGGGAAGGACCGAGGTCGGCGGAAATCATACCGACCATAACCGCGGAAAGGTCCTTGCCGCAAGCGTAAATCTTGACGTTATCGCAGTGGTAGAGCCTATTGACGTTCCCAGAATAGCTCTGAAAAGCGAAGGCTATGATGAGAGCATTATTGAAACGGAAGACATTGAGGTAAAAGAAAACGAGAAAAATACTGCCGACGCCCTTATCAGAGGTGTAGTAGCGGGATTTAAGAAAAACGGCTATAAAGTGGGCGGCTTTAAAGCCTACACCACCACAAACGTTCTCAAGGGGAGCGGGCTCAGCTCCTCAGCCGCATTTGAAGTCCTTGTCGGAAATATACTTAATCATCTCTACAATAACGGCATAGTAAATCCAATAAAGATCGCCCGTATTGCCCAGTACGCGGAAAACGAATATTTCGGAAAACCCAGCGGACTTATGGATCAGATGGCTTCATCAGTCGGCGGTTTTGTTGCGATAGACTTTAAGGACATTGAAAGTCCGCTTATTGAAAAGATACCTGTCGATTTTACTTCCTTCGGACATGCCCTTTGCATTGTAGACACCAAGGGCAGCCACGCCGACCTCACGCCTGATTATGCCGCTATACCCAACGAAATGAAAGCCATAGCGGGTAATTTTTCCGTCGAGTATCTCCGTCAGCTTTGCCGTGAGGACATAATGCTGAACATAAATATGCTCCGTGAAGAATACGGTGACAGAGCTGTTCTCAGAGCTTTGCACTTCTTTGATGAGAACGATCGCGTGGACAAGCTTAGTCATGCGCTCAAAGCAGGTGATTTTCCCGCTTTCCTTGATTCCATAAGAGAAAGCGGAAACAGCTCCTATAAATATCTGCAAAACGTTTTTTCCGTTAACGACATAAGAAATCAAGGTCTCGGCATAGGACTTAACGCCGCCGAGCACGTCCTCAACCGTATGGGAGCCTGCCGCGTACACGGCGGCGGATTTGCAGGCACTATTCAGGCGTTTGTTCCCCTTGAACTGCTGAAGGAATTTAAGATGGAAATGGAAAAGATATTCGGCGGCGGTTCCTGCTATGTGCTCAACATAAGAAGACACGGCGGCACCGAGGTAGATAAGGAAAGTCTTTTCGTCCAAGAGGAAGAATAAAAAACGTTCTCCAAGTAAAAAACAAGCCCCTTTCTGGGGCTTGTTCAGGCATTTAAGCCTTATATTCCTCCGCTTCCTTTATCAGAAGCATGTCCACCAAAGCGTCCACCTTTATGCCCTTGTCGGTGTATTCCTCGGAGAACACCTTTCCTCTCTCCCGTATTTTTGCGGTAAATCCTGCCTTTTCATATGGCAGGAGCAGGGTCATTCTCCTTGAGCTTTCAGGCAGCTTTCTTGCGACAGCTGCCAGCAGTTTGTCAAAGCCTTCGCCGCTTTTGGCGCATATCTTGACGGTATCCTCGTCTTCGGGGATATTGTATTCCACCAGATCGCACTTGTTCAGCACGTTGAGAACAGGTATCTCCCCACACCCAAGCTCCGCCAGCAGCGTCTGAGTGGTCTGCGCTTTTTCAGCCGCCTCAGGGTCGCTTATATCGCATACGTGAAGGATAATATCTGCGCTTGCCGCCTCCTCCAGCGTTGACTTGAACGCCTCTACCAGATTGTGCGGCAGCTTGCGTATCAGTCCTACCGTATCGATGACCAGCACCGTTCTCCCGTCAGGCAGCAACACTCCTCTCGAAGTTGGGTCAAGCGTAGCGAACAGCTTGTCCTCCGCCAAAACTCCCGCACCTGTCAGCGAGTTCAGCAAGGTGGATTTCCCCGCATTAGTATACCCCACGATAGCGGCGGTGAGAACATTGTCCTTCTTTCTTCTCGACCGTGAAAAATCCCTGCGCTTTTCCAATTCCCTGAGATTTTCCTCTAACTTCGTTATCCTGTTTCTGATATGTCTGCGGTCAGTTTCCAGCTTAGTTTCGCCGGGACCTCTCGTGCCTATCCCGCCGCCAAGCCGTGACAGGGAAGTACCTATCCCCGCAAGTCTCGGCAGTCGGTATTTGAGCTGCGCCAGCTCCACCTGCAATTTACCCTCGTTTGAGACCGCTCTCCCCGCAAAAATATCCAGTATCAGCATAGTGCGGTCGATAACTCTTATGTTCAGAATATCCTCGATATTCCTTATCTGACTTGCAGTCAGCTCACAGTCAAAAACAGCGAGGTCAGCCTCAAGCTTTTCCGCCAGCTCTTTAAGCTCATCCACTTTGCCCTCGCCTAAAACAGTAGCAGGCTCAGGCGACGGTCTTTTCTGCAAAACTCTTGCCACAGTCTGAGCTCCTGCGGTTTTCGCCAGCTCTTCCAGCTCGTTCATAGAGGACTCGGCGTCATATTCGCCGCAGTCCACTCCCGCAAGGATAGCCCTTGCTCTTATTTCATCATTTTTGATAATATTTTCAGTCATATATACCTCCAAAGGAAAAATTTTTTGTGTTCTCACAGCGATGTTATCCTTTGGAAAAAGAATTTATCGTCTGCGAATTCTTAATTGTTTTTGTAAAAAATAATCATTTTTTCACCTCAAAACATAATTTATCTGCCGTAAAACGGCGAAAGGAGATGCTGAAATTGCAGCTTGAAAAATACGACGTGATAATCATAGGTTCGGGCGTATCGGGGCTTTACTGCGCCCTTAACCTGAACAGGGCGCTGAAAGTCCTTATGATATCCAAAAAGGAGCTTACCCTTTGTAATTCCGCTCTTGCACAGGGCGGCGTAGCGGCGGTGATGAACCCCAAGGACGACGATTATTCCCTGCATATCCGAGACACTTTGATAGCAGGCGGCTACAAGAACGATATGAATAATCTGAAAATACTTGTGGAACAAGGACCTACCGATGTAAAGAACCTGATAAAATACGGCGTCGATTTTGACCGCAATCCCGACGGCTCCATAAATCTTACCCTTGAGGGGGGACATTCGCGTCACCGCATAGCCCACCACAAGGACAGCACAGGCTTTGAGATAGTTACCTGCCTTATCGACCAGGTGATAAAGCTGAAAAACCTCACCATAATGGAAAATTCTCACCTTCTGGGACTGGAGAAGGAGGGGGAGGAATTTCACCTTGACATTCTCAAAGCGGGAGTGCATCACTATTATACCACAAATGCAGTGGTTCTTGCAACAGGTGGAATAGGACGAGTTTACGAATACACCACAAATTCCGCCATAGCCACAGGCGACGGTATCCGCTTTGCCTACAATTTAGGCGCAAGAATAAAGCACCTCAGCTACGTTCAGTTCCACCCCACCGCCTTTGCCGACAGAAAAAACCGTGAATGTTTTCTTGTATCCGAGGCGGTAAGAGGCGAGGGCGCGTATCTTCTAAACGCAAGGAAAGAACGCTTTATGCAGAAATACGAGCCTGAGCGCAAAGAGCTTGCTCCCCGCGACGTAGTTTCCAAATGTATGATGCAGGAACAGGAAGCCGTAGGCAGCGACGAATTCTGGCTTGATATTTCCTACAAAGACCCTGAGTTTGTAAGAAACCGTTTCCCTATGATATATCAGCGTGTGCTTGAAAAAGGCTATGATATGACCAAAGAGCCTATCCCAATCTATCCCTGCCAGCATTATCTCATGGGCGGCATAGCGGTGGACGGCAACGGCGCAACTACCGTAAAAGGCTTGTACGCCGCAGGAGAATGCGCTCACACAGGCGTTCACGGACTGAACCGCCTTGCCTCCAATTCGCTTCTTGAAGCACTCGTTTTCAGCCGCCTTATTGCGGAGCAGATAAACCTCACCACTCCCGCCGCAGGGGACTACACTCCGATAGAGGCCTCAATGCCCTCTCCCGAAGGCGAACCTTTACCCAAGGGCATACGCACCGAGATACGCCATATAATGCAAAAGGCGTATTTCGTAGTGCCCAACTACCCTGAAGCTGAAAAAGGTCTTGCCAGAGTAACAGAAATAAAAAATATGCTTGAAAGCAAAAAATACGCCCTTACTCCCGATTATATCGAAGCCTGCTCGCTTGCGACAGTTGCGTATATAATTCTGGGAGAAGTTACCGAGCAGGGGAAAGGAAAAGAAGAATGAAATTACCTCAGTTTTACATCGACGATATAATAAAGACCGCTCTTGCCGAGGACATAAACTACATCGACAGCACCACCGACCTGCTTATCCCCGAGGACGACGTTTCCTCCGCATATTTTATGGCAAAGGACGAGGGGACCTTGGCGGGAATCGACGTAGCTTTGCGTGTTTTCAAGCTACTTGATGAAAACATTCAGATTGAAACTTACTTCAAAGACGGCGACAAAGTGAACAAAGGCGATGTTATCGCCCGTTTCAGAGGGAACACCGCCGCTATGCTGAAAGCGGAGCGCACCTCCCTCAATCTTATCCAGCATATGAGTGGTATAGCCACCTACACGGCAAAATGCGCCGCCCTTGTACAAGGCACGAACGCCTCCGTCACCGACACCCGCAAGACTCTTCCGGGACTTCGTCCCCTGCAAAAATATTCGGTAGTAGCAGGCGGCGGCAAGAACCACCGCTACAACCTTTCCGACGCCGCTATGCTGAAAGACAACCACATCGATGCCTACGGAGGAATAACTCCCGCCGTTAATGCCCTGCGTGAAAAGGCAGGACATATGCTGAAAATAGAGGTGGAGGCGAGAACTCTTGCGGACGTACAGGAGGCTCTTGACTGCGGCGTTGATGTTATAATGCTGGACAATATGACCTGCGATGAAATGAAAAAAGCGGTACAGCTCACAAACGGCAAAGCAAAGTTAGAGGCAAGCGGCAACGTGACCCTTGAAAACATCAGACAGGTAGCCGAAACAGGCGTGGACATAATCAGTCTCGGCGCCCTGACCCACAGCGTAAAAGCCTTTGACATCTCTATGAAGTGGGATAAAAAGTAAATGTGATGCATAGAAGAAATCGGAGTTTTTCGGAGGAAAATATGAAGATTGAAACGGAACGATTGATTCTAAGAGAATATACTATACAAGACTTCAATGCGTTATATGAAATAATGTCAGATGCAGAAACCATGCAACATTATCCTAAGCCCTTTGATAAAGACCGCACTATGAAATGGATTGAGTGGAATATCCAAAACTACAAGGAATACGGATTTGGTCTATGGGCTGTTGTTTTAAGAGAAACGGGTGAGTTTATCGGTGACTGTGGACTGACAATACAGAATATTGATGGAGAATCACTGCCTGAAATAGGGTATCACATTCATAAAAAGTATTGGAGGAAAGGTTTTGGAAGTGAGGCAGCAAGAGCGGTTAGAGATTGGGCATTTATGAATACAGAATATGATTGTCTATATTCTTACATGAAATATACAAATATTGGTTCATATTCTACTGCTATTGCAAATGGTATGAGGAAAGTGAAAGAATACCCTGATGAAAAAAATGGGATATCATATGCGTATGCAATAACGCGTAAAGAATGGGAAAATCTTACTCGATAAATTCTGATTTACTAAAGGAAAATATGACAGGACTAAAAACAAACACCGTACTTTTGCTCCCCCACGACAACGAATGGGACAAAATCGCCGCACAAACCGTCACCTTAATAAAGCGCATATTGGGCGAAACCTGCACAGACGCTCAGCACATAGGCAGCACTTCAATAAAAACCATTTCTGCCAAGCCTATAATCGACATAGCAGTTGCAGTCAAAGAATTAAACGACATTATGTCCTATATAGACGCTCTGAAAGAAAACGGCATTTTCTACCGCAAAGAGGAATACGACAGACAGATATTATTTTTAATGGGCGATCTGGAAAACGACGTCAAAACTCATCATATCCATATAGTAGAATCAGACAGCGCAAACTGGCATAATTACATAAATTTCCGTGATTACCTGAACGCTTTTCCCGATAAAGCCAACGAATACAATGAATTAAAACAACGCTTGGCAAATCAATTTCCCACCGACCGAAAATCCTACACCGCAGGAAAAACAGAACTTATTTCAAGATTGCTTAACGAAGCACAGCAGTGGAGAAATTCTCGAAAATGACAGAACAAAAGAAAGGCATAAACCAAAATGTCAGGACAAAAAATAGTATATGACACCCTTGAAGAAATGCAGATACCCTATGAAAAAATAGAACACAAGCCGATGTTTACTACCGAGGATATGGAGGACTGTCACCTTGACCCTGCGTACAAGGTGAGCAAAAACCTTTTCCTCCGCAATGCAAAAGGCGACAAGCATTATCTTGTTGTAACCACCGTTGACAAAAAAGCCGACCTGAAAGCCTTGGCGCAGGAGCTGAAAAGCACCCGTCTTTCATTCGGCTCAGAACAGCGCCTTGACAAATATCTGAAAGTAAAGCCGGGTTCCGTTTCCGCATTCTGTGTTTTGAACGATATAAACAGGGAAGTGACGGTGGTATTTGACGAGGACTTAAAGCCGCTGGGAAAATTTGCCCTGCACCCTAACGAAAACACCGCAACGATTTACATTGACTTTCAGGACGTGGTAAAATTAGTCAAAGCCAACGGCAACGAGGTGATATATGCAAAACTTTGAAATAACAGTAAGGGAAGCGGCAAAACACGACCTGAACGGCATACTCGCCCTTTATTCCCAGCTTTACGATCAAGCGATAACGCCTGATGAAAACATAATATCCTCATGGGAAAAGCTGATGTCCTATGACAATATCCATATGATAGCGGCGGAGAAAAACGGCGTGCTTATTTCCACCTGCTGCTGCACGATCATACCATCTATAACTCACAACGCCCGTCCATTTGCCCTTGTAGAATATGTGGTAACAGACAAATCCCACCGCAGAACAGGCGCAGGAAAAGCCTGCCTTGATTACGCAAAACGGCTTGCCATAAAACAAAACTGTTATAAAATAATGCTGATAACAGGCAGAGAGACCGCCCACGCTTTCTACAAAGCCTGCGGTTATAAGTCCGACGGCAAAACCGCATTTGTACAGGTTTTGTAATTTTTTTTGCAAAACCTATTGCAATTTCTACCAAATAGGTATATAATATCTCTTGCAGGACAAAACATACTGATTTTGTATACTTTGCAAAACATTAAAGAAAAGAGAAAAATGAAATGTTCCATACAAAAATATATCTGGACAACGCCGCCACCACAAAGGTGAGTGACCGTGTCCTGAACGCAATGCTCCCGTATCTGAAAGAAGCCTACGGCAATCCCAGCTCTATCTACACCATCGGCAGAGAAGCCTCTATCGCCGTCACCAACGCCCGTGCAAAATGCGCCGAGTTGTTAGGCGCAAAGCCCGCCGAGATATATTTTACATCAGGCGGAAGCGAGGGCGACAACTGGGCTATCAGAACGATCGCCGCACAAGGCGCAGCAAAAGGCAAAAAGCATATAATCTCCAGCGCCTTTGAACATCACGCCGTTCTCCACACCTTGCAGGACCTTGAAAAACAAGGCTTTGAAGTGACGTATCTTCCTGTTCACGAAAACGGTATCGTTCGCGTTGAGGAGCTTAAAGCCGCTATCCGCCCCGACACCGCGCTTGTAACGATAATGTACGCCAACAATGAGATAGGCACGATTCAGCCTATTGCCGAGATAGGCGCCGTCTGCCGTGAAAACAAGATAATTTTCCACACAGACGCCGTTCAGGCTGTCCCTCATCTCCATATCGATGTGGTAAAAGAAAACATAGATATGCTCTCCCTTTCGGGACACAAGCTCCACGCCCCCAAAGGCGTAGGACTTCTCTACTGCCGCAGGGGGATAAAGCTGACTCCACTTATTTTCGGCGGAGCGCAGGAAAGAGGACTCAGAGCGGGCACTGAAAACGTAGCGGGAATAGTTGCCCTTGCAGAGGCGATGACTGCCGCAGCAGAAACGATGGACGAGGCTAACGAGCGCCACAAAAAATACGCAAAAAAGATATACGACACTGTGATGAAGCTCCCTCGTGTGCATTTTAACGGTGACCTTGAACATCGTATCCCGGGAACAGTCAACTTCAGCTTTGAGGGCGTTGAAGGCGAATCCCTCCTTTTGCAGCTTGACTTAAAGGGAATTGCCGCCAGCAGCGGCTCCGCCTGCACTTCGGGAAGCCTTGATCCCTCTCACGTTCTCCTTGCCTTGGGACTTGTCCACGAGGTAGCCCACGGAAGCCTGAGAATAAGTATGAGCGAGTACACAACCGAGGAAGAGATAGACGAGCTTTGCTCCGTCCTTCCCGGTATCATAGAAAAGCTGAGATCAATGTCCCCCCTGTGGGAACGCATTACAAAGGAGGAAAAGAAGTAATGGTATACAGTGAAAAGGTAATGGAGCATTTCGCCTCTCCCCATAATGTAGGCGAGATAGAGAACGCCGACGGCGTAGGCGAGGTAGGAAACGCCAAATGCGGCGATATTATGAAGATGTACCTTAAGATCGACAACGACATCGTCACCGACGTAAAGTTCAAGACCTTCGGCTGCGGCGCCGCGATAGCCACATCTTCCATAGCTACCGATATGATAAAGGGCAAACCCCTTTCCGATGTTCTTCAGCTTACCAACAAGGCGGTAGTTGAGGCTCTTGACGGACTTCCCGCAGTAAAGCTCCACTGCTCCGTCCTTGCAGAGCAGGCAGTAAAAGCCGCCGTTGCTGATTACTACAAGAAGCACGGCAGGGAAGCAGAAGCCGAAGCTCTTCTTGCAGGCTGTGACGACTGCGAATGCTGCGGTTAATGCCGCTGACTTAACTTTCTATAATAAAAATAATGACCGCAAATTCATCATATTTGCGGTCATTTTTCTATTTTACGTTTTGTCAGGACATTCAGGTGAATACCGCGACAAACATCAGCGCTTTATTCAAACACCGAGCAGATCTTTGACGTAGCCTTTATTCCGTTTTCACCGTTTATAAGATTTTCTCCCCAGTCTGCCGAAAGGGAATTGCCCTCCCAGTCAAGGGCAATGTCAAGATACTCCACACCGCCGCCGTTGCCTTTCCACGACCAGCCGAGATAACCTATATCGTTTTCGGTGCAGTACTGCATTATAAACGCCTCGTCCACATCGCCGTCGGAATGGTTGTATCCGAATTCGCCCACTACAACGCAAAGATCGTTGTTTATAGCATAATTGAGATTTTGCTTTATCATTCGGGCATTTTTTCCCGCTGAACCATACATATGTATTGAGAAAATTATGTTTTTGTTCGGGTCGGATTCAAACAGCTCTTTTCCGTGCTTTCCGATAGATTCTGCATATTGTCCCCAGCCTGCCGCGTCTATCATTATAAGGTTGTTTATACCTCCGTCACGCAGCTTTTTTATTGCTTGGGAATAGCCGTCATACCAGACTTCCGCTTCCCATTCTCCCACCCATTCGTTTGAGATATTGAGAATGATATATTCTTTGTTTTTATCAAGCAAGGGCTTCAGCTCCAGCCAGTAATCAACGGTTTTCAGCAGCCTGTCGATATCGTCCATACCCGTGTTGTCATGCACTTCAAGAATACATATCATCTTGTTTGCCTTGCACAGCTCAACTATTTTTTCCACATCTTCCACAGGGTCTTTTGTCCACTGCTGACCGTCCGACAAAACAACTCTCACCGTGTTCGCCCCTGTCTTTGCAATAGCGGGTATAGCCGTTTCAAGCTGATCCTTGAACCAGGAATGAGCGTGATTTATCCCCCTCATAACGAAAGGATTTCTGTTAGCGTCGTAAAGCGTCGTCCCCTCAACGTAAAACCCTTCTGCAGCAGTTACATTTTCTGTCTGAGAGGTGGTTTGTGATGTCTCGCTCTCACCGTTTTCATTTGAGCAGGACGGCAATATTAAAATTGACACCGCCATAAGTAAAGAAAGTAAAGTATTTTTTAATTTCATAATTAACTCCTTTTAAAAATTATATTTCGGCGGACAATTCCGTTGCCCGCCGAAAAATATAAGTATCAGTAAAGGCTGCCGTAAGCGGCGCAGGCTCTGTAATCCGCTCCCTCGATGTCCTTTGTTCCGAAAGCGGTCCAGGCATGAGGACGGTAGATACGGTCCTCTGAAATATTGTGCAGAGAAACGGGAATTCTCAGCATAGACGCCAGCGTTATCATATCTGCGCCCACATGACCGTATACAAAAGCGCCGTGATTTGCGCCCCAGTTAGCCATAACGCTGTAAACATCCTTGAAGCTGTCCGTGCCTGTGAGTATAGGAGTGAACCATGTTGAGGGCCATGTCTTGTCCGTTCTGTCGAGAAGTATCTTATTGACGTTTTCGGGCAGTTCAACAGTATATCCCTCAACTATCTGGATAGCAGGACCAAGTCCCTTTATGAGGTTGAGCCTTGCAAACGTGCAGGGCATAACTCCCTTTGTGGAATAGCTGGAGGAGAATCCGCCGCCTCTGAAATAGCCCAGATTTGCGCAGGGCCATGTGGTAGCGTCAAGGCAAGCCTTTATGTCCTCGTCCGTCATATCCCACCAGTTTTTCATACAGTTTTCGCCCTTTTCGTTGCGGGAAGCGCCTGTGCCGTCCAAAGCGGCAGCGCCGCTGTTGATAAGGTGGATAAATCCGTTTTTGGCAACACCGTCAGGCTTCCACCCAGTAACTCTTTCTACCGCCTCAGGCGACCAGTAAGTTCTTACGTCCGCAAAAATAGCCGCCCTTGAAGTCACCTCATGGAGCAAAAGCAAAGTAGCGCCGTTAAGACCGTCATTTTCCGTAGCGAAAGGAATAGGCTCTCTCTTTCCGTTCCAGTCAAAGGTAGTATTGAGTATCGCCTCAGTAAAGTCAGCGTTAGGCATAAAGTCCGTCCAGTTGCGCTGTCCCTGGAAACCGCCTAAAATAGCGTTCCTGCCCTTAGCCTCTTCCAGCCAGCCCATTTCCGCCAGCTTGGGATTGCCCTTCATTATATCCATAACGATGCAGGTCATCTTTGCAATAAACTGCCAGTTTTCTTCTTTTTCTTCGGGAGTAAGGAATGTCCGCTGATAGAACATTCCGTCGGTTGGATTTATGTCTATGCCCTCCTTGCAGTTTTCCTTTATCCACGCCAGTGCCTTTTCATATTCGTCCTTGTCGTAAATACCCAGCTTTTCACGGCGGATTATCTCGCTCATATCCACCCATTCGGGGTGCATACCCAGATACGAACGGAAGAAATCCTCATTACAGTATGACCCTGCGATACCCATTGCCACAGCGCCGATATTTACATAGCTCTTATTTTTTATATCTCCCACTGCGACAGCACACCTTGCAAAGCGCAGTATCTTGTCCTCAACGTCCTCGGGGATAGTCTTGTCGTCGGCGTCCTTTACGTCGTGACCGTAAATTGAAAAGCAAGGCTGACCTATCTGAGCATATGCGCTCATAGCCGCCGCAAGGAACACGGCGCCGGGACGCTCCGTGCCGTTAAATCCCCATATAGCCTTGATAGTGTTGGGATTTTCGTCAATTACTGTTGTAACATAGCACCAGCAGGGTGAAACAGTGAGAGTAGCCACAACGTTTTCCTTGCTGAACTTTTCGTTGCAGGCGGCGCTTTCAGCGATACCGCCTATCGTGCTGTCGGCAATAACGCACTCCACAGGCTCTCCGCTTGCGTGGCGGACCTTGGAATTGATAAGCTCCGCCGCCGCCTTCGCCATATTCATCGTCTGTTCCTCAAGGCTTTCACGGATACCGAACTGCCTCCCGTCAATGACAGGTCTTATCCCGATTTTTGATAGCATTTGTTTAGTCCTCCTTGTGTATTTGATTTTGTTAAATTATTTCACAGATATTTAATTGGTAAACCAAAATTCAGCGAAACTTCTCCAACCGCAACAGTCCCTCGGAATCAGGCTCGGTTATCCCGTTTTTATAGCCGTATCCCATTTTAAGATAGAACGGTGTAGCGGTAATAGAGGCAGGTATTTCTATCCGTTTCGCCCTCAAGAAATAATCGTCCTGTTCCAGCGTTTGAATGATACGCCTGCCGATACCCTGCCCTTGATATTCGGGCAATACAAATACAGTAAACAAACTGCTCTCGTCTGTTCTGCCCCAATACGAGCCGATCGCACCGCACCCGACGATCTTCCCGCTGTCACATACAACGTAAAAATGTGTCTGCGCCGCCCGCTTCAAAATATCTTCAGGCTGCAAGCACCTGACGTCGTTTTCAATATACTCCGAGGAATAGTCCTTGATATTCACAGTGCGGAGCGTTGTTGCGATCAGCGCAGAAACTTCCTCTGCGTCTTTTTCCTGAAATTTCCGAATTTCCATTATATATCCTCTTTGTACATTTGACCTTGTTAAATTATTTCAGAAATTTTAGTGGGTCAGCGGAACTTATTTTCTTTATCCAACGTCCAAGGAAAATGATGAAACAATATTTCCATCTGAATAATTGGCGTCGGAAAATCTTTTTCTTTTAAATTGATATTTTTTGAAAATCCCACCGAAAGATCTTCTGTAACGAAATACAAATTTTCATCGCAAACAGAATATGCCGTTGAGCCTTTGAGATCTGTATAACTTTTCCAACAATCGGTTTCAGATAACATTTTTCCGCAGATATGGTAAAATCCCGCATAAAACAATGATTTTCCGTTATCCTCTGCACAGTTCACAAAAATTTCCGCAGGCTTATTTATGTTTATTCCGAATTGTGAAAAAAAGAGTAAAACTTCATTTGGCAGCTTGTCAGTTCCCGATACAAAATTATTGCACCCGTCACAATTGCAACTGTCGGTAATTATATTGGCGTTATTATAAAATCTTTTTGTGGATTCAACATCAACGTCAAGCAGATTTTTTCCTAATTTACAGATCATATCACTTAAAGTATTCGACCCCGCTCCTGAATATAGGCATCATCTTATTTCCGTCCACGTTAGCAGCACATCTCTCGTCGCTGATACGCTCGCTGTGACCCATCTTTCCGAATACGCGTCCGTCAGGAGAAATAATGCCCTCGATAGCGTGCATAGAGCCGTTGGGATTGTAAGCAAGGTCCATAGCGGGCTTGCCCTCCAGGTCAACATATTGAGTAGCTACCTGCCCGTTTTCGATAAGCCCCTTTATTACTTCCTCACTTGCCACAAATCTGCCCTCACCGTGAGAAATAGGCACAGTGTACGTTTCTCCCACCTTGCACCCTGCAAGCCATGGAGATTTATTTGTACATATCTTTGTATAAACAAGCTGCGACTGGTGCCTGCCTATGGTGTTGAACGTGAGTGTAGGACTTTCAGCGGACAGTGGTCGTATCTCTCCGAACGGAACCAGCCCCAGCTTTATCAGCGCCTGGAAGCCGTTGCATATACCCAGCATAAGTCCGTCCCTCCTGTAAAGCATATCGTTTACAGCGTCCTTCACCTTGGGATTTCTGAAGAAGGCGTTGATGAATTTTCCCGAACCCTCAGGCTCGTCGCCTCCGCTGAATCCGCCCGGAACTGCAATTATCTGGCTTTCACCTATAAGCCGTGCAAATTCGTTTACCGACTCCTCCATAGCGGAGGCGTTCAGATTTTTGATAACGAATATCTCTGATTTTCCTCCGCACCTGTTGAATGCGTCAGCCATATCATATTCGCCGTTCGTTCCTGGGAATACGGGAATAAGTATTTTAGGCTCTGCCTTTTTGTTGACTGCGGCGCAGGATATCTCACAGCCCTTTTCATAGTGTATTTCTTCGGGATTGGACTTATCATCAGTAGTATTTTTGAATATCGGCTCCAGCTTTCCGTTCCATTTTTCTTCAAGCTCCGCTATATCAAGCTCCACATCACCGCATATTATCTTGTATTCCTCAATAGTCTCACCGATAAGCTGTGCGTTTTCGATTTCACCTGCCGCCTCAATGATAAATCCGCCATAGCAGGGAGTGAACAGCGTTTCGTCGTCAAGTCCGTTTAATTTTGCACCTATCCTGTTGCCAAGGGACATTTTGAAAATTCCCTCTGCAATACCGCCTGCCGCAACAGACCATACCGAAATAGCCTTTCCGTCTGCAACAGCCTTTTCCACAATGTCAAACACATACTTAACGCTGTCAAAGTCAGGCAGCTTGTTTTCATCATAAGCGGGGCTGATATAGTACAGCTTGCTGTATGGCAGCTTGAACTCTGCGCTTATCACCTTGTCCGCCTTTGCGGTGGAAACCGCGAATGAAACCAGCGTAGGCGGAACGTCGATATGCTCGAACGTACCCGACATTGAGTCCTTGCCGCCGATAGCGCCGCACTGCAATTCAAGCTGCGCCTTATAAGCGCCCAGTAAAGCGGCAAACGGTTTTCCCCAGCGGGAAGGCTCGTTCTGCGTTCTTTCAAAATATTCCTGGAACGTGAGCCAGCATTTCTTTGCGGAGCCGCCCGCCGCAACTACCTTTGCGATACTTTCCACGACCGCCAGCACCGCTCCGTGATAGGGCGACTGCGTGCTTATTGCGGGATTGAAACCCCAGCCCATTATGGACGCAGTATTTGTATCACCGCCAATAACAGGTATCTTTGCCGCCATAGCCTGAACAGGCGTTTGCTGAGTTTTTCCGCTGAAAGGCATAAGCACGGTGGCAGCGCCTATCGTGCTGTCAAAGCGCTGAATAAGACCTTTCTGAGAGCATATATTCAGATCGGAAACCAAATCTTCCCAATCCTTTTTGCTGTTCTTTCTTCCTGTTGAATAATCAACTTCGGGGCAGGGAACAGCCACGGTCGTATGCTTTTCCGCGCCGTTTGAATTAAGGAATTCACGGGAAATATCGCATATCGTCTTTCCGTTCCACATCATTTTGAGACGCGGCTCAGCCTTAACAACCGCCACAGGCGTAGCTTCAAGGTTTTCGCTGTAAGCAAGCCTGATGAACTTATCCGCATTTTCCTTTTCAACAACAACGGCCATTCTCTCCTGAGATTCAGAAATAGCAAGCTCTGTGCCGTCCAGACCGTCATATTTTTTGGGAACTGCGTTCAGATCTATTTCAAGTCCGTCCGCAAGCTCGCCGATAGCGACGGAAACGCCGCCCGCACCAAAGTCGTTGCAGCGCTTTATAAGCGTTGTAGCCTCAGGATTTCTGAACAATCTCTGCAGTTTTCTTTCTTCGGGAGCGTTGCCCTTTTGCACCTCAGCGCCGCAGGTCTCAAGGCTCTCAACGCTGTGGGATTTTGAGGAGCCTGTCGCTCCGCCGCAGCCGTCACGCCCTGTTTTTCCACCCAGCAGAATGATAATATCTCCGGGGGCGGGTCTTTCACGCCTTACATTTTCTATTGGAGCAGCGCCGATAACAGCGCCTATTTCCATTCTCTTAGCCATATATCCGGGGTGATATATCTCTGCTACGTGACCTGTCGCCAGACCTATCTGATTGCCGTAGGAGGAATATCCTGCGGCGGCGGTAGTGGTTATCTTTCTTGGAGGAAGCTTTCCGGGAATAGTGTCAGCCACAGGCAAAAGCGGGTCTGACGCTCCAGTAACTCTCATCGCCTGATAAACGAATGAACGTCCCGACAGCGGATCGCGAATAGCGCCGCCAAGGCAGGTAGCAGCGCCGCCGAAAGGCTCTATCTCAGTGGGGTGATTGTGCGTTTCATTCTTGAACATCAAAAGCCACTGCTGATCCTCGCCGTTTACATCAACGGTTATCTTGACGGAGCAGGCGTTAATCTCCTCGCTCTCGTCCAGGTCAGGTAGCAGTCCGTCCGCTTTCAGCTTTTTAGCCGCCAGCGTAGCGATATCCATAAGGCAGACAGGCTTGTTACCCCTGCCCAGCTCCTCACGGTCTATCTTATATTCCTTATATGTTTCAGCTATGTAGTTTGCCTTTATATCAGCGCCGTCTATTATCGTGCCGAACGTGGTATGACGGCAATGGTCGCTCCAGTATGTATCTATCATACGTATCTCGGTGATGGTAGGACAGCGGTTTTCGCTCTTGAAATAATCCTGACAGAACTTTATATCGTCCTCGTCCATAGCAAGCCCGTATTTTTTGATAAAGTCCGTAAGACCTTTTTTGTCAAGATCAAGAAATCCGTCAAGCGTAGCCACAGCGGTGGGAATATCATATTTTATCTTCAGCGTATCATACTTCTCAAATCCGCACTCTCTTGATTCCACCGCGTTTATAAGATAATGCTTTATCTTTGCAAAATCCTCATCGGATATATTCCCCTCAAGAACGTAAATTTTAGCATATTTTACAGTGGGTCTGTCCCCCTGACATAACATCTGTATACACTGTGCGGCGCTGTCCGCTCTCTGGTCGAATTGCCCCGGCAAAAACTCCACAGCAAACACACGTTCTCCCTTTGAAAAATCGGGAAGCTCTCTGTATATATCGTCAACAGGCGGCTCACTGAACACAGTGGGTATCGCCCTTTCAAAATTTTCCTCTGAAATTTCTTCTGCGTCGTATCTGTTTATGATACGTACATTCTTGACTCCGTCAATTCTCAAAGCGGTGCGAATGTCTTCTAAAACCGCCTTTCCGTCTACGTTGTACTCTTTCTTTTTCTCCACATAAATTCGGTAAACAGCCATGATGATTTGTTCCTTTCTTTTTTGTTTCAATACTTATTTAATTATAATTCATTTTGCGGTATTTTTCAAGGGGTTTCACAATGTTTGCGCAGTGCAAAATTCCTCTTTTACATCGGTTATTTTCACTGTTATTATATCATGCCTTTTTGCAGTTCCGCCGTATATCCTCACAGGGATATAATTTTCTGTGTACCCGTTTATAAAATCAGGTGAAGTCCTGCGTTCGATAAGCACTTTATGAACGCTCCCCACACTGTTTTTCCAGAAATTCTGCCTTGAACATTCAGCAATTTCACTCATTATTTTGTATCTTTTTTCCTTTATTTCATCGCTGACCTGATTTTCCATTTTCGCCGCTGCTGTTCCTGGGCGAACCGAATATGTGAACACATGCACCTTTGTAAAGCCAATGCTATTCACAAATTCCAGCGAACTTTCAAACTCTTCCTCCGTTTCTCCTGCAAATCCCACCATAACATCAGTGGTTATACCACAGTCGGGAAACGCTTTTCTCAAATTATCCACAATTCCCTTGTATTCCTCAGCGTTATAATGTCTGTTCATTCTTTTAAGCGTCTGTGAACATCCGCTTTGCAGCGACAGATGAAAATGCGGACACAACTTTTCCACAGTGGACAGCTTTTTTATCATCTCTTTATCCAGCAGCTCAGGCTCCAGAGATGAAAGCCGCACTCTTTCTATCAGCGGCTCGTCCGCTGCCGTTTTCACAGCGTCATACAAAGTCAGCCCCATATCGCTGCCGTAACAGGAAAGATTTATCCCCGTCAGGACTATCTCCTTATGTCCGTCCTCACCGTGAAATCTCGCCTCCGCCGCTATCCTTTCAAGGCTTTTCGACCTCACCCGTCCTCTTGCGTACGGAATTATGCAGTAAGAGCAAAACCTGTTGCACCCGTCCTCTATCTTGATGTACGCCCTTGTGTTATCGCTGTGCGCAAATTCTCCGCTTTCCTCAAACAGTCTACCGTGTTCCTTTATCTCGCAGACAGTCTTTCCTTTTATGAGAAATTCCTCCACAAGCTGCGGGATATCTTCTTTTGCGGCGTTTCCGACGATTATGTCTGCATTTTTATTTTTGCCCGCCTCATCGGGAAAAGCCTGAGGATAGCACCCCGTAAGCACGATAACAGCGTTAGGAAATTCTTTCCTCATTTTAGAAAGTATCCTCGCTCCTTTTTTGTCGCTTGTTTGAGTGACTGTGCAGGAGTTTACTATTATAATGTCGGGCTTTTCGCCGTCTTTAACAGGCAAATGACCGTATTTTATCATATTCTGCGAAATATTATCGCTGTCACAGTGATTTACTTTGCACCCCTGAGTAAATATCAAAAACTTCATAGTACCGTCCAGTCAAGTTTATTTATTGTAATTATTATACAATATATCTGCTCTTTTTTCAAACTTTTTGAATAAAAAAATAAAAGCAGATTTTTGCACGATACTGTAAAACGGCTTTTTATTCATACATTTACATTGTTTATTATTAAGGAAAAGCTTAAATTTAGATATAATGACCAAATTTTTATAAAAATAAAAATTTTTTTAAAAAATCCCTTGCAATTTATTTTGAAATTTGCTACTATAAGCTTGTAAAAAATATTAAGGAGGGCTTTTATTATGGTTGAATTCAAGGTAAAAATCAATACCATCGACGATGTAAAAAAGTTCGTTAACACTGTTGGAAAGTACGACTTTGACGTTGACCTCATTTCAGGAAGATATGCTATTGACGCAAAGTCCATCATGGGTATCTTCAGCATTGACCTTTCTAAGGAGCTTGTAATGAAGGCTCACACAGACAACGCTGAACTTATCAAAGCTGACCTTGCAAGTTACATTGTAGGCTGATTTTTGCAAAAAAGTAAAAAACAGAACGAGAAGCGGATATTGCTTCTCGTTCTTTGTTTTTGATATTTTGCATAAAACTATTGTAAAAATTATTGTTGTATGGTATAATATATACAAGGGAACAGCAAAATTTTTCCAAATCTGACGTATCCCTTTACAAAGGAGGAAAAACTATGAAGTTACAGCTCACAGCCAAGAAAATGCAAGTCAATCAGACCTTTGCTGAATATGCGGAGAAAAAGCTCAAAAAGCTGGATCGCTTTTTCGGGGACGAGGCCGACGCAAAAATAGTGATGTCCGCCTTTAAGGACGAAATAACGATAGAACTTACAGTAACGTATTCCAATATGTTCTTCCGCGCCGAACAGAGAGCTGCCGACAAGGAAGACGCGCTTGATGCTTGTATAGACAAAATAATCCGTCAGATAAGAAAAAATAAGACGAGGGTAGAAAAAAGCCTTCGTGAAAACGCATTTACCGAACAGTATGAAGAACCCGTAGAAGAGCAGCAGCATTATGAGATCATAAAGCGTAAGAAGTTTACATTACGTCCCATGAATGCTGAAGAAGCGATACTTCAGATGAATATGTTGGGACACAGCTTCTTCATGTTCAAGAATGCTGACAGCGGGGAAGTTAACGTTGTTTACCGCCGCGACGACGGCAATTATGCTATACTGGAACCTGAGAGAGATTGATGTTATTTGATCATACAAAAGGGGCATGTTTGACATGCCCTTTAAATTTTATTTTCTTGAACAACTCAGATAAATCTGCACTGCTCGGTAAGTATCCTCTCGTCGCAGAACTCACATTCAAGTATGCCGTTGTTGTTCCTGAAGCTGTGAGGCAGAGAAGGTTCGGAAGCCGTGATACATTTAGGATTATGGCACTTTATCTCAGGTATATTTTCTCCCACCAGAAGAGGCTGAGTTTGAATATCTTCGTTCAGGATCGAAAGTATAAGTGACATACGGACATACATACCGTAGTTGGCTTGCTTGAAATACAGCGCTCTCGGATCGTCGTCCACATCGAGAGCGATTTCGTCCACTCTCGGAAGCGGATGAAGAACTATCATATCTTTTTTTGCGGCTTTCATTTTGCGCTTATCAAGGCAGAAAACATTTTTCTGCTTTTCATATTCTTCGGGAGAGCCAAAGCGTTCCCGCTGTATCCTTGTCATGTAAAGTACATCAAGCTGCGGGATAGCCTCTTCCAATGAATTGACTTCGATATATTCCTTGCCATAAGCGGTTATTCTGTCTTTTATATAAGTAGGCACTTTAAGCTCGTCGGTTGATATAAGTACAAATTTGTTGTTTTCATAGTGAGAAAGAGCCTTTAAGAGGGAGTGTACGGTCCTTCCGTTCTTCAGATCCCCGCAGAAACCCACTGTAAGTCCGCTGAGCGCGCCTTTTTCAGCCCTCAGCGTCAGCAGGTCGGTAAGCGTCTGAGTAGGGTGAAGATGTCCGCCGTCGCCTGCGTTTACAACAGGGCAGTCAGCGGTTAAAGCCGCCGCTTTGACAGAGCCTTCGATAAAATGCCGCATTACGACAATATCGGAATAGCTGCTGGCGATTTTAGTCGTATCCTTTATGGATTCCCCTTTTGCGACCGAGGAAGTAGCGGGATTGTCAAATCCGATTATTCCTCCTCCCAGCCTGAGCATAGCGCTTTGAAAGCTCATCTGAGTTCTTGTGGAGGGCTCATAGAAAAGAGTCGCCATTATTCTTCCGTTGCAGGCGCCTACATATATATGCTGGTTTCTTTTTATATCTATTGCAAGGTTTATGATACTGTTCCAGGTAGATACAGGATAGTTATCCAAATCTATCAGATGAGGGAAATGCTGGTGCATAACAAAAACGTCCTTTCCTTATGAAGCCTTTAAACTATTTAATTATATCATATCAGCGGATACGTTGTCAATGAAGATATTTTTAATTTTTAAAAAATAACTTTAAAAAAGGGCTTGACAAAAACATAAATGTATGTTAAAATTACAAAGTTGAAAAAATTGGGGCGTCGCCAAGTGGTAAGGCAGTGGACTCTGACTCCACCATTTCGAGGGTTCAAATCCTTCCGCCCCAACCAGCCCACCATATACAAAAACACCCTCGTTTTACGAGGGCGTTTTTGTATATGGGAAAAGGCTTCGTCCATCGCCTGACGGCTCGTCCTCAGTTCTTTTCCATGTGCAATTTTTCTTGAATTTCCCTAAAGGAAATTCATTTTGCTTCGCAAAACCGAAAAATTGCAGCATGTCTCCAAGGAGAAAGGAACATTTATAAATTCATCACCCAAAAATCTATTTAGCAACGACATCACATCCGCTGAGCAGCATCAAAAACGCTCCCATACCATGGGAGCATTTTTTATTCCTACCTTTTCATATATAATCTTTTATCAATGAAAGCGTAAGTTTATATCTTTCCGAATCCGTTTTACAGCCTGTCACTATTGAGATATAGGTTTTTCCATCAATATAAAACACAGCCGCAAGACAGTTGCCGGCGCGATTAGTCGTTCCTGTTTTAAGACCTGCTGCATTTTCGTTGTAGAACTTGCTTTCAGGATCAAGCAGTTTATTGGAATTTGTCCATGTGATACACTCGCCTGATTCAAATACCACGAATTTTTCATGAGCAGAAGCGATTTCACATATCTCAGGCATTGACAGAGAATATTCTGCAAGCTTGACCAAATCGGCGGCTGTTGTATATTGAGCCGTATCATCCCAACCGTCGGGATTTACAAAATTACTGTTTTCCATGCCTATTTGATGAGCCGTTTCGTTCATAAGCTGACAAAACAGTTTTACTGCTTCGTTATCCTGAATTTCACTTTCAGAATAAACCGCTCTTGCCGTTGAAACTGCGACCGTGTATGCGGCGTCGCTGCCTGACGCCATTAACATTCCCGTTATCAGATCGTACAATGTGAGCTGCTGACCTTTTAAGATAAGGCAAAGGCTCGAATGTATATTGACCAGATCCTGTTCAGTGCCTACTGTAAGTACACTGTCAGGATCCATATATTTTAACGCAGTACACGCTGTAAGCAGTTTAGTGATGCTCGCGCAGGATATATGAGAGTTTTCGTTTTCTGCATATAGCACTTCTTTGTCTTCAACACAGTATAACAGCTTTGCCGAAGCACTTTCTTCCGTATCTGCGCATGCGGACAAAAATATGCTCAGCAAACCGAATATGCATAAAAAAGCGATAAACTTTTTCATATATCAGCCTTCCTTTTAAAAAATTTGTCATATTTTTTAAATTATAGCATGTTGAAAAATTTGTTGTCAATGAAATAAGTATGAATATCATAAAAATGTAAGATTTAAAAATTGTTTATGAAAATTTAGCAATACTTTCTGTTCTGAATATTAAAACCACAATTCAGTTATGAAAATGCAGGAATAAATTTAAGAGCCGAAATCAGTTTAAAGCCGCTGAATTTATTGACAGAAAAAGATTTTTTGTCTATAATATAAAAAACATGTTTCCTTTGCTCAGAAACATGATGAGGTCATTTAAATGCTGTAATATTGTTACCAAAAAGATTTTTGGCAGTGAACATAAAAGTACGCTCCCGTGAATTGGGAGCGTGTCGAGTGCAGCGTCACGCTGCTGGTACGGGTAACAGGACTTGAACCTGCACGGTTGCCCATCGGAACCTAAATCCGACGCGTCTGCCAATTCCGCCATACCCGCATATAATATAAACATAGTTTTTATTAACACATTTATATTTCTGTTATACTCTAACACAATTTTTTTCAAATGTCAAGAAGGAGCATATAATGACAAAACTTCTTATGCGTCTTTTTATAAAGCGGAACGGCGACGCGGAAGATCCGAATGTCCGCAGACAATACGGCTTTTTGTCGGGTATTGTCGGCATAATTGTGAATATACTGCTGTTTGTGTGCAAGTTTATTGTAGGTACGGCTTCAGGAGCGGTTTCGGTTGTTGCCGATGCTCTAAATAACTTATCTGACGCAGGTTCGTCGGTCGTCAACATGGTCGGCTTTAAAATAGCCTGCTCGCCTCCTGACAGGGAACACCCTTTCGGACACGGGAGAGCAGAGTATGCGGCAGGACTTATAATATCTTTTTTTATTGTACTTATCGGAGCGGAACTGGCTATATCTTCGGTTGAAAGAATATTTTCAGCTTCCGTTCCTGAATTTGACTGTTTTACCTTTATCGTTCTGTCAGCTTCCGTATTGCTCAAGCTATGGCTTTTCTTCTTCAACAGGGAACTCAGCCGAAAGATAAATTCAGTGCCTTTGAAAGCGACTGCTTTTGACAGTATATCTGACGTGGCGGCTACTGTTTTTGTGCTTTTGGGAATAGGTGCGAACATCATATTTTCCTTTAATTTAGATGCATATATCGGGCTGCTTGTCGCTGGATTTATAATTTTTTCAGGAGTCAAAACCGCTAAGGAAAGCCTTTCGCCGCTGCTGGGGCAGATGCCTGATAAAAATTTTGTGCAGGATATAAAGGAGACAGTATGTTCATTTGACGGCATAATAGGGATCCATGACCTTATGATACACAACTACGGAGCGGGGAGAAGCATAATTTCTCTTCATGCGGAAGTGCCGTCGTCAATGACTCTTACAGAGGCTCATTCTGTGATAGATAAGGCAGAATCTGAGCTTAAATGCAAATTCAACTGTGTTGCGGTCATACACATCGACCCTGTGGACGTTGGCGACGAAAGAGCGATTCTTCTTCAAAACCGTATAAAAATGATGATAAAAGCAATTGACCCTGCCCTTTCCATTCACGATTTCAGGCTAAAAGACCTGACTGTGAGCTTTGACATTGTAATGCCGTATAAGTTCCGTCTGACGGAGGAACAGCTCGGCAGCTCTGTGTTATCGGGTATAAAAGCGATAGATGACAGCATGATTCCTTTGATAAATATCGAAAGGCAGTTTACAGAGCTTGACTAACACTGTAAATTGTGGTAAAATTACTATATGTGTTGATATTCTACCGATATGGAACGGAGATATAAAGTGGCAAGTAAACTTATTGTTATAGAAGGTCTTGACGGAGGGGGCAAAACAACTCAGCTCGAACTGCTTAAAAAAGATTATCCCGATTTCAGATTTATAACGTTTCCGAATTACAGCTCTCCTTCGGGACAGATCGTGAGCAATTATCTCAGCGGCGTTTACAATGAAAAGGATAACTCCGTCAGTGCTTATACGGCGAGCAGTTTTTATGCGATCGACCGTTATACAAGCTTTAAAACCGATTGGGAAAAGGATTACAAAGAGGGAAGAACGATAATTTCAGCCCGCTATGTGAGCAGCAACGCTATTTATCAAATGACCAAGCTTCCGAGTGAAAAATGGGCTGAATACATGGACTGGCTTTTTGACATTGAGTATAATAAATTTTCTATACCGAGACCCACATCGACTATTTTCCTTGATATGCCTGTTGAAGTGTCAAGAAAGCTTCTCTTAAAGCGTTATAACGGCGACGTTGAAAAGCTGGACGCTCATGAGAGTGATCTTGATTTTATGAATGCCTGCCGTAAGGCCGCGCTTTACGTTGCAGAAAAGGAAAACTGGCATATTATAAGCTGCGCTGAAAACGGTCTCCCGAAGCCTATCGAAGCAATACATGAGATGATCAAGGAAGCAATAGAGAAACTTCTCGGATAAATAAATATGCTGGAATTTTATAATATAAGAATAGAGGATAAAGAGTGGGTTAAACCGCTGCTTGCTTTTTCGGACTTCAGGGGCTGCGAGTACACATTCGGAAATAATTTTCTTTGGGCAGACGCTTATGACATAAAAATTTCCCGCTACAAGGATTTCTATCTGGTGAAAAGCGGCGACGGTTTTTTCTATCCCGCGGGTCAGGGCGATATTGCTGAAGTTATCGAAATTTTGAAAGCGTATTGTAGATCACGCAGTATGCCGTTCAGGATCATAAGCTCTCCCAAAGTCGGAATGGAACGTCTGAAGGAAATGTACGGCGACAAAATAAATGTAACATCAAAAGAAGATTATTTTGATTATTGTTATAATTACAACGACCTGTCTTTTCTTGCGGGGAAAAAATTCCATTCAAAAAGGAATTTTATAAACCGTTTTGAAACCCATAGCTGGACTTATGAAGAAATAAGCAGCGATAATATAAGCGAGTGCTATAATATCCTTGAGCTTTGGAGCAAAGAAAACCGTGCGAACGAAAGTGCTGCCATAGCTGAAGAGGTATCTGTTGCCGCAAAGGGCCTTGACAGTTTTTTCAGGCTTGATTTTAGCGGCGGACTGTTGAAAGCGGAGGGCATTCCCGTTGCTTTCACTTATGGTGAGCATTTGAACAGCGACACTTTTGATGTTCATGTTGAAAAAGCGCTGTCCCTTTACGACGGTGCATATCCCATGATAAACAAGCAGTTTGTAAGCCGCTTGGACAATGGATACAAGTATATAAACCGCGAAGAGGATATGGGCGAGGAAAACCTGAGAAAGGCTAAGCGCTCATATCACCCTGCGTTTATGGAAGAAAAATTTATAATATCGTTTAAAGACTGAAAGGAGCAGACATGATATATTGTTTTTTGGCAGACGGATTTGAGGAAATGGAAGCGCTCTGTCCTGTGGATATTCTCCGCAGAGGAGAATGTGAGCTGCTTACCGTTGGCGTCGGCGAGGAGATCATTACAGGTTCTCACGGCATAAGCGTGTGTGCGGATATAACTGCCGCAGAAATTGTTCTTGACGACAGCCTTGATATGATAATTCTTCCCGGCGGAATGCCCGGAACGCTCAACCTTGAGAAAAATCTTTATGTGCAGAAGGCTATTGATTTCTGCGCTGAGAACAATAAGTACATCGCCGCTATCTGCGCCGCACCGTCCATACTCGGACACAAAGGATTACTGAAAGATCGTTCTGCGATCTGTTTCCCCGGCTTTGAGGAACAGCTCAACTGCAAAACGTTGTCAGACGATCATGTATGCGCTGACGGAAATATAATCACCGCCAAAGGCGCAGGCGTAGCTCAGGAATTTGGCTTGAAGCTCCTCGAAAAGCTGAAGGGCAAGGCTGCATCAGATAAGGTAAAAGCGTCGATACAATGCAGATAAAGTCTGAACTCAGAAAAAAACTTCTTTCGGAAAGAAGTGCTCTTTCGCCTGCTTTTTGCGAGCAAGCAGGCAAGGCGGCTGCAAAGAACCTGTTTTCTTTTCCTTCATTTTTGACTGCCGATCTTGTTTTATGCTATATCAGCGTTAATTCCGAGCTTCCTACACGTGAAATAATAGAGTATTGCTTCCGAAACGGAAAGCCTGTTGCGGCTCCTGTTTGTATGGGAGATGATATGTCGTTCAGAAAAATAACAAGTTTTGATGAACTGAAAACAGGCGCCTTTTCGATACCTGAACCTGATATAAGCTGTTCAGATGTTGTCATTACATCTGATACAGTCTGCCTTGCACCTGCGCTCTGCTATAATGGGAAAGGCTATCGTATAGGCTACGGAAAAGGATATTACGACAGATTTTTCAAAAATTCCACATGCAAGAGGATAGGGCTTTGTTATGACGATTTTATCAGAGAATTTCCTCCTGATTCTGATGACGAAGCTGTTCAGACGATAATAACCCAGAAAAGGATTATCAGCATAGATCCATGAGATAAGGCTTGTGCCAATGCACATTGAAAGGAAAGTCAGATGGACGACAGAAATGAGAACGAGCTGTTTGACATGCTCAGCAAAAATAAAGAGCGCGCACATAAAGAGCAGAGATCTGCCGAAGCTCATAACGGCGTAGAGAAGGCAGAAGCAGGCAAAGAAAACCCGTATGCTTTCGGTTCTTCATTTGCAGAAACTTCCGAGTATGAAACTATGGATCTGCATGACATTGATTTTGACGATACAGACAATACGGAAGAAGAACGGACCGTTAAAGCTGCGGAAGAGAAAACAGAAAAGAAATATGATAAAAATGACGCTTCAAATGATGAATACGATTATGAGAATGATGCGGACGTCATTGAAGCGGAAAATCAGCTGTATAAACACAAGCAAAGCCGTAAAACCGCTTTACAGGTTTTTCTTGGTCTGCTGATTTCCGCAGCGATCATTTTTATCGGCGTATCTCTCGGAAATAAGCTTTTGGGTATTGTTCTGGATTATACGGGAATAAATACGAATGAGTTTGAAGTATTAGTAGATATACCTGATGACCCGACATTAAATCAAGTCTCCGACGCGCTTGAATCCAGCGGTATAATCACCGAACCGCGGATTTTTAAGATGTATGTTGAGATGAAAGAAAGACAGGACGATTTTGTAGGCGGTACGTTTACATTGTCCTCCGCTATGAGTTACAGCAATATTTTGGACACTCTCCTTGCGTCAAAAAATGCTGTGATCACAGTGGAAGTTACGATAATCGAAGGAATGACTGCGGCTGAGATCGGAGAGCTTCTTGAGGAAAATTCCGTGTGCAGGGCTGAGGATTTTGCGCAGTATTATCGCAGCAAGCTGAATAAATTTGATTTTGAAAGGCGCATCAATGAAAGCAGGGTCAAATTCAATCAGATGGAAGGTTATCTTTATCCCGACAAATATGAGTTTTATGTAAACAATGAGCTAAAGGAAGACCCTGACGCCGAGATCGATACTTCGGAGGATGCAAGAGCTGCTGCTGAAAAGATATATTCAAACTTCAACTCCAAAATTTCCAAATCAATGTATAAAAAGATGAACGAAATGGGCTTTACTCTCGACGAGCTTATCGCATTGGCATCTATGGTTCAGAAGGAAGTCGCTTCTCCCGAAGATATGCAGAACGTTGCTTCTGTTTTCTTGAACCGTCTGCATAACAGTGAAAGTTTTCCGCACCTTCAGTCTGATGCCACCGTCTTTTACGTTCAGAACGATATTGAGCCGTACTACAATTCGTCTGACTTTTTGTCGTCTCTTGAAACGATATCCAATTCCTATGATACCTATGAGGCGGTAGGGATACCCGCAGGAGCAATATGCAGTCCGGGAATGGACGCTATAAACGCCGTGCTTTACGCTCCCGAAACGAATTATTTCTACTTCTGTGCAAACGACGAGGGCAAAACATTTTTCGCCAGTACAGAGGAAGAACATAATGCCAATCTTGTAGAAGCGGGTCTTGCTTCTTAAATAAAACAGCGGCGTTTGTTAAACAAATGCCGCTTAAAAATGTGAGGGATAATATGCTTGAACTTCTTTCTCCCGCCGGCGATTACGAGTGCCTTGAAGCTGCGGTAAATTTTGGCTGCAACGCAGTATATATCGGCGGCAAAAGCTACGGTATGCGTGCCGCAGCGAAAAATTTCGACTTTGATGAAATGAAAAAAGCCGTAAATTATGCTCATTCCCATGAAGTGAAAGTATACCTTACCTGCAACACGCTTCCTTCCAATGATGAGATAGAAGCATTTCCCGAATATATAAAAAATGCGGCCGAAATAGGTATTGACGCCGTGATAGTTGCCGACATGGGCATAATGTCCATGATAAAGCAATATGCTCCGAAGCTTGATATACATATGTCCACTCAGGTGGGAATAGTGAATTATGCTGCGGCAAACGAGCTTTACAGACTGGGAGCAAAGCGGATCGTCCTTTCAAGGGAAACAGGCATTGACGAGATCAGACGTATCAGGGAGAAGATACCTGATGACATGGAAATAGAAGCGTTTGTCCATGGAGCAATGTGTGTTTCTTTTTCGGGAAGATGTCTTTTGTCGGCATATATGACGGGGAGAAATGCAAACAAGGGTGAGTGCGCACAGCCTTGCCGCTGGAAGTACAGCCTTATGGAGGAAACGCGCCCCGGTCAGTATTTTCCCGTGTATGAAAACGATGAAGGCTCATATATCCTGAATGCCAGGGATATGTGCATGATAGAGCATATGGATAAACTTATCGATGCAGGAGTTACAAGCTTTAAAATAGAAGGCAGAGCAAAATCCGCATATTATGTCGCCACAGTTACCAACGCTTATGCGTCGGCGCTGGAGTATGCGAAAGCAGGAAAGCCCCTTCCTCAGTGGATAAAGGACGAGGTGTTTGCCGTAAGCCATAGAGAGTATTGCACAGGTTTTTATTTCGGCAGATACGACCCTGAACAGGTATATGAAAGCAGCGGCTATGTTCGTTCCAGAGATTTTGTAGGAGTTATCGACAAATGTGATAACGGAGAGGTCTTTCTGACTCAGCGAAATTATTTTTCCGTTTCTGATGACCTTGAAGTCCTTATCCCAAAGGAAAAGCCTGTAAAGTTCAATATAAAACATCTTTACAATTCGGACGGCGAGGAAATAACCGTCGCGAACAGAGCGACAGAAAAGCTCAGGGCAGTTTGCGGCAGGGAATTTCCCGAAAATTCAATTTTGCGCCGAGTATCAGAACAAAAATAAAACAAAGCCGACATGAATTTTCATGTCGGCTTTTTATATGCCTATTCTTTAACGGCATATTTTGCTCCAGGTCTTGCTTCAAGGATACCTGCGATCTCCATATCAAGCAGGTAAAGTGAAACGTCATCGGGTGAAACACCACAGTCGTTGGTTATACTTTCGATCGTCTGAGTTCCGTTATCTCTTAAATATTCATATATCCTTCTGTACTCAGGTTCTTGACTTCCAAAATCGTAATTTTCCGCTGCTTCTTCGCCTGAACGTTTACTTTTTGTTTCTTTCTTGATTTCTTCGTCAGGCGCTTCTTTTTTCTTTGTTTTGGTCGGCTTAACATCAGCTTTTGACTCTTCTGCTCTGCTGAAAATGAATCGATTATCCGGATTTATCTCATAATCCTTTTTCAAAGCGTTCAGTTTATCATTGAAAGAAGAGTAGTAGCAATTTACCACATCAAGGTAATTAAACAGAGGAATAGCTCCGTCGCGAAGCAAACCGACAACGCCGCTGTACACGGGCGAAAAAATATCTCCTGGAGGAACGCAGAAAAGGTCGCGCCCCTGCTGTATTGCGTGTGAAGCAGTGATAAGTGAGCCGCTTTGCATACTTGCCTGAAATATCATCACTCCTGAAGAAAGCCCTGAGATTATTCTGTTTCTTGCCTGAAAGTATGTTCTTGAAGGCTCGGCGGTAGGGAACAGTTCGCTTATGCACGCTCCTCCAAGCTCGTATATCCTTTCTCTTGTTGAAAGACTTCCTCTGGGATAATCAACAGCAAGTCCGCAGGCGAGAACGCCTATTGTTCTTCCTCCTGCGTCTATCGCCGACTGATGAACTATATGGTCAACTCCGACAGCCATGCCGCTTACAAGGACAACGCCCATTTTTGCAAGATCCATGCATGTCCTGCGGGTGAGTTTTGCGGTATATTCGGTAGCGCCTCTCGCACCGACGCCCGCGATGCATATTTCGTCATCAAGTCCGTTTATATTACCTTTGTAAAATAATACAAGAGGAGGATTATAAATATTTTGCAGTCTGAACGGATAACCTTTGGCACCTAATGCTACGGTCTTTATTCCGCTTTTTCTGCACGCTTCAAGTATTCTTTCGGAGTTTTCCAACGAAGCGTTTGGCAATCTTTTTAATTCGACAGGCGACAAAAACTGCATATCATGTCCTTCGGCGACAGCTTCATAAGCCTCTTTAGCTGAGCCGTAATGCTGAACAAGCTGTGCCGCTTTCGGATTTGCAGTTCCCAAAAGCTGCAATAACCAAAGATAATATTCCGTAACCGTCGCCTCCCGTTTATATTGAATAAATCAGGTAAATTACTTTTTGTTGTCTTCCTGTCTTATCTGAACGCGGCGAATTTTGCCGCTGATAGTTTTAGGAAGCTCATCAACGAATTCAACTATACGAGGATATTTGTAAGGAGCTGTATTCTTCTTTACATGATTTTGCAGCTCTTTTTTCAGCTCTTCGCTGGGAGTATAATTCTTTGTGAGAACTATCGTAGCCTTTACGACCTGCCCTCTTATAGGGTCGGGAGCGCCTGTAACAGCGCATTCCAGAACAGCAGGGTGAGTTATCAGGACGCTTTCTATTTCAAAGGGTCCTATGCGGTAGCCGCTGGCTTTGATAACGTCGTCGTTGCGTCCTACATACCAGAAGTAACCGTCCTCGTCCTTCCATGCGGTATCGCCTGTGTGATAAACTCCGTTGCTCCACGCCTCATCAGTAAGCTGCTCGTTTCTGTAATAGCAGTCAAACAAGCCGTCCTTGCCTCTTTCCGCTCTTACAACTATTTCGCCTACTTCGCCGACAGGAACGCTGTTGTCATTTTCGTCAACTATATCAACGTTGTAAAGAGGAGTAGGCTTGCCCATTGAACCGGGTCTTGGCGTCATTCCCACAAGATTTCCCAAAAGCGCGGTGCTTTCCGTCTGACCGAATGCTTCCATAAGCTTCAGTCCCGTAAACTCCAGCCACCTGTCAAACACTTCGGGGTTCAGCGCCTCGCCTGCGATTGTGGAGTATTTCAGGCTGCTCAGATCGTAGCCCTGAAGTCCTTCCTTGATAAAGAATCTGTACATTGTAGGAGGCGCGCAGAAAGAGGTTATCTTGTAATCCTGCATTATCTTCAGCATATCTGCGGGAATAAATTTGTCAAAGTCATAAACCATTACGCAGCTTCCAAGTGACATCTGACCGTACAGCTTGCCCCAAGCGGCTTTTCCCCAGCCTGTGTCGGAGATAGTAAGATGAAGTCCATCGGGATCAACATTCTGCCACCAGCGCGCGGTCTGGATATGGCAGATAGCATATTTGTGATTGTGTACCACCATTTTGGGATAGCCTGTAGTGCCGCTTGTGAAATAAAGAAGCATAAGCTCGTTGCAGTTTGTGTCGACTCTCTCCATTGTGTCAGGCTGTTTCTTTATTTCCTCGTCAAAATCCAGCCAGTCGCCTTCAGCGCCGCCTCTGCATATGAACTTCGCATCCAGCTTCCAGTTAAGCTCCTTTTGCGCTTCGTCAACATACATTTTAACTTCGGGATTATCATGTGTGCATACAACAGCCTTTACCGTGGCCTGCTCAAAACGGTAGGTAATGTCGTGAGTAGTAAGCAGGTGCGTTGCAGGGATAGCGATAGCGCCCAGTTTTGTAAGACCGATGATAGAATACCAGAACTGATAGTTTCTTTTCAGTATCAGCATTACCTTATCGCCTTTTTTGATACCCTTTGACGCAAAAAGATTTGCCGCCTGAGTGGACAGCTTTGAAAGCTCACCGTAGGTGAAGCTCTTTTTCTCACCCGCTACGTTAGTCCATATTAACGCCCTGCGGTCAGGCTCCAGCTCAGCAAATTTGTCTATTATATCATATCCGAAATTATAGTTGTCGGGGCAATTGACCTCAAACTTGTTGAGTATCCCGTTCTCGTCAAACCCCTCGTTTACGAATTTTTTGTAATAGTCCCTTACTTGTTCCATAATATTTTTGTGTTTCCTTCCGAGATGTATTTTTTATATTGTTATATAAGTATTGCCAAGAACTGGCAGTCCTCGCCGCCGTAGGCTATCATTCCGTGAGGATTTTTGCTGTTGTAGTAAACGCAGTCGCCCGCTTCAAGAATTTCCTCATGGTCGTTGATAACGAATTTCAGCTTGCCTGAAATAATGAAGTCCATTTCCTGACCGTCATGTACGGACAGATGGATAGGCTTGCTCTGTTCTTCCTCAGAATAGGGAGCGTCAACTATCAGCGGCTCTATCTCCTTGTTCTTGAACAGATATGCCATATGCTGGTAAGTAAAGCCTATACGTCTTTCAATAGGCAAACCGTGTCCTTTTTTGACTACCGTGTAGGTGTTCAGCTTAGGCTCAACGCCTGTAAGCAGTTCGATCATCTCAATTCCCAGCGCTTCTGCTGCGGCATTCAGGAATGAAAGGGAAAAATCCTTTTCACCGCTTTCATAACTCAGGTACTCTTCCACCGACGTATCCGTTTTCTGAGCCATAAATTCAGGGTTTATGTCCAGATACTCTCTTGTGCTTTTCAGTCTGGATGAAACCTCTTTAATGTTGTAATCCATACGATCGTTCCTTTCCTGTTTTTGTCTTTTGAAACTGTAACTAAGTTATTATACCATATAAAAAACAGCATTTCAACAGTTTTATGAAATATTTTTCCTTTTGTTTTCTTTACAAATCCCCGCCAGACAGCACCTTTCACATTCAGGTTTTCTCGCATTGCAAACCAATCTCCCGTGCCAAACAAGCCTGTGGCAAAGTCCAAGCCCTTCTTCAGGCGGCACTATCTCTCTGAGCTGTTTTTCCACCTTTACGGCGTCTTTTCCTTCTGCAAGACCTATCCTGTTTGTAAGCCTTATAACGTGCGTGTCGCATACAAAGGCAGTTTTTCCGTAAAGCTCTCCCGCAATAAGATTTGCGGTCTTTCTGCCCACGCCCGCCAGTTTTACAAGCTCGTCCACCTCATCGGGGACAGTATCGTCGTAGTCATCATGAAGCTGTCTGCACATCTGAACGATATCCCTTGATTTCGTCTGAAACAGCCCACAGGAGTGTATATATTCCGCCACCTCCTCAGGCTCCGCCTCAGCAAACGACTGTATGGTAGGGAACCGCTCAAACAGCTTTGGCGTCACCATATTAACTCTCACATCGGTGCATTGTGCTGAAAGTCTTGTGGCTATCAGCAGTTCATGAGGTTTTTCATATGTAAGCGCGCATTTTACTTCGGGATATTCTTTTTTCAGTGCTTCAATGACTTTTTTCGCCAGATTTTTTTTATTTTTCTGCATTTTGTTTATTCCTTTTTATATTTTTAAAGCATATTTATTATACCATCTGTCGTTGATTTAGTCAATCAAAGTATTTATAAAAATAGATATAATAAAATTTTCAAAACCTATTGACAACCCTATAAAATTTTGATATAATATCAACGTTGCAAATTTGAAAGTAAAGTGATCCACTAGCTCAGGCGGCAGAGCACCTGCCTTTTAAGCAGGGTGTCCCGGGTTCGATTCCCGGGTGGATCACCAGCGGTGACCTGCATAAAACGGTCAAACCGCCATATGCGCCAATAGCTCAGTTGGTTAGAGCAACCGGCTCATAACCGGTCGGTCCGGGGTTCGAGTCCCTGTTGGCGCACCATTTCTTCTTTTCTCCGCTCCGAAAGGAGCGGTTTCCGCATTGGAAAGGCAATCGCCTTTCCAAGACAGGGGTGTGGTTCAATGGTAGAATAGGGGTCTCCAAAACCTTTGACGTGGGTTCGATTCCTACCACCCCTGCCAGCAGCGTGTCGCTGCACCCAACACGCTCCCATATCACGGGAGCGTTATTTTTTGCTTATCACCCAAATATCTTTTTTGGTCACGATCTCACACCTGCGTGACGCTGGACCCAATGCGCTCTCAGGAAACTGAGAGCGCATTTGTATGTCCTGCTTGCTTTAAAATCTATTTGGTCACGATATCCCAGCTGCCGAGCGGCAAAAATACGCTCCCAATCCGCGGGAGCGTATTTTTATTTTATAATTTTCTCTTCTGCCCAAGCGTTTATTCAGCAAAAATTGAATGGATCAGCTGCTCCGAACAGCTCTGTTCTTGATTAGACTCGGTTTTATTTCTTTTCTGAAAACAGCTCTCTCAGAACGGACATCATCTTATCCAAGTCAATAGGTTTAGGAAGATGACCGTTCATGCCTGATTTAAGCGCACGCTCACGGTCTTCCTCAAATGCATTGGCAGTCATTGCGATTATGGGTATTTGTGAAATATCGGGATTTTCCATGGAGCGAATTGCTTGTGTTGCGGCATATCCGTCCATAATAGGCATTTGAATATCCATAAGTATCAGGTCGTAATATCCAGGATTTGAACCGCTTACCATTTCGCAGGCTTGCTGACCGTTTTCGGCACATTCTATGCTGAATCCCGCTTCTTTCAGTATTTCGGTGGCTATCTCACGGTTAAGCTCATTGTCCTCTGCAAGAAGGATACGTTTTCCTGTAAAATTATTTTCAACAGGAGCGGCAGCAGCATCAGGCTCCGTTTTCTTTATATTGTGTCCCAGACTGCGCTCAAGAGTCAGATGAAGGTCAGAAGCAAACAACGGCTTGCTGATAAATCCTGTAACTCCTGCTTGACGTGCTTCCTTCTCAATATCCGTCCAGTCATATGCAGACATCAGAATTATAGGCGAATCATCACCCACTATCTTGCGTATTTCACGAACTGTTTCTATACCGCTCAGCTCAGGCATTGACCAGTCTACTATATATACTTCAAACGGATCGGCCATTTCTACCGCTTCATTTGCTCGGGCAATGGCTTCTATGCCCGATAAAGCCCACTCCGCACGCATGCCTATCTGCCGCAGCATTTTTGAAACGCTCTGGCAGCATACCATGTCGTCGTCTACCACAAGACCCCTGAAACCGTTAAGCTCCTCGATAGGAGACATTTCCTTGTGAGCAGAAGAAAAGCGAAGCTCAAGATTTACGGTAAATGTAGTGCCTTTATCAGGCTCGCTGTTAACGCTTATAGTGCCGCCCATCATATCAACGATATTTTTAGTTATAGCCATACCGAGACCTGTTCCCTGGATACCGCTGACAGTAGAAGTTTGTTCGCGTGTGAACGGGTCGAATACTGTTTCGGCAAATTCGGGACTCATGCCGATACCTGTGTCGCTTACCTGAAATTCATACAGTCCACGCTTAGGGGAACGAGAAGGCTTTTGCGTTACTCGGATCGCTACGGTGCCGCCGGCAGGGGTAAATTTTATCGCATTGGAAGTAAGGTTCAGCAGTATCTGATTAAGGCGCAGCTTATCGCAGTATACCTCTTCGTCGGTCACGTCTACCGTATCGATAAACAGCTCCATTCGCTTTGCATGAACATCTGACTGGATAATATCTCGCAGGGTCTGAAGAATTTCCGCAAGGTTTTCGGGTCGTTCGTTTATGGTGACCTTACCCGATTCAATACGGCTCATATCAAGTACGTCGTTTATAAGAGAAAGCAGATGATTTGACGACTGTGCTATCTTTGACAGGTAATCCTGCGCCCTTTCCATATTGCCCAGATGAGTTGAGGCAAGCGCAGTATAACCTATTATAGCGTTCATGGGAGTTCGTATGTCATGTGACATATTGTTTAAGAATGTAGTTTTTGCGCGGTTAGCGGCGTCTGCTGCCTGAAGCGCGTGAGTCAGCTCATTTGTCTTGCTTTCCAGCTCGCTTGTTGCCAAAGCTATTTTTTTCTTCAGCTGTTTCTGGTTGCGGGTCCTAACTGCTGCCATTGCTATCATGAATAAAAGCAGCAGTATGATAATAATTCCGATCACGCTGTAAACAGGGTTCCTGTATAGAAATGCAACAAGACTGAAATCGCTTTCCCGACCTTTGTCTACTTCGCGGGATATTATAGCCTCCAGCTCAATATCTGTAAAACTGTCCGATTCCTTATCTAAAATGGAAAGAAGATAGCGCCCGCCCTTTACATTGTTCCCGACGCCATATGAAAGGGAGATTTCTCCGAAAGCAACCGAAGAAAGACGATTGCGCACATCATGCTGAACATACATTTCAGCGGTGTAGTAGTATATGATCGTAGCGTCTACCTCACCGTCAAGAACTGCCTGAACGCAATCCTGAGTTGTTGGGTATCTTACGATGTCTTTATCCGAATAACGGCTTGCGATAACACTGTCCAGAACGTCCGCCTTTTCCATGACTGCTATACGGTTTACCGTTCCTGTAAAGCCGTCCAGCGTAAGCCGAGCAAAATTGGTATGATAATAGGGAATGGTTATTTTATAGCCTTCTTCCTCCGCCATGTAATAATCACCCGCAAAGTCCAGTACAACATCAGCCGCTCCCTCAGCGCGAAGGTCGTAATATTCATTTCTGTCCTTTACAGGAACAAATTCATAATTAAGCTCAAGCCGCTTTGCCATAATATCGAATATCGCGGGAAGAATGCCCTGAGCCTGTCCGTCCTTGAAATAGCAGTATGGCGCGCGGTCAGGATTCATAAGCAGCCGCAGCGGTTTGCCTGAAGCTTGAAGTTCGTCAAGAAATTTCCGCTCCTCCGCATTCATTATAACAGAACCTGAGCTGTCAGTGGCATAATATGTTTCATGAAGCTCATCGCGCCAGTTGGGATCGTGAAGATCCATTTCGTTTATAGCGGCATTTATCTTGCTCATAAGCTCGGTATTATCTTTATTCGTGCATATGTAAAACGGGCTTGAATCAAAAGATTCAAGGAGCCATTCATTATCCAACAGTCTGAGGCTGCCTGTAACGGCGGCGTCGATCTTTCCGTCCTGAAGAGCGGCGGACAGTTCATCCTGCCCGTCAAAATACACAGGATTGAAAGTGAAAGAATGTTTCTTTGCAAAATTCTCAAAGTTGGCGTTTTTGGAGTTTCCCTCCAGCATACCTACATCTATTCCGTCATAGGTGGAATAATCGCCTTCCACAATATCCTGATTGCCTGCTTTTACTGTGAAAATGGTACTGTTTGTACCGATGGACTGTTCGGAGAAAAGGAACTCCTTTTCCCGCTCTGCGGTTTTGGAAACAGACGTCACAATATCTATTTCGCCGTTTTTCAGCATATCCAGCGCTTCAGCATAAGAACTGTCATATCCGACGTATTCATATGACCAGCCTCCGTGTATTGCGAGCCGTTGGAGAAATTCATAACCGTATCCGCTTCGGCGGCCGTTCTCTTCTATTATATGGTAGCCTGAAAAGGCAAAAAATCCTACACGCAAGGTTTCCGTCTGCTCCTGCGCCGACACGGAAAATACGCTGAAGCATGGCATTATCAGCGTAATTGCCAGCGCAAGGCACAGTGTGCGTATCCCTGCCGTAATGCGGTTTCTTTTTTTCATGGAATATTTCCTCCTTTTAAAAAAGAGTAGTTCCGTAAGTAATAAATTTTTATATAAAACGTCTGTTCAAACGGCATTATCTGTATTGGAACAGTAATTATGTTCCGTAAGTTATTACACGAGTATATTATCATGAAATCGCATAAAAGTCAAGGCTGCAACAGGAGCATAAGCAAATGAACGGTATTTTTCCATTAAATTTAAATATGGATTTACTTTATTTAATAAGTAAAATTTTTCTTGACATAAGGAAAAATTTATGCTATAATATGTTCGCTGTTTGAAAATCAGCGAAATACCTGCCCTCGGCTTTGCGGAGCATGCCCTTTCGGGAAGCACCTTTTCCCTTAGCTGAGTGTATGGAAATAATTTTAAATGAGGTGTAAAAATGTTACTGAAAGAAGAAAAAACCGCTATTATCGAAGCGAACCGCACACACGAAAACGACACGGGTTCTCCCGAAGTCCAGATCGCAATTCTCACTAAGAGGATTTCCGACCTTACTGAGCATCTGAAAACTCATAAGAAAGACCATCATTCCCGCCGCGGTCTGCACAAGATGGTAGGTCACAGACGCAACCTGCTCAATTATCTGCAGAAAAAGGACATTGAGCGTTACCGTGCAGTTATCGCAAAGCTGGGTATCCGCAAGTAAATTTGTTGCCGAAGGGCAGAACAGGCGTTCTGCCCTTTTTGGGTATATTTCGGAATTTTATTTCAGAGATATTCCCCTAAAATAAAATTTTGAGGAAGGCTGTCTGTTCCTAAAAAAGTGTACACAAATTTCAGCCCGAAACCGCTGTAAATGCATTTTCGGTTTCATCAACGCCGCCGCTCTTGCGGGTTGAAATTTGTTGACACTTTTAAGGAGTCAGCCGCCTTTCCTCAAGGAAAAGGAGAAAAAAGATGTTTGAAAATTACAAGGTTTTCAAGACCACATTTGCAGGCAGAGAGCTGACCGTTGAAACGGGAAAGACCTGCGGGCTCGCTAACGGCTCTTGCTGGGTGCGCTACGGCGAATCTGTCGTTATGGTAAACGTGACCGCCAGCGAAAAGCCCCGTGAGGGAGTAGACTTCTTCCCGCTGTCCGTTGACTATGAGGAAAAGCTCTATTCCGTGGGCAAGATCCCCGGCAGCTTCCTTAAGAGAGAGGGCAGACCCAGTGAGAAGGCTATTCTTGCCTCCCGTGTAGTTGACCGCCCTATGCGCCCCCTGTTCCCCAAGGATATGAGGAACGACGTTTCCATAGTTATGACTGTGCTTGCGGTAGACCCTGACACGCAGCCTGAGATAATCGCTATGATAGGCGCGTCTATTGCCGTTTCAATTTCGGATATTCCCTGGAACGGTCCTATCGGCGGTATTTCTGTGGGACTTGTTGACGGAGAGATAATCCTTATGCCTGACGCTGAGCAGAGAGCAAAGTCTGATCTTCAGCTCACCGTTGCTTCCAGTGAAAAGAAAGTCGTTATGATAGAGGCGGGAGCAAACGAAGTGGACGACGACACTATGCTTGACGCTATAATGAAGGGTCACGAGGAGATAGTGCGCTCACTTATTCCTTTCATAAACAGCATTAAGGACGAGATAGGAAAGCCCAAGTTCACCTTTGAATCAATGGACGTTGACCACGATCTGTTCGAGGAGATAAAGGCAAAGTACACCGACAAGGTGAAATTCGCTCTTGATACTGACGACAAGAACGTTCGTGAGGCAAGGCTCCAGCCTATCAAGGACGAGATACACGCAGAATATGACGAGGCGTGGTCTGAGCAGATTCCTATGATAGACGAGTGCATTTATAAATTGCAGAAGGTCATCGTTCGCCGCTGGCTCTTAGACGAGCAGAAGCGTGTTGACGGCAGAGGAATGGACCAGATGAGACCGCTTGCCGCTGAGGTGGGACTTCTGCCCCGTGTTCACGGCTCAGGTCTTTTCACAAGAGGTCAGACGCAGGTGCTTACAATAACTACCCTCGGTCCTGTCAGTGACGCACAAAAGCTGGACGGACTGGACGACGAGGAGTTTAAGCGCTATATGCACCACTATAACTTCCCCTCCTACTCCGTTGGCGAAACAAAGCCCAGCAGAGGTCCGGGACGCCGTGAGATAGGTCACGGTGCGCTGGCGCAGAGAGCCTTGGAGCCTGTTATTCCCTCGGTTGAGGAATTCCCTTATGCTATAAGGCTTGTATCTGAGGTGCTTTCCTCCAACGGTTCTACCTCGCAGGCATCTATCTGCGGCTCAACACTGTCGCTGATGGACGCGGGCGTTCCCATAAAGGCGCCTGTTGCAGGTATTTCCTGCGGACTTATCACCGAGGGTGACCGCTGGATGACTATGGTGGACATTCAGGGCCTTGAGGACTTCTTCGGAGATATGGACTTTAAGGTGGGCGGTACTCACAAGGGTATCACCGCTATACAGATGGATCTGAAGATAGATGGTCTTACTCCCGAAATTATAAAGGACGCTTTTGCAAAAACGCACAAAGCCCGTGATTATATACTTGACGAGATAATCCTGAAGGCTATTCCCGAGCCTCGTCCCACCGTCAACAAGTGGGCGCCCAAGATGATCTCAATGAAGGTGCCTGTTGACAAAATAAGAGAGGTTATCGGCACGGGCGGAAAGGTTATACAGAAGCTGTGCGCCGATTATGAGGTCAAGATAGACATTGACGACGACGGCAACGTGTTCATCTGCGGTCTGGACGACCAGAAGTCCAAGGACTGCGTGGATATGATAAACGCTATCGTTATGGTGCCTGAGATAGGCTCTATCTACAAGGGCAAGGTAGTGAGAGTTACAGGCTTCGGCGCGTTCGTTGAGTTTGCTCCCGGCAAGGAAGGAATGGTACACATTTCCGAGCTGGAAAACAGACGTGTTGAAAAGGTGGAGGACGTTTGCAACGTTGGCGATGAGATAATCGTTAAGATAATCAAGATCGACCAGCAAGGCAAGATAGGTCTTTCCAGAAAAGAGGCTCTTGCGGATATCGAAAGAAAACGCAAGGAAAAAGCGGAGCAGGGTGAATAAAAATAAAGGGCGGTTAAGCCGCACCACTTCTTCAGCTAATGAGAGTTAGAAGCCAAGGAATAATGACACCCATGCGATTTTACGCCTGCTTCGACTCCACACTGATAAAAAAGTGTACAAATAATTTGAGGCAATATTTTCACAATTTTTGAGTATTAAAAAACAAAACCCCCTGCTCAGCAGGGGGTTATTTTTACCTAATCAGCCATATTAGCCGAGTTCAGCAAAATACTTGATGGTTCTTACCATCTGTGAAGTGTAGGAGTTCTCGTTATCGTACCAGGAAACTACCTGAACCTCATACAGGTCGTCAGCGATATGTGAAACCATAGTCTGAGTAGCGTCAAACAGAGAACCGTAGGTCATACCGATAACGTCAGAGGAAACGATAGGATCCTCGTTGTAGCCGTAGGAAGCGGAAGCGGCAGCCTTCATAGCGGCGTTTATTGCTTCCTTGGTAACGTCAGCCTTCTTGACAACAGCGGTCAGGATCGTGGTGGAGCCTGTGGGAACAGGAACACGCTGAGCGGAACCGATGAGCTTGCCGTTCAGTTCGGGGATAACAAGACCGATAGCCTTAGCAGCGCCTGTGCTGTTAGGAACGATGTTGGCAGCGCCCGCTCTTGCTCTTCTCAGATCGCCCTTTCTGTGAGGACCGTCGAGGATCATCTGGTCGCCTGTGTAAGCGTGAATGGTGGACATGATACCGCTCTGGATAGGAGCGTAGTCGTTAAGAGCCTTAGCCATAGGAGCAAGGCAGTTTGTAGTGCAGGAAGCGGCAGAAATGATCTGGTCGTCCTTGGTAAGAGTGTTCTCGTTTACGCTGTAAACGATAGTCTTAAGGTCGTTGCCTGCGGGAGCGGAGATAACGACCTTCTTAGCGCCTGCGTTGATGTGAGCCATGCTCTTGTCCTTGGAGCAGTAGAAGCCTGTGCATTCCAGAACAACGTCTACGCCCAGGTCGCCCCAGGGAAGATCCTTAGCGTCCTTCTCAGCGTAAATCTTGAGGGTCTTGCCGTCTACGGTGATAGTGCCTGCCTCATCGTCAGCGGCAACAGTGTGAAGATTGTCACCGATCCTTCCGCAGTAACCGCCCTGAGCGGTATCGTACTTGAGCAGGTGAGCCAGCATAGAGGGCTTGGTCAGGTCGTTGATAGCAACTATCTCGTAGCCTTCTGCGCCGAACATCTGACGGAACGCAAGTCTGCCGATACGACCGAAACCGTTGATTGCAACTTTAACAGCCATTGGAATATTCCTCCTGAATTTTGTATTTTGATACTTGAGTATTTGTATCCTTATATATTATACTAAAATTTTTATGAATAATCAAGGGGTATTGGAAATTTTTGTTTGAAAAACTTCTGATTTGGAAAATAAGTCTTTTTAATGCCGCTTATACCTTGAATATAAGAAGAAACTATGCTATCATATTTCCGATTTAAAAAAATTCTGCGAGAAATATCAGTTTTATTCGTCTAATAAATGAAAGGGAAAACAGAAAGGAGGAGACCGATGGACAACGGAGCAAACAGCTACCGCCGATTTCTTGATGGTGACAGGGACGGTATGGTAGATATAATAAAGGATTATAAAGACGGTCTTATTTTTTATCTGAATACTTTTATAGGAAATATCACTCTTTCCGAAGAGCTTATGGAGGAGGTCTTTGTGAAGCTTGTGACAAAAAAGCCTCGTTTCAAAGGAAAAAGCTCCTTCAAAACGTGGCTTTATGCCATAGGCAGGAATATTGCCATAGACTATATCCGTCACCGTTCAAAGCTTTCAGAAACACCGATGGAGGAATTGTATGATGAGGCACAGGAAGAAAGCGCCGAATGTTCATACATAAGAGAGGAGGACAAGCTGCTTCTTCACAATGCGATGCGTGATTTGAACCCCGAATATCGTCAGGTGCTTTACCTGATATTTTTTGAGGGATTTGACAACGGTGAGGCGGCTTTGGTGATGAAAAAAAGCAAGCGTCAGATAGAAAACCTTGTTTACCATGCGAAAATATCGCTTAGAACAAAACTTGAACAGGAGGGTTTTATTTATGAAGAACTATGAAGAGGTCGCAAAAAGTGTTTTTGAGAAGAGCGAAAAATATTTTGAACATAGAAAAAAATGCATGAGAATTGTTAAAACGGTGACGATCTCTCTGTCATGCCTTATTCTGGGAGTAACCGCCGTATCCGCAGCGGCTGCGCTGAAGACTCCCTATAATGTGCCTGAAGAAAGTATTTTGTCCGAATATACCGCGATTTCCTCACAGTCAGACACGGCGGATATTACTGTTACTTCTGAAGATAGTACAGACACAGAAGAAAACAATGCCGAAGTAACCGAATATACGGAAGATCCCGATATTGCCGTGGATACAGGCGAGCCTGTCCCACCTGTGGAAACTTCCGTAAATGAAGACCTTGAATGGCTTACACCTGAGGAAATATCTTTTGACACCAACGGCGGAGGTTTCGGCGTCAACAGTCCGTTTCTTATTGCTTATAACGGAGCGCTTTATGTGGGCTATGATCCTGAAGACGAAAAAACAGACCGATATTATGCGCTTACAGGTGATATGGTACAATTATCCGAGCGGTATAACACCCCCGCATATGCTGTGAAAGATGAGCCGAATCTTATAGGAGTATTTTTCAATTTCGGAGTATCGGAATACAGACGTCTTTTCACCTGTCAGTTTGATTTGGACGGAGTTAATTATGAAATATCATACAGCCCTATCAAGGACATAGATCTCACCTGCGGTGAAAAGGTTCTGGAAACAGATGATTATACGGTATTTGAAGCACTTGATATGCAAGGAGAGCCGATACAGGGAAAATATCTTGTAAATCTTTTTCCTTTGATACAAGCGGAATTACCGAACTTGTTTAATGAAGCTGAAAAAGAAACTTACTCAGACATATGGTGGGTAGCTGTTCCCACCGAATAAGACGGAAATAAGACTGTGAGGGAGTCTGTAAAGGCTCCTTCACTTTTTGATATTGATCTGATGCTGTTCTCTGTCATGAATTTGACGTACAGTTTTAGATATTTTTATTCATGCTTCCCATTTTATAACCGCCCAGATCCAATGTTACATAAGTGAACCCAAGCTCCTGAAAATAGTTATTCAGCTCATCTGCGGCGTTGATTATCTTCCCGAATTCCGCAGGCTCCACTTCAATACGGGCGATCTTTCCGTGTATCCTTACCCTGACCTGATGAAATCCCATATCAAGAAGTTTTTGCTCCGCCTTATCCACCATTCTCAGTTTTTCCTCAGTAATAGTCTCTCCGTAAACAAATCTTGAAGCAAGGCAGGCGAAGGATTGCTTATCCCATGTTGAAAGCCCCATTTCCTTTGATAAAGCCCTGATATCCGCTTTTGAAAGTCCTGCTTCTCTGAGTGGGCTTTTTATGCCGAGTTCTGCAACCGCCGTAAGTCCCGGGCGGTAGTCCCCGTTATCATCAAGGTTAGAACCTTCCGCAACATATTCGATACCGTTTTCCGCCGCTATTTTCTTTATTTTTGTAAAAAGCTCCCGCTTGCACAGGTAGCAGCGGTTTTTGGGATTTTGCGCAAAGCCTTCGATAGAAAGCTCCTCTGATTCCACAATGATATGACGTATTCCTTCCTTTTTGCAGAAGCTCTTTGCTTCGTTCAGCTCCCTTTGCGGAAATGAACAGGAGCAGGCTGTGACTGCGATCGCTTTATCTCCAAGCAAATCATGTGCTGTTTTAAGCAGGAATGTAGAATCTACGCCTGATGAAAACGCCACTGCAACGCTTCCCAGCCCTTTTATATACTCACAGAGATTTTGCTGTTTCTGATTCAAAGTATCCATTTTGACATTCCTTTGTAATTTTCTGATAATATTATAATTCTTTTTCTTTCAAAAAGCAAGCCCCGCTGTCGGATAAAATAGCGCTGCTTATATTTTATAAAGTTGTAAAAAATTTCTTTTTTTCCCTTGACAAGCAATCTTCAAAAGAGTATAATGTAATAGTGTCCCGCAAGAAAAGGTAAATGCGCCAATAGCTCAGCTGGATAGAGTGACTGGCTACGAACCAGTAGGTCGGGGGTTCGAATCCCTCTTGGCGTGCCAGTGGCATAACACCGAATCAAATACGCTCCCAATCCATGGGAGCGTATTTTTCGTTAATTGCCAAAATCTTTTTTCACGATATCGCAGCAGATGAGCCGCTTCAATAACTCCCACAATGGAAATTCACCATTTGAAGAAACTCTTGAATACTACTAACGACAGGTGTTTCATTAAAATTTCTTAACTTGATAAATATATTGTTGATTTTAAACAAATTTTAAGGCTTTATTTTAGATTTTTCTACAAATAAATTGTATTTCATTTACTTTTATAAAAAAATGTGATAAAATACTTAATGGATTATAGTATATTCAACCCATCAATTTTAATAAAATGGAGACCATTGATGAAAATTAGAACAACATTTATTCTCGCATTGTCATTTTTCTCGCTTTCATCCATAATTGCCTACTCGGTATTCAGCTCCATAAATATGAACGGAAGCGCTGAACGTCAGTATGAGCGTTTATATTCCGATATCGCGACCAGCGAAGGAAAGAATGTAACGGAATACGTTAAAAGTGTTGCCGGTACATCGTCAGTACTTGCTTCAGACACAGCTCTTACCGATTTTAATATGAGTGACAGCGGTGAAATGTCCACAGCGTTGGAAACGGCTGAGACATACATAAACAGTGCTACCGGAATTAAAAGGATAGTTTTTCTTGACAGTTCCGATTCTCTTGTGGGAAGTACGGAAAGCGGCTACGAATTGTCATATACTGATGAACAAATGGATACCGTTACAAGCGGCGGTGCATACATCAGCCCGATATACAGCGACGAAAGCGATGGTCGTAAAGCCACAGGCGAATATGAGATCGCAGTATTCAACAAATTAAGTGACAGAACCATCGGCGTTTATTTTTCAAGCGATGCGTTCAATACGATAGTAAAATCAGGTAATTTCCCCACTAACGGTCGTGTTATATTTGTTGACGGACTCGGCAATATAATTGATGATACCACATATGCAGGGCTTCTCTCGGATACAGGAGGAAGAGGCGAGTATGCTACTATTTATAATGCAGTATACAACGACAACTCTTTGCTCTCTACTCCTCAGAATTTTGAAATAGGAAGAAATCCCCGCATCTCCTATACTGTAAAGGCTTCGGGTTCGGATTGGTATGCGGCTTCAATGGCTGAAGTTGATAAAGCTTATGCTTACTCGTCCGGCGCGGTTGGAAGCCTTGTGGGTGTTGTAGTTGCAGTATCTGTTATATTTATCGTCTTTAACGTAATTGCCATTATTCTGATCACCAAACCTTTGGCAGTGATTGAAGAAACTCTTGTAAAGATCCACCGCGGCGACCATGATTCAAGAATTGATATAAATTCAAATAATGAATACGGCGAGATCTCTACCGCATTCAATAACCTTATTGATAATGTAGTTGTAAGTGAACGACGTTATCGTACTATTGTTGAAATGGCTGATGACATTGTATTTGAGTGGAATCTGAAAACAAATAACGTTATTTTCTCCAATAACTTTAATAAGAAGTTCAGTTACCGTGCTACTTCCGACCACTTCAGCGACAGCTTCTTCCTTAAAGGAAAAGTTCATCCCGAAGACAACGACCGTTATCGTAACGATCTTGCCAAACTGGAACAGGGCGTAGATTTCAAGGATAATCAATATCGCTGGAAGAATATCTACGGAGATTACATCTGGGTATCAGTAAAAACATCTACCATTCGTGACTCTGACAACAATCCTGTTAAGGTCATCGGTGTTCTTTCTGACGTTGACCGTGCTAAGAAGGGCGAAATGAAGCTTATTCAGCAGGCAAGATTTGATGCTCTTACAGGCGTTTATAACCGTGAGACCATTGAAAATGTCATCGACAACGAGATCCATAAGGTAGCCGACGGAAACGACGGATTTGCGATACTTTTTGTTGATATCGACGACTTTAAGATATACAATGACCTTTACAGCCATGCGACAGGCGATCAGGTGCTGAAGTTTGTTACTGATTCTATTGGCGAGATAATTGAGGATTACGGTTTCATCGGTCGTTACGGCGGAGACGAATTTATTGTATGTATCCGCAATACGTCTACAAATGTTCCTCAGCGTGTTGCTCAGGATATTTTGACTAAGCTGAAAGCAGGATTTGTCTGTGACAGCGACGCAAGATTGTCAGTAAGTGTCAGCATAGGAATTTATATGGTCAATTCCGCTGACAAGAGCGTAGATGAAATAATTTCTATTGCCGACGATGCCATGTACAACATCAAGAAAAACGGAAAGTCAAGCTTCGGCGTGGTAATAGATGAAAGTTCCAATAATTCATAACATATGAACAAAAATATAAAAAGCGTTACGTTTTTCGTAACGCTTTTTCTTTTATTTTTCCTGTTCTCTTAACTCACTGTACTTCTTTTTTGTAGCCATGCCGCCTCTGATATGCCGTTCCTGCTTATTTTTTTCCAGAACTTCCTTGACCTGTTTTTGTAAAGTCGGATTTACCTTTTCAAGCCTTGATGTTATATCCTGATGAACTGTGCTTTTGCTGATCCCGAAAACTTTTGCGGCACTTCGTACAGTTGCGCCGTTATCTACGATATACTTTCCGAGGCTTACGCATCTTTCTTGTTTTGTTCCGAATTCCTGAACCATAGACGTATTTACCTGTTGTGACATTGTTTCGCCCCTTTGCATAATATTTCGGTCTTTAAATTTATATGCAGCGAAATTACTTATCATTACAACCCTTTTAATAAAGCCTGCTTTGTACAAGTCTATTTTTACTTCTTTTAACATATTCATTGTAAAAAGGACAAGGCAGGAAAGGATTGATTTATAATGAAAGGACCACATATCGGACTTACATCAGAGCAGGCAGAAGCGTTATTAAAGCAAAACGGGCTTAATTCTATTGAAGAAAAAAAGAAAAATCCCGCTGTAAAAATGTTTTTGGGACAGTTCAAAGATGTCATGGTAATGATTCTTCTTGCGGCAACGGTGGTTTCAGTAGTAATGGGTGAGATATACGACGCTCTTACTATAATGATTATAGTGGTGATAAATGCCGTAATGGGTTTTATACAGGAATATCGCACCGAAAAAACGCTTGAAACGATAAAATCAATGGCTGCGCCTACTGCACGCGTTTATCGCGACGGAAATCTTATCACTTTGCCGGCCGAACAGCTTGTAAAAGGTGACGTGATTGCTTTGGAAGCGGGAGATAAAGTACCCGCTGACTGCAGGATACTTGACTGTATGTCTTTGCAGTGTAACGAAGCTGTGCTTACAGGAGAAAGTCTACCTGTATCTAAATCGGTTTCACCTGTCAAAGAAGGAGAACTTAATCAATCAGGCGCAGTTTATATGGGTACTGTTGTAACAAAGGGTCATTGTACTGCCGAAATATATGCTACGGCGAGATCCACTCAAATGGGAATGGTATCAGGAATGCTGGGAGATATAGAAGAAGAAAAAAGTCCGCTTCAGAAAAGATTAGGCGAACTTGGGAAAATAATAGGGATCGCTTGTGCTGTTATTTGCATAGTAGTAAGCGCTATCGGGATTTTTCGCGGTCATGAGATTTTTGATATGCTGTTTGTTGGGATTACCCTTGCAGTAGCCGCTATTCCTGAAGGACTTCCCGCAACGGTCACTATCGCCCTTGCGCTTGCCGTCAGGCGCATATATAAACAAAAAGCTTTAGTAAACAAGCTTCATTCCGTTGAAACTCTCGGCTGTGCAAATATAATCTGTACCGATAAAACAGGCACGCTTACAACCAACAAAATGACAGTGGTAGAAACATATGCAGACGGTAAAGCCGAAAAAAAGCTTTCTGCATCGGATAAACCGTCAAGAATGCTTTTTATCTGCGGAGCGCTTTGCAATAATTCAGACGGAGCAAATGGCGACCCGACTGAAATCGCTCTGATAAATTCAGCTAAAGCCGCTGACGTTAATTACGCAGGTTATGTAAGAATAAATGAAGTCCCGTTTGAAAGCGGCACACGCTTTATGGAGGTAACTGTAAAATCCCCCGCTGGTGAAACCATTGATTTTATGAAGGGAGCCACAGACGTTGTACTTTCAAAATGTTCATTGATATTGACATCGTCAGGTGTAAGAACAATATCCTCTCTTGATAAGAAAAATATAATATCCGCTATGGAAAAAATGACGGCTAAAGCTTTGCGGATCCTTGCATTTGCGTTTAAACCGCTTTCTTCAAATGGATATATCTTTATAGGTCTTCAGGGAATGGAAGACCCTTTAAGACCTGAGATAAAGGCTGCAATAAGAAAATGCGGCCGTGCAGGTATAAGAGTTATAATGCTGACAGGCGATCATATAAATACCGCTGTTGAAATCGCTTCTCAGGCAGGAATAATGAAAAAGGGAAACACCGCTATTACAGGCGCTCAACTTTCTGCCATGTCGGATGTACAACTCACACAGGCACTTAAAACCGCATCGGTTTTCGCAAGAGTGAGTCCTGCTGATAAATTGCGTATTGTAAAAGCCTTAAAAGCTCAGGGGAATATCGTAGCCATGACAGGTGACGGTGTAAATGATGCTCCTGCCGTAAAAGAGGCGGCAATAGGAGTAGCAATGGGAAAAGGCGGTACGGATGTGACCAGAGAAGCGGCAAAACTTGTATTGCTGGACGATAATTTCGCTACTCTTGTCAATGCTGTTGAGCAGGGAAGAACGGTATATTCAAACATCAGGAAATTTATACGTTATATGCTGTCATGTAATATAGGCGAAGTGTTCACAATGTTATTTGCCATGATAATGGGACTGCCTGTGGTACTTTTGCCTATTCATCTTTTGCTTGTGAATCTCGTGACGGACGGACTTCCCGCTATCGCTCTCGGAATGGAACCTGCTGATGAGGATATAATGTCAAAACCTCCTCGCTCTCCGTCGGAAAGCATTTTTGCAGGAGGAATGCTGTTAAAGATAATTGCTCGCGGCTTGCTTATCGGAGCAGTATCGATCTTTTCGTTCGTTATTCCTTTTAACGCAGGAGACCTCGCTGCTGCCAGAACTTCTGTTCTTATAACCCTCAGCCTTTCTCAGCTTATTTTTGTATTTGAGTGTAAAAACGAATCCCGCGGAATATTTAACGCACATTACTGTTCAAATCCGAAGCTCATTCCCGCTGTACTGATAAGCTTATTTGTAACGCTTGCCGTGGTTTTTATCCCTCAGCTCGCAGCTATATTCAGCACGGTTCCTCTTACATTTGAACAGCTTTTTATCTCGTTTGCAGCTGCGTTTGCAGTTCCGTTTATTGTTGGATTATGGAAATTGCTTGTTTCAGGAAACGACACAGAATAAAAATCTTTTGTACAGCCACCCGTTATTAACCTTCGGCATATATTATTATGGAGCAGGGAATCCCGTAGGTGAGGGCGGAGGGTAATGCTTTGCATTCATGAAGAGCCACAGCCACCCAAGGAATTTGGGACTTACCTGCTTTATATAAAAATGTCCCGACGGGATCACCCGTCGGGGCTTTTTTATCTTGCGGCAAAATATAAATTGTTGTATAATTGTTAAAAGTTATCCAACCTTTTATTTGTAAAATACACTTATTATATGCAAACCGGTTGCAAGGGGTAATAAATGATGAACGGATACATTACGGAAGAACTGATAGAAAATACCTACCTGTTTTGCAGGAGCAGGATATATGACAGCGAGTCTGCAAAGGACATTTCACAGGATATTCTTTATGAAGCATTAAAGGCAATTGACAAGAATAAAGAATTTCACAGCTTTTATTCTTGGTACTGGAAAATGGCAAAAAATAAAGTTGCCCGATACATAGCTTCTAAAAGCAATCCTGCGATACCTTTGGACAGCGCCGAAGGAATAATGTCAGATCATATCCAGCCGATAGAATCTCTTATAAGCAGGGAAGAACTGAACGAGTTAAATCATTCTCTTTCCCGACTTGCCGATATTCACCGTGAAGTTATCATCAATTATTACCTAAAAGAACATTCAATTTCTCAGATAGCCTGCGAGCTTGATATTCCCGAAGGGAGAGTCAAAAGCAGGCTTTTTGAGGCTCGAAAAAATCTTAAAGAAAGGATAACGAATATGAACAACATCGGAAGATCGGCCTATGCGCCGGCGGATGTAAACTATTTTTTAGGCTACGACTGCGGCGAAGCGTCACAGATAATGAAAGGTAAAATTGCACAGCAGACGGTTGTTATTTGCCGATCAGAGCCTAAAACCGTTTATGAGATAGCAGATGAGTTGGGTGTAGCGCCTGTTTATCTGGAGGAAATACTTGAGAAAATGACAAACGCCTTGCTCCTTACAAAATCTTCACAGGGCAAATATCTTACAAATTTCTGTGTATTTCCCGGACAGCCTTATATAAACGCTCAGTACGAAACTCATGTTGTACGAATAAATAACAATTACCCCGAAAGGATAAGCAAAGCACTTTGGGAGCTGAAGGATAAAATAAAGGCTCTTGACTTTTATGGCAATGATTTCAGCTATAACTACCTTATGTGGTTTTTGTATGTTTTGGCAGGTTACAGTATAGCTGAAACCTCTGACAAAATATATTCGGCAAAATACAACTCAAAATACCCTGATGAGCCTGAACGCAGTTACAGAATGACAGCATATTTCACTCCTCCTGATGAAACGCTTGATTATTCCATGTATAAAGGTGACTGGCACGGAATGAACTGGTCAAATAGTCATGCCGTGTACAGAACCGCAAATTTTGGCAGAGTTGAATATATAGACGACTTTGACTATGAGCCCTTTAATGATACCGTCAGCAGATATGACTGGGTAGACGGAAATAATATATCGCTTCTGATACAGCTTGCAAAAGCTCCCGACAAATCTCTCAACAAATATGAGGAGGAACAGGCGGCTGATTTTATCAAAAAAGGACTTATAACAAAAACAGACAGAGGACTTAAAGTAAATCTTCCCATAATGTCTCGCTCTGTTTATAAAAAGATAAACGCGCTGATCGATGAAGCGTTAAAACCAATTGCCGAGGAATATGAACAAGAAATAACCGATAAAATTGAAACACTGCTTCTTCGCTATGTCCGCAAGGATTTGATGAGCAACTTTATCCATTGGGATATGAAGATGTTCTTACAGCCTATATGCGAATCCTTCTGGTATGGTCTCAATGCGTCTGAATACCTTGAAAAGCCTGAGGATTACACACATTCCACTGCTGCCCTTTGGATAATTACTGAATAAAAAATGTCTCCTTGCGATAGCAGGGAGACAATTTTTTATTTATCTTCAATTTTGCTTGCCAAATCAGGGAAAATCGCAATACTTCTCTTTAGTATTCCTTTCATCAAAGCAATAGCCGTGCCGTAATTGGTAATAGGTACTCCTGCGTCCTCAGCACATTTCATACGATATCTTACTTCACGTTCGTTCAGCATACAGCCGCCGCAGTGAATGATCAGCGAATATTCCGACAGATCCTCAGGAAATTCCGTTCCTGTTGAAGTTTTTATGATAAGGTCTTTTCCCGTATATTCCTTCAGCCAGCGTGGTATTTTTACCGTTCCTATATCGTCGCACTGCCTGTGATGAGTGCAGCCTTCGGATATCAGCACCGTATCTCCGTCCTTTAATTTGTCGATTGCCGCCGCTCCTTTGACAGCAATATTGAGAAATCCCTTAAATCTTGCCATAAGGATTGAAAAAGAGGTAAGGGGAATATCCAAAGGAGTATCTTTTGCAACCTGCTGGAATGCCTGACTGTCAGTTATGACCATTGCAGGCTTTTTTCCGATATGTTCAAGCGTTTCTTTGAGCCCGCTTTCTTTTACAACAACAGCAACAGCGTTTGCCTCAAGTATATCCCTTATAGTTTGCTGCTGGGGTAAAATAAGTCTGCCTTTCGGCGCAGCTGAGTCTATTGGAACTACCAGAACCACAAAATCATCAGGTTTCAGCATATCACCCACGATTTTCAGCGTGTAATCGTCAGTATTTGCCAGCTTTCCAATCCTTTCTTTAAGCTCATAAACATTTTCGCCTGTTTTTGCGCTTACATATATGCTGTGTTCTTCGTCTTTTGATTGAACACTGCATAGATCTGATTTGTTATAAGCGATTATATAAGGGATTTCCTTTTTCCTGAACAACTCAACAAGCTCTTTATCGCAGTTTGCCAGTCCTTCATTTGCATCTACCACAAGCACTGCAACGTCTGTTTTGTTTAAAACCTGCTTTGTCTTTTTTACTCTCAGCTCTCCAAGCTCGCCTTCATCGTCAAAGCCTGCTGTATCGATTATCATAACAGGTCCCAGCGGCAAAAGCTCCATAGCTTTGTAAACAGGGTCGGTTGTAGTGCCTGCAACATCGGAAACAACGGCAAGCTCCTGCCCTGTTACCTTGTTCACAAGACTGGATTTTCCTGCATTTCTTCTGCCGAAAAAGCCTATATGCACTCTGTTGGCGGAGGGCGTTTCGTTAAGTCCCATAGTTATCTTCCTTTCAAAAAGAAATTTACCTGCTTACCCCATTCCTTAAAATTATATGTTATAGTGACTCCAATTCCTTTAAATCATACGGCGTTTCCTGATATACGCAGAAGTTAAGCCAATTGCTGTACATAAGGCTTGCATGTCCGTGCCAGCTTATCAGAGGCGTCAGCTTCGGGTCGTTATTTGGGAAATAGTTTTTCGGAATATCAATATCCAGTCCCTTTTCCAGATCTCTGAAATATTCGTTTTTCAGTGTATCTCTGTCATATTCCGCGTGACCTGTAATGAATATCTGTCGGCTTGTCCTGTCTGAAATGATATAAGCACCTGCCTCGTCTGAGTAAGCGAGAATAGCAAGCTCAGGTATCATATCAATTTCCTCCATTTTCACTTCTGTGTAACGTGAGTGGGGAACAAAGAAAACATCGTCAAAGCCTTTCATCAACGGGTGATTAAAGGCGTTGACCTTATGCGGAAATACGCCGAACAGTTTTTTCTCCAAAGGGTGTTTTTTAAGACCATAGTGATAATAAAGCCCTGCAAATGCTCCCCAGCAAATATGTACAGTGCAGAAAGCATGAGATTTCGTCCACTCCATAATTTGACAAAGCTCGTTCCAATAGTCAACTTCCTCAAATTCCAGTTTTTCCACAGGAGCCCCTGTTATGAATATCCCGTCAAAGTATTGATCCTTTACCTTATCAAATGTTGTGTAAAAATTCTGCAAATGCTCCCATGAAGTATTTTTTGGAAGGTAAGTTTCTGTATATATCAGCGTGATATCCACCTGCAACGGAGTATTGCTGAGCAGTCTGAGCAATTGCGTTTCCGTTTCTATTTTTGTAGGCATAAGGTTTACTATCCCTATTTTGAGCGGTCGTATATCCTGTCCCAATGCTCTTCCGCTTTCCATAACAAATATATTTTCCTGCAAAAGCGTTTTGAATGCGGGAAGACCGTCAGGTATCTTTATGGGCATAATGTTGTATCCTTTCAATGTATCTGTATAAATCCTCCTATAAATTATATCATAATAATTCTTTCAATGCAACCATAAAAATTACGATAATTTTCACTTTTGCATTGACTAAATTGTTATTTTAATGTAAAATAATAATAGTTTTATTTTTAGGTTCAAGGAGCGTTTATGAGTTCAAAAAAACTTTTCTGTGACGGTTGGGAATTTTCAAAGCAGCCCTTCGGCACAGATTATTCGGATGACTTTGACTGGAAAAAAGTAGATATTCCCCATGACTGGCTTATATACGATACAAAAAATCTTTATGAGACCTCAACGGGCTGGTACAGAAAGATATTTGATCATACAAAATCAGACGCTGTTGTTTCATTAAGATTTGAAGGCGTCTATATGGACAGCGCTGTTTATGTAAACGGTTCTTTAGTTGGAGAATGGAAGTACGGTTATTCCACTTTTGAGTTTGAGATAAGCGATTTTCTACAAGACGGCAAGAATATGGTTGCCGTAAGAGTAAACTACCAAAGCCCAAATTCCCGTTGGTATTCGGGAGCAGGAATATACCGAAACGTTTGGATAAAAGAAATGTCGTCAGCACATATTGCTCCTGACGGAATATACATAAGCGCGTCTCCAGAAACAGGTATTGCGACAATATCAACAGAAATATGCAGGTCTGTTGATGCTTCTTGTGACTTTTGCGTTAAACAAATTATAAAAGACCAAGAGGGAAATATTGTCGCGGAAAATACCGCTCAGACGTCCGCTCTTGATGTTTCTGCCGTCCCTATTGCTGTAAGACAGAAAAAATACAGCTATGCCGCAATGCTCCAAAATATAAAAGTTAATAACGTAAAACTTTGGGATATTGATTCTCCATATCTTTACACGCTTGAAACTCAGCTTATACAAAGCGGCAATGTAATTGACGCAGAAACAACAATATTTGGTTTTCGCAGTATTGAATTTACCTGCGACCACGGTTTTTTCCTCAATCACAAGCATATAAAGCTGCACGGCTCGTGCGAACATCACGACCTGGGAGCGCTTGGAGCAGCGCAGAATAAAATGGCTCTTCGCCGCAGATTGCTGAAGCTTCGTGAAATGGGAATAAATGCCATTCGCACCAGTCATAATATGCCTTCTGTTGAACTTATGGAGTTGGCGGACGAAATGGGATTTCTTGTCCTTTCCGAAGGCTTTGATATGTGGGAGCGCTCAAAAACTGAATACGACTACGCACGCTTTTTCAAAGACTGGGCGGAACGTGACGTTGCGTCATGGATACGTCGTGACAGAAATCACCCCTCTCTTATCGGCTGGAGTATAGGAAATGAAATTTACGATATGCACGCTGATTCACATGGGCAGGAGATAACTACTCGCCTTGCGTCTTTTATAAGACAGCATGACACACGCAAGAATGCCTATATAACCTGCGGTTCTAATTATCTACAGTGGGAAAATGCTCAGAAATGCGTTGATATGTTGAAACTGGCAGGATACAATTACGGTGAACGCCTGTATGAAGAACACCACAAAAAGCACCCTGACTGGATGATATATGGAAGTGAGACCGCATCTGTTGTGCAAAGCAGGGGAGTATATCATTTCCCGCTTTCCCGTGTTGTTCTGGCAGATGATGACGAGCAGTGTTCATCTCTCGGAAACAGCACAACGGGTTGGGCAGCTCCGAATATTGAAGGCTGCATAATCCCTGACAGAGACGCCGAATACTGTGCAGGACAGTTTATCTGGAGCGGCTTTGATTACATAGGAGAGTCTACTCCTTACAGCACAAAGAACAGCTACTTCGGACAAATCGACACGGCAGGCTTCAGAAAAGACGGTTCTTATATCTTTCAATCCGAATGGACTGATTACAAGACTGCGCCCATGATACATATTTTCCCATATTGGGATTTTTCCGATGGGCAGGAAATAGATGTGCGTGTGACCACAAACGCACCTTATGTTGAATTATTTTTCAACGGAAAATCGTTAGGCAAAAAATATATCGACCACGCTTACGGGAAAACCTTGACCGCCGATTACCTTATTCCATATGGAAAAGGCGAGCTTACTGCAATAGCTTATGATGAAAACGGAAAAGAGATAGCAACAGACATTCAGCGCTCATTCGGAGATACCGCAAAACTGATTTTGTCGTCTGATAAAGCAGAAATTAAAGCAGACGGCAGAGATTTGATATTTGTTGAAATATCCGCCGAAGATGAAAACGGAAATTTTGTTGCCAATGCCAATAACCGAATAAATATGGAAGTGACAGGCGCAGGACGGCTGATAGGTCTGGACAACGGGGACAGCACTGACTTTGAACAGTATAAATGCAAAAGCCGCCGTTTGTTTATGGGAAAACTGCTCGCGATTATAGCCGCAAAAACCGTTTGCGGTGACATAAACGTAAAAGTGACCTCTCCCAATTTGCCGTTTGTCGAGTTAACGCTTAAATCAACAGAAATCAGCGTTCCCGACGGCATTTCCTGCTTGGAAGAAAATACGGATATTCCGCCTGACAGCAGGTGCGGATATGATGAAATACCTGTCCGCAAAATCGAATTGTCAGCTTCTGATTTAAAATTAACTGCTGAAAATCGTGAAACCGTTGTAAAAACTCTTGTCAGACCCGCAAATTCATCATATGCTGATGAGATAGAGTACCGCCTTACAAACGAAGTTGGAATACCTACAAATCTTGCGGAAATAAAGTCGGTCGAAAACGGTATTGTCAGGATATATGCAAAGGGAGACGGAAGATTTTACCTCAGAGCATTATGCAAAAATGGCACTGATAAATACAGAGTGCTTACCGCCTTGCAGTTCGACGCTCAAGAACTTGGCTCAGCCTGCTTTGACCCGTATGATTTTGTGGTAGGTGGACTTTATACAGTCAGCGGCGGAAGTATCGGAAACGGAATAGAGCGTGGTGCAGGCTTTGAAAGCGACAACGCCTGGTTTGGTTTTGAGAACACAGATTTCGGAGAAATGGGCAGCGACACCGTCACCGTTCCGATTTATGCAAACTGTACTACACCTGTAAATATTAAGTTTTATGATGGCATACCCGAACAGGGCGGCGAGCTTATCGGCGACTTTATGTATCACGAGCCGCCTGAATGGCTTACATATAAGCCAAATACCTTCAAGCTGACCAAAAAGCTGAAAGGCATACATACGTTCGTAATGCAGTCATCTCACCATTATCATGTAAAAGGCTTTTCCTTTGAAAAGCAAAATGATTCTTTTGAAAAGCATTTTGCAGGGAACTGCGAAAAAATTTACGGCGACAGCTTTGAAAAAAATAATACCGAAGTCATCGGCATAGGTAACAATGTTGTTCTGGATTTCGGTTTGTTTGATTTTGAAGAAAAGCCTTCAACTGTTATCATATCGGGAAGATCCGCTCTCCCACTCAACAGTATCCATATCATTTTCAAATCGGAAAACGGAGATACTCAGCGTATTCTTGCGGAGTTTGAAGGCTGTTCGAAGTATACAGAGTGTAAATTCTCCGTCAGTGGGATCTCAGGAAAAGGTAATATTTCATTTACATTCCTTCCGGGAAGCAATTTTGATTTTAATTATTTCAAATTTGAAAAATAAAAGAAAAGAGGAAAATAAAATGAACGTTTGGCATGACATCAATTCCGACCGTATCGACCCCTACAATTTTCTTGCTGTTATTGAAATATCCAAGGGCAGCAAGAACAAATATGAGTTGGATAAAGAAAGCGGTATACTTATTCTTGACAGGATCTTGTATACTTCTACTCACTATCCTGCAAATTACGGTTTCATTCCCAAAACATTGGCAGATGACGGCGACCCTTTGGACGTCCTTGTTTTGTGCAACGAGCCTATTGACCCTATGGTGCTTGTGCAGTGCTATCCTATCGGCGTTATAACAATGGTGGACAACGGAAAAAACGATGAAAAAATAATCGCCATTCCCTTTGAAGACCCTACATATAATTCATACAGGAGCATAGAAGCTCTTCCTCAGCACATTTTTCAGGAAATGCAGCATTTCTTTACTGTATATAAACAGCTTGAAAATAAGCATACAGCAGTGAATGAAGTAATGGGTCAGAAAGCAGCGTCTGATATTATAAGACAATGTATAGAAAATTATAAATTAAAGTATGGGGAAAACACCTGATGGGACTTATTCTTGCAAGTGCTTCTCCAAGACGCAGGGAATTGTTGTCTTTGATAACAGAAGAATTTGCTGTTATTCCTGCTGCATGTGAAGAAAAAGCGGATAAATCTCTTCCGCCTTCACAATATGTGCAGGAACTGGCAAAACATAAGGCGGCGGAAGTAGCGCTGCTCTATCCTTCGGATACTGTTATCGGAGCTGACACACTTGTATTTTGCGGCGACGAAACAATGGGGAAACCTTCATGCATTGAAGAAGCGCGCGAAATGTTACATAAATTATCAGGAAAAGCTCATACTGTTATAACTGCCGTAGCAATAGCGAAAAACGGAGAAATAGTGAAAATCTTTGCCGAAGAAACGAAGGTTGAGTTTTTTCAGCTTAGTGAAAAAGATATTGATAATTACATAAATACAGGAGAGCCTATGGACAAAGCAGGCGCGTATGGCATACAAGGCAAGGGAGCTTTGCTGATAAAAGGTATACAAGGTGATTATTATAATGTTATGGGTCTTCCTGTTGCAAGACTCAGCCGTGAACTTGAAAAGCTGTAAAACCTGATTTTGCCCTGCTATTGCATTTTCCTTTGAAATGTAGTATAATATATAGCGATTTTATTATCTATATATAGAAACGGATAAAGAATTACAAATCCAAAACCAACAGGATCATACATTCGTTCAGTGACAAAGTATTGCCTTGTGTAAAATGATTATAAAACAATTTAATTTACATGATTAAATCATAAAAAGAAAGCAGGATAAAAATTGGGACTTTTTTATAATTATGAAAATTCAGGAGTCGGTATAGCAAAAAACGGACCAAAGAAGAAACCGTTTTTTAAATTCTGGGAACAATTCATTTCAAAATTCTGGAAAATCATTTATGTAAACATACTATTCTTTATTTTCAGCGGATTGATTCTGGCAATGATAGGTTTTACACTTGCAGGACAGACTGGAAATTCTTATTTTCTTCTTTTGGCTGTTCCGGTAATCGTCGGATTTGGACCCGCAACAGCGGCGTCAATGCAAGTCATGCGAAAGTTTACATTGGAAAAGCCCACGTTTGTTTTTGACGAATTTAAAACGGCATATAAATCAAATTTCCTTCGAGCGCTGCCGGTAGGGATTTTTGATGTTGTATTTTTTTCTTTATTTGTTTATGGAGCGACATTTTATGTTGGAATGCTCGAAAACTCAGGTAATACGGGAAATTATGTTTTAGTCATCATTTCCACAGCGATAGCGTCTTATGTTTTTATGGCTAATTTTTATGTATATCTTGAAATAGTCAGTCTGACTCTCCCGCTTGGAAAAATCATCAGAAACGCTTTGCTGCTTACTATAATGGGGATAAAGGTGAACATAATAAACTTTCTGGTTTCACTTGCTTTTATAGCGGCGATATTCCTACTTTTCCCGTTTTCTACGATAGTTTTGCCAATCCTTCCTTTCGGCTGGCTGATGTTCCTTTATGCTTTCAACTGTTATCCTGTTATACAGAAATATATTGTTAATCCATATTATGAAGCAAAAGGTGAAAAAAATCCTGAGCTTCCCGATGAGGACAACGGCGGTGAAGAACCTATATTTGTAGACCGCGGCGGTTCTGAACCCGAAATAAAGAAAAAACGTCAGGCTCGTGGCTTCGGGCGCATAATCAAGTAACATAGTTCTTATATTTTGCAATAAAGGGGTGAAAAAATGAAAGCTGATCTGCATTGCCACACAACATTATCTGATGGTTCGCTTGGCATTGAAGAGGTGATTGCTCAGGCGAAGCGAAACGGGATCGATTATTTGGCGATAACCGATCACGACTGCCTTTCGTCTGTATCAAGAGCTACGGTTCTGGGACAGCGTTATGGGATAGAGATAATTCCTGCTGTTGAATTTTCCGCTTTTGACAGTAAGCGCGGAAGTAAGGCTCATATACTGTGCTATCTACCTCAGAAGCCTGACAGACTTGAAGGACTGTGTATGCGCAACAGCGAAATGCGCCGTCAGCGCGGCAAGAAGATGGCTATGAGAGTTTTGGAAAGATACCCCATAACGCTTGAAAATATTGCAAAGTATTCCGCAGGAAGCAAGGCTATATATAAAGGACATATTATGCACGCCCTTATGGATTACGGTTATACCACCGAATTATACGGAGATGTGTATAATGAGCTTTTTGATTTAAAAACAGGACTTTGTGCCGATGAAGTGAGTAATGAGACAATGTCAAATCCCGAAGTACATTTTGTGCTGGAGCTTATTCATTCGGCAGGAGGTCTTGCTGTGATCGCTCATCCAAGGGTATTTGACAACTTTGAGCTTATTGAAGAACTTGCAAAAGAAGAAAAACTGGATGGTGTTGAAGTATGGCACCAGAGCCTTAAAGCGGGCGACGAAAAAACCCTGCTTTCAATGTGTGAGAAGTATGGGCTGATTGCTACTGGCGGAAGCGATTTTCACGGATTTTACAATCATTATCCTATATCAATAGGATATAACCTTACTCCTCAGGAATCGCTGGAAAAAATAATGTTACATAAAGGATGATTTAAATGGATATAAAGGAAGAAGCACTTAAAAAACATTACGAATGGCAGGGAAAAATAGAGGTAATATCCCGCGCGCCTATAAATACAAGGGAAGACTTGTCTTTAGCGTATACTCCCGGGGTAGCTGAACCTTGTCTTAGAATACAAAAGGATCCTGATTTATCATATTCTTTGACACGTCGTTCAAATCTTGTTGCTGTGATAACGGACGGAACTGCAGTGCTGGGGCTTGGCGACATAGGCGGACTTGCAGGAATGCCCGTAATGGAAGGAAAATGCTGCTTGTTTAAAGAATTTGCGGGTATTGACGCATTTCCTCTGTGTGTTAAGAGCAAGGACGTTGATGAAATAGTCAGAACTATTGAGCTGATAAGCGACAGCTTTGGAGGAATAAATCTTGAGGACATAGCGGCGCCCCGCTGCTTTGAGATTGAAAAAAAGCTGAAAGAAAAACTGGATATTCCTGTATTTCACGATGATCAGCATGGAACTGCCGTTGTTGTAGGCGCTGCGCTTATAAATGCTGCTAAATGTGCAGGCAAGACAATTTCTGATCTGACTGTTGTAATAAACGGCGCAGGCGCTGCGGGAATCGCTATCGGTTCATTTTTGCTTGAACTCGGCATAGGAGATCTTATAATGGTCGATCTTTGCGGCATAATAAACAAAGACGATAAGTATGAAAATCCCGCTCATGCGGAAATAGCGCTGCGTTCAAATAAAAATGTACGAAAGGGAACGCTTGCCGACGCCGCCAAAGGCGCAGATGTTTTGATAGGTGTATCAAAACCCGATTTATTTACCGATGAAATGATAAAGTCAATGGCGGATAAACCTATAATTTTCGCAATGGCAAACCCTGTCCCCGAAATAATGCCCGATAAAGCAAAAGCGGCAGGGGCGTATATCGTTGGAACGGGAAGAAGCGATTTTCCCAATCAGATAAATAATGTCCTTGTATTCCCGGGAATATTTAAAGGAGCATTGTCAGTCAGAGCAAAGGAGATCACCGAGGGAATGAAACGCGCGGCTTCGTATGCTATCGCCTCTGTTATACCTGATAATGAAATAACTCCCGAAAATATAATCGCAAGCCCTTTAAATAAGGAAGTTGCAAATAAAGTTGCTGAAGCTGTTGCAAACGAATGGAAAAATGAAATAAAAACAGAAAGGAAGCGAAATAAAATGACTATTGAGTACACACCCCAGGGAGTATGCTCCCGCAAAATGATGATCGAAGTTGAGGACGGCATTGTCAAGGACATTTCCGTTATAGGCGGCTGCAACGGAAATCTTAAAGGAATATGCAACCTTGTTAAAGGAATGAAGGTTGAGGATGTTATCAAACGCCTTGACGGAATAAAATGCGGATTTAAAAATACCTCTTGTCCCGATCAGCTTGCTCAGGCATTAAAACAGGCACAACAGCAATAATCGGCAGAAGCGGCTTTTTAAAGCCGCTTCTGATTTAATTCAGTATTGGAAAGGGAACTGTTATAATGAAAATAATGGCAGTTGATTACGGCGACAGTCATACTGGACTTGCCTGCTGTGACAGAACTGAGACTCTGGCATCTCCGCTTGGAGTTATAAATGAAAAAAACTTTAATATATGCGTTGAAAAAGTAGCGGCAGCGTCAGTCGAATACGAAGTCGGACTTATCGTTGTGGGAAATCCTATAAATATGAACGGCAGTGAGGGACCTCGTTCTCAGCTTTGCAGACAGTTTGCCGATCTTTTGCAAAATTATGTTGAGGTACCTGTCGTTATGTGGGATGAGCGCTCAACTACCGTTACCGCTCATCAGATGATGAACGATGTGAATAAACGGGGAAAAAAGAGAAAAGAAGTCATAGACGCAGTGGCAGCGGCAGTCATACTTGAAAATTATATGGCTTGGCGAGCTAATCATAAAGAAGAAACATAACGGTGATAACAATGAAATATTTCCGAAAGATCATAGGTGAAAAGGTTTATTTATCGCCTATGTGCATTGAAGACGCCGAAACGTATTGCACTTGGCTCAATGACGAATATGTTTCGGGAAGAATAGGGCTTTACGGAAGAGTCAATTCCGCCTCGGGCGAAAAAGAATACATAGAAGGCGTACATAAGGAAAGAACGCATTGTTACGCGATAGTCCTTAAAGAAAACGACAAGCTCATAGGAAATATAGGCATAGAAGATATAGATGATATATCAAGAACCGCCAACATCGGAATATTTATCGGCGAAGAAGAGAACAGACGTAAGGGTTATGGCAGTGAGGCTTTGCGCCTTGCCTGCAAGTATGCTTTTGATACTTTGAATTTACATTCTCTCCATCTTTGGGTATTTTCATTCAACGAAACTGCGATAAGCGTTTATAAAAAAGTAGGTTTTAAAGAGGCAGGCTGTCTGAGAGAATCATATTATTTTAACGGAAAATATCATGACCATATTTTAATGGATCTTTTAAAAGACGAGCTTAAATAATTTGTCCTTTTTTGGAAAGCCTGTTCTAATTTTGTCATACGAACATACCATAAAACGAGGTGATTTTTATGGTATGTCGTTTTGACGATCTGCGGTGCAAGGAAATTATAAATATTAAAACAGGATGTAAGCTGGGATTCCCTGATGATATTGAATTTGATACCTGTACGGCGAAGATATGCAAGATAATCGTTTACGGAAAAGCCAAGCTGTTCGGACTTTTAGGCAGGGAAGAGGATTTTATTATTCCCTGGTGCAATATTGACGTTATAGGACAAGATACTATTCTTGTGACCTGCGATTTTCCAACACATACAAAATCAGGTAATGGATTTTTGAAAAATTTGTTAAAATAGACGAAAATATTTTTATTGTAATAATTACAGCTTTGTGCTATAATTATAAAGCGGCTTTTTGACCGCAAATCCACACCTTATGCTGTTTTTCCTCGGTGCTGCATTCGCAGTTGGAAAAGACAACGCATTTGGGAGGAAAAAACCAAAAAAACAGGAGGATACTTAAATGTCAGTAGTATCGATGAAACAGCTTCTTGAAGCAGGTGTTCATTTCGGACATCAGACAAGACGCTGGAACCCCAAAATGGCGCCTTATATTTTCACCGAAAGGAACGGAATCTACATCATCGACCTTCAGAAGACCGTTAAAAAGTTGGACGAAGCGTATATGTTCGTTCGTCAGGTGACTGAGGAAGGCGGAGAAATCCTTTTTGTAGGCACTAAAAAGCAGGCTTCCGACAGCATAAAGGAAGAGGCTGAAAGAGCAGGCGCTCATTTTGTAAACGCAAGATGGCTCGGCGGTATGATGACCAACTTTGCTACGATCCAAAGACGTATCAAGAGACTTGAACAGCTTCAGACCATGGCTTCTGACGGAACATTCGATCTGCTTCCCAAAAAGGAAGTCAGCAAGATGAACCTTGAGATCGAAAAGCTGGAGAAGTTCCTTGGCGGTATCAAGAATATGCACAAGCTTCCCGCTGCGCTGTTCATAGTTGACCCCCGCAAGGAGAGAATTGCAGTTGCAGAAGCAAAGAAGCTCGGTATTCCCATAGTAGCTATTGTTGACACGAACTGCGATCCTGATGAGATCGACTATGTAATTCCCGGAAACGATGACGCTATCCGCGCTGTAAAGCTTATTGCAGGCGCAATGGCTGACGCCATTATCGAAGGAAATCAGGGTGAGACTGGTGAAGTAACAGGCGAAGAGGCTGAACCTGCACAGGAAGAAGCAGCTGCCGTAGTTGAGGAAGCTGCTGAGGAAGCAGTTGAAGCGCAGCCTGAAACTGAAGAATAATTATTAAAATACAGAATAAAAGGAGAAACAAAATGGCTATTTCAGCACAAGATGTAAAACAGCTTAAAGAAATGACCAACTGCGGTATGATGGACTGCAAGCGCGCTCTTGAGCAGACTAACGGTGACTTTGACGCCGCTGTAAAATATCTGCGTGAACAGGGACTTGCAAAGGCGGCTAAAAAGGCTGCAAGAATCGCCGCTGAAGGTCTTGTATATGCAAAGGTAGACGAGGCGAAAAAAGTCGGTGCTATCGTTGAAGTAAACAGCGAAACAGACTTTGCGGCTAAATCCGACAGATTTGTAGAGTTTGTTGAAATGGTTGCTCAGACCGTTATTGATAACGATGTTTCAACTGTTGACGAACTGCTTGCAGTTAAGATGAGCGGCGCTGATGAAACTGTTCAGGACGTTCTCACTGAGCGTATCGCTACTATCAGTGAAAATATCAAGATCAGACGTTTTGCAAAGCTTGAAGGCAACCTGTTCACTTATATCCACAACGGCGGCGGCAGCATTATCGGTACGATACTGAAGCTCGACTGTGATGACGCAAATGATGAAGTGGTAAAGCAGTGCGCTAAAGACCTTCTGCTCCAGATCACAGCATCTTCTCCTCAGTTTGTAAATCAGGCTGATGTTCCCGCCAGCGTTATCGACGAGGAAAAGGAAGTTCAAATGGCTCTCGTTCAGAAGGAAAACGAATCCGCTGCAAAGCCCAAGCCTCAGAACGTTCTTGAAAAGATAGTTGAAGGCAGAATGAAGAAATTCACCGAAGAGATTTGCCTTATGGATCAGTCCTACGTTAAGGACCCTGATGTTACCGTTGCAAAGTATATCGCGGGACTTGGAAAGAATATCAAGGTCGTAGATTTCGTTCGTTTTGAGAAGGGCGAGGGACTTCAGAAGAAAGAAGAAAACTTTGCTGACGAAGTTGCGTCTATGATCAAGTAAAAAAAGCGATTATAACAACATAAAACAGTAAAAGCAGACTGAGAAGTCTGCTTTTTTGTTTATATAAAATGATACCTAAAAAGTTTACTGATAGATAAATGAGAATTATTGTTCTGCATAATCTCCTATTTTTCCCAATAAATTCCCAACACTGTGGTACATACCTGAATAAATGACGGGATCCAGTTTTGTAAGATCAATGTCAAATGTGTCTTTGCATATGAAGTCCTCATATGCCTGAATGTTTCTGATCCTGCAAAAGAAGGTAGTCGACTCTCCCACCTCGACAGATTTGTCTACTTCACATTCATATACCCAACGACTTGCTCCGAGAACAGGAATATCTAATACGTCTCCTCTGGTCACATCGTATGAAATATCGTCTTTATTTCCGTCTTCTGCGCGGTGTGTACCGAAATAATCCATAAGCTCAAGCATATCCACACTAACCAGGTTAGCACTGAATATACCTGTTCTTAAGATATTTTCCTTCGTCCTTTTTGCTCCGAAAATGCTGATGACAATAAGATAATCGTCTTTTTCACATGTAACGCTTACCCAGGTGATTGGAGCAAAGTTATGGGAGCCGTCTTCGTTATTTGTCCCGATAATGAAAGAAGGCTGAACACACATAGAAAAATTTGTTCCTATTGATTTTCTCTTTCTTGTCAGAACCTTTTTTGTTTTCTCACTCATAATTTTGCTCTCCACAAATCCCTACTTATATCTTCACAGATTTTCCTTCACAAAATCCAACGTCATTTGTGAAACCTTTTTAGAGCCATCTGGAGAAAACCCGTGCCCCTCTCCTTTAAATATCTCCAGCTTTGAATTTTTATAAATTTCGTTTGCCTTGATACTGTATTCGAGGGGAACTATGCCGTCGCTGTCACCGTGAAAAATAAGAATGTTTTTGTCAAATCCGCCTATTTCATCAAGCGCATAGAAATTATGAATGCTTTCAGCAAAACATTTTCCCAACTTAACTCCCCAAAGCTCGTCTGTTTCTGGAATATCTTCAAGCTTTGGATAACGCCTTCTCCAGTCATTGTCAACGCAAAATGCAGGATAAAGCAGTATCAGACCTTTTATTTCATCTTTGTGCTTTTCAGCTGTCAGTGCAGATACAAGACCTCCCATACTTTCACCAAATAGAAAGATATTATTTTTATCCGCTTTATCTGTATTTTGTACAGCTTCAAGCACCGCTTCAAGATCTTCTATTTCTGTAAAAACAGTCATTTTTTCGGTAGGAAATCCGCTTTTGTCAGACAAACCTCCGCCGCAGAACGAAAATGCAACTGCGCCGGTACCGTTTTCTGCCAGAAGAAGTTCCGTTTCTTTTCTGTCATCGATATAACCGTTAAATCCATGGCTGAATATCACAACAGGGAATTGTTCACTGTCGGTAGGAAAATAAGTTTTACAAAGCAGTTTTCTGCTATGATGAGAAATTTCAAATTCGTTTATCTTCATTTTAAAGCAGCTTTTCAAGTCTTTCCTTTATTTCTGACAGGAATTGCTCGGTGTTTACTTTTCTCTTGTTTGGCAGTTTTGACAGCGCAACCAGATCGCCTGTCATAACTCCGTCCTCAATAGTCTGTATCGTAGTCTTTTCCAGCTTATCGGCAAATTCAGACAGTTCAGGGGTGTTGTCAAGCTGACCTCTTTTTCTTAATGCACCTGTCCAGGCAAACAACGTCGCAACAGAGTTGGTAGATGTTTCTTCGCCTTTTAAGTGCTTGTAATAGTGGCGTGTAACTGTTCCGTGAGCCGCCTCATATTCATAAACTCCGTCGGGAGAAACCAGAACAGATGTCATCATGCCCAGACTTCCGAAAGCGGTAGCTACCATATCGGACATAACATCGCCGTCATAATTTTTGCAAGCCCAGATATATCCGCCCTCCGAACGTACGACTCTCGCTACGGCGTCATCAATAAGCGTGTAAAAATACTCAATTCCCGCCTCTTTGAATTTATCGGCATATTCTGCGTCAAATATCTCCTGGAAAATATCCTTGAAACGGTGGTCGTACTTTTTGGAAATAGTGTCCTTTGTAGCAAACCAAAGATCCTGCTTGACGTCAAGTGCAAAGTTAAAGCAGGAACGGGCAAAGCTGCTTATGCTTTTGTCCGTGTTGTGCAGCCCTTGGATTATACCGTCTGTATCTGCAAAATTATGTATAGTTTCTCTTGTTTCATTCCCACTTTCGTCGGTAACCACCAGTTCAGCCTTGCTGCCCTTGGAAACTCTCATCTCCGTATTTTTGTAAACATCACCGTAAGCATGACGTGCAATAGTAATAGGCTTTGTCCACGTCGGGATAAGAGGAGTGATCCCTTTTACGATTATAGGCGCTCTGAAAACTGTACCGTCCAGTATGGCACGGATCGTACCGTTGGGAGATTTCCACATTTCCTTTAAATCGTACTCAGTCATTCTCTGAGCATTTGGAGTAATGGTAGCGCATTTTACGGCAACGCCGTATTTTTTTGTAGCGTTTGCGCTGTCGATAGTAACCTGATCGTTTGTTTCGTTTCTGTGAACAAGTCCCAGATCGTAATACTCCGTATTCAGTTCGATATAAGGCTCCAACAAAATATCTTTTATCATCTTCCAGATGATCCTTGTCATCTCATCTCCGTCCATCTCGACAAGAGGCGTTACCATTTTAATTTTGCTCATATTATTGTCTTCCTTTCTTTATATTGTTCAGAAAATGCTGTTGAACTAATTTTGATTACAAATCATCCGTTTTGCTTAGTATAATTCAGCAATCCTCCTGCCAGTATCATGCCCTTTCCTCTTTCGGAAAGCTCGCATTTAACAGGAATATCAACGCCCTTGGTCTCATTTTTTACAATTATGTCAGAGTCGTTTTTGATAACTTCACGGATATTTTCAATAATCAGCTTGTCACCCTGCTCTATTTTTTCATAATCATCGCCGTTTACAAATTCCAAAGGCAAAATGCCGTTGTTTATAAGATTTTGCCTGTGAATACGTGCAAATGATTTGCATATTATCGCTTTTACTCCAAGATAAAGAGGAGCGAGAGCTGCGTGTTCTCTTGATGAACCCTGACCGTAATTCACACCGCCTACAACTATACTTTTTCCTGCTTCAAGCGCTCTTTTGGGGAACGTTTCATCGCAAACCTCAAAGCAGTGCTGAGAGATAGCGGGAATGTTTGACCTGAGCGGCAGTATCTTTGCTCCCGCTGGCATAATGTGATCTGTGGTTATATTATCGCCTACTTTAAGTGTTACCTCAGCTTCAATGCTTTCTGCAAGAGGAGTATTGACAGGGAAAGGTTTTATATTAGGACCTCTTAATACCTCAACATTCTTTGCATCGTCAGGAGATGCAGGGGGAACGACCATATTGTCGTTGATGTAAAATCTTTCGGGCATAACATACGGAGGCATTTTGCCCAAAGTCCTCGGGTCGGTAAATACGCCTGCAATAGCAGAGGCAGCCGCTGTTTCGGGAGAAACAAGATAGATCTGTCCGTCTCTTGTACCGCTCCTGCCTTCAAAGTTTCTGTTGAAAGTACGCAGGGAAATGCCCTTGGAATTAGGTGACTGCCCCATTCCTATGCAGGGACCGCATGCACATTCAAGTATTCTTGCTCCTGCGTCTATAAGGTCGGATAACGCTCCGCACTGAGCCATCATATTGTAAACCTGTTTTGAGCCGGGAGCGATAGCAAGGCTGACGTCGGGATGAACGGTTTTGCCTTTTAAAATATGCGCAACCTTAAGCAAGTCCTGAAGCGATGAGTTGGTGCAGGAACCTATACATACCTGATCTATTTTGATATTTCCTATTTCTTCAACGGTTTTAACGTTGTCAGGGCTGTGAGGACAAGCAGCAAGAGGCACAAGCTCAGACAGATCGATATTTACTTCAGCGTCATACACTGCGTCATCATCCGCTTTAAGCTCTACCCAGTCTTCTTCACGCCCCTGTGCCTTCAAAAACTCTCTTGTGATTTCATCGGAAGGGAATATAGATGTTGTAGCGCCAAGCTCCGCACCCATGTTTGTTATGGTAGCTCGTTCGGGAACAGAAAGAGTTTTAACTCCTTCTCCCGTATACTCCATTACCTTTCCTACGCCACCCTTTACAGACAGCGTTTGAAGCACTTTAAGAATAACGTCTTTTGCGGATACCCAATCGTTGAGCTTTCCTGTAAGATTGATTTTTACTACCTGGGGCATTGTTATGTAATATGCACCGCCACCCATTGCTACGGCTACATCAAGTCCGCCCGCACCGCATGCGAACATTCCTATACCGCCGCCTGTGGGAGTGTGAGAGTCAGAACCTATCAAGGTTTTCCCGGGCTTTCCGTAGCGTTCAAGATGGACCTGATGGCAGATACCGTTTCCAGGACGTGAAAACCATATGCCGTGTTTCTTTGCAACACTGCCGATGAAACGGTGATCGTCAGCATTTTCAAATCCTGATTGCAGCGTGTTATGATCTATGTAGGCAACGGATCGTTCTGTTTTTACCTGATCTACACCCATTGCCTCAAATTGTAAATATGCCATTGTTCCTGTTGCGTCCTGAGTAAGGGTTTGGTCTATTTTAAGACCTATTTCTGTGCCCTTGACAGGTTTTCCGTCAATAATATGGCTTTTTATGATTTTTTCTGTAAGTGTGTCTCCCATTTTTGTCCCTCCTGATAATTTAATATTATAATTATACAATAGTTTAAAGTTAATGTCAACGGTATATCCGACAATAAAAAATATGAAATACCTTTCAAATAATACTATAATATTGACTTTATAAAAAAATAATGATATAATACATGTGTATACTTATATTTATATATTTTTGAAGATACGCTTCAGCTTTATTCAGGGAGCTTTTTATAATGAAAAAAAAAGTGGCAGTTATACTGCTTTCAGCATTTTTACTTTTAAGCGGATGCAATAGCTCAGGAAAAGATATTGTTATAATGGCAGACGGCTATGAAGGCTTTGTGCTTGCAACAGAAAAACCTGTTGCAGAACCTGTTTCGATCCCTTCTGAAACTTTGTCTGTTCCTGAAGAAGTACATACTGATGATACCGCAAATTCAACAGACACCTCAGTTTCTGAAGAGACAAATGTGACGACATATGAAGAAGAAACGACGCCGTCATATACTGAAGAAGTTATTGTTTCAGCAAATACGACAACTATGGAATCTGTAACCGAAAGTCAGACTGAAACTTCTACAACACAGGACGTGACTACAACTTTAGAAACCGAAGCTACAACTACGACAACTGTTTCTGAAATTACAACGGATGAACAATTGCCAATGTCCCCACAGGTGAGCAGCAACGGATATTCTGCCTTGAATTACAGTGAAGTCCGCGGTGTATGGATCTCGTATATTGAACTTGCAGGTGTTTTGACAGGCAAGACGCAATCCCAGTTTACATCGTCGATCAGACAGATGTTTCAGAATTGCGCTGATATGGGGTTAAATACCGTGTATGTTCATGTCCGTTCACATGGAGACGCTTATTATGCCTCTGATTATTATCCATGGTCAAAATACGTGACGGGAACCATAGGACAAAAACCTTCTTTTGACCCGTTGGAGATAATGATAGCGGAAGCTCATGCCCTCGGCCTTTCGTTTCAGGCTTGGATAAATCCGTACAGACTTTGTTCATCGTCGGATATTTCAAATATTTCATCTGAATATGCGATCGGACAGTGGTATAATTCTTCCTTTGGAGACCGAATCGTTGAAGTCGGCGGTTTTTGTTATCTTAATCCCGGTTACAGTGAAGCAGTAGAGCTTATATCAAATGGCGCAAGAGAAATTATCGCGAAATATGATGTGGACGGCATACATATTGATGATTATTTTTATCCGACAACAGAAGCGTCTTTTGATAAAATTTCTTTTGAATCAAGTGGTTTTTCTTCATTGTCCGATTATAGGTTTGAAAACTGCAATAAAGCGGTAAAAGCGCTTTATAATGCAGTAAAAGCAGGGAACAGCACAGCGCTTTTCGGCGTAGCTCCACAAGGAAATGTTCAAAACAACTACTCTTATATGTACGCTGATGTGGAAAAATGGTGTTCAACCTATGGGTACATTGACTACATAGCGCCTCAGGTTTATTTTGGTTTTAATAATAAGGTGCAGCCTTATGAAGATGTACTTAAACAATGGCAGGACATGGTAAGCGGAACAAGTGTCCGCCTTATCCCAGGTCTTGCTGTTTATAAGATAGGAGAACAGGACTCATCTTATGCGGGAAGTGTCGGGAAGGTCGAGTGGATTACTGATAAAGAGATAATCAAACGTCAGATACTTTGCGCAGGAAAAATGGCAAATTACGGAGGAACTATCCTATATAGTTATAATTATGTTTTTAACCCCTCTTCGTCTGTTTCGCAGATAAAAGCTGAAATGGACGCAGTAAGATCTATTTACAGATGACGTGTTCGCGAAAGGACAGATAAATGAAAATTAAACAATACCTTGCAGTTTTGCTGACAGCAGCAATGCTTCTGCCTACGTCTGCGGCTTTTGCTGAAGACATCGAAGCAGGGCAGGAAGAAAGCGTTCAAGAGGATGCAGTCGTACAGCCGCAGCATACCGTTCCTAACTTTACTATGCCTACCAATCAGCGTGCTACGATAATTACACCGACTGTTGATTTTATGAAAGAAGAATCCTATGACAGACAGAGTGTTGAAGAAGAATTGGACGCTCTTTATTTACGCCTGTCTGAAATAGGGCTGAATACTGTTTATATCAATACTGTATATAATGAAAATTCATATTTTAATGTTGATATGAACGAGAATAGTGAGACTGATTATATTGCGCTGACGTTAGAAAAGGCTTCACAATACAATATTCGTTCATATTTGATATATGATATGAATTATGTATTGTCAAATTGTGAGGAAAATACTGAACCTCTTGATAATCTTATTTCGGTTACTCATCGTTTTGTACTAAAATACCCGTGCGACGGCATAGTAGTAAATGATTATTATTCCGCAAAGTCCTGCGAAAGCTACGGCGGATATATGCAGACGGGTTCAGGCATAGGATATGATAACTGGCTATATGATACAAATGAATTATATTTTTCCGCTGTCAGTGATGTAATACACATGACAGATAATTCTATTCCTGTGGGCATACTTATAAATGATGCATGGGCTAATGCTTCGTCCAATGAAGAAGGAAGTGAAACGGAGGATCCGATTCAGGCTCTGTATGACGGATTTGCCGATACGAAAAATTACATAGAGCAGGGATATGCAGATTTCTGTGTTGTAAATGCATACGGTTCTATAAGCAGTTCCGTGGTTCCTTTTGAAGCCGTAACAGGCTGGTGGGACGCTCTTGCGTCTGAGTATAGCAGCACTATGTATGTGATTCATCATAACGAACGTCTTGGCGGAGCAGATGAAGGCTGGGGAGAAATCGACCAGATACTGCGTCAGCTTGTTGTAGCCGACGAACTTTCTTCATTCGGCGGCAGCGTTTTTAATTCGTGTGAAGATTTGCTGAATGATGAGGAAACAACTTCAAATATCATGAAATTCTACGGCGATGAGTTAAACGAAAAATCGCTTTTTGAAGATCTTTATATGCAGTCACCGTCTCAGCTCAGCTTTACCACCTATGAGCCGTATGTTGACTTTATGGGTACGTTTGATGAAAATTTTGAAGTTTTGTTTAACGGCGAACCTGTTGTACTTAACAGCGCAGGAAACTTCTATTTTGAAGAGCCGCTTGAAATCGGTTCAAACACGTTTACTTTTGAACATAAGGGCAAGGTGTATACCTATAAAATAGAGCGAAAAGTAACTACCTTGAAATCCCTTGATTCGTCCATTGAAAACGGTAAGACCCTCAGCGTTACAGGCAGTACAAGACTTGATATCTCCTGTACAGCTTATAAAGGCTCATATGTTACCGCAACTCTTAACGGAAAAACCGTAGAGCTTAAACAAAGCGATACGACTCAGGATGCGGATATAAACAGTTCATATGCGACTTTCAGAGGAACCTACACGGTTCCTGACGGCATTATAGGTTCTGAACAGGAGCTTGGTACTTTGTTGGTTACCGCAAGCTATTCAGGCTACACCGAATCACTTTATGGCGCTTCGATCAAAGTGCTTGCTCTTCCTGAACCTCCCAAGGAAGAAATTAAGGTTGAGGAAATTGAAAATCAGGACACCGCGGGAAGCGGTGAAGTGGTAGGACGTATTGATCCTATTCATTCTGATACTGAAAATGTACAGTATGTTCGTGTTTCCAATGATTATACAATGGTTTACAACGGTGCTACGGCGGGTTCTATTCCCACACCTGATTATGCTCAGCTTCCCGCGGGAACGTTGGACTATCTGCTAACATCATCGGGCGACTATTATATCACCGAATCAGGTAAGCGTCTGAAAAAGACCGCTGCTACTTCTTTCAGTGACACTGGTCTTGGTACCAATGCTCTGTTTGTGAAGTCTACCGGTACATATAACGGTTCTTCTTATATCAGAATACAGCTTGACTATAAAATAAGCTATAATATAACTCTTGTCGGCAATAATTACTTCTCAGGCGGCGACGGTGACTTTAACCTGTATGATTTTACTGCGAATCAGTTGTACATTACATTTGATAATGTTACTTCAGTAACAAAACTGCCAAGCTTTGAACATAACTATGTGTTCAGCGCAGGAAAATGGGAAACCGTAACCGTTGACGGTATACCTAAGTTCCGTCTTATTCTTACTTTGCGTCAGCCGGGTGTTTATGCCGGCTGCGGAGCTACATACAACTCAAACGGTGAACTTGAGCTGTCGTTCGGCATAACTTCAAGCAGCTTGTCGGGAATGACAATAGCTATCGACCCGGGTCATGGTTATTGTAAGTTTGAAGGTGTGCTTGACCCGGGAGCGGTGGGATATGTCAGAGAATTTGACGCAAATGTCGGTATAGCAAAAGAGCTTGAAAGTCAGCTCAAGACGCTTGGAGCGAATGTAATACGTTTTAAACCTGAAAGCGAATTTATTCTTACAGATTCAAGACCTGTACTCAGCAGAGCAAACGGATGCGATATGTATATATCGATCCATGCGAATAAAGTCGTCGGCAATTCGTCTGTAAGAGGAACCGAAGTTTACTATTTTACTCCGTACAGTCAGCCGTTGGCAGAGGCAATTTCAGCGCAGGTTTCAGATTATTTCACGAACAATGTATATTCTGACGGAGCAAATAAAAATCGCGGAGCAAAATATAGCTATTACAGAGTAACTTTACAGCAGGATTTTCCGTCTGTTCTTGTAGAAACAGCATTTGTCAGCAATGAAGAGGATGCGCTTGCAATTGTAGATCCCGAACATCAGAAAAATATAGCAAGCCGCATTATAAAAGGAATACAAAGTTATCTGAGCAGAAGTGATCTTAGCGGAGTTTATAACGGTTCATCCACCGTTGAAAATGTTCTTTCTTTTGAGACGGAGGAGCCGGAGGATACTGAGCCTTCTGAAAGCACAACTTCTTCTGATGAAGAAATAGGTGATGAAGAAATAGGTGAAGAAACAGTAGAAACTGAAGATGAGGTTTCCGATACTGATTCTTCAGAAGATGATTTCTTTGATGTTGAGTCTACTGATTCATCTTCGGATATGCCTTCCGATGATGATATTATTTCAGGAATATTCGGATAATAAAAACATAAGAATAAAATCACTCTTGCATTTAGCGTTTTAATTTGTTATAATAAGAATGTAATAACGGTTGATTCTTAATTATAATGTGACCGTGACGAAAGGATTGATTTACTCACATGTCAGCAAGTATAGTGGTAGGAACTCAGTGGGGCGATGAAGGTAAAGGAAAGATAATAGATATAATAGCTTCCCGCGCCGATGTTGTAGTTCGTTCACAGGGTGGAAACAATGCAGGTCACACTGTTGTAAGCAACGGAGAAACATATAAGCTGCATCTTATTCCGTCAGGAATACTCTATAAAGATACTCTTTGTCTTATCGGAGCAGGAGTAGTGCTTGACCCTAAAGATTTTGTAGGGGAACTTGATTCTCTTGAAGCGCGAGGCGTTTCTTTTGATAATCTTAAAATTGATCCGAGAGCGCATGTAACCATGCCGTGGCATATCGCCCTTGACGGGCTTTCTGAAAAATTCCGCGGCAATTCCGATATTGGTACTACAAAACGCGGTATCGGTCCTGCATATATGGATAAATACGAGCGCAGTGGAATAAGAGTTTACGATCTGACGCATCCGAATATATTTGCGGAAAAAGCAAGATCGGCAGGTAAGCTGAAAAATAAAATAATAACTGACGTCTACGGTGGGGAGCCGATAGATATTGAAGCAGTTATAAAGGAATATACAGAGTACGGAAAACGTATCGCTGGGTATGTTGATGATGTTTCCGTGATAGTATATAATGCTGCAAAAGCAGGTAAGACGATTATGTTTGAGGGAGCGCAGGCCACTCTTCTCGATATTGATTTCGGTACATATCCGTATGTTACCAGTTCCCATCCTGTTTCTGCCGGTGCTTGCGTCGGAACAGGCGTAGGACCTATGATGATAAATGATATAATAGGCGTAGCTAAGGCGTATACGACCCGCGTCGGCAAAGGTCCTTTTCCCACTGAACTCAACGATGAAACGGGAGATATAATCAGAAACAAAGGCGGTGAATTCGGCACCACAACAGGCAGACCGAGAAGGACCGGATGGTTCGATGCAGTCATCGTTCGTCACTCTGTACGCGTTAATGGGCTTTCCCGTCTTGCTATAAATAAGCTGGACACTTTGAGCGGTATAGGCGATTTAAAAGTATGTGTTGCTTATGAAAAGCCTGACGGAAGAAGAATAACGGATTTTCCTCCTACTCTTGAGGAGCTTGCCGATTGCAGACCCGTATATGAAACATTAAAAGGGTTCGACGATGACATTTCATCCTGCAAGGATTTTGAAAGCCTTCCCGATTCCTGCAAGGAATATATCGCCCGCCTTGAACAGCTTTGTGAGTGCAGAATATCAATGATAGGGAACGGTCCCGACCGTACACAGATAATAGAAAGATGATTTGATGAATATTCTTTTTATAGGAGATGTGGTAGGACAAAATTCCTGCCGTGAAATGGCTGCTGTTCTTCCGTCTCTAAAACGCGAGTACAGCATTGATGTTGTTATCGTAAACGGAGAAAATTCTTCGGACGGAAACGGTATAACTCCGTTTTCTGCAGGGTTGCTCCTCGACGCAGGGGCAGATGCCATAACTACGGGAAATCATTCATTCAGGCGACCTGAAATGGATGCAATGTATGAAAGCAGTCCTATCGTTATTCGCCCTGCCAATTACGGTGAGGGCTGTCCTGGAAAAGGTTACTGCATACTGGACTTCGGTTCATATACTCTTGCAGTTGTAAACCTTATCGGTACCGCTTTTATGCAGCCGGTAGAAAATCCCTTTTCCTATGCTGACAAATTACTGAAACAAATTACTACCCCCAATATAATAGTAGATTTTCATGCAGAAGCTACTTCTGAAAAAAAATCCATGGGTTATTATCTCGCAGGAAGGGTTTCTGCTGTCGTAGGCACACATACTCATGTACAGACTGCTGATGAATGTATTATCGACGGTCATACAGGCTATATCACAGATGTCGGTATGACAGGAGTTCATGAGTCTGTCCTCGGCATAGACAAAGACATTATAATAACCCGCCTTACCACATATTATCCCCAAAGACACATTTATGCAAAAGGAGCAACTCAGATCAACGCAGTAGTACTCGAAATTGACAATAGAACTGGAGTATGCCACAGCATAAAGCGTATATGTCAATAACGGGAATACGTTATTCCAGTCAACATATTAGCCGTGCGTGTTTTCCGAAAATTTTATTTAAGGAAAGGAACGGTGCGAGTATGGATACGGTAAAGGTTTCGGCAAGATCTGTCCCAAAGGCGGTAGCAGGTGCTATTGCCGCAATAATACGAGAGGGAAGAAACGTTGAAGTTCAGGCAGTAGGCGCAGGTGCTGTCAATCAGGCTGTTAAATCTATTGCAATTGCCTGTGTTTATATGAACGAGGAGAATATTGAAATAGTTTCCGTTCCCTCATTCGCTGAAATAGATATAAACGGCGAAGAAAGAACAGCGATTTGTTTTTTGGTTGAAAAGCGCTGATTATTACAGCTATCATTTTAGTAGTCAGGAGAGGTAAAATGAAAAAAAAGCTTTTATATAGTATTGCCCTTGTCGTCATCACAGCTATCGCATTCTGTACCGCACTTGTTGCCTTTGACGGCAACGATTACGGCGGAGGAGATTGGGGCGGAGGTGACTGGGGCGGTAATGATTACGATTATGATTATGACTACGATTATGGTTACAGCAGCAGCGGAAGCAGCGGGGGTAGTGTCGGCACCATAGGCGGTGCGATTGTTGTAGTTGCTGTTATTGTAATTGTAATTGTGATCAAAAATTTAAACAATGGTCAGAAACCTTCCAATACTGTTCGTCCTGGTCAGGGTTCGCAGGGAGCAAATGTAATTTTACCCAATCGAAACGACCAGATCCAGACTATAATCAGGAAGAAGGATCCCAATTTTACTGCTGACGATTTTGTTACATATTCTAAGCAGGTGTTTGTTGACATTGAAACCGCTTGGTGCAATCGCGATCTGACACCTGTCAAGCCTGTTATGCATCAAAATCTGTTTAACACTACTCAAAGGCAGGTCGAGGACAAGATAAAGCAGGGAATTGTTTATCATTATGAGAATATTGCAATAAACACTGCTTACCTTACCAGTTTTGTACGTGATAAGGATTATGAGTATCTTACGGTTTACCTGAATGCCCGTATGATCGATTATCAGGTGGATGAGAAAACAGGCAATATTATCCGCGGCGATAAGACAACCAGATGGGATATGCGCTATAAAATGAAGTTTGTCCGCAGCGTAGGAGCAACTACCAAGGATAAGGTTTCAGGAGCACATGAATATAACTGTCCAAACTGCGGCGCTCCGCTTGAAATAACTTCATCAGGCGTATGTTCATACTGCGGTTCAACAGTTTCAACAGGCGACTATTCATGGGTACTCACTGATTTTACCACTGTACGCAATGATACTGTTGACGACGGAATAAGGGTGCCTCCTGAAGATATGCAGTAAAATAAGGAGAATATTATATGCCGTCATATTTGATAGGGTTAATATTTTTTGTCATATTCATTGTTGTTGTACGTGTGTTGATGATAAAGCTGTCACATGCGATCCATTCAGCTTTGAACAGCAGCAGTGCCAGAATGACTGCAGATTTGTTGGCAGCCGGAATGAATGCCGAACAACCTCCTTATTCGGTACCAAAGTTGACTCCTGCATTCAAGCCGAAAATTGAACGTGATTTTCCCGAAATAAGCTATGAACATATGGAGGCTATGGCAAGAAACGGCATTATCTCTATTCTTAATGCAGTGGAAAGCAAACGACCTGACAATGTTGAAAATGCCTCTAATACCTTAAAAAATCAGTTAAAAATCATTATTGAGGATTATTCAAGGCGTCAGGAGGACATTCATTACGACAATGTCGATATTCACGGTGTGGGAATAGAAAATTATATCAGTAATCAGTCCAGTGCATCTGTGCTTTTTCAAGTTTCTTTGCAAAGTCTTGCATATAGAACGAAGAATGGGGCTGTCGTAAGCGGCTCAAATACAAAACCTACACAAAATCTTTTTTCTGTTATTCTTACACATGATCAAAAGGGAAGTTCGTACAATAAAAATTATATTGAGGCGAATTGTCCCAATTGCGGCGCTCCTATTGAAGACATACAAAGCAGAAAATGTAGTTATTGTGGATCGGGACTTGTTCCGGTCGTGGATAAAATCTGGCAAATCGACAGCTTTAAGCTGTTGAAATGAGCATAAATTCTATTTATTTGAAAGGAAACTAAGCAAATGGGACTTATTAAAGCTGCTATCGGCGCTTTAGGCGGAACTCTCGGTGACGCTTGGAAGGAAGCGATACACTGTCCTTCTATGGATAACACTGTTATCCTGCGTGAAGGAACAAAGATGAATCAGAATTCATCAAGAACCAGCAATACCAAGGGCACTGATAATGTTATCAGCAACGGAAGCAATATTATGGTAGAAGAAAATACCTGTATGCTTACTCTTGATAACGGCAAAATAACAAATATCGTAACGGAGCCCGGTGCATATACTCTTGATAATTCTTCTGCGCCGTCTATTTTTGCTGGACAGCTCAAGGATTCTGCCAAGGATTTTCTGTCACGTTTTACATACGGCGGTGTACCTTCATACGAGCAGAGAGTAGTTTATATCAATCTTCAGAAGCTGCCGGGAATTCGTTTTGGCACAGCTCCTCCCATACCCTATTTTGACCCTAAATATAATACTTCTATTGATATTCGTTTCTATGGTACTTTTGAAATTCAGATACCTGATGCAGAAGCGGCTGTCAAGTTCTATCAGGAAGTTGCCAGCAAGGGCGTAGAATCAGGCGACATAAAAGTTGACACCATCTTTAGCAGCGAACAGTATAAAATGGAATTTATACAGGCAATGACTGAAGCCCTCGGAAATCTGTCCGCTCAGGGAGTATTTTACAGCCAGATATCCACAAAGCTGAGAGAGATTACCGAAAGTGTTCAGAAGGCAACTGTAAATAACTGGCAGCAGCGCGGCTTTATGGTCACAAATATCGGTATGGGCGCTCCTACAATTACCGATGAAAGCAAGGAACTGCTGGGTGACAGACTTAAAGCTGACACTATGCTTGATCCTAACGTTCAGAAGGCTATAATGGCGGGAAGCATTGCCCGCGGCATAGAGGCGGCAGGATCCAACGAAGGCGGAGCTATGATGGGCTTTATGGGAATGAACATGGCTCAGGCAGCAGGAGGAAATATCCTCGGACAAATGGACGCTTCTGCGCAGCAGTACAACAATCAGCAGGCTCAGGCAAACGGTTGGAGATGCACTTGCGGAACTATGAACACCGGTGCGTTCTGCTCAAGCTGTGGAAACAAAAAGCCTGAACCTTGGACCTGCAGTGCCTGTGGTACTCAGAATACAGGAAAATTCTGCGCACAGTGCGGAGCAAGCAAAGAGGGCGCTCCTCGTCCTGCCGCACCTGTTTCAAACGAGTGGGTATGCTCCTGCGGTAAGACCAATACAGGCAAATTCTGCGCAGAATGCGGAAAAGCAAAGCCCGCTGCTCCTAAAAAATACAAATGTGATAAATGCGGCTGGACTCCTGAAGACCCTGAAAATCCTCCTAAATTCTGCCCTGAATGCGGCGACCCTTTTAACGAGGACGATTTGGTTTAATAAACAACGACCGATTAGTCAACTCCATATAAAACAGCAAAAAGCAGACGAGAAATCGTCTGCTTTTTTGTGTATAGAAGTTACGCACATTAAAGATAAATCAGGATTTGATTATCCTTTTGAAACAAAATGTTTTATCGGCTCATTCAAATGATATATCTCTTTTTTCAGGAATTCAGGATATATGGTTACTTTTTGGAGTTCCTCGATAGGCATCCATTCAAGAACTACATTACAATTATCTTTCTGTGAAACAAACTCACCATTTTCGGGGATATGCAATTCATCACAAAGCTCGATCTGATAATAAAAAACGATCGTATGCGCTTGCTTGCTGTTCCATTCCCAAAAACATTCTTCGCTCCATAAAAGACGAACGCATTTTATCCCAACTCCCATTTCTTCCATTGTTTCACGAATAAGACTGTCTTCCAATGTCTCTCCTATTTTTATATGACCGCCTGGCAAAGCATATTCATTTCCGTCTTTATCTCTCTGAACTAAGATCATGTTATCCTTGATCAAAACCCCGGCTGCTCTGAGACCGCAAGTATATTTATCATCAGCGAATAACCAATCTTTATTCATAAAAACCTCCAAATGTCATATCGGAAAGCATCTTTATTCGGTGTGTTTTTTGTTATAGGATAGTAAGAACAATTAGGATTCTGATAGTTCTGTAAATTTTACTCCGTTTTTATTGGTAACCCCTATATACATTTCAGAGGTATACCTTCCTGTTTCGCAAAAATGTTTCATAACATATTTTGCCGAAATTGGCATTTCAAGTGAGAGCGTTTCTTGTAATGAAAACCATTGACATATTCCTTCGTTTGAAACCAGATTGTCACTGACAGAATCCTTTAATTCAGCAAAAAAGTAATAATTCTGCCTTATTTCTCCGTTTGTCCATCTCAGTGTTATGTATCTTAAGGATAAGTCATCAATTTCCTGCGAGCTGATACCCAACTCTTCCTGTAATTCTCTTAATGCACAGGCTTTTGCGTCGTTCAACTCGTAATTCTCAAAATGCCCTCCCGCTGAGGCGACCCATACGTTGTTGACTACTTTTCCTCCCTGCCTGAACAAAAGCAAAACTTTTTCGCCCTTTGTTAAGTAAAGGGAAGTCATATTCCGTAGTTTACCGTTCATTAGTTCTGCTCCCACAGGAAGTTTTTATTTTTTCAACGCCACAGGCTCAAATCTCACTCTTATATTCGGCATTTTTTCAATTACAGAATAGTAATTCTGATCCCAGTTCTCGCCTTGTGATGGGTCATTTTCACCGCTTGCAGGAGGAGCAAATATTTTCAGTGTTAAATCACATTCGTCCTTGAGAGGATTTTCAAAAAATGCGCTCATCAGATCTATCGTCTTTGCCTTTGGAGATTTATAGAACCATCTTCCGTTTATCTCCATCATAAGATTAAGCTCTTCTTCAAAAGTCACTTCGCAGAATGTGGGGTTGCAGTCAAAGTGAATGGGAATTGCGATTCCGTCCGAATCCTCAAAGCTGCCCCAGCGCATTTTGGCAGGGAACTGAGCCTCACCCGTTTCCTCAATAACAGGTGAAAAATATTCATCGTGGATTATATCCCTGTAAACCTTCATTTCAGGCTGAGGTATACCGACTTCGGGATTGTTTGGGTCTTCTATTTCAAGTCCAAGCCTACCTCTGTCACGGAACATATAGAAAGTAAACGCTTTCAGCCATTCTGCTTTTTCATTTTTTACTTTATCACAGAACGCCTTAACGATATTTGCCTGCTCATATGGTCCCACAACATCTCCGTCAGCATTCAGCTCGCTCATAACCATAGGCTTTTCCACGCCGCCGTTAAGAAATTTGAAACGCTCATATGATTTCTTTGTCATATTGAAAACATTTTCTGCATTGTCAACTGTGAAGGAATTGCCGCCCTTTTCAGCAACGTCGAAAGGCCAACCGTAATGAAGTGAAATATATTTATCCACGGACCAGATGTCGGTGGCTCTTACCGCTTCGGCAAATTCCTTTTCCTTTGATATTTCGTCGCTGTCAGCGCTTTCACAGCCGCCTATACAAAGAATCGTTGAAACATTGGGAGCATATTCCTTGATTATCTTATGAAAACGCACATAAAAGTCCGCAACCTCCTGATATGTGCAGCGCTTGTTAAAGCTGAACCAGTTTCCTGTTGCCTCGTGGTTTATTCTCAGCAGCATTCTTCCGAAAGGACGAAGGTCTTTTGCTATTGCGATCAGGTGCTCATCTGTAACGGCGGGGTCGATAGTTAATGTGAGGGAAACGTCCTGCCCATGACGGCGGACATCTCTCATACAAGTAAAAGGCTCGTCTTCCGTTGTGCCGCCTAAACCGCCTTTATATGTAAAATAATCATCATAAGGATAGTCCCATTGGAAGCTTACGTCTGCATCTTTCATTACTTCGGAAATCCTTCCGGGCCATTCCTTGTCAAAGGGATAGTAACAGTACATCAGGTTTATGCATCTGTGAGGCCTTCCCATAGCCTGCAAAATATAATCCTGATTTACATATTCGCCTCTTTCGCTTCCGTCGTTCATATCAACGGCACACTTTGCCGGACCGATATGGATCTTTTTTATGTTCTCCATTTTTGTCCTCCTAGAAATTTGAAAATTGATACTAAAACTTACATAAATTATATCATACAAAGAAAACGTTTTCAAGGGGGTTTACAAATTTTGTCATTTGTATTATAATATAAATGATTATATAAAATGGAGAAGTATGCATGACTTCACAGATAATAAAAGATATAACGGACTTTATATTTGTAGATCATATGCCTCAAAAATCTGACGTAATTTTTTTACCCGGTGGTTCACACCCCGCTCAGCCCGAATATGCCGCTGAGTTATATAAAAATGGTTTTGCTCCTTTAATTATTCCTTCAGGAGGAGTAGACATAAAAAATGACAAGTGGCCTGGGGTGAGAGAAAAATCAGATATTTACAACGATAATTATCAAAGCGACTGCGACTTTTTTACAGATGTACTTGTAAAAAACGGTGTTCCGACTGAGGCGATCATTGGCGAAAATAAATCGAGATATACACGTGAAAATGCGTTTCTTTCACGTAAACTTGTTGATGAAAAGAAAATCAGTTTATAAAGTGGAATTATTGTGTGCAAATCTTTTCACGCCCGTCGTTGTTTAATGCTTTATCAGCTTGCTTTCCCCGAAATAAAACTTACTGTTTGTACCGTAGATGTTTATAACATTACCAGAGAAAACTGGTTTACTTTTGAAAATGGTATAGACAGAGTTTTGGGAGAACTTTCCCGCTGTGGGAGTCAGTTTAATGATGATATAAAAAATTATTTGAATTTACAGTTTAAGGAGCAGGAAAATATGTAAAAAGAGACAACAAATTATAAATTATATTTGCAAATAAGAAAGGAAAGATAAAAAATGCTTGAATACGATGAACTCAGACTTGAAATGGAGGCTTTGGAGCCTCAGCTTGACGAGCTTGAAAAAGCTATGAATATGGAGCAGCTTGAAAAGGAAGCGGCTGAATTGGAAGCTAAGTCTGCCGAGCCTGATTTTTGGAATGACGCTGAAAATTCCCAGAAGATAATGCAGAAAATAGGCAGTCTGAAAAATAAGATAAGCACATTTAAAAAGCTTCGTGAAAGCTATGATGATGTGCTTACTATGATAGAGATAGCCAATGAGGAAGAAGACACTTCAATGCTTGCGGAAATCAAGGATTCGGCAGAAACTGTAAAATCCGATCTGGAGGAGCAAAAGCTGATAACCTTGCTATCAGGAGAATATGACAGCAAGAACGCAATTCTCACATTCCACGCAGGCGCAGGCGGCACAGAGGCTCAGGACTGGGTCGAAATGCTTTACAGAATGTACAACAGGTGGGCTGAACGCCACAACTTTAAGGTGGAACTTCTGGATTATCTTGACGGTGAAGAAGCGGGAATAAAAAGCGCGTCTATTCTGATAAAAGGCGAAAACAGCTACGGATTTTTAAAATCCGAAAACGGCGTTCACCGTCTTGTGCGTGTAAGCCCGTTTGACGCCTCAGGACGCCGCCATACCAGCTTTGCCAGCCTTGAGGTCATGCCTGAGATAGATGAGGATACCAACGTTGATATAAGACCTGAGGATATTGAAATGGAAGTATACCGTTCCAGCGGCGCAGGAGGTCAGAAGGTAAACAAGACAAGCTCCGCCGTTCGTCTTATCCACAAACCCACAGGTATAGTCTGCGCCTGTCAGACACAGCGCAGTCAGCTGCAGAACAGAGAATACGCAATGCGTATGTTAAAATCCAAGCTAATAGAAATAAAAGAGCGTGAACACTTGGAAAAAGTCAGTGACATCAAGGGCGAACAGCTGAAGATAGAGTGGGGAAGTCAGATACGTTCGTATGTGTTTATGCCCTACACTCTTGCAAAGGATCACCGCACAGGTTTTGAAACAGGCAATATTCAAGCGGTAATGGACGGAGATATTGACGGGTTTATTAACGCTTATCTGACAGCAAAGAGCAGAAACGAGATATAAATGAACAAAAATGATATTTTTACCGCCGAGATCGTTGATCTTACAAATTTAGGTTCAGGAGTTTGCAGGATAGACGGAATGGCGGTATTTGTTCCTAATGCTGCAATAGGCGATGTTTGCAGAATAAAAATATTGAAGGTCAAAGACAGGTACGCTTATGGGAAGATAGAAGAGTTGCTTGTGCCTTCTCCTGACAGAATTGAAACAGACTGTCCTGCATTCGGAAAATGCGGAGGATGTTCGTTCAGACATATCAATTATAAAACGGAGCTTGCAGTAAAAGAGCGGTTTATAAAAGACTCCTTCACAAAAGCAGGCTTGTCCCCCGAATTTCTCCCTATAATAGGGAATGACAATATCCTTCGTTACCGCAATAAAGCGCAGTATCCGCTTAGACGTGATAAGGACGGAAATGCGGTTTACGGATTTTATGCGAATAACAGTCATAGGATAGTGCCTTGCACAGATTGTCTTTTACAGCCTGAGATTTTTTCTGAAATAATGGAGCATATTCTTGATTTTATCCGCAAGCATAAGCTGAGCATATACAATGAGGAAGAAAATCAGGGTGTTATTCGGCACATATGTCTGCGAAAAGGGCATTACAGCGGTGAAATAAATGTAACGATAGTAGCTCGCCGCAATATCCCTGAATTTAAGAAGCTGTCAAAAGAGCTTATCTCTGCTTTTCCCTCGATAAAGGGCGTAGTTGTAAATATAAACAAGAAGGATACCAACGTCATAATGGGAGAAGAAGAGATTCTTCTTGACGGAAATATGAGCATTCAGGATAAAATGTGCGGCAACGCTGTTTTGATCTCTCCCCAATCATTTTATCAGGTCAACACGCCCATGGCTGAAAGACTTTATTCAGTTGCAAAAAAATTTGCGGAACCGGCAGGAAAAACCGTTGCCGATATTTACTGCGGCATAGGTACGATCGGATTGTCTTTTGCAAAGGAAGCTAAAAAACTGATTGGTGTGGAAATTGTGGACAGCGCTGTACAAAATGCAAAACAAAATGCAGAGTTGAACAAAATTTCAAATGCAGAATTTTATTGCTCCGACGCTGATAATGCGGCAGAAATTATAAAAAATGCAGGAATATTTCCCGACGTGATAATCCTTGACCCTGCTCGCAAAGGTTGTCAAAGGCAGACCTTAACGAATATTTCTTCACTGGGAGCAGACCGAATTGTTATGATAAGCTGCAATCCTGCTACCGCTGCCCGTGATTGCGCAATTTTAAAAGAATTTGGATATGAAACAGTAAAAGCACAGGGGGTTGATTTGTTCAGCAGGACGCAGCATGTGGAGTGCGTAATACTAATGTCAAAGTCAGATAAATGACTATTAAATGTTCTCGCAGCAAACTTTAAAAGTTGATAATATCGTCTTAAATCCTATTTTATCATGGGAGTTTTAGAAATGTATATTGCAGGGATAATCGAAACAATAATTACATTACCGATAGGTATCATATTTATTATAATTGGTTTCCTTTTGTGGAAAAAACAAAAAATACAGTTGATACATGATTATCACCATATAAATGTAAAGCCGCAGGATATCAAGGCGTATACCTCCTTGTGGGGAATTGCACTGATAATTCTGGGAGTTTGCATTTTTCCTGTTGGAATAATAGATTTTATCTTTAAAACTTGGTTAGGATGGATATTGTTCGGTATAGGTTTTATAGTTTGCTTTATAATCGGAAACAAGGCGCAAAAAACATATAATGGTTCGTGGTTCAGCTGTAATTAAAAATTACAGATAATTAAGCATAGATATTTTTTACTGAAAGGATAAGTATATGGAAAAATCAAAAGAATATATTTGCTCCAACTGTGGAGCGGCAGTCACATCTGAAATATGCCCATACTGCGGAAGCGTGACAAATGTTGAGACAAGCGAAGCATATATGGAATACCCTGTGCTTAATTGTAAGGAAGCGTCATTGGGATTCTGGACAACTGTGTTCCCGTTGATTTTTGCCGTAATGTTTACCATAGCAGGAATAGTAATGTTGACAGTTGCAATTTTGGGTATAGCCGAAGATGGTGCTACTCCGATTGTTATATTGATGTTCATACCATTCCTTTTGATTGGCATAGCTGCAACTGTAACAGTTTTAAAGAATGTTATCAGATATGCTGTATTAAAAAGTAAGGGCAAACATATTACGGGCATAGTTTACGGGTACACAAACGACAACGTACGTATCAATGGCTCGCCCGCTCAGATCGTAAAAATTCTTGTTGATACTCAGCAGGGAAAACGATTCATAATGTATCAGCTTGGCGATACTTCTAAGCCTTACGGAGTAAATACAGAGATAAAACTTATAGTATACAAAAATATTTTCATGATAGAAAAAAATCAGTCTGAAGCAGTTAAATGGTAAAATTTCATTTAACATTAAACGTAAATAAGAAAAGACCGTTTCTTGATTTTATCGGAACGGTCTTTATTGTATTTACAGAGTTTAACGGCAGCATAGCTTTTCATAAAGCTTTTTCATTTGTGTTATTCCTCTTTTCTGTGAGGAAATTATTGCATTCAGTACGGGTTTCAACTCACAGCATATATCATATTGAAGCGTGTTTTCACACAATCTTACCGCTCCCATATGATGCGGGATCATTTCTCGTATAAAGTTACAGTCTATATTGTTTGTACATTCTGCGTCATTCATCTGTGAAAACATATTCCTGAATATTTCATCGGTTTTTCTTTTGTACCTGTATAAGCATTGTCTTGAATTACGGTTCTGTGAACAATCGCATAACACCATGCGCATATTTTCAATGCTTTTAGTCTGCTCTTTTATTATATTCCCTGCAATATTTTGTAGACTAATATCCGTTGTATATTTCAAAAGATTTCTTGACATTTGGATAGCTGCTTCATGATGTGGGATCATCTGAACGATGAAATTATGTGAAATGCTGTTTGATAGTTTTGCGTCGGTCATTCCGCTTATCATTCTGTCAAGTATACAACGGTATTCCTCTAAATATTTTTTTGTATTACAGCTCAAATTACAGTTAGCCATATAATCCCTCCTTTTCTGTATTATATAGCCTTGAGCAAAACCGTACAAACGCAGTAAATAAGCGGTGTTGCAAGACATAATAAATAAATTAATCACTAAA
>CANRFO010000010.1 GCA_947629925.1 uncultured Ruminiclostridium sp.
TTTTCTTTCTCAACTTTCAGTCAGCTTTTTTATTTACTGCCTTTTGGCTTTTTTGTTGAGTTTTGCTCTTATCTATATTTAATTTATTATACCATATGTAAATGTACTTGTCAAGCGCAAATGAAATTTTTTACAAAATCTCTTGAAATCGGCGGCGGGTTTTGCTATAATATTTAAAGGACATTCCAATAAAATCCGAAAGGAGCTTTTAAGAGCATGAGTTGCAGTTATTCACACGAAGTAGAACAAATGTGCGTTGTCACAAAAGGTCCTAAGCACGGCCCCGCTCCCATTCCCGAAGAAGGAAAATGGGTAAAGGCTTATCAGATCAGCGACATCAGCGGTCTTACACACGGTATCGGCTGGTGCGCTCCTCAGCAGGGCACCTGCAAGCTGACACTGAACGTTAAGGACGGTATTATCGAAGAGGCGCTGGTAGAGACTATCGGCTGCTCGGGTATGACACATTCCGCTGCTATGGCGGCTGAAGTTCTTCCCGGAAAGACCATTCTGGAGGCGCTGAACACCGACCTTGTGTGCGACGCTATCAACGTTGCCATGAGAGAGCTGTTTTTGCAGATAGTTTACGGCCGTACACAGACCGCGTTCTCCGAAAACGGTCTGCCCATAGGCGCAGGACTTGAGGACCTGGGCAAGGGTCTGCGTTCTCAGGTAGGCACTATCTTCTCCACAAAGGCGAAGGGCGTTCGTTATATGGAAATGGCAGAGGGCTACATAACCTCTCTGGGTCTTGATGAAAACGGTGAAGTTATCGGCTATCAGTTTGTAAAGGTCGGAAAGATGCTGGAGGACATTCGTCACGGCAAGACTCCTGATGAAGCATACAAGGCAAACTGCGGTCAGTACGGCAGATACGACGAGGCGGTCAAGAAGATCGATCCTCGTGAAGAATAAGGGAAAGGAGAACAGATCATGGCTAAATTTGAAGGACAGGAAAGACGCATGAATAAGATCAATGCGTGTCTTGAAACTCTTGGTATGAAGGAAATCGAAGAAGCAAGAGATCTTTGCCTTTCCAAGGGAATAAATGTTGAAGAGATAGTTAAGGGCGTTCAGCCTATCGCTTTTGAAAATGCGGTTTGGGCTTACACTCTGGGAACCGCTATCGCTCTCAAGAGAGGGATAAAGAAGGCTTCCGACGCCGCCGCCGCTATCGGCGAGGGCTTGCAGGCGTTCTGCGTTCCCGGCTCCGTTGCTGAGAACAGAAAGGTGGGCTTAGGTCACGGCAATCTGGGCAAAATGCTGCTGGAGGAGGACACTCAGTGCTTCTGCTTCCTGGCAGGTCACGAATCATTTGCCGCTGCTGAAGGCGCTATCGGTATTGCAAGAACTGCAAACAAGGCAAGAAAAAATCCTCTGAGAGTTATACTCAACGGTCTGGGCAAGGACGCCGCTTACATAATCTCCCGTATCAACGGCTTTACTTATGTTGAGACTGACTATGACATTCCCAACGACGAGCTGAAGATAGTTCGTGAAGTTGCTTTCTCCGACGGCGACAAGGCTAAGGTTCGCTGCTACGGCGCGAACGACGTTACAGAAGGCGTTGCTATAATGAGAAAAGAGGGCGTTGAGGTTTCAATTACAGGTAACTCCACTAACCCCACCCGTTTCCAGCACCTTGTAGCAGGCACTTACAAGAAGTGGGCTATCGAAAACGGAAAGAAGTATTTCTCCGTTGCATCAGGCGGCGGCACGGGACGTACACTGCACCCCGATAACGTTGCGGCAGGTCCTGCTTCCTACGGTCTGACCGACTCTATGGGCCGTATGCACGGCGACGCTCAGTTCGCAGGTTCTTCCTCAGTTCCCGCTCATGTTGAGATGATGGGACTTATCGGAATGGGCAATAACCCGATGGTTGGCGCTACCGTGGCTTGCGCTGTTGCGGTTGAAGAGGCTAATAAGTAAGAGTTAACAGGTTTTAAATATTTAAACGTCCCTGCGGTGACAGGGACGTTTTTGTTTTTATAATTATTACTTTCGGCAGCTTGTTTTGCTGCGCTCATAGGAAGATAAAACCTGTTATCAATATTACAGAGACAGCTATGCGGACGATATGGTGCTGAATGTGAAAGCTTCCGCTTTTAAGACCATTGAAAACTGCGGCGAAACAAATCGCCCCGCAGCCAAACAGTGCAAAAATAAAATCGAATGACTGCTTTGCAATACCGCAAATCACTGCGCCTGCTAAAATAAGAGAACCTATTATCATCAGAACCTCCTGGAAAAGCTTTTTTGTCGGCTTTGAACCGTCTGACGGCGGCAAAGCAGTGCAAAGCGGCGAAAGCGATGCTCAGAATGTAAAGCGCTATTCTTAATATATCCACTTAATTGTCCTCCACGCCAAGCAGCTTGCAGGCGGTGTTGTACATCACCTTTTCCCTGTCCTCGTCGGAAAGGTCGATAGCCTCCATATGTTTAAGCTCGTCAACGACGCTCCACATAGGATAATCCGTGCCGAACATCACACGGTCGGGGGTGAAGGCTTTGATGTAATCAAGGGCAGTTTCGGGGGAGAGGGCATAGAGGGAGCTGCTGGTGTCAACGTAAACGTTGGGGTTGTCCGCAAGGTAGTGCTTGCCCTCCGCCCACTCACTCCATGCGCCGAAATGAGCAGCTATGGCTATCAGCTTTGGGAAGTCTTTCAAGGCGTTGGCAAGGCGTTTCGGTGAGGAACGGTCGTAGCGATAATCCCCTGTGTGGAACAGAATGGGAAGCCTGCCTTCGGCTGCCTCGTAAATGTCATATGCTTTGCGGTCGTCTATTTTGAAATCCTGAAAGTCGGGGTGGAGCTTTATTCCCTTTAAGCCGAGGGAAATCGCCCTGTCTATCTCATCTCTTATCTCTTCCCTGCTCATAAGGGGGTGGAGGGAGCAGAAGCCCACGAACATATCAGGGTGTTCAGAAACGCTTTTGGAGATAAAGTTGTTTATGCTCTGGACCTGGGCGGGGGTTGTGGCGACCGACTGGACAAGGCACTTTGATACTCCGACTTTGGAATAGAGGTTTATAAGGGAATCCACCGTGCCGTCAAAGTCCATGTGAAGGTCGTAGAATTTGCCGATGTTGACAGACGCTTTTGCGGCTATCTTTTCGGGGAAAATGTGAACGTGTGCATCAAATATTTTCAAAACGTCAGCTTCTTTCTTTTTTTATTTTAATGACGGGGTCATTCTTTTAACTTTGTTATTTTCGGAGTTTCATTGGCTATTACATCAATTATGTGGTTTTCAGTATATATACCGTAGTGTTTTCTTTTTGATCTTGTATTTTCAGAATCAAAATCACAGATAACACTTTCATAATAATCAAGCAGTTTTGATTTTTCAAATATGATCAAGTATTTTCCTTTTCTTATTTCAGAATCATCAAAACAAGTATAGCTTTCATTTCTGCATTGATAAACAATATACTCATTAAATCTGATCTCATACATATTGTTCAAATCCGCAATCACTCGGGTGGCGTCGGAAATTATTTCGTTAAGTAACGGATTATCATAATTCGGTTTGCTTTTTATCGGTACAGGCAAAGCAATAATGATACTAAGCTGATTATCCTGATTTTCAGTTATGGAAATCACAAATGGAGCAAGTCGGCTGTACTTATTTATTTCTTCGTTTACAGTTCCGAATTCTAACATAACGTTACCTCTAAATCACTATCTGTCTGTTATTCTGCTCAATAAAAAATTAAACCGTTCAATTTGTATAGGAATCAGAAGTTATCTATACAGGAACATTATTTGCATTTATTGATACTGCATCTGTATTTTGAGTTGCCCAATCAATAACTTTTTCAACAAATTTTGGTGTGATAACATCAGGGATATCAAATGGTAGCAAATATCTGTTCCAAAGCCCATTTGTCCGTTTTGTTTGAAATATTCTGCCCTTGCTTATCACATAGGGAATTTTTCTTGTTTGAAGCGGACAAGACAAAATCATATATTTATCATTTGACACTATGTTCAAAGCATTGTCTCCTGTATCGTCGTCCAAAGTAACATACCATATATATGTCTGACCGCCAACAATTATTTTTCGTCTTCCTTTGGTGCGTACGCTCATAGTGCATAACCTCTGTAAAAATTCGATTTATCTGTTTATTCCGCTCAATAAAAAATTTAGCCGTTCAAATTGGCATTGATCTCTTCCAGTATTTCAACTACTGTTATGACCCCGTCTACAAGCATTTCTTCAATGGGCTTTTCATCAGATCTGTCAGAGCCGTTTTCCCAATATAATTCAGCGAGACGCAGATTTTCCGCTTTATCTGTCCGCCCGTCAAAACACTTTGCAGCATCCCCGATAAAGCAATTACCTTGTATTTCAAGCTTTACAATGCTGTATGTGGGTCTTCCGATCTCTGCAAAATATTTTCCCCAGTTTTTTGCCTCTTCAAAGGTTTTTGACACATACAGGCAGCTCATTCTTGACGGGTACTGAGGATATTTCTTTTTGCGCACTTCTTCCAATGCCAATTCCCGTAAAGCGACCGAGGTGTGATGTTCTAACTTTGTTTCATCATATTTCTCAGGATTATCATATATATCATTCACAATGGTAAGTTTGTCATATACTCTTTGGTATACTCCGCTATGGTGCGAATCGTCAAATATAATCTTTTGCCCGACATACATAGGTCTGTCTGTTACAACATGAAAAGCGTACATTTTATCTGTCTCCCAATAAAGTCTGATCTATCTGTTTATTCCGCTCAATAAAGCATTTTACCATAAAAAGGGGGCGTTGTCAATCGTGATTCGGAGCAGTATTCGGAAAATCATCATTTCGCTTTGCAGAAAAAGCGGTTGACAAAAATTTTTCCGTATGGTAAAATAATTCTGTACAGGGGACGGCACCCATTACAAAAAACAGCGTACGACAATTCAATATTTCACAAGGGGGAAGATACCCATAGCAAAAAACGTAATTGTGAAGGACGAATTTGGTAATTTTCTCGGTAATACCTACCCTAAAAGAGCTAAAGGACTAATAAAAAAAGGGCGGGCTGAGAAGGTCAGTGAGTACGAAATTCGTCTTGTGGACAGTTCAGCTCCGCCCGATACGGAGGATAATATGAAACTTTTCAATATCACTGACAACAATAATGAAACCATTACCGTTTCCGCTGAGACAGGCGAAGTCATTGAAACCGCCGCAAGCGACATTCCCAAAACGCCTGAGACAGGCGAGGTCATTGAAAACACCGCAAGCGACATTCCCGAAACGCCTGAAAAGCAGACTGAAAACGCAGATGAGAAAAAGGCGAAAACACTTTTTTTCAACGCAAGGGAATGGAAGCCCAGCAAGGAATACGACAAAACTGTGGCCACCCGTTCCTTTATCACAGACCCGTTCGGAAAGCTGACTGAGGCCTATATGATAGGCGACTGGGACTGGCACTGGTCGCAGATAGAAACGGCGGAGCTTGTGCTGGAAAAGAATACGGACTATGAATTCGTGTTCTGGCTCAACGGCGGAGAGAATGACAGAAATCAGGAGACCTGCCGACTTGAGATAGTTTTCGACGCAGATAACGAAAACCGCTCTATCTACAATCTCAACCGCAATTTTATCAGGTACGAAAGGCATTATAAGGGCTGGTACCTTTACAGGATACCTTTCAATACGGGCGACGCCTGCTACACAAAGCTGAGATTTGTCGCAATGGCGGCTTGCGCCACCGTTATGCACGCAGACGAGCCTGAAAGCTATGTAGACCTGCCTGAGGATCCCGCTCCCACGGGACTGCCGCAAAGGCACAACATATTTTTCGGCGAGGGATTTCCAAGAAACGCCCGCTGGTCGAAGGACGCATTCCCCGATATGAAAGAGGAGCAGCAAAATAAAGCTGATCAGAACACTTTCAACGAGGAGCAGCAAAATAAAGCTGATCAGAACACTTTCAACTTTGACTTTTTCGGAGGAGCAGATGCAGATTCCATACGCAGGACAGTTATGGAACGTATCCAGGAGGAGCTTGAGGACGAGTTCGACGTGGACGATATTGCGGATGAAGTGGCGGAAGAGGTAATGGATAACATTGACGTTGACGCTATAAGAGATAAGATAATCCAAAGTATCAGGGACAGTTTTAAGATGTAATGATACAAAGACCCGTGAGTTTAATGCTCACGGGTCTTTGTACAGCTTTATCTCAACTTCGCTGTCGGCGGTCATTGAGTCGGGAGTAACTATGCAGTCCACCGCTTTTATCAGGACGCCCTGTTTTGCGGCGTTTCGCAGAGCCTGCCCGAATTCGGGGTGGGTGTTGTCATTGGGAGAAAAGGAAGTTACGCCTTTCATCTGGATAATAAAGAGCAGGCAGGCTTTGTAACCGTTACGGGCGGCGTTTATAAGCTCGTTTATGTGCTTTACGCCGCGAAGAGTGGGAGCGTCGGGAAAAAGGGCTTTTCCCTGTTCCTCCAAGGTCACGCCCTTAACTTCTATGAGCCATTTCTCATCATTACTCTCAACGTAAAAATCTATGCGGGAGGAGCCGTAGGTGTACTCGGGCTGTATGTATGCGTTCCTGCCGAAACGCTTTCTCAGGTATTCGGCGGCGGCTTTGTTGGGAGCGGCGCTGTCCATATTTATCAGCAGATCTCCCTTTTGCACGGCGATAAGGTCGAATTTTGTCTTTCGGGCGGGGTTATCGGAAATTTCAAGATAAACGGCGGCGTCAGGGGTGAGGAGCTCTTTACAGCGGCCCGTGTTCTTGACGTGGCATATCTCGGTTTTGCCGTTTATTTCAACGTTGGCGATAAAGCGGTTGGGGCGGGAGATAAATCTGCCGCTTACGATATTGTTGTATTTCATTTGTGTACTTCCCTTTTAGGTTTGGGAAAAGTATAGCATTTTATGGGGCGGGTGTCAAGGCAGAAAAATAACCCTGCATAAAAATTATGCAGGGTCATTTTTTGATTTATTCTTCCATCTGCTTTGAAAAGTACATCGCCGCAGCCTGAACAAGAGCGGTCTGCTCGGGGCTGGCGTATTCGTTGCCCTCGCCGTCAAGCATCATCACCGCGCCGCTGACGTCACCCTGCGAAATAATGGGGGCGCAGACAATGGCGTATTTATTAACGCCTTCTATCGGCATGAGCCTGTTGTCCTCATAGGAACGGTAAATATGGCTTTTGCGCTGCTCGATAAGGTCCTCAAGAGAACCTGACACGCGGCGGTCAAGTACCTCCTTTTTCTGCATTCCCGACACCGCTATGACGTGGTCGCGGTCGCATATCGCCGCAGGACAGCCGCCTATTTTTGATAAGACCTCGGCATACTGCGCGGCAGTGGAAGAAATTTCCCCGATAGGAGAATATTTCTTGAATATAACTTCACCGTCCACGTTAGTGTATATTTCCAACGGGTCGCCTTCGCGTATCCTCATTGTGCGTCTTATTTCCTTTGGAATGACTACTCTTCCGAGGTCGTCTATTCTTCTGACTATTCCTGTCGCTTTCATATTTCAAAGTTTCCTTTCATTTATAGGTTGTTGTATCAGTATTCTTTGCAAAGCGTTGGGAATTATTCGGTTTTTTGGCGGAAGGTGGTTAAAGTTTTTTTGTAAACAAAAAACGCAGATAAAAAATCTGCGTTTTTCATTTTGTTCAGTTCGGCTTTACAACATCATCGTCGTTCTGCGCTTCAAATTCTTCCTGATGGTTTACAGGCGGAAGAGGCTTTTTGCTGTGGGAAAATCCTATCATGGTCATTGTTCCGCAGAAAGCGGGGTCAAGAGGCAGGACTGTGTTCATGAACGGCGTGGGGTTCGTGAGAACGGTGCCTGTTGAGAAAGGATAGTTCGCACGATAACGCAAAAATCCGTATCCGTACTCGTCATTACGGCAGGAAGCGTATATTTCCTCACGTTTTGCCACGGCAGGCTCATTTATCAGATATGCATACTGTATCTCCGCCCATTTCGCCATGCCTTCGTAAACCTCAAGGCTCATGGACTGACCGTACCTTTGCTTTATGTCATGGTCGTTCCAGTAAATATACTGCCAGATATGAGTAAGCTCATGCGCCATGGTAAGCATTGTTGACATTCTGGGGGCGCCGTTTTCCATATAAAGGCTGTAACCGTTCTTATCCCTGACGGCAATGCCCAAGGCTCTTCCGTCCCGCTGCGGAGAAGGCACTGATCTTTGACCAAGACGCTGCTGCATCGTCTTTGCGCTTGCGGCTTCAACACGGATACCCACATTTATCTTTATGCCGAAAAATGCTTCCATGTTTCGTTTTACGTCCTCAAATACCTTTCTGAACTCGGCGGCGGTCTTAATGGCTGTTCTGCTGCAGCTCAGGCAGCGGTCCCTTCCGTCAAGCAAGGTCTCATACTCAACTCCGTATATCTCCGTGCCGCAGAAATCACAATACCTTGAACCTGCCCGATCAGGTCGGAACATCGACTCGGTCATCTTTGCCATGCTGCGACTTTCTCTCGCCTTTTTCAAGGGATTTTTGTCAAATCCGAGAGCGGTAAGATAATCAAGTGCCGCCGCCGTGTCCATGCAGGAAGGTTCGCTTTCAAAACCGAACAGAGTGTAGCAGCGCTTACTGTATGGGCGGCGAAGGAATATTTCCCCATTCCGCGGCGCAGGCGCCGCAGGTCTGTCGGCGTTCTGAGCGGGAGCAGCGCCTTGAGGTATCTCGTCTGTTACCTTATAAGTCACGGCGTTGGGGTCTTTTATGCTGTCAGCGCTCAATCGCCCTGTAAGCACCTGAGCGACTACATCGGGGGGAGGAGTTTCAAACGGGTTTTTGCCGCGTTTTCTGCCAAAGAAGCCGCGTACCTTTCCGAAAAAGCCGTCGCTGCTCTTTATTGCTTCCGCATCGTCTGCAAAAGCAATAGGCAAAGCAGGTGCGGAAGGCTTAGTATCGCTGTTTTTCAAAGACTCGGCGTGCCAGCAAAGGTAGTCCTGAATTATGCCGAGGATACGTTCAAGATTTCTCTCCACCGCAATAATAAGTCCCAGATCAAGCTGGCTGTCTTCAATAATATAAATGCATTTATCGGCTTTTATCTTATATGTAAGCGGTTTTGCCGTGACCTCTTCCGTGATGAAGGAATCGTCGGTGACAGCACAGATATAAGGCTGATTTTCGGCAAAAAGAGTTCTGAAAACTTCGTTCAGCAGCACCGTTACGGTATAGCGGACAGTATCGCTGAGTTTTCCGTCAGCTTCGGGAAGCTGTATCCTGAGTATTTCCTTTCCGCGGTAAAAGCGGTCGGGGATACTGCTTTCATCGCCTTCAAACAGTATTTTCCTTGCTGTGGAAAAGTCGTTGTAGGATATCATACGGTAATAGCCGTAGGTCGATACTGTTATGTCGGCGTACTCCTTTATGACTTTTATGCCTGAAATGCTTTTCCCTGTTCCTATGCGCCCGAAGGGTCTTGTGCCGCTTACGGTGTATTTGCGTAGCTGACGATATGAGGGACGCCCGTCGATATGGTCGGAAGCTCGGCGGATAATAACGTTCCCGTCAGCGGTAAGATACTGCATTTCGTAATATTTGCCGCCAAAGGTAAAATACTGACCCGGCAGGTATTTCTGATAAATATGCCCGACAAGCTCGCTGCCAAGATAGCTAGTACCGTCATTTTCATCTTCGGCAACATATCCTGCGGAAAAAAGACCGCTTACGCAGCTTTCTGTAAACGACTGACTGCGGATAGAATATACATACTCGGCTTTTCCCTGCTTCAAATCAAATTTCTTTTCGGTATTTATCAAAGAAATACCGTAGCTTTCGCCTGAAATCGTCATTTTTATTTCTGCCGCAGTCTCCACGTCATAGCGATAATTGCCTGACAACGCGCTGTACTCGGAAAGTGAAGCGCAGCAGCTGAATATTTCGTACCAAAGCTGCTTTTTAATGTCAAACACCTTTATTCCCAGAAGAGAAAGTTCTTTTTCTATCGTGGATTCACTGACGGGAGCGGTACTCATCATAAGGATAAGCTTTAATGCAGTGTTTCGGTTCGTTTTGGCATAATCTGGAACGATGAACGGTATCGCCTTGGGGTCGGCTTCAAACACCTGTGCGTTATCCGCCATATAATCTTTCAGCAGGTAATTCGAGGAGATTATGTTGATAAATCCCTGCTCAGTGGAGCGCGTTAAAAATTCGCGGAGTATCTCAAACATATTGAAGGATTCGTCCTCAACGGTGAGATAGTTGTTTTTCTTCACTTCGGCAGACCAGAAATCAGGCGTTACATGAAAATGCTCGTCCATGGATTCCTGACTTGCGGGAAGTCCCGCGTATTTCATAAGGTCGTAATAATACTGCTTGTTTATCCAGCTTATATCGGTGACGGGAAAAGCGTCACCGCCGTACCAGCCTGTGTTTGAGACCTGATTCTTCAATGCGGCAAAGGACAGCTCCGTGCCCAGTCCCAGATACCTTGAAACTCCCGGAATAAGCCTGTGGTGCAGATAATCGCCGTCGGCTTCCCAGCACATATAGGAAGATGTTCCGCTATGGCGCCTGATGGCTGAAACCTCGGAAAGATCGGTCATAAGGATATGGGACATCGCGTCAACAAGACCGTCGCAGTTTTTGTCGCACATACAGTAAACGGCGTTTTTCATGCACTGTTTAACTATAAGGTTAAGCCCTGTCTGAGCCGTTGATATAAGCTTTGACGGCTCGATTATAACTATAAAGCCGACTTTTGAAAGGAACGACGCATTATCGGAACACAATCCGTTTTTCGGTATGTCGCGGCGGGGCAGTATGGCGATATCAGGCTCGTTTTTGCCGCTTCCGAGAATGTCTATGTTCCACATGGAGGGAATGTTGGTAACAGCTTCTATGCCCTTTTCGAGCCATTTTCTTATATCATCCTCGACAGCGTGCCTTCCCGGGATCACAAGGACCTTTCTGTGGCGTAAAAGCTGCCTGTTCATCGGATAAAATGCATACGGTATAAGGTCGTAATAGAACGGGTCGTTAAAAAGGACGCTTTTTTCGTTAAGCAGGTCAAGAGATGAATTTATATAGTTATGGTCAAGCTCAAATCCCGCCGAGTTCAAAGAGCGGATATATGACGCAAAGCTTATGACCTTGGGGTCCTCGCTCAGCTCAAGCTCTCTTATTATCTCGTCATTAGTGGCAGGAGGAAGGAAGCTGCTGCTCACATCAGTGCTTTCGGCAAGAAGTTTATCCCCGAACAGCGAACGGAGGAATTTTCTGAGAAGAGAATAATTGACCGTCTTGAATGAGTTTTCGTCCTCACCGAGAAACGTTATATACTCACGCTTCGTTGTACCGCCAAGGTAGAAATAAAGCTCTCCGACGATAAGAACGCCCAGTACAGGGTGAAAAACCGACATAGGCATACCGTCAATATGAAGCTGACGGCTGACAAACATCATCAGCACGGAAATAACTATCGCCGCAAAGTAAAATATTTTCAAAAATCCCCGTGCCTGAACATTGTTTTCTATGAGGCACCAGCTGTTCCTTTCGGGGAAAAACTCGTAAAAAATGCTCGCTGCGGCTGAGTGAAGGCGGCCGTCAGTTTTGACGAACTTTGCCATCAGATAAGTGCAAAACTTTTTGATAAGAAGATAAAGCCCAATCGCAGCAGTATCCGTTATAAAAACTATCCACACTTCAAGGTCAATACTTTTCGTAATTCTTAGGAGGAAGGCGCCGATCTGCATAAATACCGAACCTACGCCCCATCGCGGAACGAACGGGAGATCGGCCACCTTAGCTATTGCCCACGGAACGGCGTTTATAAAACGAATGAGCCAGTTCTCAGCAAATGTTGAAACAGCCATTATAACGCCGACATAAACCAACGCGATAACTGGCATGAAAAACTGCTTACTGCGCCCCGCTCTTTCAATATTGGCTTTCTCATTCACAAAGCAGAGAAAAACAAACGGAAGGATAGCAGCGACCATTATCAAGGCGTTAAAAAGAAAGTCAGTCATACAATTCCTCCCTTACGATCGTGACGCTTTTCAGATAGTCAACGGGAAGATCTGAGTTTGAACCCGCATAAGACGAATATACAGACTTATGCCGCTCGGGATACGGAAAGTCGTAGGAATAGGTCTTGTTTACGGAAAAGTCGTACTCGAACGGCGCGGTGTCGGAAGGCAGAGTGGTATCGAAATTGATATAGCGGTCAAAGTCCTTGGCTATTTCTTTCATCTTTTCCTCTATATCGTACTTATGCTTTCTGAGAATGTTGCGCCTTGTATAGAAGGAATCGCCTGTGTAATCCAAAACGGAAAAGCTTCTCATAACACCGCAGGCATGACTGAGATATGAAGAAAAAGCGCCCATGCTTTCCTCGGTTTTGTTTACTGTATTTTCTATCGTGCTGTTAAACAGTTTAAGCCGTTTTATAAGCTTTTTCCGCATCACGACAAGGAAAACTATGCCTGAAGCGATGAACAGCAGGACTGCGGAGAGTATCATCAGCGATGAAGCTCCGAAGGAAAATCTGCTTATGTCGCCTGACGAAGAATTATTATGTGAGGGGACAGCACTGCCGAGTCCATTAAAAGAAGGAGAAACGGACAAGGAAGGAAAATGCTCCTTAACAGCGGCAAGAACGGCTTCCTCCAGCGCAAAGCCGCAGCTTATGCTTTCTTTATCGGCAGCGACGCTGTCCACATATTTTTCGTAATCGTTGTTGAGCACAAAGAAAGAGATGAAGCCGAAAAGAAACGCCAGCAGTGCGACAAGTCCGACAAACACCGTCTTTTTTCTTGTCATTCGCTGAGAAATAAAGCGGTCTATTACGGCGCTTTCGTTTTTCAAGCGCTCACTGAAAGAATTTGTGTCAAAAATGCGGGTGGTTTTTGAATCAACCATGCTCTGTTCTTCTTCCTGAAGCTTGAACATGACGTCGTCGCGCTGAAACTCGCCCATCTGTAAGATACGCTCGTCACCGATAAAGCTGTTCGGGGAGAATTGCTCCGATACCGCTCTTTTTACGGCGCGGCGAGGTTCGCGGAGATAACGCGTGAACTGCTTTTCTATTGAGCGGTACTGTTCTTCCCAAGGGGTCGTTCTGTTCTTCGGGCAGTTTGCGGACAGACCTATACCGCTCGTGTCGGCATACAGCTTTGAACGGTCGAACTCTCCGTCTATGGTGACAGGTATGCTGACATCGCTTTCAAAAAGGCTTTGTGAGGTCTTATTGTCTATCCTGCCCTTTAAAAATTCGGACAGCACAGCTTCGTCCTCGTCAAGCTTAGCAAGTGTTGAACGAAGCTTTGCAAAATAATCGCGGCAGAAGTTACCGATAGCTTCGTAATCAAATTCGGCGTCGGCACGGTATACGCGGCGGCTGTTCAAAGAGGAACATAAAGCGTCGTTTCCCGCCATAACAAGCAGAAATGAAATAAAACGTATGCGGTCGGAAAGATACTGTTTGTTTTCCTCAGGAAGAATGTCAAAAAGGACAAATTTAAGCTTATCCGAATACAGGTTAAACTCGGAGAAACGGGAATATCTGTTTTCGTCCTGCTCAGCCCATATTGCGCTTCGGTTTGCGGTATCAAAGTCGAAAGTTCTCGGAGAAATGCACAAAACTTCAGCAGGCGGTGTATCATCAAGAGAAAAGCGCTCATAAATGCTTTCAAGCAGTTTATTTTTTCTTGTGTTCTCAACGGTACATTCGCACAGCTCAGGGTCGGAATAAAGAGGGTCTCCGCCGCCCAGAAGCTTAACAAAAGGAAGAACGTTTTCTGCGGAGATAATGTTTATCACAGAGGCGACATCTTTTTTCAGGACGGCTTCAAGCAAAAGCTCTGTCCGCTCATCGCTTCCTGTAAATTCCTTCAGTCTGTCCATGCCGTAGGTCCTGAGTCCGCCTGTTACAAAAGAAAGGTCAAGAGCGTCGAGCTGGACGCGAAGCATATACTCATACAAAGGCATTTTTCCCGATGAAACGTTCTCATAAAGATCCTCGTCGGTGATAACGGAGCGGAACTCGGAAAGTCCGCATAAAGCGGTGGTAAGCTGCGTCAAAGGATTTTCAGCCGCTTTTTCAAAGCACGCCAACCTTTCCGCCATACGCTTTTGCAAAGCGGGAAAATCATCATTTTTCACGCTGTCGTAATCATTCCCGCAGACGGTATAATCAAAAGGATTGCGGCATTCTATGTTGTCCTGATTCACGATTATGGCGCGCCATTCGTCTTTTTTTGATATAAGAGAATATATGTTCTCAGGAAGCATTTCTTCCAGAGAGCTGCCCTCACGGTTCCACTCTGTAAGGACTATCTCCTCGGAAAAAAGAGGGTCCAATAACATTCTGAAACGTTGGAACAGATCAAGTATGTCCCGTTCCGCTATTATGACGGTAAACACAGCTTCACCTCCTTTGCCTGATATTTTTGCGTTTTCAGCTCTTTATAAGCTCTCTCAGCTCTTCTATCTTATCAACAAAGTTGAATGTGCGGAGCTTTTCAAGCTTGTTGCTCACCTTGCGGAAGGCGATATTTACAACACGGTTGTCGCTTATGTCGGTGTTCCTGCGCAAAGAATCGCCTACGTTATAAGCGTCGTTTTTAAAGTTGCGGACAAAGAGACGGAACTGCTCCTCAAGAAGTTTGGAAAGGAAGGGAGCTTTATCCGATTCCTGCTCGTAGCGGTCAACTTCCTCCTCAAGCACCTTTATGACGCTGTCCGTCATTATGGCAAGCTCGTTGTCGTCAAGCTTTGCGCGCGGAAGCGAATTGTAATAAGCAAGGGGTATCTCAAAGAGGCTTGTGGGAGCGGCGTGTATGTCGCCCACCTCAAAGCTCATCACGTCGCGCATGAACGCGCTTTCGTTGTATCTGTGGTTAGCCTGCTCGTCATACTTGCGGCGTTCCTTTGCCATAGACTCGATCTTTGCCACGGAAGCCCTGTCTCTGTAAAGAGAATCAAGCACCTCGTAAAATTCGTCGCACTCGGTCTCGTTTGAAACGATAAGAGCGGTAAGCTCGCCCTCTGTGTCCTCCAAAGCGTAAATGCGCTTAGCAGAGTCGTATTTTGAGGAGGGATGTGTTCTCAGCATTCCGTGAACGACGCCGTATATCAAGGCGGAGTGTATTTTCATCATTTCCTTGTTATGTTCGTCCATGGATATTTCAGGCATTTCCGTGATGGAATCCCAGCGTTTGTCTATGTGAAGGGAGATAGTGGCGCATTTGGTGGAATCGGGACCTATCTTTTTTATATAATCGTGATAAGCCTTGTAATAAATACCGCTGTCATCACTGCTCTGACCGTCGCTTGCGCAGGCTTCGGGACTTCTGAAGCGGGCAAGCTTATCGGGAGTGATGTTGTACAGGGCGTTGAAAAATCTTATTTCGTATTTTGATACGGAATCGGCGGCTCTCGGTGAAATGCCGATAGATTCGAGAGTTTGCTTCACGTTGAACTCCCTTATATCGTCAAGCGATTTATTATAAGCGCACAAAGGCACGTCGCGAGGCTCGTTGAAATTCGCGCAGCTGATACCGGGCGAGGCAAGCTTTCTTCCTGAATCGACAGTGTCTTTAAGATAGCTGTAACGGCTCTCGTCGCTTATTACAGGAACGACTATGTCCTCGTCGGGACCTTTGAGGCTGTTTTCGTTTATGAACGCCTGAAGCTTCTGCTCGGTTATTATGGCGCGGATTATGTTAAGGTTTATCACCTCGTCGCAATCACGGCGGATAGATTCTCTGAAATAATCAAGGACAACGTCGTCGAAAATATCGGTTTTTACATAACTTCCGTAGGTGTCATAAGCGGCAAGACGGTCGCACTCGGCATTTTTCTTTATGTTCTCGAAGATCTGTGCATTAAGCTTATCGGGGAGCAGCAAGCCTTCGCTTCCTTCGGGACACATATCCATAAGCATATCCAGCTGTTCCCTTGTGGCGCAGACGTTGCGCACACTGTCGCCCTTATTGAATTTAAGCTTCTGCACTATCTCGTCCTTGCGGCGGGATAGAGATACCACCTTTGCCTCAAAGCTGTTGAAAAAGCGCTCAAGCTCGGCGCAAAGCTGTGCTACATAGTTTCTTGCGACATCATATGCCGCTTCCTTTATCACTTCGTCACGATAAGCGTTGACTGCGGAAACATAGGCGGGGAAAAGCTCGTTCAGCTTATTCCAGAGAGGATTGAACCCGCCCGATATTTTGTCTATGAGTCCCAGATCCATGTTTTCTATTGCACAGACCTGATCGAAGTTTCGCTCTTTTTCCTTTGAATAACGGGCTTTTACGTCAAAGAAATCTTCGTTGTCCGCCTGAGGGGAATATATCATAAGCTGCCTGAACGCATCTTCAGCGCGGCTCTTGCTCTTTTTGTACCTTGCGTCCATATTGTTCTTCAGCAGGTACAGCATGTAACGCATGGCGTTGGGGTGCATCGCTCCATCGTTTGAACGGAGGAGCCTTTCGATATGGAAAGGCTTTACGTCCTGACTTGTGATCGCAGGGGCGTCGTACATGAGCGAGCGGGCTTTGGATTTTGCAACAGAAGCGGCGCGGCTCTTTACTATGCTTTCATAGCTTCTGACTGCCGCAAGATTTTCAACGGCATGACCGCGATCCTCTTCGTTGGAATCGTACTGCTTTTCAATAGCAAGGCTGTTGACGGTTATCATAAGACCTTTTATTTCAGGCATTTTGAGAAATTCCTTCAGCAGTTCGTTTTCATACTGCTTCAGGAAGTTGTTCACGGTCTTCAGGGTCTCCTCCTCGACCTTTTCGGGGTCGTTGGAAAGATAGCGCTTTATATCGTTATCAAAACGCTTTTCGCCGCGGTTTACCTCAGCTATGTAAATTTCGCTGAGCTCTGGGGCGGGTTCGTTGGAAGTGGCGCGCTTTTTCTTGAACTCGGCTCTCGCCTCGGAATATTTCTTGTCGTACTTTATCCATTCGCCCACGGTGTCGCCGTCGCCTATTCTGTCCATAGCGCGGCTGTAAGCGATATAATCGGCTATGTCTTCATAAGGGTATCTGACAACGGAAGCGCCTATGCCGCCGAAACGGTTTCGTCCCAGATTATCACCGTTGGAGACTTCCTTGATTATGTTATCCTCCATGGAAAAAGCGTCGCGTTGCATTGGACCGATATTTTGCTCATAAAGGCTTCTTGCGGCAAAATCCTTATACTGGTCGAGCGTCTGCATACTCTCCTGGCTCTGGTCAACACGGTCAAGAAGAAAACAGAAATCAAAGGGAAGATTATCAAGGCGCTCAACGCCGCTTGATGTGGTGGGTATGTCGATATGAAGGTCGTCAAAACGCTCAAGGTCTTTTCTCACTCCGCAAAATCCGCTCGCCTTTATCATAAAGGCGTTTATTTCCTTTACGGTAGCGTAACCGTTCCTGCGCAGGCTTTCACGTTCCACCTCGGTTTTTATTACTGTATCCATAACGCCGGGCAAAAGCAGGAAGCCGCGGACTATAAGAGATTTCTCACGGTAATGCTTCTGAAGATATTTACGGACCATCATGCCCACCGTCATGGCAATACCTGAACCTGTACCGCCGCAGGCAGATGAAACAACGATAACGCGAAGCGCCTGTTTCAGTTCCTCGCCGTCCTTGAGGAAAAGGCTGTCTATGGCTTTATAGAGCTTTTGTATCTCGCCTGTTTTTATCGTGGCATTAAGGGCAAGGCGGGAAATGGCTCTCACCTGACCTGCGCCTTCAGAAACCGTTTTTGAATACATGGTGGTATTATTTGGGAACCATTTCAGGCGGGCGTCGTCGTCATGTCTAAGATAATCTAAAACGGTCTGGGGAGATGAGGTCTGTATAAGGGTGACATTCGCCTTGGAGCCCTTCACCCCGCGCAGGTCGTTCACATTTGTATCCATAGCGACAAAGCGGATATTACCCGTTTCGCCGTCCCTGCACATTTCCGCTATGCGCGTGATTATTTCGGAACCGATACCGCCCACTCCTATAAACAGAGTTGCGGAAGTCTTATTGATACCGACTTTCTCAGGTGCGTAATTCATTGAAACTTCCTCCTTGATCTATTGTCATTTATGTCTCAGCTTGCAAATCAGTGTTGATACGGGGGATTCCTCGGTGCCTCCGCGAATGGTGATAAGGGCGTTCTTTATGTCCTGCTCCAGCGGTTTTGACGCGGCGCTCGGCGGCACTCCCCTCTTTATCCATTTTCCTGAGCCGTCAGGTATGTACTCGGTGGCTCCTATCGTTATTGAATAAGCGTTGGCGGAAGAAACTCCCGTCACGCGTATGCGCCTGTCCTTTGATTTGGTGAAGCGCTTGTCTATCGGCTTTAATGTCAATCTTGCGCTGCACTGCGCCGAATAATCGACCTCGTTGGGGGTGGATATGACCAAAGACTTGTTTTTGCGGGAATATTTCACCGCAGCGCGGAGATTTTCTATCTCCTCGTCCTGAAAATCAAGCTCGAAACGGGTCGAACGAGGCTCCAGCATAACGCTCTTGGGCAATGTCTTGCGGGTCATTATAAACAAAAACGTGAGCAGAGCCAATCCCAGCAGTACGAGCCAGATGAGCCAGCGCCAGAAGCGGTCGTACATGCGTATCTCAAAATAAGATGACGCGTCGTCTGACATCTCCTGACCGTAAGGGTCAAAGAGAGAAGCCTTCGCATTTATGCGGTAAAAACCTGTCGGAGTATCGTCGGCGCCTTTGATATACACATTTACAGCCGATTCTCCGTAAACAGGCTCGGTCTCAAAGCTGAGCTCAGGCGAAAAAGCTATGTCGAGCTGAAGCTCGTCAAGCTGCTCATCAGTAAGAGGTGCGCCGTCAAGGCTTAATGTAAGCTTTACAGGCTGCCAGCTGTCACGGTCGGTGGTCTTGTACCACGAGAGAGGCTGCGTTACGTCCGACGACAGGCGGAGAGTACCCGCAGGCGGAGGAGCTATCTTTAAAGGCTGAGGTATAGCGTCGGTGCCTTCGGAGGTTATAGTATAATCTTCAAGATAAGTTCCGTATGCGGTTATAAAAGTGCTGTCATCAGGCTCAAGGGTTATCTTTCCTCCGTTGGGGACTTCTATCGGGTCTTTTCCCAACTGACGGACAGAAGCGATAAGGTAAACATCGCCGCCCATAAGCACGGAATTTGTGACATCTTCGCCTGTAACATTGTCAACGATACAATAATTTAATATGTAATCGCCTGTGGGAATTTGGGAGAACGGGTCTATCGGAACACCTTCAAGGTCGGTAAGCTCTATGGCTATATCAACATCAGGGTCGTAGAACACCTGGACCGACTCGGCTCCCGAACAGTCAAGAGTATATGTTCCCTTGGGGCAGGAATCGAAAGTCACGACCTGACCTGCAAGGTCGGTATCCACTGCCGCGTCTTCATAGCCCAACGCCTTTATTTCGCTGTATTTGCGCTGACCGCTGTCCTGAAGGACGGGGATCGTTCTTCCGTTCTCATCTGTAAGAGAAACTATCTGCGCGCCGCTTCCCTGCGCAAAAACAAGCAGTTTTCGCATTGAAAGGTCAAGAGTAAGCGTATTTCCCGCAAGATATCCCGCGGGAAGCTCCACTCGTCTGAAAATGGAGTTGCAGATAGATATAAGGTCGTCTTTAAGGCTGGTATCGGTAGACTTCTTGGCATAAAAGCCTTTGGATTCGTCGGAAGCAAGCATTGTGGCTTCGCCAATGCCGAGATACTGCACCTTTACATTTCCGTCGGCAAGAGAAGAAAGTTCCGCCTGAAGGTCGATATTTTCCTCGCCCGCCCAGATCGTGCGCTCACGCTCGTTAAACGCTCCGTCCGTAAGGACTATCAGCCATTTTTCAGAAGCGGCGGAGGTCTTTAAACCGTCATATGCCTCTCTTACAGGGGCAAGAGGAGTATTTGACGGGTGAACGGTATAGAGATCGCTTATTTTATCGACATCGCTCAAAGAAGTTATTTCAAAAGGCGCGTAGCTTCCGCCCGTTTCGGGGCGCGAACCGTCAGTAGTGACCTCCCACATGGGATATACCGTAAGGCGATCGCCGCCTTTATAATCCAGCATGGAAGCAAATATTTCCATCGCGTATTTGGCACGGCACCACGCCTTGCTCCCGTCGGCGTACATAGAGCCTGAATTGTCAAATACAACGGCAATATCATAGGTCTTTTCGACCTTACTTATACCTGCGCCTGCGGCGTTCAGCGGAAACGCCGATACTGCGCAGAACAATGCGGCTGCTGCAAGTACGGATATGCCCTGCCGCAGGAATTTTTTTATATACATCATATTCATCCTTTATCGCGCTTATGACCCTGAATGTCCTGCAAAGCCGTTTGTAATAAGCTTTGCGTCTATCCTTCAAATATTTTCCGCCGATTGGCGGAAAGCTTGCTTTTCGGTAAAAATTCATATTTTAAAAGTATGTATTTTCTGTTTAATTTTAACATAAAAAGCGGCTTTTGTCAATATAAGCCGCTGTTTTTCGATATTTTTTTGATTAAATTTTACTTTTTTGCAAAAATTCGCAAAATTTGTCAAAATTTATGTTATTTTGCTGTTTTTTACATAAAAATACCCCGAATCATTAAAAATCCGAGGTAAATTTTTTTATTTTCCGTAAGGGCTGTCAAATTCTTTATGGACCTTTTCTACCATTTCTTCGAGGGTCATTCCTGTAAAGTAGGGGGCGTTAAGGTATCTTCCTGATTTTTTGTCGTCGGCAAATACTCCCGCAACTATTCCCGGGATCGCGCTTTCGGGAGCGTTGGGGGCGTTTGGTCCGCCAAGGTCGGTGCGGCACCAGCCGGGGTCGGTAAGGTTTATCATAACGTCAGTCCCCTCAACTGTTGAGCCAAGGTCAATTGTCACCTTGTCGAGGGCGGCTTTGCTGGCGGAATAGCCCGCCTGCTGAGGCTCAAGGCGTATGCCGCTGGTGGTGTTGAGTATCCTGCCGAAGCCGCGCTCTATCATTTTTGGCAGGAAGTGATAGCATATCATTATTGGAGCGATGGTGTTTATCTTGAAGCTCTCGGTGTAGTCGCTTACAGGGGTGCTGAAATAATCGCTGCGGTAGGCTATCTGTACGCCTGCGTTGTTCAGCACGATGTCCACCTGAACGCCCAAGGCGTCGATGTCCTTCAGCATTTTTTCAACTGCGTCAAGGTCGGATAATTCTGCCTCAAAGGCGTAGGCTTCAACTCCCAGCGCTTTCACCTCCGCAAGAAGCTTTTCCGTGTGGGAAAGACTTCTTGAATGGAGAATGAGGTTGCAGCCCTGCTGCGCCATAAATTTAGCGGTAAGGCAGCCTATCCCTCTTGCGGCGCCTGTGATTAACGCCCATTTTCCTTTTACATTGGTCATAGCTTTTTCCTCCGTTGTCATATTTCTTGCAGCAGAGCCTGCTCCGCTGCTGCCGCTTCCTCGTGGCATATGAGATATACCACGTTCTTTTCACTGCCCACTACCGTTGCTTCGGCAGAGGCGACCTGATTGGGATAAAACGCAAAATCGTCTATCAGCGACTGCCTGCGGTTTTCAAGGGCGGTTTTCAGCTGTGCTTCGGCGCCGTCCTTTACAATCAGGATTATGATTTCACTCACGTCAACGCTGAGCATTTGCTGATATACGGCAAAGTCCGTCACCTGCGACAGATCAATGCCTATATTTTCGGCTATATCATCCTTGTCTGTCACTTCCACAAGCCGGGGAAATTCTATGCTGTTCTGCACAGTCTGCGCAAGCTGAGTGGCAGTCTTGTCCGTTGCGGCGGGCGCGGACGAGCAGGCGGAAAATGTGAATATGAGCAATATTGCCGTTAATACAGAAAGAAATTTTTTCACAGCCCGAAACGCTCCTTCATAAGATCTTTTACATATTTTTCGTTTTGCTCCGTGTACCAGGGGAGCTTGTCGAGGGTCAAGCAGTAATCGTTATCAAAATAGGACTTTAACATTCCCTTTGTGAACTGCTTAGGATTGTACACGGGAAGTCCCTTTTCGTCAAAGACGGGGCGATGATCCTCGCCTACGGCGTACACAAATCTTCCCCACCAAGGGAGCCACCAAAGCCACTTTACCTTATCTATCCGCAAGATGTCGGGGTCGGGCAGGAAACAGCACTCGGAAAGCGCCGCCATTTTGCCGTGAGTGTAGGAGGTAACTTCTTTGTATCGGGCAAGCTGGGAGGTGTGGTCCTGACTGTGGTACAATTCGGGATAAATGTCCTCGCCGCATATGTCATATGTGTTGGGGGCAACCGCCATTTCGGGGCTTTGACCGTTCCAGACCCAGATGAGATTATTCAGCTTGTGGTAGTTGTTAAAGCGGTCAAAGATGATGTACCACAGCTTTTTATATGCTGCGGCGGACTCGCCGTTGTCGTTGTCCCTTTTTCCCCACCAGAACCAGTTCCCTGCCGCCTCGTGGAGAGGGCGCCATAAAACGGGTATGTCCTCACGCTGAAACTTTTTCAGTTCCTCCGCTATCATATCAATGCGGGAAATTGCGAAGGCGTACTCGGCAGTTCCCTCCGTTACGGCTTTCAGCAGGTCGAAGCTTGTTTTGCGGTCGTAATTTGTGGTTTTGTAATAAAACGACCAGACGCAGTTTTCAAGGTCGTTCATATCATCGGGAGCGTACCAGTGCCAGCACATTGTGATGATACAGCCTGTTTCTTTCGCCCACTTTATGGCTCTTTCCACCTGTCCGTCGCCCTTTTTCTTGTCGATGTCCATCATATCGTAGCCGCGGACGGCGGGAAGTCTGCCTGTTTCACGGTAATATACGGCGTCCTCAAGCTCGGCGGCCTGAAGATACTGCTGCCCTGTAAGTATATTTTTGCCGTAAATGCTTTTCAGATACGCCCAAAGCTTTTTTGTATTTTCACTTGGGTCGCTGCACACAAGCGTATCTGGGTCGGGAGCTTTGGCGGAAAGCTGCTTTAACAGGGCGTTTATGTCGGTTTTGTATTCCATATTCTCACCTGCCGTATTGAAAACAAGGCTCAAATCCTGACAGGAATTTGAGCCTTTGTTTAATTTACAGAATAGTTTTTTCGTCAACTTCCTTTTTGAGCATTGCGCAAAGCTCGTCAATGCTCATCTTGCCAAGGTCGCCTCTCTTGCGGCAGCGAACGGAGGCGTTGCCCTCCTCAACTTCGTTGTCGCCGATAACAAGCATATAATTTATCTTCTTGACCTGCGCCTCTCTTATCTTGTAGCCTATCTTTTCATTTCTGGTATCTATCTCGTAGCGTATGCCTATGTTGTCGAGCGCCTGCGCTATCTTGTCGCAGAAGTCGTTGTGGCGGTCGGCTATGGGCATTATCTTCACCTGAACAGGGTTCAGCCAAAGCGGGAATTTTCCCTCGAAATGCTCTGTGATAACGCCGATAAAGCGTTCGATAGAACCGAGGACAACACGGTGTATCATTACGGGACGGTGTTTTTCGCCGTCTGCGCCTGTGTATTCCAGATCAAAGCGCTCGGGCATCTGCATATCAAGCTGAATTGTGCCGCACTGCCATGTTCTTCCGATAGAATCGGAAAGGTGGAAGTCCAGCTTAGGTCCGTAGAATGCGCCATCGCCCTCGTTTATGGTATAGGTCTTTCCCATGGCCGTAATGGCTTTTTCAAGAGTTTCGGTGGCAAAATCCCAAGTTTCCTTTTCGCCGATGTGATCCTCGGGCATGGTGGAAACTTCTATCTCATATGTCAGTCCGAAAGTGGAATAAACCTCGTCGAACAGACGGACTACGCCTTGTATCTCGCTCTCCACCTGATCCCATGTCATAAAGATGTGAGCGTCGTCCTGAGTGAAGCAGCGCACACGGAAAAGTCCGTGCAGAGTGCCTGACAGCTCGTGACGGTGAACAAGTCCCAGTTCAGCCATACGCAAAGGCAGGTCGCGGTAGGAATGAGGGGACAGCTTGTATACCAACATTCCGCCTGGGCAGTTCATAGGCTTTACCGCGTAATCCTCGCCGTCAATGACGGTGGTGTACATATTGTCCTTGTAGTGATCCCAGTGACCGCTCCTGTGCCAAAGCTCCTGATTGAGTATCATAGGAGTTGAGATCTCAACATAGCCGTATCTCTTGTGGACTTCTCTCCAGTATTCAAGCAAAGTGTTGCGCAAAACCATACCTTTTGGCAGGAAGAAAGGAAAACCGGGGCCTTCCTCCATTAAAGCGAACAGTTCAAGCTCTTTGCCCAGCTTTCTGTGGTCGCGCTTTTTCGCCTCTTCAAGCATTGTAAGATAAGCGTCAAGCTCGGACGCCTTAGGGAAAGCTGTTCCGTAGATACGGGAGAGCATTTTGTTTTTCTCGCTGCCGCGCCAGTATGCGCCTGTGCAGGAGGTGAGCTTGAACGCCTTTACAGCGGAAACGTTCATCAGGTGAGGTCCTGCGCAAAGGTCGGTAAAGTCGCCCTGACGGTAAAAGCTGATCTGCTCGCCCTTGTCGGCGTGTTCCTTGCAAAGCTCAACCTTGTATATCTCGCCCTGTTCCTCCAGAGTCTTCATCGCCTCTTCGGGAGAAAGATAGAACTGAACAGGTTCCAGTCCCTCTTTCACTATCTTTTTCATCTCCGCCTCTATCTTTTCCAGATCCTCGGCGGTGAAAGGAGTTTCCACGTCAAAATCGTAATAAAAGCCGTTGTCTATGGCGGGTCCTATCGCCAGCTTCACGTCGGGGAAAAGTCTTTTTACAGCCTGAGCGAGAATGTGGGAGGCGGTGTGGCGAAACGCCTTTTTTCCGTCCTCGTCGTCAAATGTCAGTATTTCAAGAGAAGCGTCACTGTCAATGCAAGTTCGCAGATCACACACTTTTCCGTTTATTTTTGCGGCACAGGCGGCTCTTGCAAGTCCTGCGCTGATGTCCTTGGCGATGTCGTAGGCGGTCATACCGTTTTCATATTCCTTTACAGCGTCGCCTTTCAATGTGATACGCATTGTCAGTTCCTCCGTTATTTTTTATTTCTGTATTGGTTTAATACCAATATATTTTATCACTTTAATGCTTAATTGTCAATAGATGTAAACGACCCCTGCCAAGATTTTCGGCAGGGGTTTGAATTTACAATTTCAGCGCCTTTTGCGGGCAGGAATCCACGCATTTAAGGCATAAAATACATTCGGTGCCGTTGGCTCTTTTGCGGGAATTGTCGGTCATATCCACGTTCATAGGGCATACCTTTCTGCATTTGCCGCAGGAAACGCATTTTTCGCCGTCGCATTTTATATGCATAAGGGAAAAATAACTCATCGGCTTTAAAAAGACGGTCACGGGGCAAAGGTATTTGCAGAAGGCGCGGTTGTCTTTAAAAGCTATTGCAAGAATTATCCCAAAGACGTAGTAAAGAATATTGCCGATAATGAACGCCCGGAAAATTATCCCAGCAGTATTTGGTATCTGCAACAAAAACAAAGCTGCTACAAAAATCAGGGAGACAGCAAAGGTGATGTATCTTATCCAGCCTATTCTTTTGCGGGGAGCGGATGGCTGCTTAAAGGGCAGAAGATCAAGTATCATAGCCGTCCAGCAGGCGTAACCGCACCAGCCTCTGCCGAAAATAAGCGGTCCGAATATTTTTGCCACCGCATAATGTATAGTTGCCGCCTCAAACACGCCTGAGAAAAGATAGAACCAGAAACCCTCTATCTGCATATTCTCGCCGTCTATAAAACCGAGGTACAGCAGCATATAAAGTCCTACGCCAAGCTGAACAACAAGGCGGGCGTACTTGAAATGCACTGAGTAAAGGAAAAGTCCCAGCGCTATGCAAATGCCGATATATGTGAAATTAAAGAGGTAGAAGACGTTGTCAAGCGCAAGCCGGAGCGTTATCGCCACGGTTTCAAATATCGCAAGCATAATAAGCGGGGCGGCCAGCTTTTTCATCTCACTTCTTTCCTCCAAGATACTTATGCAGGGTATCGTTGAGGACGTCCATATTCAGCGGCTTTGCGATATGGTCGTTCATTCCGCATTCAAGCGCCTGCATTTTATCCTCGTTGAAAGCGTTGGCGGTCATGGCTATTATCGGTATGGAGGCAAGAGCGGGGTCGTCAAGCGCCCTTATCGCTCTTGTGGCGTCATAGCCGTTCATTATAGGCATCTGAACGTCCATAAGGATAAGGTCGTAATAACCCGCAGTTGATTTTTTCACCTTGTCTACCGCAACGGTGCCGTCCTCGGCGGTCTCGACCACAAATCCGCCCTCGGTAAGTATCTCGTAAGCTATCTCGCGGTTAAGCTCGTTGTCTTCAACAAGGAGCAGGCGTTTGCCTTTATAATCCTTGTCTTCTGAGGGAATAACGGGTTCCTCGGTCTTTTGTTCAAGCTGTCCTATTGCGGAAAGGAGCGTATCTCTCAGGGTGGAGAGGAAGATAGGCTTGTTGCAGAAGGCGGTGACGCCCGCCTGCCTTGCCTCATCCTCAATGTCCGTCCAGTCGTAGGCGGTGAGGATTATTATAGGAACGGTTTCACCCACGGAATTTCTTATCCTGCGGACAACTTCTATACCGCTTATGTCGGGGAGCAGCCAGTCGATGATATATGCGCGGAATTCGTCAGCAAGCTCCTTAGCCTGTTTTGCATGGAGAATGGCTTCCTTGCCTGACATTGTCCATTCGGCGCGAAGTCCAAGCTGTACCAGCATTTTTGTAACGCTGTCGCATACGGTGTAGTCGTCGTCAACTACAAGGGCGTGGAAGCCCTCAAGCTCCTTTATGATCCCGACGGGACGGCGCTCTGAAACAAGACGCAGTTCGATATTAACGATATACTCGGTGCCCTTGCCCTGCTCGCTTTGAACTTCTATCGTTCCGCCCATCATATCTATGATGTTCTTGGCGATAGGCATTCCAAGCCCTGTACCTTGGATACCGCTGACGGTGGAGTTCTGCTCTCTTTCAAAAGGCTCAAAAACGTGCTCCACAAATTCGGGGCTCATTCCTATGCCCGTGTCCTTTACTCTTATTTCGTAAGCGGCATAGCCCTCGGGAGCGCCTGGCTTCTGCTTTATGGTAAGGGAAACGGCTCCGCCTGCGGGAGTGAATTTTATGGCGTTGCTCAGCAGGTTCAGCAGCACCTGGTTCATATGGAGCTTGTCGCAGTAAACGTCCTCGTCTATAACGTCTATGGTGTCCATATAAAAGTCGAGCTGCTTTGACTTCATCTGGGTCATAAGGATATTGCGCAGGTCGCGGAGCAGGTCGGGCAGGCTGCACTCAACTTCCTCGATATAAACTCTGCCGCTTTCGATACGGCTCATATCCAGAACGTCGTTTATAAGGCTGAGCAGGTGATTGCTGGAAGAAAGTATCTTTGAAAGATAATCACGGACCTTTTCGGTATTTTCCGCATTTGCCGCCGCAAGGGTAGTGTAGCCGATTATGGCGTTCATAGGCGTGCGTATGTCGTGGGACATATTTGACAGGAACATTGTCTTTGCACGCTCGGCGTTTTCCGCCTTGATAAGGCGTTCCTCAAGAACAGCTTTTTCAAGGGTGACTCTCGTGTTGCGGATAGTCCAGATAAGATAGGAGATGAGGATCACCGCTTCAATGACCGCTATGATAAAATATACATTCCTTATTTTGTAAAGATTGGCAAAGGCTTCGTCTTCGGGGACTGTAACGGCGGCTGTCCACTGGTTCTGACCGTTGGCGCCGTCAAGCTGCCATTTGTCCGACTGAAGAGGAGCGTAGTAGAAATACAGGTATTCATTGGTGGTGTTGGAATAGATAACAGCATAGCCCTGCTTTCCCGTTTTGATCTCGTCTACCACCTGTTCCCAGCTTTTGTCGCCCTTCACCTGACGCTCTTCATCATCTATCTTGCCAAGCTGATCGTGCCATGTGTCCATTATGAAATCTCCGTTGCTGCGGTCGATTATGTAGACGCTGGCGGTGCCGTTGTAGATGTTGCTGATGTTAAGATTTTGCGGCAGCTTCTGGAGGTTGGTGGTCATATAAAGCATAGCCACCGTTTCTCCGTTCTTAACGATGGGGACGAAATGGCGGATTATGTAGGTCTGATCGTCGGGGTTTGAACCCACGGACATTTTTCTGTCGGTGACGTGTTCTCCCAGCGCAGCTTCCACATCAAAGCGTATGGAATCCACATTGGACGCGTCGAACTCGTTTCCCTCGCCTGAAATTATCAGATCCCCCGGCAGGAGAAGATTAAGGTTTTTTGCCGTCATAATGGGGGAAAGACGTCCCATTATCTCTTTCATGGTCTCGGAGCTGAAATCCTCCTCCAGTTCCAAAAGCTTTGCTACCGAACGCAGAGCATTGCTGTCGCTCGCCAGCTTGTTCCCTATGCCGTCGATAACGGTATTTACGCCCTCCTGCATACGCTCAAGACAGCGCTGCTCAGTTATCTGTGTTATTCTTATATATGAAACGACCATAACGACTACTGTTAACAGTATCGTTATTAAAGCGGCGATTATGCTTTTCTCACGGAGCTTGCTGTTTTGCAGGTCGATCTTCTTGTTTTTACGTTCTGATCTCATTGTTTACCTCACCCATAATTTTCAGAAGACTATACATTTTTATTTTATACTATTCGTCGATATTTGTCAATAGCGGAAACGCGTTCGACAAAATAAAAAAGACAGGCTCACCTGTCTTTCAGAAACATATGGTAACCGTGTCCCTCGGGGGTCTTGCGGTAGGGTATGAAGCCTGCGGAGGTAAAGCATTTTATTGAGGCGGTGTTAAAATCGTAGATGTCCTCAACATAAAGCTCGGTATAGCCAAGCTCTTTTCCGCGCTGTACAAGGGCGTTTACTACGGCGATGCCTGTTCCCTGACCGCGAAAGCGCTTTTCTCCTATCAGAATGGGCATATCGTCGCGGCAGAATGTCACGTCGCCTATGGGGAGCCAGCGTTGTTCCTCAAAAATCTCTATGAAATACAGCTCGCCCTTGCGCTCAAGATATTCGTACATATCTGCGATTTTTTCCAAGGTGTAGGGAGCGGGAGAACTTCCTATCAGGCGGAGAGTTTCGGAGTCGGAGTACCAAGGGAGCGCAAAGTCGTAAGAGCCGCTGTATTTGTGCAGGCGGAGATGGTCGTTTATCTGTATTATTTCAGGCTGAGGAATGTTGTTTATGGGCATTTTTTCACTCCTGTCACCTGATACTGCGCATAGCGCTGCGGTAGTAAAGGATAAATGCAGCTCTGCGGTAGTAAAGGATAAATGCGCCAAGGAAGATATAAGTCAAGGCGGCGAATATAGCGTTCAGCGCAAGGAGTATACCGCTTGATACGAATGACTGATACGCCTGATATATCTCAAAAACAGCAATTAAAAAGTTTATCACAGCAACGAATACGGAAATGGTGTAAACGGGCACTCTATACTGCACCGCACGGCGCATAACGTCGGCAGTGGAAAGGAGTTTTATCTGATACACCAGCAAAAGGACTATGAACGCTGCCAAAAGCAAAAATCCGAATATAACGTCCATCTGTCCCGTGATGCCTGCTGTCGCCATACCCAATGCTAAAAGCAAAATGCAAAGCAGAGCTGCCAGAATGTACAAGACGAGCTGGAAGATGAGCACGCCTTTTATCAGCTTTATTCCGCCTGCGGTAAGTCCCTCTTTTTTGCGGCGGGAGGAAATGCAGGTCATCCACATTCCGAGAGCGATAAGAACGGCGGGAAGCTGTAATGCGATGTAGAAAAGGTATGCGTATTCGCTGATAATGCCTATCTCCTCTCTGTAACCGTCAGTTGCGGAGGATAGGATAGATCTTATATTTATGCTTAAAATCTCGATATTGTCAATAATATAAGCAAAATAGCACGCAAGTCCCGCTGTCAGCGCAATTGCCGAAATAAGCAGCAGGGGCGAACGGAATACTTTTTTTATAGCGTCGGATATTTGCTGAGGGGTAGCCATTTGCGGAGGAGCGACAAATTCCTGCGGCTGCGGGGTCTGCTGATAATCCTCAGGGGTTACTTCGGACATAGCTGCGCCCTGATGAGGCGAGAGAAACGGCTGAGCCTCCTGCGGCGGGAGGGGAGTTACTTCCGTTACGGGAGGAACGGCAGGCGCGCCGCAGTTTGGGCAGAATTTATCGTTTTCACCTGTCTGTTTTCCGCATTGTGAACAGTACATAGCGGTTCTCCTTTCATTTATTGAGATCTGCAAGGTCCTTTATTATTTCTCCCGCTATGATAAGTCCCGCAGCGGAGGGGACGAAAGGGAGAGAGGCGGGTATCGTCTTTCCGTTTTCGGTGATGATTTCAAGGGGAGTTCGGGGAGGTTCCTTTGAATATACCACCTTTAAGCTGTCGATACCGCGCTTTCTGCATTCGTAGCGCATTGTTCTGGCAAGAGGGCAGACGGAGGTCTCATATATGTCCGCAACCTCAAGGGCGGTGGGGTCGGTCTTGTTCCCTGTTCCCATACAGCTTATAACAGGAGTGTCTGCGGCTTTGGCGAGGGTGATTATAGTCAGCTTTGCGGTCACTGTGTCAACTGCGTCGGCAACATAGTCATAGCTTGAAAAGTCAAAGCTGTCCGCTGTTTCGGGGGTGAAAAAAATATTGTGAGCGGTGACTTTGCAGTTCGGATTTATGTCAAGTATGCGCTCTTTTACAACGTCGGTCTTGTATCTGCCCACGGTGCTGTCAAGGGCGCAAAGCTGGCGGTTGATGTTGGAAACGCTCACCTTGTCGCTGTCGATTATGTCTATCGCTCCGATACCGCTGCGGGCAAGAGCTTCGGCTATGTAGCTGCCCACTCCGCCAAGTCCGAAAAGGGCGACTCGGCAGGAGGACAGCTTTTGAAGCGCTTCCTGTCCTAAAAGGAGCGCTGTTCTTGAAAATCTTTCTTCCATTTTTTCTCCGTATTTATCCGTTTTATGTTTGACTTTCTGCGAATGATATAAGGTCTTTCAGGCTGTGTATCGTCCATTCGTCGGTATTTTCCCCGCTGCGGTCTATAAGAAAAGAGGTGAAGCCCTGCTCTCTTGCTCCGTCCACTTCGGGCTTATAATCATCTACATAAATGCTTTCACTTGCGGAAACATTCTGCGCTTTTAGGGCGGCGTTAAATATTATCGGACTCGGCTTTCCTGCGCCTACTAAAGAGCTTGTAGTAAAAGAAGTGAAATATTCGGCAATTCCCAGTTGACGCAGAGTGTATTCCAGCGAGGGAGAGGTGTCGCTTATCACGCCCATTTTGTAGCCGTGAGAGCGAAAATATTCCAATGTTTCGACTGTTTCGGGGAATAATAAGCGGTCGTTATTGCACCACAATTCGTTAAACAAAAGCTTTGCCTTGCCGTCGGTATTTTCGGTTACGCCTTCTTCGATCAAAAGGTATTTGTAATAGCGTCTGAAAAAGTCACGTTCGTCATCAAGGGTCCTGTACCACGGAGTTCTTCCCTCAGAGGCAAGCTCAAACAGCTTCATCATTTTTTCATACGGCAGGGACAGCGGGTGACCGCTCCAACCGCTTACTGTGATGTCACGCCATTTTTCCTTTTCCTTGTTGAAATAGGTAAGCGTGTTGTCACGGTCGAAAAATACAGCTTTGTAATGCATATTTTACCTCAGATACGGTGTTGTTTACTACATTATATTATTTATGAAAGGGCTTGTCAAGGCTGAAAAAACTGACCTTCGCGTTTTGGCGGCGCGGCGGTCAGTCTTTTTCTATGCTGAAAAGGTCGTCAAAGGATATCCTTTCTGTACCTATCTGAAGAGTTCGCGACGAAGGCTCGAAGGACAGAAGCGTTCCTGATAAAGTGATATATTCTCCGTCAAAAAAGTACACGACGGTTATTTTATCGCCTTTTTCTATCTCGTTCAGACGTTTGTTGAGAAGCTCGGTCTCGTCCTCCGACAGCTCTTTCCTGGGGATCTTCAGCAGCTGCCTTTCCTTTTTTGCAAGCGCCTGTCCGAGACCTGTCACTGCCGCAAAAGGCATGAACTGTTTTGCTCGCTCGCTTACGGGCATAGGCATGCGGGGTTTACTTTTCGCCACTTTTATGTCCTCCTATCTGTCGGTTGCGGTCGCGGGCTGTTGCCGCTTCCTCCAAGTCCATTCCTTTTAAAATGGCGTTTTTGCCGTACTTTTTCTTCACTTTCAAAACAGTTTTTCTAAGCTCCTTATTTCTGTCGATAATATCGTCGTTCTCAAAAAGACCGATCTGGCGCTCGCCGCTGTCTGGAATAACGTTGTTGCAGCAGACGTTCATGCGGCGGACAGGCTTATCACGGTCAACTATCCTGTCGTAAACGGAAAGAACGGCGGGAATTATCACAAGGTCGGAACTCGTGTGGCTGTCCAAAGAGGCAGTTCCTTTGGCTGAGGGGAGCTTCAGGGAATTTGAATAACCAATACTGATGGTGACAGAGCCTGCGGCGACCTCCTTTTCCGTCATATCAAGACAAAGCCCGTCAAGCATTTCTTTCAGGACAAGGCGGGCTTCTTCAAAGGTGTAGTCCCTCATAAGCACCTGACCTGAGGTAAGGCTGTTCACTTTCGGAGCGTAGGCTTTTATATCGGATATAGTCGTGGGTTCCCTGCCCCATGCGTGGTCTATGAGAAGCTCGGCGTCTATGCCGAAAATGCGGTAGAGCAGGTCTGTATCGGTATTCGCGACGTCGCGCATGGTAAAGATATAATGCTGAGCCAAGGTATCCGCCGTTCCCTTTCCTATCCGCCAGAAATCAGTAAGGGGCTGATGGTCCCAAAGAACGGCGCGGTAGCTTTCTTCATCAAGAGTACCGATAAAATCGGCGGCATGCTTGGCGGTTATGTCAAGAGCTATTTTTGCAAGATAAAGGTTGGTACCTATGCCGCAGGCGGCTCTTACTCCCACTTCCTCGTATATCCTGTCCATAAGCATTACCGCCATTTCTTTGGGCGTCATATGGTAATGCTTCAGATAATTTGTAACATCAAGAAAAGCTTCGTCGATGGAATAAACATGTATGTCGTCCTTGGAGATATAGCGAAGGTAGATGCCGTATATCTCGGCGGCATAGTCGATATATTTCTGCATACGAGGCTCAGCCATGATATAGCTGATATTTTTCGGTATCTCAAAAACACGGCAGCGGTTATGGACTCCAAGAGCCTTCATGGAGGGAGAGACAGCAAGGCAGATGGTTTTTTCCGAGCGCTCAGGGTCGGCTACAACAAGATTTGTCGTCATAGGGTCAAGTCCGCGCTCAACACATTCTACTGAGGCGTAGAAGGACTTTAAGTCTATACATAGATATGCGGGCATTTTCTGCGCCTCCTTCTGATCTTATTTTTTGCGGCTGATACTGTTTTATGCCGCTTTTACTCATACTCAGCCTGAAGTCCGTCTGGTATCTCGGTCACGCTCTGCTCTTTGAGCAGGATAGCGCCGCCGTCGGTGGTGAGGTAGCTTACGAGCCATTCTTCGGCGGGGAAGCCTTTATACATACTTACTCTGTCGTTTGTATCGCCGTTTACATAGCCTATCTGCTGTGAGCAGTCGCTTTTTGAAACGACGCAGAAAGGAAAATATGTTCTGTCCTCCCATATAACGGCGTATTTTCCGTCACGCTCCGTTCCCTGCATATTTATTAAATCAGCGGTCGGAGTTTCGGCGCAGGAGGTAAATGTCATAAGAAAAATAACGGCAAATAAGGCAGTAAGTAATTTTTTCATAAGATTTCTTCCTTATCATTTATTATGTTGTTAGTTATTATAACATAAAAAGAGCATTTTGCAAAGCAAAATGCGATTCCTCTGAACCGTTAAAATGTTCTCAAACATCAAGATAAAATTCTTCCTCTTTCCGCTGTTTGAGGTTATTATAACATAAAAAGAGCATTTTGCAAAGCAAAATGCGATTCCTCTGAATCGTTAAAATGTTCTCAAACATCAAGATAAAATTCTTCCTCTTTCCGCTGTTTGAGATTATTATAACATAAAAAAGCATTTTGCAAAGCAAAATGCGATTCAACTAAATCGTTAAAATGTTCTCAAACATTAAAATGATATTTTTCCTGCGGCGGTGAATATTTCAGCCTTTGAGCGGCACAATAACAACATAAAATTTCACTCAGGAGGTATTCTATGACAAACAAGGAACTGCTTTATATTGAGGACGCGCTGGGACATGAACAGTATTTTCAGTCAAAGTGTCAGCAGACCGCCGCTCAGCTTCAGGACGCGGAGCTGAAAACCTGCGTTCAGCAAATGGCGCAGAAACACAGCCAGATCTTTCAGAGCTTTTACGGGCTTCTGTAATAAAAGGAGGGTACAAAATGAGCGATAAAAATCTTATGGAAGATATTCTGCTTCTGGAAAAGGGCGGTTGCGACCTTTTCATGCACGGGACTATCGAATCGTCCACCGACAATGTGCATCAGGCGTTCAGCTCGGCGCTGACGCAGTCGCTTTGCATGCAGGACGACATTTACGACAAAATGTCACAGAAGGGCTGGTATCAGACCGAACAGGCAGAGCAAAACAAAATAAACACCGTAAGGACAAAGTTCAGCGGACAATAATGAGATCCCCCGTTCAGACGGGGGATCTTTCTTATAAGATCATTTGAACATATCGGCAGGGTCGTCGGGCTTAGGCAGGAGATCCATACAGGGAGCCTTCCCCTCTTTTATAAGCTCAAGCATTACGTCTACGATCTTAGGGTCGAACTGAGTGCCTGAGCCTTCTTTAAGCTCCTCGACTATCGCGTCTGGATCCATATTGCCCTGATAGCAGCGGACGCTGGACATGGCGTCATATGAGTCGGCAACGCAGATTATTCTGGCAAAAAACGGGATCTCATCGCCCTTTAATCCTTCGTTATAGCCCTTTCCGTCGTAACGCTCATGATGATAGCGGGCACCGTCGCTTATTCCCGGAAGAGAGGTAAAGTCCTTGAGTATCTCTCCGCCCATGGTGGGATGCTGCATAATAAGTCTGCGCTCCTCGGGAGTAAGCTTTCCGGGCTTGTTAAGAATATAATCTGGGATACCTATTTTTCCTATATCGTGGAGCAGGGCGATATAATAAATGCGCTCCTGTTCGTCTTCGGACATCTTCAGCTTCTTTGCTATTTCAAGAGTGTAGCGGGCGACTCTTTCGGAATGGCCCTTGGTGTATCTGTCCTTTGCGTCTATCGTGTTGGCGAAGGTCCTCATCGCCTGACCGATAATGTCGCGGTATTCCTGCTGGCGGCGTTTCAGGCGCTTTGTCTTTGCATGGATAACGGCAACTATGACGATCAGGACAAGCAGAACAAAGACCACCGCTATGATGAGCCAGAACCACGGGCGTTCCCACGGCAAATAATTCTTATGCACAGGAATGGACAATGAATGGACGACCGTCTGTCTGTCGGAGCCGAGGACTTCAAGGCGGAACTCGTAATTGCCGCCTGAAAGATTGGTGTAGCTCGCGCTCATTTCACGGTCGTTTAAAAGCGTGTACGCTTTATCGTCAAAGCTGACAAGCTGATACCTGACGTAAACATCTTTTCCCGAAAATGAGAGGGGTGCAAAGTAAAAGGTAAGACGTGTGGTATCACCGCTTACATCTATTCTTTGAGGCAATTCGTAAACATTATCGTCCGCAGCGACCTGATTTACAACCACGCTTATGTCGGTATCTTCTTCGTTGAGCGAATCAAGGTCAAGTATCGAAAGACCGTTCGCGGTACAAAGATAAAGCACCCCGTCATGCATATCGTTCCATGTGTTTGCATTCAGAGAACCTGTGAGCCCGAAAGACGAGCCGAGTATATTTACGGGAGTTTCCTCGCCCGAAAGGAGCTTCTCTTTATTGAGAACATTTATGCCGTTGCTCTGCATAAGCCATATCTCATCATCTACCAGCGTCATGTCGAAAATGCTGCCTGCGCTTTTTGAATAGTTGTTCAAAAGCGTGAAAGTGCTGAAGTCCCAGTAGAACAGGCTGTTCCCCGCACTGATGAACATTCCGCTCCCGTCATCGTCAAGGACCATTCTGAGTACCACGCCTGAAGAAAGACCTTCATCAAAGCTGTAATGCGTCACTTTTCCATCTTTTAATGCATAAATGCCCTGTCCGTCGCTTCCCGCGTACAATGTGCCGTCGGCGCCTTCGCAAAGCGAAAGGATAACAGGATATGTCAGTCCGTCTACTTCGGTATATGTCCTGTAAACCTTTTCGTCACGGATAATGTTCACTCCTGACTGAGTGGAAACAGCTATATCGCCGTTTGAAAGCTCGATTATATGCCTTATCTGAGCGCTGCTGAGACCGTCCTCCGCAGAAATAGAAGTGATACGGTTCTCGCCGCGCTTATTCTCGTACATTACAAGACCGTTGTTATAATATGTACCTATCCATAAAACGCCGCGGCTGTCGCAGAGAATGTTCCTCACTCTGTCGCCTTCCAGCATTTCGGTAAGCTCGTTCTCTACGGGAGAATAGTTCTTGTCAAGCACTATCAGTCCCGTATCGGTGCCGATGTAGTAATTCCCGTCGCTTCCTGCCGCAACTGCATTCAGGGAGGTGGAAACAAGCCCCGCAGCTATATTCGGGGTGGAATACAGACCGTTTACAAGATGTATAACGCCGTAGCTTGTGGAGGCGATCCAGATATTGCCCTCGTAGTCAAGGATTATCCTGTTGGCGGCGGAAGCGTGTTCAACGTTCACAGTATGCCAGTCGCCGTCGCTGTCAACATATCCGATGCCGTTTATGGCGGCGCCCCAGATGTTTCCGTTTTCATCGGCGCACATATCGTTATAGGTGGAGATACCGCCTGTCGAATACTCGGTCAGGCTGAAGGAATCAGCGGAATAATCCGCGTTTTTAAAATCAACTTTATATATGTAATTGTCGCCTGTTCCGATGTAAATGTTTCCCTGAGCGTCGGAAACGGCGCTGTACAGATCTGATTTAAGATACTTTGAGGATTCAAAGGTAAAGATCACCTCATCGTCCTTTATAAGCTCGGCTATGCCGTCGTCAAGGCATGCCCATAAAACGCCGTTTTTATCCACAGGCACGTTATAAACAGTCATGCCGAAAACACGGTCGTTCACCTTTTCAAGCTTTCCGTCGCCGACTTTTGCAAGCCCTGAAGTGGTTCCTACATAAATCGTGCCGTCCTTGCCCTCGGAAAAACATCTTACCGACAAAAACAGGTTTTTATCCTCATGAGTATATAGGGAAAAAGTATTGTTCTCAAAAAGATAAACGCCCATATCGTTGGTGCCTATCCAGAGCCTTCCCTTACTGTCCTCAAAAAGAGCACGGATACTTGACGACGCGATACCGCCGCTTTCGGAATAATTTCTGAAAGTGGTACCGTCATAACGGATAAGCCCGCCGTAGCTTCCTATCCAGATATAGCCGTCGGAAGCCTGAAGAACGGTGTTCGCTTCACCGGTCGGAAGTCCGTTTGTGTCATTGTATTCCTGCACTACCCAGTTTTTAAGGGGAGAATCCTCGTAGGCAAAAGCGGGAGCCGCACCCATGATCATCACCGACAGGGAGAATACAATCAGAAAAAACGATTTAAAAATTTTCATGCACGTTACCTGCCTTACGGCAGTTCTCCTTTGTTATACGGTCAGAACCTCTCTGAATGTTCATAATTATACATGATAATTATACCAATATACACATTTTTTGTCAAGTAAAACAAAGTTAAAACACAATTAAAAAGAAGAATGAAAGGAGCAGGGCGGCAAAATCGGAAAAAATAAAAATCGGCAGGGTAAAAACCTCTGCCGATGTTTACATATTTACGGTTTTACAGGTAAATCAGTTAGCTCTCTGAACCTTGCCGGAACGCAGGCATCTGGTGCAAACGTTCACTCTGCAGGGAGTACCGTTTACGACAGCCTTTACTTTCTGGACATTGGGCTTGAATGTTCTGTTAGAGCATCTGTGTGAGTGAGAAACCTTAATACCGAAAGTGACACCTTTTCCGCAGATATCGCATTTTGCCATTGGTGAGCACCTCCCTTTCAACAAAGTTAATTTCAAATACTGTAATATTATAGCAGATAAGCTGTAAAAAATCAAGTCTTTTTTACAAATTTTTATTTTTATTTCCTGTTCAGTTCCAGAAGGGTTCCTTTTCCTCCTTGCGGGGACGGGTCATAAGATTTTTTACCGCCTCGATCGGAGAGATATGAAGGAAACATACGTTATAAAGCTGGTCGATTATAGGCATCTGGACGTTCATCTTCTCGGCGAAGCTGTGGGTTATCTTGCAGCAGCCGTAGCCCTCGACGGTCCCCACCTGCTCGATCGCCTTTTCGACCTGCTCGCCTTTTCCTATCAGCAGCCCCGCTCTGTGATTGCGGGAATGCATTGAGGTACAGGTAACTATCAGGTCGCCCACGCCTGCAAGACCTGTGAAAGTTTCCCACTTGGCGCCCATGGCTACTCCGAGGCGGGTTATTTCGGTAAGTCCCCTTGTCATAAGGGCGGCAAGGGTATTGTCGCCCAAGCCCATTCCCTCGGCTATGCCGCAGCAGAGTGCTATCGCATTTTTCAGCGCAGGAGCGGCTTCACAGCCGATAACGTCATCGCTGAGGTAAACGCGGAAGGTTGGGCTCATCATGACCTCCTGTATATACGCGGCTACGGCATGGTCATTACAAGCTACGACCACCGAAGTGGGAACACTGCGGGCAACTTCTTCGGCATGGCACGGTCCCGCCATAACTACAACGGGATTATTCGGTATCTCCTCAGAGATCACTTGGGAAAGGCGGTTATATGTATTTTCCTCCCAGCCCTTTCCCACGTTGAGCAAAACAGTTCCTGAAGTAATATAAGGAGCGACTCTTGAAGCGGCTTCCCTTACAAATGCGGAAGGTATCGCAACTATAACTACGTCTGCGCCGCTGACGCAGGCGGGGTCGGTGGTAAAGGCGATGCTTTCGGAAAGCTTTACTCCGGGAAGAAGCTTTTTATGTTCCCTGTCCTTCAGAATAGCGTCTATCTCATTCTGATACTTTGACCAGCAGGTAACTTTATGTCCGTTTTTATCCAGCATTACCGCAAGAGCGGTACCGAAGCCGCAGCCGAGAACGGTTATGTTTGCCATAAAAATGCTCCTTTCCTTATGTATCGGTTTTCGAGGTCTTTTGTCCAAGCTTTTTTTCGGTATGATTCATAAGGCGCTTTATATTATCATGGTGCATAAATATTATCAGACCGCCTATCACAGCGCTTAAAACAGTATTTGCTACAACGCTCGGATTATGCTCTATAAGACCGAATATAAGCACGGCAACAGGATAAAGCGCCGCAGCTATGCAGGAACCGAGGGAAACATAGCGGGTGGCTGCAACTATAACGGCGAAAATTCCCAGAAGGATAACGGCAGGCACCCAATTTATCGCAAGAAGAACAGCTACCGTCACAAGAACGCCTTTTCCGCCTTTAAAACCGTAATATACGGGGAAAACATGTCCCAGTATAGCGGAAACGCCTGAAGCGTAAAGCGCCCACTCGTAGCCTTCAGAGGCGTTTCTTGCGTCGATCCCGACAAGGTACTTGAAACACAGCCAGACGATTATGACAGAAAGCACGCCTTTTGCAACGTCCCCAAGCAGGACGAAAAGCGCCGCCGCCTTTCCCTGCGTTCTGTAAGTGTTGGTAAGTCCCGCGTTGCCGCTTCCCATTGTCCGTATGTCTTTACCTGTCTTTAACCGTGTAACGATGATGGCGCTGTTTATCCCGCAGAGAAGGTAAGGCAGGATAATCATGACCGCAAAGCATATTATAAGCATTTTTGTTCTTTCTCCCAAAAACTATTCGTCGCCGCGTTCTCTTGCAATAAAACGTATGGGCGTTCCGTCAAGCCCGAAGGCTTCGCGTATCTGATTTTCAATGTATCGCTGATAGGAAAAATGGAAAAGGTCTTTTCTGTTGCAGAAGCAGACAAACGTAGGAGGCTTGACTGAAGGCTGAGTCATGTAGTAAAGCTTCAGGCGCCTGCCTTTGTCGGTAGGAGGCTGCACTCTCGCAACAGCATAGCTGAGCAGCTCGTTCAGTTTTCCCGTTGAAATTCGGCGGGCGTTCTGCTCGGCAGTGTAATTTATAAGCTGAAACAGTTTGTCCAGTCTTTGCCCCGTTTTTGCGGAGATAAAAACAAACGGAGCGTAGGACATAAAGCTGAAATCGACCTTCAGCTTTTCAAGAAATTCCTTCATCGTGTTATTGTCTTTTTCTATCAGATCCCACTTGTTCACAGCGATAACGGTGGCTTTTCCCTGTTCATGAGCGTAGCCCGCTATCTTACTGTCCTGCTCGGTGAAGCCTTCCTCGGCGTCGATCATCATAACGCACACGTCCGCTCTGTCCACCGCCATATACGCTCTCAGCACACTGTAATGCTCAACGCTGTCGTTTACTTTCGATTTGCGGCGTATGCCCGCTGTATCTATAAGCACATACTTTGAACCGCCGCGTTCTATTATCGTATCTACTGCGTCACGGGTCGTTCCCGCTATGTCGGAGACGATCATGCGGTTTTCACCTGCAAGCTTATTCACAAGAGAAGATTTTCCCGCGTTGGGCTTACCGATAACGGCGACTTTTATATATTCCTCATCATAGCCGTCATCATCTGTTTCGGGCAATTTGTCAAATACCTCGTCCAGCAGGTCGCCTGTCCCGTGACCGTGAACGGAAGAAACAGCTATGGGGTCGCCAAGTCCAAGATTATAAAACTCGTATATTTCGGGGGGAACGTCGCCTATCCCGTCGCATTTGTTCACACACAGCACAACAGGCTTTCCGCTTTTCCGGAGCATTTGCGCCACGTTTTCGTCGGAGGCGGTGACGCCTGTTTTTATATCGGTGACGAAAATTATCACATCGGCGCTGTCTATGGCGAGCTGAGCCTGCTCCCTCATCTGAGAAAGGATAATGTCCTTGCTCTCAGGCTCTATCCCGCCTGTATCCACGAGCATGAAACTGCGGTTTCGCCACTCCGCTTTTCCGTAGATACGGTCGCGGGTGACGCCGGGGGTGTCGTCTACTATGCTCATGCGCTTTCCGACTATTTTATTGAAAAGAGTGGATTTGCCCACGTTGGGGCGTCCGACGACTGCTACTAATCTCATCTGATGTTCCCTTTACAATATATCTTTGTTTCCATACAGCTTTATTATACTATATTTGTGTGCCGTATGTCAATTATATACGCAAAAAATCAAGCGCCAGCTTTCCGCTGACGCTTGATAACGGATAAATTACGCTTCTTCGTGGGAAATTACTTCCCTGCCCTTGTAATAACCGCAGTTGCTGCAAACTCTGTGAGGAGCCTTCAGCTCGCCGCAGTTAGTGCAGCGGGATAAAGCAGGTGCTTCCAGCTTCCATACCTGTCCGCGTCTTTTGTCACGCCTTGCCTTGGATACTTTTCTCTTTGGAACTGCCATTATTTGCACCTCCCTCTCAAATTCAAAATAGTTATGTGATTCGGTAAACCGAATTTAGGCACGAATGGTATTATAACATAACTGTTTTGATTTGTCAATACCTGTCAGGAAAATTTACAGATATTTTTTTATGGAATCGGGAAGGGCTTCCACATCGGCGGAAATGGTGAATACAACATTGGTGTTTTCACTTATGGCGGCGATGCGCTCGAACATTTCGCCTACCTTATTGAAATCTCTTCCCACTATTCTCAGAACGCCGTCTACGAAAATATCGGTGCAGTCGTAGTCGGAAGCAAGTATACCTGCGATAAAGCCGTAAAGGTCGTCATAATCGGCGATCTTGAAATCTTCGATGTTTATAAGACGGATCTTGTGATAAATGTCGATGTTCAGAGATGAACCTATCTGTATGGCAACGACGTTGCCCTTGCTTTCCTTTTCAGCCTGATGGATAGCGTCGATCAGTATTTTGGTCTTGCCTGTACCTTTTTTTCCGGGAATAAGTCTAATCATTGTGATGTCCTCCGTTTATATATATTCATTAAGGAGCGTTCCGCTCCGGATGTACATTAAGAAAGTTTTGCCTCAAGCTCGGACTTTCTGTCCTCATAGCCGGGCTTTCCCAGCAGAGCGAACATATTTTTCTTATAGCTCTCGACGCCGGGCTGGTCAAAAGGATTTACACCCAGTATGTAACCTGAAACGGCGCAGGCTTTTTCAAAGAAGTATATCATATAGCCCAGTTCGTACTCGTTAAGCACGGGAGCTTCAAGGACAATGTTGGGAACGTTGCCCTCGGTATGAGCCAGAATGGTCCCCTCAAACGCCTTCTGATTTACTACGGACATATTCTGATTTGAAAGGAAGTTCAGACCGTCGCCGTTATCGGGGTCGTCCTTCAGGAAAAATTCCTTCTGAGGCTTATCAAAATGGACCACCGTTTCAAAAAGTATGTTGGAACCGTCCTGAATAAACTGTCCCAGAGAATGAAGGTCGGTGGAGAAAACGGCTGAGGTGGGGTAAATGCCCTTTCCGTCCTTGCCTTCGCTTTCGCCGAAAAGCTGCTTGAACCACTCGTTCATCATGGCGAAGCTGTTTTCATATGCAACAAGCATTTCAGCCTTAAAGCCTTTGCGGTAGAGGGCGTTGCGGATGACCGCATATTTAAGGCAGTCATTCTTTTCCATATCGGTATCGACAAGCTCGTTCTGCGCGGCTCTCGCGCCTTCCATAAGAGCGTCGATATCGCAGCCCGCGCAGGCGATCGGGAGAAGTCCGACAGCGGTGAGTACGCTGTATCTTCCGCCTACGTCATCGGGGATAACGAACGTTTCGTAGCCCTTGCGGTCGGAAAGCTCCTTCAGAGTGCCTCTCGCTTTATCGGTGGTGGCGTAGATCCTTTCCTTTGCGCCTTCAGCGCCGTATTTTTCCTCCAGAAGCTCGCGGAATACACGGAAAGCCAGAGCAGGCTCGGTAGTGGTACCTGACTTGGAGATGACGTTTACGGAAAAATCCCTGCCTTCTACAAGGGAGATAACTTCATTAAGATAAGTAGGGCTTATTGAATTGCCGACAAAATATATTTCGGGGGTATCTTTTTTAAGCGAATTGTACAAAGAGGAACGGAGAGCCTCGATAGCGGCTCTTGCTCCCAGATAGGAACCGCCGATACCTATGACGATAAGCACGTCGCTGTCGCTCTTTATCTTTTCGGCAGCTTTCTTTATGCGGGCAAATTCCTCTTTATCATAATTTGTGGGGAGATTTACCCAGCCGAGAAAGTCGTTTCCCAGACCTGTTTTTTCATCGACGGCTTTTTCCGCAGCGGCTGCCGCGGAGGCAAGGCCCTTATATTCATTTTCCCCGACAAAGGATCTCAGGTATTTTACGTTAAGTTTCAGTGACATTTCAAAAGCTTCCTTTCGTTAAAACTTTTACGCGTTCTACACGGCATTCTTTTTCTATGCACTTTAATTATACCTTTTTTTAAATCCTTTTTCAAGATGTTTCTGACGGGAAAAGTGTTTTTAGGCAGATATAACAAAATTTTTTGTTAACTTTTGACATATCGTACAAGATGTCAAAAAGTAAAAAGACCTTGTATCACCATCATAAGACTTACAAGAAAAGTCTGTTCCTCTACGGAGGCGGAAGCGGTGACCTGCGTCACGAAAAGAGTGTCGTCTCCCAGCAGGACTATTATTTTCCCTGCGCTGTCGCCTTTGTTCACAGGAGCTTTCAGCTCTGAACGTATGTCGTAAAGATATTTTATCTCTTTTCCGCCGTCGCGGGGGACAAGGCACTGCTGACCCGTTTCAGGTGCTATGGGAACAGTCTTTTCAACGCCGCCGCTTACGGAAATGTCTTTAAGCTGCTCACGGTCGTATTCGGGAACGAACATTCTGAAGCCTTCAAAGCCGTAATCAAGAAGCTGTTCGGCGATCTCAAAACGGGCTTCGTCCGTCTGCGCTCCGAGTACAACGGCTATAAGCTCCATATCGCCGCGCTTCGCAGTCGCGGTAAAACAATATCCCGCATTGTCGGTCGTGCCTGTTTTTAATCCTGTTATGCCGTCATAGGAAAGGAGCTTGTTTGTGTTTAAAAGCTGCGTGGCGCGGTCTGTTCCCTCTCTGACATATGTGAGGCGGGTCAGGAGAAATTCATCATAATAATCGTATTTGCGAAGTTCCGCCGCCATTTTCGCCACGTCTGCCGCCGTGGAAAAATGTCCTTCGGCGTCCAGTCCCGAACAGTTCACAAAATGAGTATTCGTCATTCCCAGTTGGGCAGCTCTTGAGTTCATGCGTTGGACAAAGGCTTCTTCCGTTCCCGCGATATGCTCCGCAAGGGCGACGCAGGCGTCGTTTGCGCTACTTATAACTATTGAGCGGGTTATGTCGTAAATGCTCATTTCCTCGCCCTCGTTGAGCCATATCACGGAGCCGTCCATGGAAAAGGCGTGTGCGGAGGCGACCACCGTATCCTCCATGGAAAGACGTCCCGCGCTCATTTCCTCGGCAGCTATGAGCAGAGTCATTATTTTCGTTATGCTGGCTATCGGAAGCTTTTCGTCGGGATTCTGACAAAAAAGCACCTGCCCCGTGGAGGCTTCCGCAAGAATGACCGACTTCGCGGGATAAGCGGAAGGTACGGCTCCCTCCTTCGCTTCCTCGGCAGAAACAGGCAGTAAAGAGATAAACAGCGCAAATGCGGTAAACAAAGCTGTAATTCCCCGTAAAAAAGTCATAATATGCTCCTTTCAGAAAAACATGATATTTGATAAACACTGCGAATATGAGGTCTTTCGCAGTGATGTCCTAAGTTATTTTTATGTATAAGCTGACGGTTAAATGCAAAAGATAAAACGAAAAGCCGCAGGTAAGTGCGGCTCAGATCAGATAAACGACGGAGGGACGATATGACAAGACCTGAATCTCCCATTATAAGAGAAATCATAAAGCTTACTCTGCTTTTCCTTATGGGAGGAATGATTTATTTTGCAATAGAAGTGGCGGTGAGAGGTTACAGTCACTGGTCGATGTTCATTGTGGGAGGGCTTGCTTTTGTCTGTGTAGGCGGGATAAACTGCTATTTCGACAGGAATATGCCGCTGGCACAGCAGATGCTTTGCAGCGCGGTGATAATAACACTTCTGGAGCTTGCGGGCGGGCTTATCGTGAATGTGTGGCTGGGACTGGACGTGTGGGATTACAGCGACGTGCCGTTTAACTTTATGGGGCAGATATGCCCGAAGTTTTTCGCCGTGTGGTACTTTTTATCGGCGGCAGGGATACTTCTGGACGATTTTTTCAGAGCAAGAATGTTCGGTGAGGCGAAGCCGAAATATGTGTTGTTTAAACGGAGAGAAGCAAGAACAAGGTACTTCACCGTGAAAAACAGCGCTTCGGAAAAAGCTGCCGAAGGCAAGGGCTGAAAAAACAATAACGGTAAGCGAAAAGCCGCGCTGACACAGGAAACACAGGTTTCCTATGGCAGGGCGGCTAAAACGCTTACCGCATTTTTTACATAAGATTACATAAAATCAGGTTATGCTTATGCCTGTAACAAAAGTGCTTTTCCAATAATCGGAGGTTATGTCGGCGATACGGACGTCCTGCCCCGGCATGGGGGAATAAACAAGCTGACCGTTTCCGATGTAAATACCGCCGAAATCGGGGTTCCCGCTGTCGGCAGTGCAGAAAAAGGCAAGATCGCCGATCTTAAGCTCGTCATAGTCGATATGCGTACCCATCGCCGCCTGATCGGGAGTAAGGCGGGGACAGTTCACAAAGCCGTTTTCACGAAGCACATAATAGATAAAGCCCGAATTATCAAATCCATCTGTCGGGGACGCGGAGTTTTCCGCAAAGGGAACGCCGATAAGCGCTTCGGCAGTCTGTGCGATCTTCATGCCCAGATCGTCGGGGTCTTCATCGGGAACGGTGGTTTCTTCCGATGAGGACGTTGTTGAAGTAAGCTCCTGAGCAACAGGAGGCGTGGTTTGTTCGGTAGTTAGCTCTTCGGGAGCCGTGGTGGTATCGGTGACTTCATCGGGTGGGTTATCGTTATTGCAGGCGGAAAATGTAAAAAGTATGAAAACAGCCGTCACAAGATACAAAAAAAGCTTTTTCATTTTAAAATTCCTTTTCTCAGGAGCTGCGGGAAACAAAGCGGTCTATTTTAATATTTAACGCGCAGCGGATATTTTGTTTTTTTAAACAATTTATATATAAACGGAAAAACCGTCGTTTTTTAAAAGAACACAGATTTTTCCTGTCAAAAGCTATTTTACTTTGAAAAAGCAGAAAAGTCAATAGAATTTAACAGGATTTTGCGTTTTCAACAAATAAGGGACTGCTTTTGCAATCCCTTTTGTATTTATTTTGCGTTTTTTGACGCTTTTTGTCACACGGTGAGACGTCCGTTGCCGCTTATCTGAAGGAGAAGTATCTGTTCCTCCGCGCCTGTGTCGGCGTTTATATAGACAAGTATCTGTCTGCCGTCGTCATCGGTGCAGTAAAACTCGTAGCAGTAACGCTCGTTCATGCCATCCGAAGGAATCACGCAAAGCTTTGAGTCGATTATATCAAGGCTTGAGGAAAGCATAGAAAGGGCGTCTTCCTCGGTAAGCTGAGGAGTTCCCAGCTCACGGTCGGTGTGGTTGGTGATATAGCCGCGGGCGTCAAAGCTTACTATCTCGCCGTTGTCGAGAGCTACTCCGACTTTTATAAGGTCGGTGTAAAGGGTCACGTCGTCCTGTTCGCCTGCAAAGTTGCAGATACAGGTGCCGCCGTTTATTTCGTAGTAGGTTTCCGTTACTTCGTCTATTCCGAGAGATTCAAGGTATTCCTTTGCTTTTTCGGTGGCTTTTGCGGCGGAAAGAGTTTCCGTTCCGACGGCGCGGTATTTTAGCATATAGCTTACAAATCCGCCCTGTTTGGTGACGGAAGCTACTGCGTCGGCGCTTTCAAATACAAAGGAGGGCATTTTTCCTCCCTCTTCGCCTGTCACCGTGAGCGACTGCTCCCCGCATGCCGCCTGAGCTTTCATCATAGCCTGCTCGAGGGTTATCACCTTTTGTCCCTCAAGCATAAGCGGGTTCTTTTCAAGGATATGGTCTGAAAAAGGTCCGTCGTATATAAGGGTGGGATAATTTGAAAAGCCCTCCTCAAAATCGGTGAATCCTTCGGTGACATTTACAGCGGAAACTCCGTTTGAAGCGCTTTCTGCGTCGCTGAAGCTCAGCTCTCCGTCTTCGATGCGCTTTTCGACCTTCCACATTTTTCCGCTCAGGTCGTCCGCATAGCCGTAAAGAGTTTTAAGATTGTTTCTTTCTTCATCGGTCAGCGCTTCCCCTCCTGCAAATTTTGCTGAAAGAGACTGACTGTAATTGCCCACCTGCGACAGGAATTTATAGGTCTGCTCAAGATCCAGCTCCTCTACGGGGAGCTGGGAAAGAGCCGCCTTGGCGTTTGCCGCTTCGTTCCAGAGCTTGCCTGAAAGTTTTCCCATCATAGCGGGGGAATTTGAATAAAGTCCTTTGTTAAGGGTGGTCTTTATATTGTCAAGGCTCAGCGAAAGATCTTCCACTGCCCGCATATAGCCGTACTGGAGCTGCATCTGCGTGACGTCGGCTCGCCCCTTGTTCTGTATGGCAAGGGCTGCCAGAAGCAAAATCGCGGCGGTGAGGAAGCTTATTATCCTCACAAAGGCGCGGGTAGTCAATGTAACTGTATTTCTTTTCATGGTTTTTGTCCTTTCTCGGTATTTGTATAGGAAAATTAAAACGGTAATTTTTATGGGTCAGAGTTATTTTTCTTTATATTTGCAAAAATATACCGTTTTTCCCGTTCCAAAATTTGACGTTTGGATAAGTTTGTGTTATAATGTATGATTGGATATTAATGACAGTATATATCGGAGTTTGTTTTTATGATATATTTTGACAATGCGGCTACGACTAAACCCTGTGCTGAAGCGGTCAGAGCGTTTGAAAACTGCGGCTTCGGCAATCCTTCCTCCCTTCACGGGCTTGGCGTTGAGGCGGAGGCGGTTTTAAAGGATACAAAAAACGCCATACTTAAAAAGCTGGGCAAAGAGGGGGAGGTGTACTTCACCTCAGGGGCGACCGAAAGCAACAATCTTGCCGTTTTCGGCACGGCAAACGCGCTGAAAAGACGGGGCAACAGGATAGTTACCACCGCGATAGAACATCCAAGCGTTGCCGAGCCTATGAAAAAGCTTGAGGAACAGGGATTTGAAGTGGTAAGGCTGAAGCCCTGCGAGCATGAGGACTTTGAAAAGGCGATAGCTGACGCTGTTGACGAAAAAACTATCCTTGTAAGCTTTATGTCGGTCAATAACGAAACAGGATTTGTTATTGACTCGAAAAAAGTCTATAACGAAGTCAAAAAGAAGTTTCCGAAGTGCGTCGTTCATTCGGACGGAGTACAAGGGTTCTGCAAGGTCCCGATATATGCGGATATCATCAGCATTTCTGCACACAAGATACATGGATTCAAAGGCGTAGGCGCACTTTATAAAAGCAAGGAAACAAGACTGCTGCCCACCGTTTACGGGGGAGGTCAGCAGGGGGGGCTGCGCTCGGGGACCGAGCCTGTGGAGCTTACAGCGGCTTTCGGGGCGGCGGTAAGGGCTTATCCCGAAGATCTGTCCTGTTTCTCGGAACTTAAAGCACATCTTCTGAAGCTTCTTGGCGAAGCAGACGGAGTTACAATAAACAGCAGGAACTCGGTCGACAACATAGTGAACTTTTCCGTTCAGGGGGTAAGAAGCGAGATAATGCTCCATTTCCTTGAGGAAAGAGAGATATATGTGTCAAGCGGCTCCGCCTGCTCAAGAGGAAAGATAAGCCCTGTCACTGCGGCGCTGGGAATAAGCCCTAAGGACGCTGACAGCGCGATAAGAGTAAGCTTTTGCAGGGATAATACCGTAGAAGAGATAAATGCGCTGGCAAAAGGGATAGCGGACGGTATAAAAAGATTCAGAAGATAAATTTTCAGAAAATTTTCATAGATCATATAAAGGAATTTAACATATGGAAGTTATAATGGCAAAGTACGGCGAGATCGCTCTGAAGGGACTGAACCGCAGCAATTTTGAGGATCTGCTGGTAAAAAATATAAAAAGAAGGCTTAAAGCCGTTGGCGATTTTGAGATAACAAGAAGGCAGTCCACGGTCTATATAAAGCCTCTTTCGGAAAACGCGGACATAGACGAGGCTTTGAAAAAGGTGAGCCGCGTTTTCGGAATCGCCGCGGTGCAAAAGTCGCTGGTCCTCCCGAAGGATATGGACGAAATAATAAAGCAGGGGATACCTTACCTGAAAGATGAGCTGGAAAAGGCAAAAAGCTATAAGGTGGAGGCAAAGCGTTCCGATAAAAGCTTTCCCCTTACAAGCCCGCAAATACAGCAGGCGCTGGGCGACGCCATAACCGACGCTTTTCCCGACCTTCCCGTCGATGTGCATGAACCCGATATGACGGTGCTGGTGGAGATAAGGGACAAGGGGGCTTATGTCAATGCCCGCAAAATACCTGCCGTCGGCGGTATGCCCGTGGGCAGCAACGGAAACGGGCTCGTGCTTTTGTCAGGCGGGATAGACAGCCCTGTTGCCGCTTATATGATGGCTAAAAGAGGGCTAAAAGTTGACGCGGTGCATTTTCAGAGCCCGCCCTATACCTCGGAGCGCGCGCTGCTGAAGGTGGAGAGCCTTTGCGAAAAGCTGACGGAATACTGCGGCGACATAAGGTTCTACTGCGTTCCTTTCACAGAAATACAGGAGGCGCTGAGAGATAACTGCGACGGGGATTATTTCACCGTAATAATGCGCAGGCTTATGCTGAAGATCGCCAATACGCTGTGCGATAAAGGAAGCTACGGCGCTCTCATAACGGGCGAAAGTGTGGGGCAGGTTGCAAGTCAGACCCTCGCCGCAATAAACTGCACCGACAGAGCGGCAGAATATCCTGTTCTTCGTCCGCTGGTGGGTATGGATAAAAAGGAAATTGTGGAAATTGCAAGAAAAATCGACACCTTTGAAACTTCTATACTGCCTTATGAGGACTGCTGTACTGTATTCACCCCGAAGCACCCGCGTACTAAACCGAGAGTAAAAGACGTTATCGCCGAAGAGGAAAAATTTGACTTTGCTCCGCTGATAGAAAAGGCGATAAACGGCATTACCATCACGGATTTCAAAATCGGAGGAGAAAGACGGGTCGTTGAGAAATGAACAGGGATATTGACAAACAGGCGGCAATTGTAGTAAAATTATTGTCGAAAGCGGGCAAAAAAACCGCCACTGCCGAAAGCTGCACGGGAGGTCTCGTTTCCGCGGCGCTCACATCGGTAAGCGGTTCGTCGGAAGTGTTTGACATGGGAGTTTGCAGTTACGCAAACGAGATAAAGAACAAGCTTCTCGGCGTGCCTGAAGAAATACTGGAAAAATACGGAGCCGTTTCGGAACAGACGGCAAAAGCCATGTCCGAAGGCGCTGCCAAGCTGGCGGGAGCCGACTACGCGGTTTCAACGACAGGCATAGCGGGACCCACCGGCGGCACTGCGGAAAAGCCTGTGGGGACTGTATGGATAGGCGTTTACAGCAGGAATGAAGGAAGCCGCGCGCAGATGTTCCTGTTTTCGGATAAGGGCTGTCCTGACGGAATGACGCCGAGAGACTTCATAAGAGAGCAGGCAGTGCTTAAAGCGCTGGAGCTGCTGACGGAAAAGATAAAAGAAAACTGACTCTGTTCAAGGAGGAACAAAATGGCAAGCTATACGGTACGACCGCCTCTTGTACGAAGCAAGGGAAAACAAAAGGGTCCTTTCGTGCGCTTTCTTATGTCCGTTTTCCCTGTAAAAGGCGACGAAGCGTTTGAGATAATAAGAAAGATCATATTCATCGGAGCTGTAATAGCGTTTATCATCACAGGCGGTTCCCTGCTGAACGACGTGTTCGGGGAAATGAGACAGATGTACATTGTATCGGATCAGATAAAAAATGACAAGAGCAACGGTACAATGAACCTTACGCCTGAAGAAGTCAGGGAGATCGAAAGCTCAAAGCCTTATATACGCGAGGACCTTATGGGGCTTTACGCCAAGAACAACGATCTTGTGGGCTGGATAAACATAGGCGGCGATCAGAAGATAATAGATGAGGCAGTGGTACAGACGGACAACAACGACACCTATCTTACCACCGATTTCTACGGAGCTTACAGCAAATCGGGCACTATCTATATAGATCACCGCTGCAAGTTCGGCGCTGACGGAAGCGCACCCAATTTTATCGTTATGTACGGGCATAACACTTACTCCTCAACGATGTTCTCCAAAATGACAAGATATTATTACAACAAGGACGACTCAAATTCTCAGACTTGTCTTACCAGCTTCTACACCGCTCACCCGACGATAACCTTCGACACTCTGGCGGAGGAAGGGACATACAAGGTGTTTGCAGTCTGTCTGTTCAACACTGAGGAACGGTACGGCGAGGTGTATAATTATCTTCGCAGAGGCGCTTCGTTCACAAGCGCAGATGATTTCAACAACTATGTGCTGGATATTATGGACAGGAGCGTTATCCTCACCGACGTAGACCTGACTTACGGGGACGAGATAATCTGCGCCTCCACCTGCTACTTCCCATGGGGAATGGACGTTGAAAACGTAAGGTGCGCGGTCTTCGCAAGAAAAGTCAGAGACGGAGAAAGTCCTGAGGTGGATACCTCCAAGGTGACGAGAAATTACTACTGGAAAGGCTGGCAGCAGGCGATAGACGGAAATCTGTGCGGAAACGGTCAGCGCGTATGGGATTACAACAAATATCTTCTTTCCTATAACGGATAAAAATTACAGATAAATATTTGAATGTTCGTAGGAGGTTAATTATGGCTGAACATCTCAAAGAAAAAGAAAAAAATGCTTTCGTGAGGATATTTATTCCCACAAAAGGCGACAGCACGGGAACGATCATAAGGAAGGTCATCTTCATAGTTTCTATAATCGTGGTGATAGCCTGCGCGGCTTATATCATCACGGACTATACAACAAGAGCAGCTGATACCAAGCAAAACGAAGAGATCGTAGAAAAAATGGAGATGAACGCTTCAGGGACTTTCTCCATTGAAGAAAAAAAGGTGGAGGAAATAAAGGAAGAGGTCCCGCAGATACTGGATAAATTTATTGATCTTTACGCCGAAAACAGCGACCTTGTGGGCTGGATAAAGGTGGGACACTATATCAACTATCCTGTACTGATGAATGAAGAGGTAACGGACTATTATCTGCACCGCAACTTCTACAAAGAGGACAGCTTTACAGGCTCCATCTTCTGCGATAACCATGTTCTTCCGTTCACCGACGCAAACAATCTGGTGATCTACGGTCACGACATGCTCTCAGGCGAATATTTCGGAACGCTCACATGCTATGACCCTTACTCCAACTCAGGCGGCGGACTTAATTTCAACGGAGATTTTATCGGATATTATAAACAGTATCCTACTATTCAGTTCGACACGCTCTGGGAGGAAGGCACATACAAGATCTTCGCGGGAATATATATAAATACCGAGGAAAAAGACGGTTATCCCTATCCATACTACCGTAAAAGAATGTTCAAGAATGAACTGGAATTTATGGATTTCATGGGGAATATAATGGACAGGAGCACATTCTATACAGGCGTCGATGTTGAATACGGCGACCAGATAATCACACTGTCCACCTGCTGCTACACGATAGGCAAAGATGTCGACGCGCGTTTTGCGCTTTTTGCAAGAAAAGTGAGAGAAGGCGAAAGCCCTGAGGTAGACGTAGACAAAATAACCATCAATCCCAGCCCGCTGTTTTTTGATACATACTATGAGAGAATGGGAGGCTCATGGGAAGGAAGAAACTGGGATCTTTCACTTGTAAAGAACTTTGATAAATATTCAGATCAGATAGACAGCCTCGACGAAAAGGAGCCTGAGGAATCATCACAGTCAAAACCCACAATTTAAGGAAGGTGCAATCACAAAATGCCTGAATTTGAACCGGTAAAGAAGAAAAAAAGCAAAAGCAGAAAAAAACAGTCCGTGCTTCAGACACTGTTTCCCTGCAAGGGTGACTCAAAAAGCGAAATACTGAGAAAAATCGTGTTTTTGCTGGCTATTCTGGTGCTTATTTCCGCCACTATAATCATAATTTGGTTCTATTTCGTGCGCTCGGAGAATATTACTAATGAAATGAAGGAAGTGCAGGATATGAGGGGCGAACCCTCAAACGATGTTATTTCCATCAACATCAACTACAAAAACGAGGACGGAAGCACAGAGGAAAGAGAAGTTGAGATCCTTGAGGAATACGCGGAGCTGTATAAGGAAAACAACGACATGGTGGGATATATTGAAATATATCCATGGGTGAACTATCCTGTCGTGCAGACCACCGACAACGATTTTTACCTTAAACACAATTTCAGGCAGGAGCCTACCGCAAACGGCACTATTTTCGCCGATTACGAGGTCCCTATAACCGTAGACTCTACTCCCGCAAATACCATAATCTACGGACACAACCTTATAACAAGAAATATGTTTGAACCGCTTTCCTATTACAGAAAAGGTCTTGGTACGCAAAGCGGGTTCGATTTCCTTAAAGAACACTACCTCGTAAATTTTGATACTTTATATGAAAAAAATCAGTATTTCATCTTTTCTATCTTCCTTACCAATACCACCGAAAACTTAGGCGAAGTGTTCAAGTATCAGCAGAATGTAAGCTTCAATACCAAAAGCGAATTTGACAATTATGTGGCCGAATGTCTTGACAGGAGCTACTACTACACCGGCGTAGACCTTGAATACGGCGACGAGCTGCTGACTCTCTCCACCTGCGACTTTTCAATGTTCTCGGATATGAGGCTCGTCGTTGTGGCAAGGAAAGTGAGAGATGACGAAAGCAATACCCTTGATACCAACGCTTTCATCGACAACAGCGGTTTTGACGAAAACGGAAACGTAAAGCGCAAGATGTTTGACGCTTACTATAAGAGCAACTACAACCAATGGGCCGGAAGGCAGTGGGACACCTCATGGATAAAGGACTTTGAGGGATAAGACGAAACCGAAAGGACATTTATGAGAAAATCATCGATCGTGCAGATAACCATAGCGCTCGTAATAGCGCTTGGTTATGTATATTTGTTCGGCGTTACGGGACGGGTGGAAAACGTGCCTGAGGGTGAGACGACAAGTGAGGAAATAACTGTTCAGGCAGAGGAAACTACCACCGCAGCGGCGCCTGAGACAAATACGGCTCCGCAAAAGAAAAAACCCGATATATCCTTCCCGATGTACACTTCGCTTAATCTGGACAATGACATAACGCAGGGAGGAATAAACCTTGCGTTTGTGGAAGAGCTTGCGGAAAATATAAGCCCATTGTCCGACGGCGCGGCGGTGACGGCAGGGCTTGCGGCTCAGGAAGAACCTGATGAATCCGAACCCGAAGAAACGGAAGCCGCAGCGACCGAACAGGAAACTACTACAACGACCACCGAAGAGACCACTACTACCACGGAAGAAACCACGACAGAAGAAACGACTGCCGAAACCGAAGAAGAAACGACAGAAGCGACCACTGAAGCTTCAAACGAAACTTCAAGCGGAATGACTTTCAAGGTTTACGACCAGATAACAGGTTCATATGTAACAGGCGACGCAAAGGATATTCTGGCGCAGGTGGTAATGGGCGAAATAAGGGACGTGTTCAACGAGGAAGCTATCAAGGCTCAGGCTGTCGCGGCGTATACATATATCAAGAATTACAACGATTCAGGCGATGTTCCCAATGTGGCGATGGCAGCTCCCAGCGAAAAAATGAGAAAATGTATTGACGAAGTGTTCGGTCAGGCTGTTTACTATAACGGAAGGCTTATTCAGGCGGTGTACAGCGCTTCTACCGCGGGATATACCGCTTCGTCCCTTGCCGTGTGGGGAGTGGATTACCCATACCTGCAAAGCGTAAAGAGCGAACAGGACGCATACGACCCCTACTACGGACGCACTAAATCCTTCTCCTCTGAATATATCAAGGACTGCGTAAAGAAAACTACGGGGATCGAGCTTACGGGCGATCCGTCAACGTGGTTCCAGATACTCGACTATGTGGACAATGTTTATGTGGGGACAATAAGCGTCGGCGGGCAGACGACTTACATAAACAGCAGCGGAAAACAGCGCACAATAACAGGCCGTACAATGAGGGAGGTCATACTGGATTACGAAATTTATTCCTCATGCTTTGATCTGGATTACGACCCGTCCTCGGATCAGTTCACATTCACTACCTACGGATACGGTCACGGAGTGGGACTGAGCCAGTACGGAGCGCATTATCTTGCCGAGATCTACGGATATGACTACAAACAGATACTGGCATTCTACTTCCAAGGCACAACGGTACAGTAAAAATAATTTAACTGCGGCTTATAAAGTGAGCTATCCACAAAGAAGTTTTCACATCAAATGTTTAAGGCAATAATCGTCGGCTGATGTAAAAAAGAAAAGAGCAGTATCGTTTAATTGCGATACTGCTCTTGTTTTATTTAGATATGATATAGCCGCTCTGTCTGCTGTTAAAGTGTGTTACAAAAAGACCACAGCAAAAATCTGTCATTGTCAAAGCTTTTTTCAGCAAAACGCAGAAAATCAAAATTACATTCCTGTCAATTCTTTGCTACCAAAGCCTCCTCCCGCTTTCCTCAAAAGCAGCGCCGTATAATGCCCCGCGCAGACAAACGTTCCCATAACTGCAATACAGTCCGACAGGTACAAGGCAAGCGGCTCCTCAAGGTCAAAGAAAACAAAATGGATCTGCAAAAACATATATCCCGTAAAATTTCGCTTGATAAAAGCGTAAATGCCGTATGCGGCGATAAGCAAGCCGATCAGGCGTACCGTCCATTTGCGGACAGGCGAGCGCTTTTTGAAGAGCCACCCCGCCATATTTGTTATGCTGCTCCAATGCAGACCCAAATGCAGTGACAAAAACACAAATCCCCAGTATGCGCACAGCATATGCAATGTTTGTGCCTGCGCCTGCCAGGGTCTGCCGCCGAGGAACGTGAAAACCGTTCGGGAAAGCAGTACGCCGCTTATCATCGAGCCGAGCATTGTGAGCAGTACAAGCAGCACCGCCGCTGTCTGAGCTGCGCGATAGGGGGTGTACTTGCCTTTAAACAGCGCTTTGCTCCACCTTACGTTTAAGATATGGTGGAAAATGAACAGTGCGAAGATACCAACGCCGAGCCATTCGTGCGCGCTTTCGCCCACTAAGCTGTACGCCATAAGCAGCAGCAGGACGGCGGTCATAATTACATCTGTTAGAATTTTCAGAAATTGTTTTGTTTTCATTTTTTTGATTTACAACTTTCTGACCTTTGCTATCCATTCGTCGATTTTTTCCTGAGGGGTCTCCAGATGATCTTTTCCTGACGAGTCAAACTGTATCTGCATCTCACAGGCAAATTCTGCGCCTTTGCATATTTTTTTGATATCATCTATAACGTGACCAGGCCAGCCGCCGTTAGTCATAAAGGGAACGACCGTCTTTCCCGTCCAGTCCTGACCGCTCAGATATGTAAGCATAGCGGGAGCCATAGTGTACCACCATGTAGGAGTGCCGACCGCCACAACGTCATACTCGGAAATTTTGAAAGCCACGGGCTTTATTTCAGGCTTAAAGCCGCTGTTCACTTCACGCTTTCCCTGAGCTACCACCTCATCATAGCTGCCGTCATACGGCTTTGAAGTCTCAATACGTTCAATATCAGCGTCAGTGACTTGCTGAAGCTGTTCGGCTATCCTTTTTGTGTTTCCGTTCGACCACGAATAATATACGATAAGAATTTTTTTCATTGTATCCTCCAGGTTATATTTCAATCAAAAAATATCGGCAGCGCATTGTAAAGATATTCCTGCACCGCGTCAAAATCGTGATAGCCGCCGTCCTTCTGATAGAACACATAATGTTCGGGAGTAAACACGTCGGGTCTTGCAAGCATTTCATCAGCCTGCATGAGCGTCTGGCTTTTTACCGCGTCCTGCGTTCCCACCGCGTGATAAATAAAATATCCCCGTTTGTCAAGATCGTTTTCCTTTACAAGCTGTTCTATAAAATCAACGTTCTTTTCAGTCTGAAAATCCCCGTAAGTGCCGTAATACCAACAGGAACCGCTCATAGGCAGGAAGTATTTTATATAATCATAGTCATAGCAGAATTCCAGCCACGTTGTGACCGAACCAAGGGAAAATCCGCCGAAAACACGGTGATCACGGGAATTTGCTAAATCTTCAGCACTGGTTGAATTCGCATAAGTGTGAAATTTTCCCTCAACAGTCGGCATAAGGTTCTCCTCAAAGTCACGGTGAAACTCGCGGAACTCGGCTATCGAGCTGCTGAAGTCAGTGCTGCTGTTTTTGTTGTAAAAGGTGGCAGATACGATGATAACAGGCGGGATATCCCCTTTTTCAATAAGGTTGTCAAACATATTTTTCGTGGGCGTATATTCAAAGTATTCCCCCGCGTGACCGCCCCAGCCGTGCATTAAGTAGATAATATCATATCGGGTCGAGCTGTCGTTTTCATCATAACCGTAAGGCAGATAGACGTACGCCGTTTTGGTTATCGGCGAGCTGTCACGCAAATAATCAAGAGAATTATACTGAAGCTCCACCACCTCGCCTTGCTTTTCGGCGGGCTGTTTGTATTCGGCGGGAACAGCTGTTGTAAATCCCGTCTGAGGGATTGAAACAGGTGCGGTTTCAGAGTTGCTGTCAACTGTTGCTGACGAATTAACGTCAGCTGCCGAACTCTCTGAAACTGCCAAATTTTCCGATTTACCGGCGCTTTCAGTTGAACTTTCACTTGCATTGTTTTGACAACCCGCAAGCGATAACGCCATAAATCCCGACAAAAACATACTAAAGACCTTCTTCATTGCAACTCCTTAACAACATTCGTTCAAAACTTCAAGCAACTCCGCTTTTGTGAATTTTTTGCAGCAGCCGCCTGTTATTACCGTACTGTCCGCTATCGCCTTAAAATCAGCGTTTGAAATACCCATTTCAGAGAATTTTGTCGGTAGCCCAACTTCTTTGATGAAATCAGCAAGCGCATTTATAAATTCCTCAGCAAGCTGACGTTCACTTTTGCCATCGGGAGAAATTCCCCACACATTCACCGCCAGCCGAGCGAATTGTTTTTCAGCCTCGGGCAGCATATGACGGTACAAAACAGGGTGAATGACGGCAAGCCCCTCGCCGTGATTGCAGTTTGTGTATGCGCCAAGCTGATGCTCCAACATATGCGCTTGAAAATCCGTTGTCTTGCCGATCTTCAGCATACCGTTTTCAGCCATTGCTGCCGCCCAGATAAGCTCACTGCGCGGGTTTATGTCGTTGGGAGCTTTAAGCGCTGCGCGAAGATTTCGGATAATATTTCTCTGGCAAGCCTCGTTTATCTCGTCTGAAAGATTTGTTTCTCTCGGACTTCCCATATAGGTCTCCATACAGTGTGAAAGTGCGTCAAATGAACCTGATATCACCTGTTTCATCGGCATTGTCATTGTATAAGCGGGGTCTAATATCGCAAAATCATAAAACGCTCCCCACAATGCACCCTTTATCTTCTTTTCCTCGTGGGTGATGACTGCGCCGTTATTCATTTCCGCGCCTGTTCCGAACGCCGTGACCACCGCTCCCATAGGGATAAACTCGTTTGGGCGTTCCTGCTTTTCATTTTCAAATTCCCACAGATCGTCACTTATTTTTGCCTGTGCGGAGACCACCTTACAGCAGTCTATAACGCTCCCTCCGCCGACAGCGAGAATGAAATCCACCGCATTTTCCTTGGCGAGCTGTGCGCCCTCCTGCACCTTTTTGTAAGTGGGATTTGACATTATCCCTGAAAATTCGGTGACGTTCTTTCCTGCGGCTTTCAGTATGCCCATAAGCTCGTCATACACGCCGTTTTTCTTTATTGAGCCGCCGCCGTAGGCAAGCATAACGTTTTTGCCGACTTTATTAAGTTCGGCGGGCAGATTCTTTTCTGCCGCCTTTTCGCCAAAATAGACCTTTGTGGGATAACTGTATGTGAATGCGTTCATCTTTACCTCCGTATTTTTCAAGCGGCGCACCGAAATTTTCACGGTACGCCGCAGGTCTTATTTGAATCTTCCGTGCAAAGCTCTTACAAAATTCGGGTCGAAGTGGTCAACTATCTCGCTGTGACCGATGTCCATTTTTGCGATCGCCGCCATATCCTCGTCCGACAGTGTGAAGTTCCAGATGTCCATATTCTGCTCCATTCGCTCACGGTGAACGGATTTGGGAATTACCACAACGCCCCGCTGTACGTTCCAGCGGAGGACGACCTGTGCCGCGGATTTGCCGTATTTTGCGCCTATCTCTGTCAGCACGGGATCTGTGAAAATGCCGTGCTTTCCCTCCGCAAAGGGTCCCCACGCCTCGGGAGTCACCTCATATTCCTTCATCAGCTTCAGCGCGTTTTCCTGCTGGAAGAAGGGGTGCAGCTCCACCTGATTTACCGCGGGAATAACCTCCACAGTTTCGCAAAAATCAGCTAAAACGTGGGGATAGAAATTGCACACGCCGATAGCGCGGATACGACCCTCTTTATAGAGTTCCTCCATAGCTCTCCATGCGCCGTAATAGTCGCCCATAGGCTGATGTATGAGATACAGGTCGAGATATTCAAGCCCCAGCTTTTTCAGTGAGCTTTCAAAAGCCTGCTTTGCCTTGTCGTAGCTTGCGTCAGATACCCACAGCTTTGTTGTGATGAACAGGTCCTCGCGGCAGGCGCCGCTTTTCTTTATCGCCGCGCCCACAGCCTCTTCGTTCATATAAGCCGCCGCCGTGTCAATGAGCCTGTAACCTGTGCTTATTGCGTCAAGCACCGCCTGCTCACATTGTTTGGGGTCGGGGACTTGGAAAACTCCAAAGCCCTCCATAGGCATTTTTACGCCGTTGTTTAAAATCGTGCAGTCCATAATTATCCTCCTGAATTTATTCTGCTTTATCAGTCCGCAGGCTGCCATGAACCAAGACTTGCCTCCTGCTGCTCAAGCGTCATATTGTAGAAACGCTTGTGGTAGTCAAGCTTCTTGATCTCAGCCATTTCCTCTGCTGTAAGTTCAAAATCAAAAATGTCAAAATTATCTCTCATATGCTGAATATTCGTTGTTTTAGGGAACACGATATTTCCCTCCTGAATATGCCAGCGAAGAATGATCTGGACGTTGCTCTTACGGTATTTTTCTGCCAGACGGGTAAAAAGAGGCTCGCTGATAAGTCCCTTGTCGCCATGACCTATGGGATACCAGCTTTCAATGACCGTGCCGTATTTTGCGATACGCTTTTTCAGTTCATTCTGCGGATAGTACGGATGACATTCGACTTGCAGAACAGACGGCTTTATCTCGGCAAATTCACAGATTTCCTCAAGACGCTCGCTTTCAAAATTGCTTATTCCGATAGAACGGACTTTACCTGCTTTTACCGCTTTTTGCATATCCTTCCAAGCGCCAATATAATCCCCGAACTGCTGATGTAAGAGGAGGAGGTCGATGTAGTCTGTGTCGAGCCTTGCAAGCATTTTTTCAATAGCTTTTTCGGTTTTGCCCTCGCCGTATTCGCTTGGCCACAGCTTTGAAGTTATCCATATTTCCTTTCTGGGAACACCGCTTGCCCTGACCGCCCTGCCGACGCTTCTTTCATTCTGATAAGCGTGTGCGGTATCTATGTGGCGCACTCCCATTTTCAGCGCATTAAGTACGGCGTTGTACGTCATTTCTCCCTCGGGGACCTGATATACGCCAAGCCCGAACTGCGGGATCTCCGTACCGTCATTTAGTTTTAAATAAGTCTGCATAATAAATCCTCCTCAAATTGAATTTTTCGCCCATTGTGAAATTATTTTTTCCGACCTTGCCGCGTCTGCGCCGCGCACTGCAAGACCTTTTCCAAACTCCGCGCCCTTGCAGATGTTTTTAATGTCACGCTCGCTGCCGCCAAGTCCGCTGCCCTCGTGGGTCATCAGCGGGAGCACCTTTTTGCCTGTGAAATCAAGCCTTTCAAGCTGAGAAAAGATCGCCAAAGGGAAAGTTCCCCACCAGCACGGTCCACAGACGAAAATGTTGTCGTACTGCGAAATATCCTGCAAATATTTTTGAAGCTCGGGTCTGGCGTTTTCATGCAATTCCCGCTTTGCCTCCTCAATGCAGATGTTATAGCTTTCGGAATAGGGATTTACCGTTTCGACCCTGAACATATCTCCGCCCACGGCTTTTTGGATAAACTCCGCCGCAATTTCCGTGTTGCCCTTTTCCAGAATTTTTAAAGACCCGTTTACATAATTCTCGCCTTTGCGGGAGTAATAAATGATAAGATTTTTTGACATTAAAATTCCTCCTGAAAATTATTTTGAAAACAGCCAACCCATAATATCCTCATCATAAGCCGCAAGTCCACCGCCGCCGTGTTCGTTGCTCACTCCACGGTCGGTAAAATACTTGTGTTCCTTGATGTCAAATGTGACGAGCTGTGAGATCTCGCCTTCCGAAAGTCCCTTGCTGCGGTAAATTTCCGTCAGTCTGTCATAAGCCTGCTGTGACGGCTCAGAGCCGTAATACTCGTCATTTTCGCCCACAAAAATGTACACGGGAGTTCTGCTGTCCGCAAGGGTTTCAAGCTCGCCGTCCCATTGGGAACTGACGTGAAGATACGCCGTAAACAGCTCGGGACGCTTTCCCATAACTATCGACATTGTTTCGCCGCCGCCTGAATAGCCGTCGGCATAGACCTTTTCACGGTCGATGTTGTAGGCGTCCAGAAAGTATTCCAGAAGCGCAATCGTCTGATTTGCGGAGGTTTCGCCCCAGTCGGAAAGCTGAGGGGCGACAACTATCATTTTGTTGTTGTAATTCTGCGCCTCAAAGCCGAATGCCTCCGATTTCAGATTTTGCGCCACGCCCTGAAAATACAATCCCTCATATCCCGGTAAAGTAAAGAACAGCGCGTAAGGCTCGCTGCCGTCATAGCTTTCGGGGATATAGACGTTGTAATGTATATCCCCGTTGGAGGGTGAGTGATAGACGTTGTCAATGACAAAGCCGTTGTAGGTTTCGGTCCCGACTTCAACATTATAATTTTTGTCAGGGCCCTTTATAGCCCCAAGCTGTCTATCCACTCCTTAACTGTGCTTTCGTCCGCTCTCGACTGAAAACGCTGTCCCTCAAGCCAGTTGCCTGTGCCAGCCTCTTCGGCGAGAAGCGTACCGCTGCTGCCAAGTCCTGATGTTGAGGACGTGCAGAAAGGAATGACCGTTTTGCCTGAAAAATCGTTAGCTTTTACAAAGCTGTTTGTGGGCCACGCCGCTATTCCCCACCAGATCGGATAGCCGATAAATACCGTGTCATATTCCGCCCAGTTGTCAACAGTCGTCGTTGTGAGTTCAACATCGCGTAAACTCTCGTCGTCATGCTCACGGCTGACACGGCTGTCGGGGTCTGTCCAGTTCAGATCGTCGCTTGTGTACGGCTCTGTGGGCGTTATCTCAAACAGGTCCGCTCCCGTTGCGGAAACGATATAGTCCGCTATCGCTTTCGTATTCCCCGACGCCGAATAAACCACCACAAGCGTTTTGCCGTCATCACTCGGCGTTTCGTTTGGTGTGCTGTTCGCCGAGGTTTCATCATCAGAGGAGCTTGTGGGTCCTGCCGCCTCGCTTTGCGTTTCACTACTTTGTGAGCTTTGTGGATCATCGGGAGGATTTGCCGTGCTTTCACAGCCCGACAAAGCAAATACGAGCATAACGCTTAAAATTCCTGCAAATAACTTTTTCATGTCAAAAATCTCCTTTATAAATTATTCCGCAAACTCTCCGTCCCATTCTCTCGGCGGGCTTGTAAACATTCCGCCCATAAAATCGTAATTCAGATTGAAATACCGACCCGACTCGCCCTGATCCATCGCTCTTATCTGCTCCATTTCTTCATCGGTCAGCTCAAAATCGAAGATCTCAATATTTTCCTGAATATGGTCGGGATTCGTCGAGCCGGGGATCACAGAGAATCCCTCCTGAATATGCCAGCGAATGATAATCTGCACCACGCTCTTGCCGTGCGCCGCCGCAATCGCCTCGAGCGTTTCAGCGTTCAGAAGCCGCTGATCTCCATGCCCCAGCGGATACCAACATTCCACCTGAATGTTATACTGCTCGGCAAGCTCGCGGGTTTCCAACCGCTGTGCAAACGGGTGACATTCGATTTGCATGATCTGCGGCTTGATTTCCTGCTCCATAATGGCGTTAAAAGCGTCCATGCGGTTGTCGAAATTGCTGATACCGAGGGCGCGGATTTTGCCCTCGCGGTATGCCCGCTCCATATCCTGCCAAGCCGCAACGATCGTGTCTATGTCGCCCGCAGGGTGATGCAGATAAACCAAATCGAGATATTCAACGCCGAGGCGGTCGAGCATTTGATCTATGGCGTTATAAGCGTCGCCGTATTCGCTCGGCCACAGCTTGTCCGTAATCCAGATTTCCTCACGCGGCACACCGCTGTCTATAATCCCCTGACCGACGCCGCGCTCCTGAAGATAGCCGTGCGCGTCGTCAAGATGGCGATACCCCGACCCAAGGGCAGCGGCGACCGCTTCACGGGAAGTCTGATTGAGAACGCCTAAGTCGCCGTTTTCAAGACTTTGAATCTGTGTGCCAAGTCCAAACTGCGGCATCTGCACGCCGTTATTAAGTGTAATCAGAGGGACGCCTTCGACGGAGGTGATGTCAGAAGCGTCTGCCGGACCGTTGCCGGGTGCTTCCACGGAATATTCCTCCATGTTCGGTTCATCGACCTCGGGCGTATCTGTTGTTTCCGCAGAACCGGGGTTTTCAGTTTCGGAGTTTGCGGAAGCAGGATTTTCAAGCGTTTCAACCGTTCCCGTACCGCAGGCGGCAAGGGAGAGGACGAGTGCAAAGGTTAAAAATAGTGCAAGAAGTTTTTTCATAAGGTACTTCCGTATATTTGGAAATGATTATTCCGTTTGGTCTTTCCAAAACTCCACCGCGTCATTTATCCACCCCTCGGCGACCGTTCCCGTGCCGAGACCGAAGCCGTGGGAAAGCCCCTCGTAGGCGTGAAATTCGGTGGGTATGCCCAGCGCAGACATTTTATCAAGTCTTGACTGCATAGTGCGCCAGTTGGCTATGCCGTCGCTTTTTCCCACGCAGGAATAGGTGGGCGGGTCGTTTTTACTGTATTCGCTGTGACCTGTGTATTGAATTATGCATGCCGCAGGCTTTGGAAGATCGTCTCCGCCGAAATACGCCGTCCCGTATGTTCCCAGATACGCCGCCATTCTGCCGCCCGCCGAGCCGCCCCACAACGAATAATCATCAACGTCTACTTCAAGCTCCTCAGCGTTTGCAAAAATAAAGCTGAGCGCTCTCGACAGATCCTCGCAGGCGGTATCCCAACCAGGACGGTAGATGAGCGCAAAGGCGTTGTAGCCCATTTTTGACAGCTCCAGCGCGTGCGGAAAGCTGTCATGCATCGCCCCAACATAGGCAAATCCTCCGCCCGCGTTGCAAACGGCAAATTTTCCGTTTGGTTCGCCTTTGAAAAAGAACAGTCCCGTGTCCGCTTTAGCAGGATCGGCAGCTTTTTCCTCATCGGTGTAAATGTCGTAAAATATCACTTCGCCCCTGTCGGCGTGTTCTCTCATATAATTTGCGATCTCAACCGTCTTTTGCGGGTCAATATTGTTGTACCACGTCAGCCGCAGGTCTCCCAGCGTTTCGCCGCTGTAATAACTGCTGTTTACGGGGAATATCAGCCTGCCCCAGTCGCCGAAAGCGGGATAATTCATCACCTCCGAAATGGCGGTATCCACCGTAAACGGCCGACTTTCATTTTCTTTTTCTTTGGTAGTCGACGTTGAAACGCTTTCGCCGGCAGTCGACGTTAAAATGCTTTGGTCTGACGCTTTTTCCTTATCCTGCTCCGAACAGGAGGTAAATATAAATATCATAATCATTGACAGCACAAACGCTGTAAGTCGTTTCATACTTTTTTCACCCCATTCAGCGTGCGGTGTTTATGCTTTTTGTGATTTTATTATACAAAAAAAGAGACCTCCTGAGAAGTCTCCATTAGTTTATCAGTTCAAACCAAAAGTTACAACTGTCATATTACCGCCTTCACCGCCTCCAAAAACCTCTGGACTGTGCGGGACGGCTCGTTGGAATAAAGCACGCCGAAGGGGATACTGTGCTCCCACTCCACGGGGATGACCTTTAACATTGGGTGGACGCAGTTCCAGCTTTGTATTACCAGCAAAACATTTTTCTCCTGCTCACAGCGGTTGAAGATGTTTATATCATAAAAATCAAAATCTACGATTTTTATCTGCTTATGCTCGGTCAGCTCGTCCCGTAGTCTGTCAACGTAACTGCTCCAGCCTCGGTGCATTAACAGCAGCTCTTCGCCGTACAAGTCCTCCACCGTCAGCTTTTCCTTTTTCGCAAGCGGGTGATAAATTGAGACCGCACAGCAAAGCGGTTCTTTCGTTATTTCAAGTCCCGCGCACCTGCGCACTTCAAGCAATGTATCATCAAAAAGCCCTGTCACCACGTCAATATTCTGACCGAGATTTTTTAAAATTTCCCGTGCGTTTTCGGGCGTATTCTCAAACGGTACAAGCTGAAAGCTGATGTCGGAACAATGCTCGTGTATCTTCGGCCACAGGTCGGTGAGTATCTGCGCGGGCGTGATGGGCGAAGTGCCTATCCGTATAACGGCGTTCTTTTCAAAGCCTGCGTTTCTCGCACGGCGGACAGCATCCTCGCTGTAGGACACGATATATTTTGCGTCGGTGTAAAGGGATTCTCCCGCTTTGGTGAGTTTCAGTCCCCTGTGAGTCCGCTCAAAAAGCTGAACGCCGACTTCGTTTTCCAGAAGATTTATCTGCTTTATAACGGCGGTGGAGGTTATGTAAAGTTCCTCAGCCGCTTTGTTGAAACTGCCCGCCTCAACTATGCGGATAAAGGTCTCAAGATGGGTGTTGTTCATCGCGCCCGCTCCTTTCTGTATTTCTGCTTACATTTTAACATTGCGCACAGGAAAAATCAATAGATAAATTTTGAGTATTATCTGAAAATTACCCGTATTTAAAAACCTTGCAGGCAAGCCGCAAAATTGTGAGCGTGCAGTATATCATGATCGCAGAGTCTATCGACCAGTTCAATCGGAATACTGTGCTTTACTGTGTAAGGCGTTTGCGACAGTTGCTGATAAAGAAAAAACAGCGCACGTATCACAAAAAAGGAGCAAAATTTGTTACACAGCGCCTGAACAATTTTTTCAAAGACTGTTCTTTTTTAAGAGCAGTCTTTTTTCTATATTCAAATATTTTTCACTTGCGGCTATTTTATTAAATTCTGCAAAATTGCTTTCCGTTCATTTGCTTGTTTTTTCCATTGTCAAATGTTGAATAAAATCTGCTCAACAAAAAATTTAAAAATTTTTTAAATTAAGTGGTCCACTTGCCCAATTTTTCGGCTTTAAAAGTGAGGGGCAAATTTCAAGTTTTTGATAGTGTATGCAAAACCAAGAAATGCAATTTTGGCGTATGTTGCGAAAAGTACGCCCTGATTCAGGGCGTACACAGCGGTAAGCAAAAAGGCGATAATTTATCCCGTGGACAGAAATTCCTGAATAAAATCTGAAAGGAGGAAATATGAAAAAGCAGCTTTGCGATCCCGTCAATATTTCTCCCCTTGGCACAAGGGCGCACTTATATACCATCTTCAATGGTATGTGCGGTTTCTGCGGAAACGAGTGATTGGCAATACTGCCTAGGAAAGGAGATGATCACTGCAATCTATCATTGCTCCATCAAAATAATAAGCCGAGGGAAAGGCAGGTCTGCTGTTGCCGCAGCTGCATATCGTTCGGGAGAAAAACTCGTAAACGACTATGACGGCGTTGTTCACGATTTTTCTAAAAAGGGCGGAGTAATTTACTCGGAAATCCTCCTGCCCGATAATGCGCCGAGAGAGTTTATTGACCGTTCTGTCCTCTGGAACGCTGTCGAGACAGCAGAAAAATCCAAAAACGCACAGTTTTCACGAGAGGTCGAAATAGCACTTCCGAATGAATTTTCTGCGTCAGACTGTATTGAGCTTGCAGCAAAATTTGCGCAGAAAACTTTTGTGAACAAGGGTATGTGCGCCGATGTCTGTATTCACGATCCCGACCGTGAACAGAAAAATATCCACGCCCATATTATGCTGACAATGCGCCCGTTTAATGAGGACGGAACGTGGGGCGACAAACAGAAGAAAGAGTATATCCTCGATAAGGACGGCAGCAAAATCTATGATAAACGCAAGCATACTTACAAGTGCCGAACTGTTCAGACGACCGACTGGAACAATCGGGAAAAGGCTGAGGAATGGCGAGCGGAATGGGAAAATTTTGTCAATTTTGCGCTTGCGGAAAAGGGGATCTCCGAAAAAGCAGACCACCGTTCTTTTGAAAGGCAAGGCAGAACAGAGAAACCGACTGTTCATATGGGCGTCGCGGCAACGCAGATGGAACGCAAAGGGATACGCACAGTCAAGGGCGATATAAACCGAGAAATCAAATCCGTAAATGCAAAAATTTCCGCTCTGCTGAAACGCATTGAAACACTTGACAATGCGCTTGCCAAAATAAAAGAGATACCTAAAGAGGACGAACTTGCAGATATGCTTATTCGCTTTCACGATAACGGAATTAAATTCAGCGAAGTGCGTGGCGTGAGCGTTTCCAATCTGAAAAATATCGCAAAGTTCAAGGATATTACTCACCTCATTGCATTTGTTCAAGGGAATAAAATCAGAACGCTCTCGGAACTTGAGAAGAAAAGTTTTCATACAAAGGAAACTATTAAAATTCATAAAAGTGAGCTTATCAGCAAGCAAAACCGTATCAAGGAGCTTGAAGAATTGTTGGATAATTATCCGCTGGGGAAGCCGCCTTACGGTTACAGGAAAAGCAAGACCGACAAGAATGTGTGGGAAATAGACGAGGAAGCCGCAAAAGTAGTCCGCAGAATCTTTCAGCTTTGTATCGACGGGTACGGTCCTCAGCAAATCGCAAAGAAGCTGACAGCGGATAAGATACTTATCCCCACAGCGTACAGCAGTATGAAAGGCTACACGAACGTAAAAGCTCCGAAGGATACGACCTTTTGGTGCGACTCAACTGTTGTACACATTCTTGAAAGAATGGAATATTCAGGGCACACCGTAAATTTCAAGACAAGCAAAAAATCCTACAAAAACAAGAAAAAAGTCGACAATCCCAGATCGGAATGGCAGATATTTGAGAACACTCATCCCGCCATCATTTCACAGCATGATTTTGATTTAGTGCAGGAGCTTAGGAAAAACAAGCGGCGCTTGCAGAAGCACCAAGAAGTAAATCCTTTTTCGGGGATCGTCTGCTGCGCCGATTGCGGACAGAAGCTGTACCTTTGCAGGTCGTGCTCTCTTACTGCGGAGCAGGAGCATATGAAATGCTCCACCTATGCCAAGCGCAGAGAAGACTGTTCGGCGCATTTTATCCGTACCTCTGTTCTTGAACAGCTTGTGCTTGCGGAACTGCGAAAGGTAACTGCATATGTCAGGGAACACGAGGAAGAATTTGTTGAGCTGGCAATACAAAATTCAAAGCAGAAGCAGTCAGATGAGCTGAAAGCTGCACAGAAAAGGTTTTACAGATCAGAAAAGCGGGTCTCGGAGCTTAACAAGCTGTTTGCGAGGATTTATGAGGATAACGTCAGCGGTAAGAGATCTGACGAAATATTTGAGATGATGTCAAAAAATTATGAAGCTGAGCAGAGGGAGCTAAAGCAAATTATTCCCGAATTATCACGGTTCATCAAAGACGGCGAACGCAAGAACGCTGATACGGCGCAATTTATCGGAATAGTCCGCAAGTATTCGGATATTCCGAAGTTAACTCCCGAAATTATGCACGAGTTTATCGAGAAAATTGTTGTTCATGCACCTGACAAGTCAAGCGGGCACAGAACGCAGCAGATCGACATCTGCTTCCGCTTTAACGTTTTGACAGCAACGGTCACGGCTGACCGTGCTGCTTACGGCAAAAAGAGAAAAGCTGCATAGTGTCGGCTATGCAGCTTTTCGGTTTGAGATAAACTTCTTTATTGGGGGCGGACTAAAAGCCGCAGTTATTTTTTATGGGCAGAGTTAAAAACAAACTGTTGAGAGAATTTTTCGGATATTTGCTTTTTGGAAAGGCCGTCATAGTAATGGAGATGATAATGCAGCAGACAAAGCGCTGTAAGCAGTATATTCTGTGAAAGTTAGCGGTTGAAAAATTTTTTGCGGACAAAAATATGACCGACTGGGTTCAGTCGGTCATTATTGTTATTGCGATTTTATTATACGCAGCCCTGTGCTTTCATAGCCTCGGCTACCTTCAGGAAGCCCGCGATGTTGGCGCCTGCCATATAGTTGCCGGGAACGCCGTATTCTTTAGCGGCTTCGTCGCACTGCTTGAATATCTGCACCATGATGTCCTTCAGCTTGGCGTCTACTTCCTCGAAGGTCCAGCTGTAACGCATGGAGTTCTGGCTCATTTCAAGTCCTGATGTTGCAACGCCGCCTGCGTTTGCCGCCTTGGCGGGTCCGTAAAGGATACCGTTTTTCAGATATACTTCGATAGCTTCGGGAGTAGAAGGCATATTCGCGCCCTCTGCAACTGCGAAGCAGCCGTTGTCTACCAGCTTCTGAGCGCTTGCGCCGTCAATTTCATTCTGGGTTGCACAAGGAAGGGCGATGTCGCACTTGATGCTCCAGATTCCGCTGCAGCCCTCGGTGTAGGTAACATTCTTGTGGGAGGTGCGGGCGGCGTATTCCTTTATTCTGCCGCGCTCAACTTCCTTTATCTGCTGAACGAGAGGAAGCTCGATTCCGTCGGGATCGTAAATGTAGCCGTTGGAGTCGGAGAGTGCAACTACCTTTGCGCCGAGAGCGGTGGCTTTCTGAGTAGCGTAAATTGCAACGTTGCCTGAGCCTGAGATAACTACCGTCTTGCCCTCAAAGCTCTTGCCGTTTGCTTTCAGCATTTCGTCGGTAAAGTAGCAAAGTCCGTAGCCTGTTGCTTCTGTTCTTGCAAGAGAACCGCCGTAGGTAAGTCCCTTACCTGTGAGAACGCCGCTGAATTCATCTCTTATTCTCTTGTACTGTCCGAACATATAGCCTATCTCACGGGCGCCTGTTCCGATGTCGCCTGCGGGAACGTCACAGTCAGGTCCGATGTGTCTGCAAAGCTCGGTCATAAAGCTCTGGCAGAAACGCATTACTTCCCCGTCGCTCTTGCCCTTGGGGTCAAAGTCGGAGCCGCCCTTGCCGCCGCCCATAGGGAGAGTGGTAAGGCTGTTCTTGAATACCTGCTCAAAGCCGAGGAACTTGATTATACCGAGATATACGGAGGGGTGAAGTCTGAGTCCGCCCTTGTAAGGTCCTATCGCGCTGTTGTACTGTACGCGGAAGCCTCTGTTTACCTGTACCTTGCCCTTGTCGTCTACCCAAGGAACACGGAAGATTATCTGTCTTTCAGGCTCTACAAGTCTGTCCAGAACGCCCGCCTCCACAAGGTCGGGTCTTCTTTCAACCACGGGCTCCAGAGATTCCAGAACCTCGGTCACTGCCTGGATAAATTCGGGCTCGCCCGCATTTCTCTTCTTCACCGTTTCCAAAAGGTCGATGAGATACTGATTTTTTAACGCCATTGTTAAATTCCTCCTGTATTTGATTTTTTTCGGACAAAGAAAATGCAGTACAATGATGTACTGCCTGATCGCCGCAGGAAAAATGCGGCATTATTGCATTACGCCATTGTAATGTAAATATCTGATGATTTATTTTAGCATATTTCATATATTTTTTCAAGGGGTTAATGAAAAAAATTTGCAAGTTTTGAAAATTTTTCTTGCAGGATTTTAACTTATTACTTCCATTTATTGACATTATGCTGACAATATGATAAAATAATATAAATAAAATGTTTTTACAAACTTTTTGGTTATCGGTTGTAAATCCTAAATTTTTATGGAGGACTTTAAAATGAAAAAAAGAAACTTGTTAAAACAATGGCGACCACTGTTGCAGCAATAATATTTTTTACGGCAATCGGCGGTAATTCACTGCTCATCAGTGCAGAAGCGTTTGAGCAGGAAAGCATAACAACCAATCAAGTTACTGCGGTTATAGACAACACCGCAATAGAGCTTACAGAAGATGATTTTTTCACAGATTATATTAAGTACCCTATTTCGGACGCATCTATTAACGATTTGACACCGCCTCTTCTGTCTGTGGGAAATTACTATGATATAAGCAACGGAAAAACTTATAACGCTAAATTTACAGGATTAAACTCACAATGGCTATATACCAACAAATATTTTAACTGCAGTTCTTCGGGAAGAATATATGTGAAATACAAAGTCAGACTTGAAGCTTGGTATGCTGCTGATTTTCACATACAAATTTACGATTTAACAATGGGTACTTTTTACAACTGCACCGCGAAAAGAGTTGAAAGTATACCAAATTACACGGTAGACGAAATGTATTTTATGGGACTGAATCCCGACCATTACTATGCCGTTGCCTTTAGATGCACTACCGCATCGGGAGAATTTGAAACTATTCGGGGAGGTGCCTTGATTGGTCAAAGCCATATCAGCGGTACACCGGCTGTTGAATAGACTGAACCAGACCCAGTTAAAAGTAATCGCGTTAGCGCTGATGACCATAGACCATGTTGCCGCATACGGAAGCACAATGTTCTCATTTTTGCCCCTTGATTTATTCAGAATAATAGGCAGAATTGCCGCGCCGCTTTTTATGTTCGCACTGGTAAACGGGTTAATGCACACAAGAAGCAAGAAACGTTTCATGCTGAGGCTTTACATAGCAGACCTCATAACTGTTGCAGTGTTTACTCCCGGTATGCTGACAGGATATATGTCTGCGCCAAGAATACTGCCCACTTATTTGTATGTGGCGATATACTGTTTCCTTATTGAAAAAGCCGCGGACAAATTTAAAAGCAAACGGGCTTCAGGGCTGCTGTATATTGCGGCTGTCGCGGCGGTGACAGTGATACCCGTTCTGATAGACCAAACGGTCATAGATTGGATGTGCGCCACTGTGAACCACTCCTCTGACAATATGTGGGACGCAATTACATTGCGGTTAATTCTAAGAGCAATTCTGCCAAACATATGGACGATAGACGGCTCCCCTTTGTTCGTTTTAATGGGGGTAATTTGGTATTTTGCCAGGAACAAATATGCCTGTGCAGGGATTCTGGCTTTGTTCAGCATTATAAGTTATCTGGGCACATATCGCTTCCCTACCGGATATTTCATAGATTTTTTCTATGGCAAACAATACATGATGATACTTGCAGCAATATTTATCATTCTTTATAACGGACAAAGAGGGAACGGAAAGAAATGGTTTTTCTATGCCTATTATCCGCTTCATGTATTTTTGATACAGGCGGCGGAAAATATTTTTATTTCGTTTTCATAAGTTTTCATAATAAAATATAGATTGACCCTTCAGTCGGCTTTTATTTTTAAACGCATGATAGGTCAAAATTCCCCTTGCAGGAGCCTGAGAAATAGTGTATAATAATGGAGGCGGAACGATCCGCCCCCATTTTTTCGATCGCAGTCGGAGGAATATATGACTGAAAAAAATATAAAGATGATCGCCGAAAACAGGCAGGCGCGGCACGAATATTTCATTCTGGAAAGTATCGAGGCTGGGATAGAGCTGTCAGGCACTGAGGTGAAATCCATAAGAGCGGGCGGCGTGAGCCTGAAAGAAGCATGGATAAGCATTGACGAAAACGCGGAAGCATGGGTGAAGCAGATGCACATTGCTCCCTATGAAAAAGGAAATATATTTAACAGAAACCCTCTCAGAGAAAGAAAACTGCTTATGCACAAGCGGGAAATAATGCGCCTTTACGGTCAGGTGAAGCAGGGCGGGCTTACGCTTATACCTATCTCCATGTACTTCAAAGACAGCAAGGTGAAAGTTCAGGTAGGGCTTTGCAAAGGCAAAAAGCTGTACGACAAGCGCGACGACGCAGCCAAGCGCGACGCCGACCGCCTCATAAGACGGACACTGAAGGAGAGAAACAGCTGATGAAACTGCTAAAAATAACTGCGGCGGCAGCGGCGGCGTTCATGCTTGCGGCAGCAGTAAGCGCTGAAGATATAAATCTGCTGGAAAATTATCAAGACGCTCAGTGGGCAGGCGACCCTATCTCATACGACGAAAACAGCGGGGCGATATACTTTGCCGAAAGTGAAAACGAAAGTTTCAAGGCGGTATTTGAAGCTGATATGAACGAAAACGCATCAGGATTTTTCTTCTACATCGACGGCGGGAACGGGGTCAATGTCGGCGACAGCGGGAAATGCGAGATATCCTTCACCGACAGCGGCGGGAACACGCTGTTCAGCGCTTCCACGGGAGAGATAAGCGGGCTTGAGAATTTTTCAAGGTTCAGCATAGGCGAGGAGGAATGCTACTATCCTGTTCCCGAAGGCGCAGAAAAAGTACGGATAACGATTTTTGCACAGCAAAAGGACAGTCTTAAAAAAATAAGCGTTTACTTCAGAAATCTTGCGCTTTATATGAGCGGCGATAAAATGCTCAGCCTCCCGGACAGTGACGGGACTATGAATGTGGCCGCGGGGCTTACAAGGGTCGAGGTAGGGATAAATCCTGCTACGCGATGGATATGGATCGGGATAGTTTTCGCAGTGGCGATGGCGTTTTATTTTATAAAAATGTGGCGGGAAAAATATAAAACCGCAGACATTATGAAAGCAGGCAGGAAGTAAATACAGTAAATGGCTTTTGCTTATGGGTCCAAATATGACATAAGCATGCACGTTTATAACAATAAAAGCCCGTGACTGTTTGTTTCGGGCTTTTATGTATTAACAGCGGAATATAAAAATACGCTTCTATGATTATAGAAGCGTATTTTGTGCAGCGGAGTGTTGGTGTGATGTTGTGACCAAAAAGATATTTGGGCGGTAAACATAAAAATACACTCTCAGTTTCCTGAGAGTGTATTGGTGCCGCTCAGCGGCTGGCTCCCCCTACTGGACTTGAACCAGTGACATCTTGATTAACAGTCAAGCGCTCTACCGACTGAGCTAAGGAGGAATATCCGTCTTTTCTACATTATATGCAGAAAAGAACGGGTTTATGCCGGCATTATCTATCTTTCCGGGCCGTCACCAGCCAAGTATTTTCGACGCGAACGAGCTTAACTACTGTGTTCGGAATGGGAACAGGTGGGACCTCGCCGCAATAAACACCGACTTGTGAGAGATATTCTCTCAAAATTGAA
>CANRFO010000011.1 GCA_947629925.1 uncultured Ruminiclostridium sp.
GCGATCTTTCTCATCATCGCCTTAGTGGAACGCAGTGCTTCTTTACCGTTTATTCTGATCTCGGTCATTGAACTGGCGATCTTCATCAACTTAGGGTTACCCCATTACCTGGGGCAAAGCCTGCCGTTTATTGCGCCGATCTGCATAAGCACCATACAGCTTGGCGCTACCGTGGACTACGCCATATTGATGACCACACGGTACAAGTCGGAACGAATAAGCGGGCAGGACAAAAGGGAGGCCGTGAGAACAGCGCTTACTGCGTCGATCCCCTCCATATTAGTCTCGGGATTTGGATTGTTTGCCGCCACCTTTGGCGTGGCGCTCTACTCAAAGGTAGATATGATAAGCTCCATTTGTATGCTGCTCGCCCGTGGCGCTGTCATCAGTATGCTCTGCGTCATTTTTATCCTTCCTGCGCTTTTGCTCCTGCTGGATAAGGTCATTTGCGCAACTACGCTTGGAATGAAAAAGAAAAATAAAACCGAACAGGAGGTATTTTTGAAATGAAAAAGACTAAAATAACCGCGCTTTGCCTTTGTGCACTTTTGGCGGTGAGCGGTATAACAGCGACTGCCTTTGCTCTGAATTCCGACGGAGATGAACCCGAAGATCAAGAGAAACACGAAACTGAAACTACCGCCGAAGATGACAACGGCGCCGACATATCAAAAGACGAGACCGTTTATGTTCTTGCAGGCGCTGACGGCTCCGTTCAGAAAATCATTGTCAGCGATTGGATCAAAAACTCCCTTGGTAATGCTGCGGTGAGCGATAAATCCGAACTGACAGACGTAGAAAACGTCAGGGGCGATGAAACCTATACTATGAACGGCGACAACGTGCGTGTATGGGACGCCGAAGGCAATGACATTTACTATCAGGGCAATATCGAAAAAGAGCTTCCTGTTGACCTGTCTGTTACCTATAAGCTGGACGGAAAGCCCATCTCGGCAGACGATCTGGTCGGAAAGAGCGGCAGGGTGACTATTCGCTTTGACTATCAGAACAAGCAGTATGAAACTGTAGAGATCGACGGCAAGCAGGAGAAGATCTATGTCCCGTTTGCCATGCTGACAGGCGCTTTGCTCCCTGATGATGTGTTTACAAATGTAGAGGTTACGAACGGTAAGCTTATCAATGACGGCAGCCGCACCGCTGTTATTGGAATTGCCTTTCCGGGTCTGCAGGAAGACCTTGCGATCTCCAAAGACAAACTGGAAATTCCCGACTATGTAGAGATCACCGCAGATGCCAGCAATTTTCAGCTTGATATGACGGTGACGCTTGCCGCAAACCGGCTTTTCAATGAATTTGACGTTGACAACTTGGATTCTGTTTCAGAATTTAGCACTTCAATGGATGAACTGACAAGCGCTATGGATCAGCTTTTAGACGGTTCCTCGCAGCTTTATGAGGGAATAGCCACATTACTTGAAAAATCCAACGTGCTGGTGGAGGGGATAGATCAGCTTGCTGTCGGGGCGGAAAGCCTTAAAAACGGAGCAAACAGCTTGGATTCAGGAGCCGCCGAGCTTCAAAACGGAGCGGCGGAACTAAGCGAAGGGTTGAATACCCTTGCGTCCAACAATGACGCCTTAAACGGAGGAGCCGGACAGGTATTTGATACGCTGCTCTCCACGGCGAACACACAGCTTGCAGCCGCAGGACTGGACGTTCCGACTTTAACGGTGGAAAATTATGCGCAGGTTTTGAACGGCGTAATTGCGTCGCTGGACGAAAACGCCGTATATGAGCAGGCACTGAACCAAGTAACGGCAGCCGTGGAAGCACAGAGAGACGTGATTACACAGCAGGTCACGGCGGCTGTTCAGGAGGAAGTCACCGCACAGGTCACAGCAGCTGTCAAAGAGGAAGTGACATTACAGGTGACCGAAGTCGTTCGGAATACTGTAGCAGAGCAGGTCATTCAGTCTGTGCTACATAAGGATAAAGCGTCTTATGATGCCGCCGTTGCCGCCGGTCAGATAGATAAAGAAACACAGGAGAAAATAGAAGCTGCGATAGAACAGCAGATGAAGTCCGAGCAGATACTTCAGCAGATTCAGGCGGGGGTAGACACGCAAATGGCAACTGGGCCGATTCAGGATACCATTGCCGCAAATGTGAGCGAACAAATGCAAAGCGATGCCGTGGGGCAGACAATCGCACAGCAGACAGAGCTGCAGATTCAGAAGATTATCTCTGAACAAATGGCTTCCGACGAGGTGCAGGCACAGCTTGCCGCCGCTGCGGAGGGCGCAAAATCGGTCATTGCACTCAAATCGTCCCTTGACAGCTATAATGCCTTTTATCTCGGTCTGCAAAGCTATACAGAAGGTGTTTTTGACGCTGCGGCAGGGGCAGGGGCTTTGAAGGACGGAACAGATGACCTAAAGGCAGGTACTTCCGAGCTCTCTGCGGGAGCTTCTGAGCTTTACGATGGAATCCTTACACTGAAAAACGGAACGCCCGCTCTGGTGGACGGGATTACCCGGCTTCGTGACGGTGCTATGCAGCTTTCCGATGGATTAAAAGAATTTAACGAAGAAGGCATTCAAAAGCTGGTAGATGCTGTGGACGGCGATCTGGACGGACTAATGACCAGATTCCGTGCGACAAGAGACGTGTCCCTGCACTATAAGAATTTTGCAGGCGCAAGCGAGGATATGGACGGGCAGGTAAAATTCATTTATCGTACAGATTCTATCGGATAAATCTGATGGTAAGATACCCATTTCGAGGATTCGGCTTTCAAAATCAGCCGTCAGAAATATCGAATCCTGCTTGCTTTTCCAAAATATTGGCCGCACCGTCAAAGCGAGTTGCTTTCCGAACATCGCAAGACTCTGAACGCAAAGAAGAAAAAGAACCGATTGGAGTGAAGCGGACACCTGCCGAAAAATGAACCTCTATGTTTTGAACATCAGTAGGTGTTTTGTTATGGTTCATTTTCCAATGAGGTTTTACGGTAGAACAGTCTATGTTTCAAAATGGACATTAAAGAGATCTAAATCGGAAAAATGAAAAATAATAAAATCAAGAAAAGAGACGCTGTCATTCAGAAATCCAAATGGTGGTTCAAATCTTTTTCTTCACAATATCACAGCAGCGTGACGCTGCACTCAATACGCTCCCATCACGCGGGAGCGTATTTTTTATGTTCACTACCCAAAAAGATATTATGCCCGTGATTGGCTGCGCAAAGCCGTTTGCGGGCATAAATTCTGTAAAAGACGGGATGTGTGTACCGTAGATATTTTCGGCAAAAAAGTGGATCTGAACTCTCCACTGCAATTTTTTGTTAAATATGTGCAGAAAGCTTGTGAATGCTCTCTCATAACCGAAAGGTCAGTCACAGGCTTTTTAATTTCAAAAAAAGGAGGAAGAAAATAAGTTTCATATTAACAAAGGCTTGACCGTATAATGGTTATGTAGCCGGCTATAAAATAAATAAGACAGGAGCAATGATATGGCAAAAATTGTAGACAAGATCAATGAAATAACAGGAAAGACCGAACAGGATCAGGCTCTTAAAGAACAGTTCGGCTTTCTTCAGAAAATGGCACAGGCAAAGTGCGCACAGTTTGAATCCGAGCTGAAAGCGATGTTCACCAGCGGAGGAACTTCGGAGTGCGAAGTAGTAGGCAAGCGGGCTATCGGATATTATAACTGCCAGCATGTAGATATTAAAGCAGGCTGCGATAATGCGATCAAAGAAGCGATAGATATGTTCTTCAAAGGCGGCGATGAGGTAAATCAGGGCTTCCAGAAGCTGATAACCACCGCCTTGGATACTATGATAGGAAACACGGCGATGGGCGAACATGAAGAAAAGATGTTTTTCGTCTACCCTGAAAATTTTGCGATCGTCAGGGTAGATGTGAAGTGCTACAAGTATTGTTTTTCTTCGTCGGGAATAATCGCCAATAGCGAAAACGTGTTCTGCTACACAATGGCAAAATCTATCGTTGATCATACAAAAATAACTATCGATGAGCTTTTGTATATGGTAACGCAGATGATCGGAGCCGATAAATTAGATGAAGTAGAAAAGTTTGTGGCTCAGTTGAAGAAGGTCTGGCAATTGCTGGAGGACAAGGACCCGAATGATGTTATGCAGGCGGCGCTGCAATCAGCCAATGCGGAATAATATAAAACCCAATGTTCTTCGGGACATTGGGTTTTTGTGTATTTGACGTTACGCCTTATCCACACGCGGTAGAAGACAAGCAGCCGTATTGCCGGCCTGTGCGATAGGATAGAGATCAGCCGTGATTATGAGGTTAGGATCGTGGTAGATATGGATTATGGGCAGTTTTGCGGGTAAGACAAGAAATTTTCAGCGATCGTACTTGACAAACATATTCCAATAGTATAATATATTACGAAAAAAGGTGTAACAACATAGTTATTCGTAAAATTGGAGCGTAATCTATGATAATAAAAAGAGATATGTATATAGAAAAATTAAATCGTAAAGAAAAAACGGTTTGATAAAAATAGTCACAGGTGTTCGAAGATGCGGAAAGTCATATCTGCTATTTAATTTATTTCACAATCATTTACCTGAAAAAGGTGTTGCGGAGGATCACATTATAGAAATTGCATTAGATGACCGCAGCAATAAAGAACTGCGTGACCCTGACAATATGCTGAAATATGTTAAAGAGCGAATTGTGGACGGAGATATTTATTATATTATTCTCGATGAGGTACAGCTGCTTAATGAATTTGAAGACGTACTGAACAGCTTTCTGCATATCAGAAATGCGGATGTGTATGTTACAGGAAGTAATTCCAGATTTCTGTCATCTGATGTTATTACGGAATTTCGAGGGCGTGGTGATGAGATACATGTCTATCCTCTTTCTTTCAGAGAATTTATTTCGTCATACAAAGGCTCATCAGATGAAGCGTGGGATGATTATTTTACTTATGGAGGATTACCACTTATACTTTCCTATGAAGACAAGGGAGAAAAAGCTGAATATCTTAAATCTCTCTTTCGGAATGTGTATCTCTCAGATATAATAGAGCGTCATAATATTCGCAATAATGAGGAATTTGACGAATTGATAGATATACTTGCGTCATCGGTAGGTTCTCTGACCAATCCGCTTAAGCTGTCAAACACATTCAAAAGCATAAAGAACAAAGTTATAAGTGATAAAACAATAAAAAAATACATCGATTATTTAATAGATGCATTTCTTGTCAGCAAGGCAGCCAGATATGATATTAAAGGAAAAAGATATATAAATTCCCCTTCTAAATTTTACTTTGAAGATGTTGGGTTAAGGAACGCCCGTCTTAATTTCAGACAAATGGAAGAAAACCATATTATGGAGAACATTATTTATAATGAGCTTCGAATACGCGGTTTCCATGTGGACGTAGGTCTTGTGGAGCAATTCGGGAAAAACAGTGAGAGCAAGACAGTAAAGAAACAATTAGAGGTCGATTTTATTGCCACTAAAGGAAGTGAAAAATTTTATATCCAGTCTGCATTTGCTATGAATACTCCCGAAAAGAAAGAGCAGGAAGAACGTTCCCTAAACAGTATCGGAGATTCGTTCAAGAAAATCATTGTGGTAAAAGACAACATCAACGTTCGCAGAAACGAAACAGGGATCATAACTATCGGTATTCGTAATTTTCTGTTGAATGAAAACAGTTTATATTTGTAAATATATTAAAGCATTTTTATATTTTATGATAAATACTATTTAAATTTAAATCGTTGAATGAAAAATATTTAATTGATATACAAATGAATTCAGAAAATCCCCTGCTTGCTCGTGAGCAGGGGAATTTCTGAAAAATCATATAAAATATATGTAAAAATCATTCATAAACCGATGTGATCCCGTAGTATTCCTCAAGCGACAGCCCCGAATCGGTTATGAGCCTTGCTTTTTCTTTTCCAACAAATCTGATGTGCCAAGGCTCATAAACATATCCAGTATACATCTCCTTGCCTTTCGGATAGCGTATGATAAAGCCGAAATCGGCGCAGTGTTCCGCAAGCCAGATACCTTCCTTCGTATCGGCAAAGCTGTCGTCCAGCGAGTTCAGGTCAAAGGTATAGCCCGTCTGATGGTCGGAGTGCCCCGGCCTTGAGGAATAAGTATCAGCCTGTTCCACGCCGTCGCGCGCCACCCAACCCGCATAAACGGATTCCTGCGTTGCATACGAACGGTAACCCGACACGATGAAGAACGACAGCCCTTCCGCGGCCGCGGCATGCTGGAGCTCGTCCAGCGCTTCGGCGGCTTCAGGCTTTATTCCGGGGTCATAGTCCTTCGGCAGAGTATAGGTCTTGTTGGCTATCATTATCCCGTCAACATATGTAATGCCGTCTATCCTTTCGATAACATAGCCGTTGGGAGTAAGCGCGGTATAATCCCCGCCGCTGTTTTCTTCGTTTTGTGTTTCCGTGCTCACGACCACCTCGCTTTCCGATAAATAATCACAATGTATGAATGTTCCGTCGTCCAGCTTATAGTAATCTGTATCTGTTTTCGCCACGACGGTCACTTTATCGTTTAAGCTGTACCGCTTCACCTTTTCGCTTCCCTGTACAGCTTTTATCCTTGAGTAAATATTGTCTGTGTTTACATAAAGCTCTCCGCTTGCGGGAGTTTCGGTCCATTCGGGAATGTTGCTTTTCGTTGTTGTTATTTCAATTTCGGGGGGTTCAGTTTTAGAAGCAGCCGTACTATCCTGCGGCGCGTCGGTCGCGCTATCAGAAGTATTTTCCGCTTCCTCACTGTTTGCAAGCGTTGTTCCCTCAGCGGAGGAAGTCACACTTTCCTGCGGCTCGGCGGTATCTGTGTACGATATGTTTTCCGCCGTCGCTTCGCTGCTTCCGTCGGATAAATTTGATCCCTCCGACGGAGCGCACGCTGTCAGCATAGCAGGAAGCAGACATAACGCAAGCGTTTTTACGAGTTGATCTCTTCGCATTATGTTTTCTCCTGTATCAAGGCAAATTATAAAGCGGATAAAACAGCCGTCCGTTCAGAATCTTGCGAAAATTTTTCCAATAAATTTTTAAACGGTTCGCAGTATCTTACAAAACGGTACAAAATCAGCTTTATGTCGTCATTTTAGCACAAGAGTTTCGGCTTGTCAACAAGCTTGTGAAGTTTGGCGTATCTTGTGAAGTTTGGTAAAATTTTTGCTGTTTAAAACTGAAGCTGATTGACAAAATTTAAAAAAGCAAAAAAAATACGCCCGTCTCCGATACGGCTGATACGTCCCAACCGTAGGAAGCAGGCGTTTAGTTTAAATCACAAGCCTTGAATTAAAATTTGTTTAAGACGCGGAGCCGCCGTCCTTTTCATTCAATATTTCGTCGAGAAGCTTCATAAGGTCGTTTATATTGAACGGCTTTGCAGCGTGCGCGTTCGTACCGCTGTCAAACGCCTGCTCTTTGTCCTCGTCAAAGGCATATGGGTATAGAAGCAAGCGCCTTATCGTCTGATGCGCGTATGGCTCTTTCGGCTTCACAGCCGTTCATCACAGCCATAAGTATATCAAGCTCCGAAAGCTGCACCGCTGAGCAGTTCAGAGCCATTACGGATACTGTTTTAAGCTGTCAGCATTTTAAATATAAACAAGACTGCTATTTGGCGCTCCCTATCTCCCTGCGGACAGAGTAAAAGCATATGCGGCGAAGGCGCTGTCAAGCTGTATGAAATAAAGTAGAAAGGTGAGAAGAAGTATGTTATGCGGTGTTGCATCTCATACGGCACGGAGGACAGAGCTGTCTGAACATAAAGTCGGTTTTTGCATGATCATCTTAAATCATAACTCACAACCCTGCCCGATAACATTTCTCATTATCTGCCGAAAAATATTAAAAAAATAAAAAATTTCAACTGCGGAAAAGCGTGTCTTATCCGCAGTTTTTGCTGTTATATGAACGCCTCCGTTTTATCACATCATTATATACGATTGATTTTTATGCATTTCGGTGATATAATAATAAACAAATGTCAAAAAAACAAAATTTTTATACAAAAAGGTGAAAAAATGCCTTGCTTTAATATAAAAAGAATTTCCGCCCTGCTGGCCGCCGCGGCGGTCATGCTCACGGGCTGTCAGCGGGTGGACGAGCTTCAGCGCCGCGCCGACCTTACCTCTTCCGCCGAGGATACCGCGGCTGATACGGAGATATCGGAAACAGAGCCTGTGTTTACCCCGCCTGTGTTCGGCGAGCCGCAGATAGGCGGGAGCGCGGTGCTTGCTTCTGATTCTTTTGGCGGCTATACCGCGGAGCTTGAGATAGTGGGAATAACCGAAATGCCTGAAGACGGCGGCGGAATGTATAAAGGCGAAAGTGCCTGTGTAAGGCTGACCGACCGAAAGGGCAGCACCGCAGTGCATGAAATAGACATAAAGGACGAAAACGGCATGGCGATAATATGGGCGGACACTTTGCAGAATGCCGTAAAAATACTTCAGGTAAAGCAGAACGATTCCGTAAAATATATCCTTATGCTGAGAACTGCGTTCGGCGATGAGTATAAAGCTTATGACAAGGAAAAAGAGTCATATAGGACCGCGTTCTTTTCCTGCGACTTAGGTCTTCCCGCCTCGCAGACCGTCACGACTGCAGCAGGGGAAGCACAGCTCGTGCCTTATGAGATAGCGCCCGCGTTTTTTGTGAAGGACGCGCCGAATATCGACACGTCGGCGGAATTTTCCTACAAATGCGGAGTGACCTTTACCGACCCCGCCCTCGGACACAAGATAACATTCAATACCCTTACGCATACGGCTGTGGCGGTAAAATATACCGAGCCTGAAAATCCAGAGGACGACCCCGACAATAACGAAAAGCTCACAGAGCAGTTCACTCCTTCTCAGATAACCTTTATAAATTCCTGCGCCTTCATTGGTGACAGCACCTGTTCCTCCCTCCGCCTTTACGGATTCATAGAGAGCAGGAACTGCTACGGACTTATGGGAGGAGCTGCGCGTAACATCTATGATTTTACCTTCGAGGTGGACGGCGAGGAGCTGGGCCCCATTGACGCCTTGAAAAAGAACGGCGCGCAGAATCTTGTTTTCTTAATGGGAATAAACGACGTGAACCTTGTTTCTCCCGAACAGTATGAGGATTATTATGAGAAGATACTGAAGGACGCGGAACAAAAATGCCCTTATGCAAGGATATACATTTTGTCTGTTTCTCCCATTTCCGCCGAGAGCAATTTCTGCTACAACAGCGAGATCGACGCGCTGAACGATCGGCTTCGCCGACTTGCGGACAGACGTTCCACCCGACTTTATATAGACACGTCGACTTATCTCAAAAACGGCGGCGAGGGCATGGATCCCGTTTATGCCACCGAGGACGGCATACACATGATGCCTGAGGCGTATTACACGATCTTGACTCAGCTTTGCGAACAGGCGGGGATAAAATAAAAAAAGAAACATTGATGAAATATTTATAGTGTAGTTTTAGTAATGATTCATTACTATATAAAAAGCAGTACCACATCTTGTTGTACTGCTTTTTAGTTTTATATTAATTCAAAACAATCTTAAGTTTACATTTCTGCTTTTAACCAATAAATTACCATTTATAATGACAGTCTTGACATTCAAATTGAGAACGCGCTGTTTTACTAAAAAGACCGAATGCAAAGGCATGGGATATTCTTTTTGAAGCTGATAATGATATTATGTTAGTAGAGCCACAAGTAGGACATTTTGGAGCATTTTGTTTAATATTGTGCGGTTCATTTCCTGTTTCGACACTGTGGAGTTCGGTGCTTTTTAAAAATACTTCCTTTTTATCCTTGAACGCAAACATCTTTATCGCCACAGAGGCAAGCACGCCCACCGCAACGATAACAATAACGCCGATCCAGTCGTAAATATCCGTCTGCGTAAGAGCGGTAATATCAAATCCGCCCTCCTCAGCCTGCATCATACCGCAGATGATCGCAAACGCCACAACGATACCCAGCACGGTGGGGATAGATATGATGACGTTCCTGATACCGTTCCCCTCAGCGGGAACACGCTTTACCTGCTGTTCGGTGAGAGTGAGGACTTTTCCTGCGAAATATGCTCCCACAACGGTCAGAAGCGTTTCGGGTATCATGTAGGTGCAGTTATACGCCAGAGAGTAAAGCAGACCGTCCGTGTCGGGAATGGAAACGCCTGCCCAGACTGTGCAGCCTGAGATAACGTGGCAGATAAAGCGCAGTACGCAGGCGACAAGTGCGCCCGCAGCAAGGGCAACGCCCTGATCCTTTATCTTTCCTCTGAAAATTCCGCCCAGACCCATAACGGTGAACGCCAGAACATAGTCAAGCATGATTATGGCTATCACAGCGCCTGCGCTGGTGCCGTATGTAAGGTTTTTCATGCCCATGAGCATTTGCAGCAGGCTTGCCGTAAAGCCCACGAACAGCCCCCACACCGTTTTATAACGGTAAGCGATGATGATGACGGGCAGCATGCTCAGCGCGGTGACAGAGCCGCCGAAGGGCATATCTATCACCTTCACAAGGCTGAGTACAAAGCCCAGAGCCAGCATTACGGCGGATTCCGTAAGTCTTAATGATTTGTTCATTCTTGTTTTTTCCTTTCTTTTTGTTTTGAAAATTGCAGGAAAAGCATAAAAAAGCCCTGTAAACAAATACAGGGCTTAACAGCGATAAAGTATTTTCCCTACGTCGGCATTATCCGAATCAGGTCAATAGGTCGAAACGTCGATCCGTTTCCTCTCAGCCGAAAATATCAGCTCCCTGCGAAAAAAGAGTATAGCACATATTTTTCCTTTAGTCAAGATGAATTTGCGTAAAATTGCCAAAAAAGTATTGACAAAAGGAAAAAAACGGAGTATAATGCTTTAAGGTAGAATAAGGTAGACTAAAGACTGAGTGAGCTCAGTCTTTAGTCTTTATATGAAACAATACGAAATTCGGAGAGAAAATATGGCAAAGCCAAAAGGCGGAAAACGAAACCAAGCGGAAGCGGTGGAAAGGGAAGCGCTCGAAAGAGTCGCTCCTGTAGTAGAGCGTTTCGGCTATAAGCTGTGGGACGTTGTGTTCGAGAAAGAGGGCGCGCTGTGGTATCTTCGGGTGCTGTTCGACAAGCCTGAGGGCGGGATAGACACCGATGAATGCGAAGAGATAAGCGAGCCGATAAACAAGGAGATAGATAAACTGTCCTGCCTGTCCCTCATCGACGTGGCGGAAGCAGGTTCGCCGGGGCTTTACCGTCGGCTTAGAAAGCCTGAGCATTTCCGCGTCAGCATAGGAACAGGCGTTCAGGCGCAGGTCAAGGCGGAAAACGGCGAACGGTATGTCACAGGGATACTGGAAGCCTATGACGAAGAAAAAAACGAAATAACGGTAAACGGCGAAACGCTTAAACTTTCAAAATGCATAAAAGTAAACGCCGAGCCTGAAGAAATATAATAACGTAAACGGAGGAAAACCGAAAATGGCTGCAAAGAAAAACGAGAGCATAAACGAGCATGATTTTTTTGAGGCTCTGACACTGCTCGCCAAGGAAAAGGGCATTGAGCCGGAGGTGCTTATCGAAAAGATACAGACCGCTGTCACCATCGCCGTTAAGAAGGAATACCCCAGAAGCGAGAACATAAAGTTTGACATAGACTCCGAAACGGGAAAATTCGGCGTTGCGCTGCAAAAAGAGGTCGTTAAGGATATTGAGGACGAGGCAAACCAGATAACGATCACCGAAGCAAAAAAATATGATAAAAAGCTTAAAGCGGGCGATATGTGTACGATACCTCTCGACACGAAGCATTTCGGACGAATTGCCGCCCAGACCGCCAAGCAGGTCATGAAGCAGGGCATAAAGGACGTGGAGCGCAGCAAGCTGGTCGAGCAGTGGGGCGAGATACAGAACGAAGCCGTTACCGTTCGCGTTACCAGAGTCGAGCCTGCCACGAAGAATGCGATGGTGGAGATAAAAGGGACCGAGGTGCCTCTGTTCCGCAGTGAACAGCTCCCCGCCGACGATCTCCGTGAGGGAGATATGATAAAGGTCTATGTCAGCGGAGCTTCCGCCGCCGACCGCCGCCCGATGCTGAAGATAAGCCGTATCAGCAGAGATCTTATAAAGCGTCTGTTTGAGATAGAAGTCCCTGAAATTTATGAGGGGATAGTGGAGATAAAGTCCATCAGCCGCGAGCCGGGACAGCGCAGTAAAATGGCGGTCATCAGCAACGACCCCAACGTGGACGCTCTCGGCGCCTGCATAGGTCCTCAGAGGAGCAGGATATCCAAGATTTGCGAGGAGCTTAAAGGGGAAAAGATAGACATAGTAATTTACAGCGACGATCCCGCCGAGTTCATAAAGCAGGCGTTAAAGCCCGCCGACGTGCTGAGCGTGGAGATACCAGAAGAAGGCGTAAAATCCTGCACTGTGCTTGTTCCCGACAATCAGCTCTCCCTTGCCATCGGAAACAAGGGACAGAACGCAAAGTTGGCGGCACGGCTCACAGGCTATAAGATAGACATAAAGCCCGAAAGCGGATTTTTCGAGGGCTGAGGAGCGGTGAACGGCATTGGAAAAGAAAGTACCTATGAGAAAATGCCTCGGCTGTGAGGAAATGCTGGGGAAAAAGGGACTGCTCCGCATAGTAAGGAGCAAGGAGGGAGAGATCTCCCTTGACCTTACAGGAAAAAAGTCGGGCAGAGGCGCTTATATCTGCAAAGACCTTGCCTGCTTTGAAAAAGCGGTGAAGAAAAAAGCCTTCGAGCGCTCCTTCAAATGCAAAATTCCCGACGAGGTGTACGACAGGCTGAAGCAGGAAATAATAACCGAGGAAGAATAAAGATGAATATTTCAACTCTTGGACTTATGAAGAAAAAGGACGTTCTCATAACGGGCTTCGACGCGGTTGAAAGGGAAATTAAAGACCCGTCCTCAAAGGTCTGTGGGATTTTTCTTGCAAGCGACCTGTCACCAAAATCCAAAAAGGAAATATTATTTTTAAGAGATAAATTTTGTTCCCGCCTTGAGATCGCCGTTCTCCCCGCAGGTATGGAGGAAACAGGGGCGATACTGGGAAAGAAAACGGGGATAATCGCCGTCACGGACGAGGGCTTCTGGAAGTCCTTCGCCAAAGACTGCGAAAAGCTATAAAAACAAAAAATCATATCTACTTATTCTTGGGGGATATTTAATGGAAAGCAACAAAGCAAAAATCAGAGATTTCGCAAAGGACCTTAACAGCGCTCCCGCCGACCTTATCGGCATAGTTTCTCAGTACACGGGAGTTGAGAAAAAAGTCGGCTCCACCTTCGTGGGCGAGGAGCTGGACATCATTCTGGACAAACTGACTCAGGACAATCAGGTAAAGAACTTCGACGAGTATTTCGCCGAGGGAGATAAGGCACGCGCCGCCAAAGCCGAGGAAGCAAAAAAAGCTGAAGAAGCGGCAAAGAAAGCTGCTGAAGAGGTTAAGAAGGCTGAGGAGAAGAAAAAGGCGGAGGAGGCTAAAAAGGCAGAGGAAGCCAAGAAAGCCGCCGCTGCAAAGAAAGCCGCCGAGGAGGCTAAAAAGGCTGAGGAAGCGGCAAAGAAGGCCGCCGAGCAAAAGGCTGCCGAAAAGCCCAAGCCTGCTCCCAAACCTGAAAAGCCCAAGCAGGAAGCAAAGCCTGCTGAAAAGCCCCAGCCGCCCAAAAAGGAGAAAACTCCCAAGATACTGCCCAAGCAGCCTGCCGCCAAGGTGGACATCAGCACCATAAAGACCAACGAGCCGCCTGTCGCCAAGCGCAAGGAGAAAAAGGAAAATACCGAGCAGAAGCGGGGCGAGCAGGTCACCAAGCACGTTGACACAAGGGGCAGCTACGTTGACCTTGACAAGTACAACGAAAAGTACGAGTCCATAGCCACTCAGACTTCGGGCAGAGGCGATTTTTCAGGCAGAAAGCAGAAGATAGAGCAGAAGAGCCGCCAGAAAAAGGGTCAGTACGGCAACAAGAACGTGCGTGAGACCGAGGCTCAGAAGCTGAAGCGTCTTGAACTGGAAAGAGCCAGAAAGCAGCAGCTTAAAGTCCTTATCCCCGACGAGATAGTTGTGTCCGAGCTTGCTTCAAGGCTTAAGGTGAACGCCGCCGAGGTTATAAAGCAGCTGATGAAACTGGGCGAGATGTGTACAATAAACCAGACCATAGATTTTGACACCGCCGCGCTTGTAGCGGAGGAGCTGGGCGCAAAGGTGGAAAAGGAAAAGATAGTCACCATCGAGGAACGCCTGTTCGTGGAGGAAGAGGATCAGGAGGACAATCTCCAGCCCAGAAGCCCCGTAGTCGTTGTTATGGGACACGTTGACCACGGCAAGACCTCTATCCTCGACTACATCAGAAACGCCCACGTTGCCGCAGGAGAGGCGGGAGGAATTACCCAGCACATCGGCGCTTACAGAGTTAAGGTTGACGGCAGGGACATCACCTTCCTGGATACCCCCGGACACGAGGCGTTTACCGCTATGAGAGCCAGAGGAGCCAAGATAACGGATATAGCGGTGCTGGTAGTTGCCGCCGACGACGGCATAATGCCCCAGACCGTTGAGGCTATCCACCACGCCAAGGACGCAGGCGTAAGCATAATCGTAGCCATAAACAAAATGGATAAACCGGGTGCAAATCCCGAAAAGATAAAGCAGGAGCTTACCGAACACGACCTGCTTTGCGAGGAATGGGGCGGCGACGTTATCTGCGTTCCCGTTTCCGCAAAGACGGGCGAGGGAATGGACACCCTGCTTGAAATGATAAACCTTACCGCCGACGTTATGGAGCTTAAGGCAAATCCCGACCGCCTTGCAAAGGGCGCAGTAATCGAGGCAAGACTGGACAAGGGCAGAGGTCCTATCGCGACCTTGCTCGTGCAGAACGGCACGCTCCACGCAGGCGACGTTATCATCGCAGGCACCGCTGTGGGACACGTTCGCGTTATGCGTGACGACACGGGACGCTCCATCAAAGAGGCAGGACCCAGCGTTCCTGTTGAAATTATGGGACTTGGCGAAGTCCCCGCCGCAGGCGATACCTTTGCCGCCGTTGAGGACGAAAAGCTGGCGAGAGAGCTTGTTGAAAAGCGCAAATTCGAGGAGAAAGAGGCTCAGTTCAGCCTGTACCAGAAGGTAACTCTCGACAACCTGTTCGCTCAGATAGAAGAGGGCGAGATGAAAGAGCTTCGCCTTATCGTCAAGGCGGACGTTCAAGGCTCGGTGGAAGCTGTTAAGCAGTCCCTTGAAAAGCTGTCCAACAGCGAGGTGAGGGTGAGAGTTATCCACGGCGCAGTGGGCGCAGTAAGCGAAAGCGACGTAATGCTCGCAAGCGCGTCAAACGCTATAATCGTGGGCTTTAACGTAAGACCCAATCCCGCCGCCCAGGAAAACGCAAAGCGTGACGGCGTTGACATAAGACTTTACCGCATAATTTACGACGCAATAGAAGAAGTTGAGACCGCTATGAAGGGCATGCTGGCTCCCAAGTACAGGGAAGTCATGCTTGGCAAGGCGGACGTGCGCATGACCTACAAGATAACGGGCGTAGGATCTGTTGCGGGCTGCTACGTCACCGAGGGCAAGCTCCAGCGCAGCACTATGATAAGAGTAGTGCGCGACGGCATAATCGTTGCGGACGACAAGATAGCGGGCTTAAAGCGTTTCAAGGACGACGCCAAGGAAGTGGCGCAGGGCTTTGAGTGCGGCGTTTCGCTGGAAAAATTCGGCGACATCAAGGAAGGCGACGTATTTGAGTGCTATTATCTGGAAGAATACAGAGATTAGTTAAAAGCGCAGAGCACGCTGCAAAACGGGGGTGAGCAATTGCCTAATCATAACATCGGACGTCTCACCGAGGACGTTAAAAGAGAAATATCCGTGGCTATGACTCAGCTTAAAGACAAGCACATTTCCCAAGGGATAGTGACTGTCACAAGAGTTGAGCTTACAAATGATTTGAGTTACTGCAAGGTGTACGTCAGCGCTATGGGCGGAGCAAAGACCGCCGAGGCGGTAAAGACCCTGCAAAAGGCGGAGGGCTTTTTCAAGCGGCAGATAAACGCCCGCATAAAAATGCGGAAAATGCCTGAGATAACCTTTATTGCGGACGATTCTCTGGATTATTACGAAAAGATAAACAACATCATAGCGGGATTGCCCGATTCGGATAAGGAAAGCTGAAATCCTGCTCACGGAAAAATTTCGGACAGAAACTAAAAAATGCTCCCGCATTACGGGAGCGCACGAGCCGCACAGCGGCGAAAGGATCTCTCAACAATGAACAAAGCCACCAACATCACTCTGGAGCAAGCGGCGGAGCTTATCCGCCAAAACGACGATTTTCTCATTCTCTCCCATGCAAATCCCGACGGGGACACCTTCGGCTGTTCATACAGCCTTTGCGGAGCGCTGCAAAGCATAGGAAAACGGGCAAAGATAGCCTGCGCAGACCCATTATCACAGCGTTTTTCCTATATGAAAAAGGCAGTAATACCGCAGGAGTTTGAGGAAAAGACCATAATTTCCGTTGACGTGGCGGACAAGGCGCTTTTAGGAAAATTGGAGGAGGTCTACGGCGACAAGGTGGATCTGGCTATCGACCACCACCTTTCCCACGTTCCTTTTGCAAAGCACATTTACGTTGACGACACCGCCGCGGCGGCGTCTGAGATAATATACGACCTGATACAGCTTTTAGGCGCAGACATGAACGCGGATATCGCCGTCTGCCTTTACACGGGGATAGCCACCGACACAGGCTGCTTCAAATACGGCAGCACCACCCGCCTTACTCACGAAAAGGCGGGAAAGCTGATAGACTGCGGCTTTGATATGGGAACGCTGAACTACGTTCTGTTCGATATGAAATCCAAGGCGAGAATTTTGCTGGAGCAAAAGGTCTTGCAGGATATGGAATTTTTTGCCGACGACAAGGGCGCGATAGTCGTCCTGACAGAAGAGTTGATGAACAGCGTGGACAGCGAGGACATAAACGGCATTTCCTCCCTGCCCCGCGAGATAGAGGGAGTTGAGGTGGGCGTCGTGCTGAAACAGCGTGAGGACGGCTGGAAAGCCTCAATGCGCTCCAACAACGTGAACGTTCAGGAGGTATGCGGACTGTTCGGCGGCGGCGGACATATCAGGGCGGCGGGCTGTTCCTTCAAGCATATGACCGCCGAGGAGGCAAAGGCGCAGATAATAAAAGCCGTCACCGATGCGATAAATAATCTGAAATGAACGGCATAATCTGCATTTACAAGGAAAAGGGCTGGACGTCCTTTGACGTTGTGGCAAAGGCGAGGGGAATTTTCTCCACGAAAAAGATAGGTCACGGCGGGACTCTCGACCCGATGGCGGAGGGAGTTTTGCCCTTGTTCGTGGGAAACGCCGCAAAAGCCGCCGATTTCTGCCCCGATGAGGGAAAGGCGTACAAGGCGGGCTTTAAGCTGGGACTCACAACGGACACAGAAGATATTACGGGAAAGATACTTTCCCAAAGCGATAAAATAATAGATAAAAAAACGCTGCTTGACGCTGCGGCGGGATTTAAGGGGGAGATAATGCAGACCCCGCCTATGTATTCCGCCGTAAAAGTAAACGGACAGCGGCTTTACGCCCTTGCAAGACAGGGGATAGAGGTGGAGCGCAAGCCCCGCCCCGTTACGATATACGAGTTAAACATAGACGAATACGAAAACAACGAGGGCGTGATGACGGTGTCCTGCTCAAAAGGCACCTACATACGCACCCTGATAAGCGATATAGGAAAGAAAACAGGCGCAGGCGCCGTTATGACAAGCCTTGTCCGCACCCGCTCAGGCATTTTCACCCTGAGCGACTGTTACAAGCTCTCTCAGCTTGAGGGCAAAACTGAGGAGGAGCTGGAACAGCTGCTTATCCCTGTGGGAAAGCTGTACGAGGCATTACCCAAGGCAAAGCTGGACGAGGTACAGACGAGAATGTTCCTAAGCGGCGTGGTGCTTGACCCAAACAGAATTTCACTTGACCGCCTTTATGACGGAAATTATTATATAGAAAGCGCACAGGGCGCATTTTTAGGAGTAGGCAGGACGGAAGGCGATTCCCTTAAGGTCCTGCGCCGCTTCATCACTACGGAGGCAAAATGACAGATATTACCGCTAATGGCGCTTTCAGCCGCAAAACGGCGGTGGCGCTGGGATTTTTTGACGGTCTGCATCTGGGGCATATCGAGGTCATACGGCAGGCTTTGATGAAAACCGAATATCCCTCCGTGGTGTTCACCTTCAACGAAAATACCCCTTTGCCCAAATTCAAGACGGAAGAAAAGATAATCACCCACGATATGAAGCTGTTTTTGCTGGACAGGGCGGGCGTTGACCACATCTACGCCCCCGACTTCAACGACGTGAAGAATATGACGGCGGAGCAGTTTGTCAGCGAGATACTTGTGAATAAGCTGAATGCGGGCTTTGTTTCCTGCGGCTACGACTTTCGCTTTGCAAAGGGCGGTCAGGCGGACGCAGACGCCCTGCGCAGACTTTGTCAGCCTTTGGGAATAGAAGTATGCGTAGTCCCCGCCGTTCGGATAAACGGCGAAACGGTAAGCTCCACCCTGATAAGAAAGCTGATAAAAAGCGGCGAGATTGAAAAGGCGAACGAGCTTTTAGGCTACGAGCTGACCTATTCGCTGGAGGTGGTACACGGCAAGAAAAACGGCAGGAAAATGGGCTTTCCCACCATAAATCAGCTTATCCCCGACGGAATGGCGGTGCCGAAATTCGGCGTTTACAAAAGCATAACCTCCGCCGAGGGAAAGGAATATCCCTCGATCACCAACATAGGCGTCCGCCCCACTGTGACCCTTGAAAAAGGGGAGATACGCCGCCCTGTTATGGAAACGCACATCATCGGCTTTGAGGGGGATTTGTACGGCAGAACGGTTTTGGTTTCTCTCTGCGGCTATATGCGGGAGGAACGGAAGTTCAGCGGCTTTGACGAGCTGAAAAAGCAGCTTTCCGAGGACAAAAAAGCCGCCGCGGGCAAGAAGTAAAATGTCAGGCAACAATCACCTTGCTGTCACTTTAACATGATAAAATAATTCTGATGAGATCATCGCCGTTTAACGGCGGGAAGGAAAAAATAAATGATAGAGGTAAAAAATCTTACCAAACAGTACGGAAGCAAAACGGCTGTCAAAAATATCAGCTTTTCCGTCAAGGAAGGGGAGATACTTGGTTTTCTGGGTCCCAACGGCGCAGGAAAATCCACCACTATGAATATGCTGACAGGCTACATCTCCTCTACTTCGGGAACAGCGCTTATAAACGGTATCGATGTGCTTGAGGACCCTATCGCCGCAAAGAAGTGCATAGGTTATCTCCCCGAAAAGCCGCCTGTTTACGGCGATATGACGGTGAAAGAGTATCTGAACTTCGTTTACAAGCTGAAAAAGAGCAAGCTCCCCCGTGAAAGCCATTTGGCGGAGATATGCGAACTTGTGAAGATAACCGACGTGCAGAACCGCCTTATCCGCAATCTTTCAAAGGGTTATCAGCAGCGCGTGGGCTTTGCTCAGGCACTGGTAGGAAATCCGGGAGTGCTGATACTGGACGAGCCCACGGTCGGTCTTGACCCCAAGCAGATAATCGAGATACGAACATTGATAAAGCGCCTTGGAAAGCACCACACGGTGATACTTTCCTCCCACATTCTCCCCGAAGTGCAGGCGGTATGCGACAGGATAGTGGTAATAAGCAGCGGCAGCATAGTTGCGAACGACACCACAGACGCTCTTGCGCGAAACCTTTCCTCCGACCATAAGCTTGTTGTAAGAGCAGAGGGCAACAGCGAGGAAATAAGAAAGCTCCTGTCCTCTATCCCCGGAATGGAACACGTCCATGTGAACCGCGAAGCTGAGCCCGGCGTATGGGAATACTTTCTTGAAGCGGCTCAGGGCAAGGATATCCGCCGCGAGGTATCAAAGAAGCTGTCCTCAAGGAACTATCCCATACTTATGATGAAGTCCAACGAGCTTACCCTTGAGGAGATATTCCTGAAGCTCACCACAGGCGACACCTACGGTGATGTTGAAAAATACGAAGCAACGCTTGACAAGCACGGAAAAGGAGGAAAATAAAAATGCTGGCAATAATGAAGCGCGAGCTTTTATCCTACTTTACTTCTCCGCTGGGATATGTTTTCATAGCGGTGTTTTACCTGTTCTCAGGCGTTTTCCTTTACCTTTTCACATTGTACAGCCAGTCTACCGATATGTCGTCTGTATATATCGGAATGTTCTTTGTCATGCTGATAATGATACCGATACTCACCATGCGACTTATGGCGGAAGAAAACAGGCAGAAGACCGACCAGCTCCTCCTGACCTCACCTGTCAGCCTTCCCCGCCTTGTGATGGGGAAATTCCTCTCCGCCTTTGTCATTCTGCTTATCTGTGTTTTTATCTTCGTGGTATACGGGATCATGCTCAGCTTTTTCGCCGATATAAACTGGACCATAATCTGGGGCAATATCGTGGGAATGCTGCTGCTCGGCTCCCTGTGCATTTCTTCGGGGCTTTTCGTTTCCACCCTGACGGAAAATCAGATGATAGCCGCTGTGGGAAGCATCGGCATAAACATCGCGTTTATCCTTGTGGATTCCTTTGCCTCGGTAATGCCTTTCAAGTTTTTGCAGGACTTTTTCTACTCCCTTTCTTTCTATTCCCGCTACTATGAGTTCACACTGGGCATTTTCAGCCTTTCCAACATCTTCTTCTTCGTCAGCGTTGCGTTCATCTTCATTTTCCTGACGGTCAGAGTGTTGGAAAAGCGCAGATGGGCTTAAAACACGAGATAACTACTTCTTTCAGGAAGGATATTCATAATGAGCAATACAACCAATGAAAACAACAATATAAACGAAGAGGAGCTGAAAGCGGCTGAAGCGGAGAAAGCCTCGGTATCGGACGAGGCTTCAGAACCTGCCGAAGCGGAAGAGACCTCCGTATCTTCCGCGGACGTAAGCGCTGCCTCTTCAGCGGAGCAGGACAAAAAGAAAAAGCAGCCGTCAGGCAAAGGCAAACGCCTCAGACACGGCGCTTTGTCCGTTGTGTTCACCGTCATTTTCGTGGCGGCAGTCGTTCTGATAAACGTTATCTTCAATATGGTGCTTGACAGGTTCGATATTTCAGCCGACCTGTCGGATAAGGCCTACTACACGATAGAGGACAGCACCGCGGAATATCTTGCGGGAGTCGACGACAGCGTTTCCATAATCGTCACCGCGGAGGAAACGGCTTTTGAAAATACTTACGAGTATTATAAGCAGGTGAGCGAGATAGCAAAGCGTTTTGCCAACTCAAATCCCCGCTTTTCCATACAGTATCTCGACCTTGACGAGAACCCCACGTTCTATTCAAAGTACGGTCAGACCCTCACTATGGGCAGCATAATCGTCGAATCCGCCTCAACGGGCAGATTTGTCGTGATAACCCAGGAGGAATACCTCTCGCCCAAATACTACTTCAACAATCCCACGACGGGAGAAAGCTCCGAGGTGAGCTATGAGGAGTATTATTATTACAGCCAGATGGGCTACGGTTCGGTGGAGTATTACGCCGCTGCGGAGCAGTGCCTTCTTGCCGCCGTTATGAACGTGACCAACGTGGATCCCGTGAGAGTGGCGTTTGTTTTGGGATACGGAGCGGAATCCGCTCCCGAAGCTTTCAGCGACCTGCTGAAGAACAACGCGTATATCGTTGAGACCGTTGACATAACCACAGTTGAAAAAATAGACGCGGACATAGATTACCTTATCCTGTTCGCTCCCATTTACGATTACAGCAACGACGACATAAGCAAGATAGATATGTGGCTTGACAACAACGGCCGTTACGACAAGAACATGATGTATGTTCCTTCCGCTCAGGAGGACGTTCTGCCCAACCTGAACGAGTACCTTGAGGAATGGGGACTGTCCCTCGGAAGCGGATATGTTTATCAAAAAAGCCCTGAATACGGCTATGAAGCTTCTCCCACATATCAGGTGTTCCAGCTTAAAGAAAGCGAATATTCCAAGGACATCGACGTTTCCACCAAGGTGACTCAGGCTGACAGAATGAAGCCCATAAACATTCTTTTTGACGAATACAGCATTTATGTGACCACTCCCATAATTTCTTCATACAGCGGCGCGGTCATAGCTCCCTTTGACATGGGAGACTGGGACAGCTCAAGTGCTGACGAGACAGGAGAATACGTTGTGGCTGCCGAGTCAAGAAAGACCTTCTACGAACAGCTCGACCCTCATGTGAGCCGTGTATTCGTTATAAGCGGACAGTATTTCATGGACGAGACCTTCCTTTCCGCTCCTTCGCTCAACAACGCCGACATCGTTCTCAACATCTTCGGCGTTTCCAGCGGAAACGAGCTTGAGGTTAGCGTAACGCCCAAGGCGTTCGGCGTCACCACCTACGAGATAACAGGTTCTCAGAAAAATTTTGCGGGTATAGTATTTGCGATAGTAATTCCCGTTGTGGTCATAATAACAGGAATAGTTGTGATAATCCGCCGCAAACGCCGCTGATATTTCTTTGAAAAGGACGATCTATGAAGATAAACACTAAAAGCAAGAATTTCAGAATAATTCTTTTCTCTGTGATAGGGCTGGCGGTCTTGGCGCTTGTTATACTGCTGCTCACTCTTACCGCTCCGCCGTCGGAAGAAGAAAATGAAGAGCAGACAGGCGCCGCTACCACCACCGTTGACCCCGCGCTGCTGATGCAGCCTGATGAGGTAAGCGGAAATGTCCGTAAAATACAGGTGGAAAACACGCTGGGAAAATATTCTGTTTCACTTAGTGAAAACGACGGCGCTTCCGAATGGATACTGGACGGAAGCAGTATCGACAAGGCGCTTCTTGACCAGAGCGGTTTTCAGGCTCTTGCGAAAAATATAACAAATATGACCGCCCGCTCGGTGATAGAGGAAAATCCCGCTGACCTTTCTCAGTACGGTCTTGACGACCCGCAGGCAAAAGTCACGGCGGATTTTGAAAACGGCAGCCTCACCCTTCTTATCGGCGACGTAGTTACCAGCGGTTCCGCGAACTATGTCATGATAGAGGGCGGGAACACGGTTTATTCCTACTACACATACCTTCTCAGCGATTTTATAGAAAATGACGAGATGTCTTTTGTACAGACGGTCGTAATGCCTTCATACGACAACGAAGCCGCTCCCGACATACTGAAGATAACCGTCACAAGAAAGGATATGGAAAAGCCGATAGTTCTGGAGATACTTCCCGAAGTCCCCGAGGGCAGCGACAGCATACAGGTATATACACATGCTTTTACATCGCCTACTGATATTTACCTTGACCTTACCACAGGAACGGAATTTTTGTACGGCATTTTCGGACTTCAGGCAAGCAAAGCCGCATATCTTGAAGTGACGGACGAAACTCTTGCGGCAACGGGACTTGACGATCCGTTCTGCGAGGTCGATGAGCTTGTGGAGGACGTTATATACCGTCTGTATATCGGCGACGCCATCACGGAGGAGGTCACCGATGAAGCGTCGGGTATAACCACCACCGAGGTAGTCGGTTATTACGGCATGAGCAACAAGGTGCCGGGCGTCATCTATATTTTTGACCCGTCAACGCTTATCTGGGTGAATATGAAGCTGGGCGACTATATGTCCAAGATGTTCCTGATGCCTTATATATACGACCTTGAAAGCGTAAGCTACCGCGATGATGAGCGCGACTTTACCATAGAAATAACAGGCACCAACGAAGAAAACGCTATGTATATGGACGGAAAGGAAGTTGACGGCGACCTTGTCCGCGCATTTTACCAGTTCCTTATCGCCTGCCGCGGCGAGGAGATGTATACCGACGAGGCAAAGGGCGATTTTATCGCCGAATTCAGCTACAACTACGAGGACGGGCGCAAACCCGACGTAGTGACGCTTTATTCATCTACCGATGACAGAAAGGTAATAATCGCCATAAACGGCGTTAATATGTTCAAGACAAAGTGGAACTATCAGACCCGTCTTACCGAGAACGCGCAGGCGTTTTTAGACGGCGGAGAGATAATACAGAATTATTAAAGGAAAAGGAGAATATGACCATGGCGGAGCAAAAATATTTAACTTATAAGGGACTTCCTCTTGTCCGCAGCGGAAAACAGATCTTTTACGGCAATATGAGCGATGAAACGGTGGCTGCGCTTCAGATCCTCACCACAAGGGAAGTGAACGGGCTTCAGGTGGCAGACAAGGTGAGAGTGCTGCTTATGCTGACTAATACAGAGGGCGCCGACGCCAGCGAGACTGTAAAGAAAAGCTGCGAGAGAAACGGACTTTACGACGCTCTGGACGTGGCTCATATCTGGCTGTCAAGATCGGCGTGAAAGATACCTTAATATGACCAGAAAGGCTTCGGAAGGATATTCCGAAGCCTTTTGTATATAAAAACGGCTTTTTGCGCAGTTGCGTTTCGCAAAGCCGTTCTGTCAGCCGTTCAGAAGCTCGCGGAGCTTCTGAAGCACCCGCTTTTCCTTTCTTGACACCTGTACCTGCGACATACCGAGAAGCTTTCCCGCTTCACTTTGCGTCTTGTTTTCCCAGAACCTCATGAATATCAGCCGCCGTTCCTCTTCGTCAAGCAAAGCAAGGCACTGCTGAAGCGCGATATGTTCGGTGAGCTTTATCTGTTCGGGCTGAGCGGGAATGTCAAATTCTCCTCCCTCATCGTCCGCTTCTGTAAGGGACATTGGCGGAACTGCGGCGGCGACGGCCTCGCCTGCCTGCTCAACGGTTATGCCCAGCTCATTTGCGATATCGGAAAGCCTCGGCTCGGTCCCCTTTTTTCTGAGCTGTTCCCGTACCCGTATGACCTTGAGGGAAAGCTCCTTCAGACCGCGGCTCACCTTTACGGCGCCTCCGTCGCGGAACAGCCGCCTTATTTCTCCCATTATCACGGGAACGGCATAGGTGGAAAATTTAAGCCCTCTTTCCTCATCGAAACCCCTTGCCGCCTTGACCAGACCCTCGCAGCCCGCGGAAAAAAGCTCCTCATATTCTATACCGCGCCCGCGGAAACGGGCGGCGATGGAATGTACGAGTCCCAGATTGCTTTGAACAAATTTATCGTCAAGCTTATTCATATCTGGAGCTTATCTTCTTTTTCATAGTGACTGATGTGCCTTTCCCCACGGCGCTCCTGACCTTCAGATCGTCAGTGAACGCCTCCATCACTGCGAAGCCGAGACCTGCCCGTTCTCCCTCGGGAGCGGTGGTAAAAAGCGGTTCCATAGCTTTTTCAACGTCCTCTATCCCGCAGCCTTTGTCCGAGATCTTTATGTAAAGACAGTTATCCTCGGTGAGCTTCAGCGTCACCGCTATCTCTCCCGCGCCGTCCTTGTAGCCGTGGACAATGGAGTTAGTGACCGCTTCGCTCACCGCCGAGCGTATGTCGGAGATCTCCTCTATCGTGGGATCGACCTGCGCCGCGAATGCCGCGACGCAGCTCCTTATCACCGCCTCGTTGCGGGACAATGCGGGAAAGGTCATCTTCAAGCTGTTTATCGTTTTCATTTTTTCTGTTCCTTTTTCATTGATTTTTCCTGCTTTTCCGTAAGCACCATGCTTTGCAGCCCCGAAAGCTTTATCACCTTTTCGGCGCACCTTGACGGATTTTTTATCATCACCCGCCCGCCGTAGCCTTCCGCCACCCGTTTCCTGCCGAGGATAAGCCCTATCCCGCTGCTGTCCATGAAGCTTATCCCCGCCATGTCTATTATGCAGAGCGCGGGAGTGCCGCGTTCGAGCCTTGCGTCTATTATTTCCCTTGCGGCGGCGGCAGTGTGATGGTCAAGCTCCCCGCACAAAACCGCTGTTATATAGTTTTCGCCGCCCAGTATTTCCACTGTCATTTCATTTCGTCCTTTTCCTTTTGTAGCAGTAGGCTTATCCCTTAGCTGAAAATATTTTATCCGCCTTTTTACGCCTTGCGCAGGCTTGGCTCAGGGAAGATACTCAGAAAGCGGAACAAGCCCGTTACCGTAATAGTAACAGGCTTGTCCCGCAAAATTTGTCAAATTCGGAGGAAAACGGAAAATATTTCCGAAACTGTCATTCGTTTTCAACAAAGGCAACAGGGTCGCAGTAGCTTCCGTCCTTTTTCACCTCAAAGTGGATATGTGAGGGAAGCGCTATCTCACACTCGGCAGTGTTGCCGACCTTGCCGATAATGTCGCCGCAGGCCACCGCCTGACCTATCGCTACGGGAACGTTTATGTCAAGTCCGCAGTAGCTGCTGACATACCCGTCTCCGTGGTCTATCGACAGGCATACGCCCCACAGCGCGTCCTCCCAGATATTCAGGACTGTACCTTCTCCCGCCGCCTTGACGTCGGTACCTGCGGCTGCGGCTATGTCCGCGCCGTCATGCGTCTGCCACAGGTTCAGCGTTTCGGAGCGCACAAGCTCGCCGTTGCTGTAATCCTGTATCACTTCTCCTTCAGCGGGCATAGTTCTCGGTGATCTTGCCGTAAAGAAATTATTTGCCGCCTGCGTTTCACTTTCGGCAGGAGTTGTTTCCGTCTCTGCGGGAGCTGCGGCAGGAGCCGCTGAAGTCGCTGCGGGAGTGACCTTCGGAATTTCTGCTTCATTTTTGTCAACCTCCATGAAAAGAGAGTCATCTTCCACATCTCCTCCAAAACCGCTCGTGACGCTGTCATAAGCGTAATAGGTAGCCGCGCCCACCGCAGCGACGCTTAAGATCAGGGCGAAAATGAAGCCTTTTCCTTTCAGAGCCTCCCTGACCCTTGCAAATCTTATTTTTTTCATTTAAATTGTCCTTTCCTTCTGCCGTCACAGCGGCATTTTTCTTCCTTGTATCGGTAGTTTTGCCTGAAATACGGAAAATATACCGAAAAAAGGAAAAAGTTTATTTTTGCTTTATTCCGTGTTGCATTTTCCGCTGTTTTGTGATATACTTTAATGTACGCAATTTTTGCAGGCGGTATAAAGACGACCCGCGCTGACATATATATGAGGAAGGACATGACCAATGGCTAAAGTGGTAAAATTCGGCGGAAGCTCCCTTGCGGACGCAAACCAGTTCAGAAAGGTGGCGGAGATAATCCGCTCTGATAAAAAAAGGCGCTATGTAGTGCCTTCCGCTCCGGGAAAGCGCTTCAGCGACGACATAAAGGTAACGGATATGCTTTACAACTGCTACGACAGAGTAGGTGAGGGCAAAAACGCCACTGCCGAGTTCCTCCCGATAGCTGAGCGTTTTGACGGAATAATAAGTGACCTTGGACTTACCCTCAGCCTTGACGCGGAATATGAGAAAATAATCGAAAATTTCAAAAAGCGTGCGGGACGCGATTACGCCGCCAGCAGGGGAGAATATCTGAACAGCATAATCTTAGCCAACTATCTTGGATTTCAGTTCGTTGACGCCGCAAAGTGCATTTTCTTCACCGCCGACGGGGAATTTGACGCAGACCTTACCGACGCCTGCCTCTCCGCAGTGCTGAGCGGCTATTCCGAGGCAGTTGTCCCGGGATTTTACGGCGCAAAGCCTGACGGCACAATACAGACCTTCTCAAGAGGCGGAAGCGACTTTACAGGTTCAGTTGTGGCAAAAGCCATAAACGCTGAGATATACGAAAACTGGACGGACGTGAGCGGTTTCCTTGCCGCCGACCCCAGAATAGTTGATGATCCCGAAATAATCGACTATATCACTTATAAGGAGCTTAGAGAGCTTTCCTATATGGGCGCGTCGGTGCTGCATCAGGACGCAATCTTCCCCGTGCGCGCCGCCAATATCCCGATAAATATCAGAAACACAAATGTTCCTTCCGACCCCGGGACTATGATAGTCCCCGAAGCTCCCGACAAGGAGGGGGGAAGAGTTATAACGGGAATTGCAGGTAAAAAGCACTTCAGCGTTATCTCCATTGAAAAGGACGAGATGAACTCCGAGATAGGATTTCTGCGCAGGATACTTACCGTTCTTGACCACGAGGGAATGAGCTTTGAGCATATCCCCACAGGCATAGACACAATGAGCCTTGTAGTCAGCACCGAGGAGCTGGAAAAGCACCCCGGAACAGTGGAGTACATCAAGGAGATAACCCACCCCAATCACATCGAGGTCATCAACAACCTTGCCCTTGTTGCGGTAGTGGGACGCAGTATGAAGGAAAAGCGAGGAACGGCTACGAGAATATTCGCCGCCCTTTCCCACGCAAATATCAACATAAAGATGATAGACCAGGGTTCAAGCGAGCTTAATATAATAGTAGGGATAGACGAGGCAGATTTTGAGAAAGCGATAAAGGTAATTTACGATATGTTCATGCTGTCCGAGATCTGAGGGAGGATAAAATGAAGCTGGAAAATATAAGAGTTTATGATATGGAAGAATGCTTCAAGGCGAGCAAATACCCCATGGCGGTGGACACCAACGCCGTGAACGGCGACATCACCGAGCGGATAAAGAGCCTTGCCCAAAGCCCCAAGGGCGAGGGACACGACCAGTTCCTCACGGGGATAAGAGTTGCGTTCGACCTGACCTTTACCGTTAAGGCATGGACGGAAGCGGAGCGCTACCGTTTTCTCGAGTTCGTTTCCAGCCAGTCCACCATGCACAGGATAGCGAAATTCGACCTTTCAAAGCAGTACAACCAATACGTTGACCCTCGAATGATAGAGATAATGGAGGAGCTTAAGGATCGCTACAACGAAACACAGGACCCTGAGGACTATCTCCGCCTGCTGTATTCCAACCCCTGCGGCTTTGAGCTTACCGCCCGCCTTACTACGAATTACCGCTGCCTCAAAACGATTTACAGCCAGCGGAAAAACCACCGCCTCCCCGAATGGCGGGAATTTTGCGCTGAAATAGAAAAATTGCCCTACGCCAAAGAGCTGATAACGGGCTGAACGATTTACAAGCGGACGTCTGCTTTGACGTCCGTTTTTTAATTGTATTTTTATGGGAAATATAAATTTTTTCCTTTCGTTTAGTTAAATTCAACAAAAAAATATCTCACACGAAAAAAGTTTTTATTTTTTATTGTAAAATTTATATTTTTATGTTATACTTGTAAATGTGTAAATGTCTGCTTTTTCGGCAGAAGGACATCTGAGCGGTGAACTGCGGTGAACCCTTTCTGCGGTTCGGTTCAGGTGCGGCGTTTTTACGCGTAAATCATTGAGAGGAAAGGGATGATTATACAAGTGGCTGTTTTTAAGTACACCGCCACCGATGCTAGCGGTAAGACCATTCACGGCAAAGAAACTGCCGACGATAAGAATCAGCTTATTCAGAAGCTGCGCGAAAAGGGTATCTACTGCACTTCCTTCACAGAAGAGAAGGAAAAGACCCAGAAAGCCGATGCAAAATTCAAGACCAAGGACCTGTCATTTATGTCAAGGCAGATAAGTACCATGTTAAACTCAGGTATCAGCCTTGTAAAAGCATTGTCCATACTCGTTTCTCAGCAGGAAAACAAGAAACAGAAGGCTATCCTTACTGAGGTATACGACGATGTTCAGAGAGGTAAATCCTTCTCCGAAGCGCTTCAGGCACAGGGCGAAGCGTTCCCGAACCTGTTTGTGGGCATGGTCGCCGCAGGCGAGAGCAGCGGTAACTTGGATATGATCATGAATCGTCTTTCTACCCACTATGACAAGGAAAACAAGACAAACAACAAGATAAAGAGCGCTATGTCGTACCCTGCGGTTCTCGGTGTTATCATGCTGGTAATCGTTGTGGCGCTGTTCGCGTTCGTAATGCCTTCCTTTGCTGAAATGTTCACCGACCCTGAAAAGATACCTATATTCACAAAGATATTGCTGGCAGTCAGCGATTCGATGGTAAATTATCCGTTGATCTACATAGGCGTTATCGTCGCTTTAGTCCTGTTTATAAAGTTTATAAAGAAGGTTCCTGCGGTAAAGATGTGGTGGGACAAGACCAAGTGCCGCATACCCAAAGCGGGAAAGCTTATCTGTACCATTTATACCGCTCGTTTCGCCCATACGATGAGCACTCTGTTTGCTTCGGGCATGCAGATGGTGGACTGTATCCAGAAATCGGTACAGACTTTGGGCAACAGTTACATCAACAAGGAATTTGAAAGCGTTATCGAAAGTGTAAAACAGGGCGACTCCCTTTCCGCTTCCATAGCGAGAACAGGAATATTCGACCCGATATTCACCTCGGTAATATACGTCGGTGAGGAATCAGGTAACCTTGACGACATTCTTGAAAAAACCGCCGACTACTATGATGATGAATCCGATACCGCGATAGATAAGCTCACAGCCATGCTCCAGCCTGCCATGATCCTTGTCATGGGCGTTCTGGTACTTATGATACTGCTTGCCGTATATCCTGCGATGTACGAAGCGATGGGCAACGTTGGCTGATGCTCCAGACCAAAAATAAAAAATAAACCGAAAGGAAAAAATACATATGCTTTCATTTGATTTTACCGACCGCCAGGTGAAGATCGTCCGCGGTTCGTTATCGGGAAGCAAGATCCGTATCATTCAGGTTGAAAAGCTTGAACTGCCCGAAGGCATAATCGAAAACGGATTTGTAGCCGATGTCCCCATGCTCGCCAGCGAGATACTTGAGTTTCTCCAGTCCAAGGACATAAAGGACAAGGAGGTAATCGCCGAGATAGGCTCAGGTCTTATCCTGCACAAAGAGCTTCTTATCCCCAAGCCCAAGAACATGAAGAATTCATTCGTAATCGAAACGATGATCCAGAACAACATGAACATCAACGCCGATTACAACATAACATTTAATATAGTTGAAGAAACTGAAGACGAAAACAAGAACCCCATGATAAGAGTAATGGCTACCGCCGTTCCTCAGAGACTGGTAGACGGTTATGTAAAGCTGTTTTCACATCTGGGACTTCCTCTCAAGTCTCTGTATGTAAGTACGAACTGCATTTCCCGTCTGGTTCAGAACAGCCAGAAGATGGCGGCTCAGATGCCTTTGATGATGGTCGAGGTCGAAAACGACTTTATAAGCATCAACCTTTATGATGACAGCCGCATACTTCTTTCCCGCCGTGTCAGCATAGACCTTGACGAGGAAGAGGACGAGAATGAGAGCCTTGTTCAGCTGGTATACGACAACGTGTTCCGTATGGTCCAGTTCATAAACGGACGTCCCGGTTCAAAGCCTCTTAAAGAGATAATTTTCTACGGACGTATCCCCGACTTTATCATGCTGACCAACGCCATGTCGTCCTTCAATACTTCCACGCATATACTGAGCGCACCCGGTAATGTTGTTTCCTTCTGTGAATACGACTTCGCGGAGTTTGCAAACGCTATCGCGGCGTTCTACAAGCTGAAGAAGGACTTCGACCGTATAGATATGCTTCAGGCTACCGCAGCCAAGGAAAAGAAGCAGATGGGCTCCTACGGCTTCGTACTGGCAGGATGTCTGCTGGGCGCGGTCGTGCTGGTCGGCGGAGCTTATCTTGTAATAAACGGGATCAACAACAGCATAAAGGGACAGACCGCCGTGATCGAAGCGGAGATAAATTCCCCCGAAATACAGGACAGAATAAATCTGCTGAACGCCAAGGTAGAACGTCTCAACGGCATTTCGCTTTACAGCAACGCCATTCAGGAAGCGAAGCTCTTGTTTGACTTCCAGCCCAAGACCGTTACCGAAGTGCTTGAAAAGCTTGAAGAAAACCTGCCTGACGGAATGTACATAGAAGAAAATGTACAGGTCGACGGTTATGATGTAGTTGCTCACTTTGTCTGCGAAGATTATAACCAGCCTGCGGAATATGTAAAACAGCTTTACGAGCAGGGATATTTCGAGAACATCGTATATACAGGTTATGAAGGCGAAATTCCGACGGATAATGAAGACAACGACAATAATAACAACAACAATAACAATAACAACGCAAACGGACATGAAGACGTAACATATAAGTTTACGCTTTCGATGCTCCTGAAGGGAGGAAACGCATATGAATCTGAGTAATAAGGAAAAAATCATCCTTGTTGTATTCCTGTCGATAGTTATTATCGCCGTAGGATTGTTTGTGATCATCCTCCCCGAATATAACAATATTGAACCTAACCGAAACGCTCTTGACGCGGCAAAAGCCCGCAGGGACGAAGTTTATCAGACGCTTTCAAGAGAAAGCACGATCGATCAGGAGATACAGGACGCTCTTGACGCAGCAAGCAAATATTCCCTTAACTTCTATGAAGACCTTACTCCTCATGAGGCGGACGTTATCCTGAGAGAGATACTGGAAGCCACCAATATGCATGCAGACTCTCTCTCCATCGGCAGCTACACCACTTCTACGCTTACAGTGGCAGATTATGTTGAAACAGCCGTTACATATCCTCTGAAGGAATATTCAGGCTATACTCCCGACCCCGTTATCGACGGAAGCGCTTATTCCATCGAATATGACGAATCGGGCAACATAGTGATACCTGACGAAATAAAGGAACAGTTCCCTGAAAACACACTTCAGAACTATCTTATAGCTGTTCTTTCCACCCGTCAGCAGAGCGTCGGCGCCATAACGGTAGATTTCAACGTTTACGGCACAAGAGGTGATTTCCTCAAGTTCCTTGATTATGTAGCAGGACTTGAGAAAGCGACAATAATAACCTCAACTCAGATAACCTACACTGAACAGCAAACATCTGAAAATGCAGGCAACAATGCGGCGGCAGGCGGCGAAGAAGGAGCCGAGGCTCCCGCACCTGCGGCGAACAATAACACCACGGAAACAGTCCATCTTGATGACAACGATGAGATAAACGTTCCTGTCTCCATTACTTTCTACTGCTCAACACCTTTGTCTCAGGAAGAAGTTACGGCTCCAGTATCTGCGGAACCCGAAGCTTAAATTTAACCATAGATTATTTATGAGGCGAAAAAAATGAAAAAATTGCTTAACAAAAAAGGAAGCGTGCTATTCCTTGTGGTAGTTGTAATGTCGCTGCTTATCATAGCTGCTTCGGCAACTTACTATGTAGTAAGCAGTCAGCGCTCGTCCGTAGAAGTCCACTACGCCACCGAGCAGTCCTACCAGACCGCCTTGTCAGTGAGCGAGACGGTTGAGGACTATTTTACTGCCTTAAACGGAAAGATCACCAGTGGGCAGCTAAAATATGAAGATACCCTTTTTAAGAAAATGATGGAAATGCAACCGGGTAAGGATCATGCATTGACTTCCGACAGTAACGATCTTGCACAGTATGGTTTGGGCAATTTTGATCTGACGATTGTCAAGAGCGATAAATCCACTGATAAAGAAGGTATTTTCGATATTACCACAAAAGCCGTTACAAATGGCGAAACTACCACGTTGACTCAGGTGTGGAAGATTGAATTTGAACAGACTGAGACAACATATTTCACCAGATTTCTTACCAGTACAGGAAAAGGAAGACCTGAGGACTGTTATGTAGTTGCGTTGCAGATCTTTGGCGAAGCGTATTTTGAAAACGAATTTACCAAAATGAGCAAGCCTACAGCAGTAAACAGAAATTTGTATTCAACAGGTACATGGGTTGATGACGGCGTAAATTTCAGTAATGCGGAAAATGCGGATATTATTGTTGCCGAAAATGTTTACATGGAAACCACAGAAAACGGCGATATGCATCTTAATCGTTTATTTGTTGGCGGAAATCTTTTAGACAGCCAAAAGAGCATAACTGCAAAAGCGGCATACATTCTTGGCGATATGACATTTACAAGAAAAGGAAGCGCTGCAACGACCTATTTTGTTAGAAATGATTGCTATATAGGTCATTCTTTAGGCAATGGTGCCGTTGCATATATCGGCGGGGATTTGCATCTTTTAAATAAAGGTGAGCACGGATTGAGCAACGAACAGTTTTATGTTAAGGGAAATGTTTATGATGACAGTCCGAATGGCGCACTTAGTAATATAGTTGAATGTGGTGGAACGATATACAGAAATGGTGTTCCTCTTGAAGAAAGTAAGCAGCTTCACAGTTCAGGCGTAGAAAATACGATTTTATCTAAAATGCAGGAGATTTCTGAGGCTACTCAGGATGATGACAAGTCTACTGCTGACGTATTTTCCAGCTGGAATGCCGTTGAAACATTTATTGATAACTCTACCGTTCGTGGAAATTATAAATCATGGAATGCTGAAAAGTTGTTTACCGAACCCGGAGCAATATATTATGATGCTCCTACCATAGATATAGATTCAGCTATTACATATTTAGATTCAAGTATTCCGGGTGCGTATGTCGATTTGACGGACACAGGCAGAGGCAGTAAGGTTGAGTCTCCTGATAATTATCATTTTGTCGCGACAATAGCTGAAAGCTGTCGGTTGTATCCGTTTACAAAGGCGAGAGGCTATGGTGACAATATAGTCATTGACGCTTCAAAAGAAGATATATACATATACCTTGACCCTAACGGAGGAGATACTTTTTCTTTCTTCGGCAGTAATAGTGGTTGCCATGTGTATGTAAAAGGGGAATATGCGGTTATATTCGTTCTTCCTGATAACATTACGTTTAAGGGAGGTAATCAGCAGTTTGTCGGTCATTATGACATTGCTCATAAAATCAAAGACTTAAAGGAACCGTTTACAGGAATAGAGAACAACTATTGTTATGACATTACAAATGAAACTGATTTTAACAATAAACTGGGTGAAGGTGTTCTGAAAACCGAAACGAAGGTAAAGACAGCTTCAGACGGCTCTGTCATGAAAGATGCAGACGGAAATGATATAACTTATAAAGTCAGCTATCTTGATGAAAGTAAGTTTGGAGACAACGGAAATAAAGTTCATAACAATATTTTCCTTGTTGCAAACGGAACTAATAACACATGGGATTTGGATGCTGCATTTACTCTCTGCGGATATATTTATGCGCCAAAAACATATATAAACCTGAAGAGATCAGGCGGTGGCTGTATGCAGTTCTATGGCGGTCTTATAGTAGGAAGTTATGAGTATTCAAACGAATCGGCTTTCCTTGGGTTCGTTGAACCGTATGACCCATACACAACTATTCCTGAGAGATACGGAAACAATATCGTATCATATCTTATCAGTCAAGCTGATGATGGATTTATAGAAGATGAAGACGGTGATGACGAAGATCAGCAATCAAGGACCAAAGCTACACTGTTAGGATATAAATAATGAAAGGAGAGCGACAGGATATGAAAAAAAATCTGAAAAAAGGTTTTACCCTTGTAGAATGTGTTGTGGCTATGGCAATACTTGTCGTTATGGCACTTCTCCTTTCAATGTTGCTTACTGCGACTGTAAATCTTCGCAATCATAACGTGAAAGTAGAAAATCAGATCGACGATCAAGTGGAAGCAATCGCACAAAAAGACGCTCTTATCAGCGAAGATGTTGATGCTGCAAAAGCAGACATAAAGATTGGCGGAAAAACGATTTCCGGTGCCAATGCTAAAAAGGTATATTTTGGCGATTCTTTTGATGTTCAAGTTGGTGCAATTGATTATAATATTGAAGGAGTTAATGTTGGCGGCGATGAAGGTGATCCTGACGAGAGTGAAACCCCGTCTGAAACTCCTGATGATGAGGATGATAAGGTAAAATATGTATATGGTGCGCTTGATATATCAGGAAAAGTAAAATTTTTAGAGATAAGAGATAATTCTGTTAACAGTCGCGGAATGTATCCTGATTATGACAGCCCTGTAATTACGGCAGTATGGAAAGTATCATTTAATCCTGCAGGAACCGCTTCTCCGGGAAAAGGCTTGAAGATTGTTTTGCCTACCGGCGCTAAACCTGTGTCTTACGCAATAGAAATGAATTATAATTGTAAAGTTCAGGATATAGGAAACGGTACTATAAGGTTTGAACCTTCAGAATATGGCGGTATAGCTTATACTTCTGCTTACATTGAATTTCAAATTGATACGAACATATATGAATATAAAACTCCTGAACAATTGTATGGTTCAAACGAAGTAGCGAAAGATTCCAATATTTAATGAGGTGACTCATGAAACACCGTATAAAACGTATATTTAACAAAAAAGGTCTGACGCTGGTCGAGATACTGGTCGTTCTCCTTGTTTCATCTATTATCCTTGCGATAGCGATGAATATGATGGGACCTGTAAACAACCTTATGAATTCCGTCAGATCAAACGCTCAGATGGATATGATGTGCGACTCCGCCAACGAATATATCCGCGGAAAGATCCAGGCAGCTAAAAGCTTGAAGATCTACCGCCTGACGGAACAAAACATGCTTCCCGGTTCCGGGGGTGCTGTTCCTGCTGTTTCCGACGTATATGTGATTGCCGTCCTGAATGTAAAGTCCTCAGCCAGCACTCCAGAATACAGACTTTTTGATTTCGGAAGAGTAGCTTCAGGTGATGAGATCATGGCACTTATAAATGAGAGCGTTCTCAATATTGGTAATGCCGTAGATAAATACGCCGTATTCAATGAAGCGTTCTATCAGGATTCAAGCTATGCGTTAGAGATCCTTAATGGCGACAGCGGCAAGAAATGGCTGGAGATACATAGCCAATGCCAGCAAATCGAAAACGGCAGGGTAGAGATCGTAAATCAGATCCGCGCCCTGAAGTTCAAGCTGCTCAACTCATTTGCTTCTGTAGATTATGTAAGCGATGATGTACCTGTCATTGAAGAAGACGACATTTCCATTGAAGGCGCACCCTATTTGATAGTTTACAAAAAGGTTGACTTTACGGCAGCGCCGTAAATATGAAAAAGGCGGGAAAAACCCCGCCTTTAACCTGCTTTTTATGACCTGCTTCAGCCCATGAGCCCGAGATAAGCGTTGATAATATCGTTTCCGAACAGATATCCCACCGCGATCCCCACCGCAAGATACGGTCCGAAGCAGATAACGTTGTTTTTGGTAACGGCCTTTATTATTATCCCGCCTATTGCGCCGAGAAGTATCCCTATCAGCGCCGCAGGGACGATGCTCCAGCCCAGCAGAAGACCTGCCGCCGCCATAAGCTGAACGTCTCCGCCGCCCATAGCGCCGAGAAACGCGAGTATCGCGAAAGGAACAGCTATGATAGCTGCGCCGATCAGATGTTCATACCAGGCGGCTCCGTCGGGAATGAAAATGGAAGTTATCAGCGAGATCAATCCCAGCACAGCGATGATAATGCTGCATGTATAAGGTATTTCCTGCCTGTCAATGTCCCAGAGGCTGAGTATTATGAGCGTGGGAAAAAGTATCACCGCGTAAATAAGCTCTGTTGACAGTCCCAGCGCCAGATAGGCGCCGACGAAGGAAAGTCCGCTTATAAGCTCGACTATCATGTACCTTGGCGAGATCCTGCTTTTGCAGAAGCGGCACTTGCCGCCGAGTATGATCCAGCTCAGTATAGGTATAAGGTCGCGGTTAAGTATCTGTTTTCCGCAGCTTGTGCAGTGGGAGCGTCCCTTTACAATGGATTCCTTGATGGGAACACGGTAAGCTATCACATTGAGAAAGCTTCCGATAACGCTTCCGAAGAAAAGCATTATTATGCAGATCAATACTTGTGTAAAAATTTCCATAATTTCTTTCTCCTTGATTTATTGAACCTATTGTAACACGAAACGAAAAAAATAGCAAGTTTATCCTTATAAAAATTCTTCATCAATCCCTTTAGGAAAGGAACGGTAACAATCATATGAAAAGCGTACCGATAGGTCAGCTTCTCGTAGAAGCCGGCTATATCACCGAGGAGCAGCTAAGCGACGCCCTTCATCAGCAAAAAACGACTTTTAACGGTGAAAAGCTGGGTGAAATTCTCCTGAAGCTGGGCTACGTCAGCGAAACTCAGGTGGTACACGCCCTGTCCACAAGATTAAAGGTCCCCTACATCGACCTCGTTACTGCAAAGATCGACGTAGAAGCCGTAAAGAAAATACCTGAGGAGGTTGCCCGCAAGAACACGGTCATCGGTTATAAAATATCCGCAGGACGTCTTTATGTGGCTACCAACGACCCTGTAAACTTCTACATATTTGAAGAGCTGAAGATAACGGCAGGTATGGAAATATACCCCATGCTTGCCACAAAGTCGGCGATAATCGACGCCATCGACCGCGCGTACTCACAGAACACCACCAACGATATCATGAACGATATCAACCAGGAGTACGACGCCAACGCCGCTCTCATGCAGGCGGAGCTTGAAAACTCCGAGGAGCGTATAGATAACGCCCCTGTTGTAAAGCTGGTAAATACTCTTGTTGACAGCGCATTCAGAAAGAACGCTTCGGATATTCACATCGAGCCTTTCAAGACAAAGACCCGCATACGTTATCGTATCGACGGCGAGCTTGTTGAGCAGATGTCCGTAAAAGCCAACGTACATAACGCGCTCATAACCCGTATAAAGATCCTTTCTGGTATGAATATCGCTGAAAAGAGAATACCTCTTGACGGCCGTTTCGGAACCACTATCGACGGCGTGAACCTTGACGTCCGTGTCAGCACCATTCCTACCGTTTACGGTGAGAAGTGCGTTATCCGTCTGCTTTCCACCGCAGATGAAAAGGCGAGAAAGATAACCGACCTTGGTATGACGGACTACAACTACGAAATGTTCAAGAGCATTATCCGCTGTCCTCACGGCGTTATGCTGGTTACAGGCCCTACGGGTTCAGGTAAGTCTACCACACTTTACGCCGCGCTGGGCGAGCTGTCCAAGCCTAACGTAAACATCGTTACCGTTGAGGACCCTGTGGAAAAGAAAATGGACGGCATAAACCAGGTGCAGATAAACGCAAAGGCAGGCATGACCTTTGCCGCCGCTCTGCGTAGTATCCTTCGTCAGGACCCTGACGTTATAATGCTCGGTGAGATCCGTGACGGTGAGACCGCCGACATCGCGATCCGCGCCGCTATCACGGGACACTTGGTTCTGTCAACACTGCATACAAACGACGCTGCAAGCACTATACTCCGTCTTGTTGATATGGGCGTTGCGCCGTACATGGTCGCTTCGTCGCTTATCGGCGTTGTTGCACAGCGTCTTGTAAAAATACTCTGCCCCGCCTGCAAGGAGAAGATAATCCTCAGCGACCCCGCTGACCTTCGCCTTATAGGAAAAACCGAAAGAACAGCTGTTTACGCTCCGCGTCTCGGCGGCTGCCATGAGTGCGGCGGAACAGGCTATCACGGCCGTACCGCTATCCATGAGATAATCGTTGCGGGAAACGATATAAAAGAGCTTATCTCAAGCAACGCTACCGCCGAAGAAATCGGCAATCAGGCAAGAAAGAACGGCACGAAGCTCCTGCGTGAAAACGTGACCGATATGGTGCTGAGAGGCGAGACCTCTATGGATGAGCTTGTAAAAGCGACATACAGCATCTAAAATAAATCTAAATACTTTGAAAGGAACCGAAAACTATGCTGGACATAAATGAAGTCCTTAACGAAGCCCGCTCCATCAAAGCTTCCGACGTGCATTTCACCGTCGGACTTCCCCCTATCGTCCGTCTTAACGGCGATATCAAAAAGTTTGCGAAATACCCCGACATGACCGAGCCGATGGTCGTAAACATCATCAATCAGATAACCACCGTGAAGCAGAAGCAGCTTATCTCACAGGGAAACGACGCCGACTTTGCATATGTTTCCGCGTCGGGTCTCCGCCACAGAGTAAACGTGTACCGCCAGAAGGGGTACCACGCTGTTGCGCTTCGTCTGCTCCTTAACGAGATACCTACCTTTAAAGATATGGGTCTGCCTACGATATTGGGCGACTTTGCGCTTCGTCCCCGCGGACTTGTCCTTGTAACAGGTCCTACGGGTTCAGGTAAATCTACCACCCTCGCGGCGATGATCGACCATATCAACCGCCAGCGCAACTGCCATATCATCACGATAGAAGACCCTATCGAATATGTACATAACCATAAGCAGTCCATGATAACTCAGCGTGAAGTCGGCGTTGATACCGATTCCTTCGCGGGCGCGATAAGAAGCTCCCTTCGTGAGGACCCCGACGTTATCCTCGTGGGAGAAATGCGTGACTTTGAAACAATAAACGCCGCCGTTACCGCCGCCGAAACAGGACACCTTGTGCTTTCCACCCTGCATACCACGGGTGCAGCCGAGACCCTTGACCGTATCGTTGACGTTTATCCCGCCCATTCTCAGGGTCAGATACGCGCTCAGCTCGGTAACGTCATGGTCGGTATCGTTTCACAGACCCTTGTTCCCACAGCGGACAAGAAGGGACGTGTCGCCGCCATGGAGATACTTAAAGCGACCGACGCTATCTGCGCTCTTATCCGTGAGGGTAAGATATTCCAGATACCGAACTCTATCGCAACAGGCCGTTCCGAGGGAATGTACACCCTCGACCAGAACCTCGCCACCCTTGTGCGCATGGGCAAGATAACCGAGGACGTCGCTCTCACAAGGTGCAAGGACGTGAACAACTTCCGTCAGTATATGTCAAGCAACTGATTGTAAATGTTTACTAAAATTATAACCACAAAAGATACTTATTTCACAAAAATAACAATATATACTTGATTTTGTGAAAATCATGTGATATAATGAAGATACTAAAAAATACATATGCTTTAGGAGGGCATAAAAATGTTGAACAAACTGATGAAACTCAAGAATAAAAAGGGCTTTACCCTGGTTGAGTTGATAGTTGTTATCGCTATTATCGCGATCCTGACCGCTATCATCGTTCCTTTAGTCGGCAGATATTCAGCTCAGGCTCGTTACACTACTCTGAATGACGCTGCTACTACTGTTTCCAACAGCATTAACAACGGTCTTTCTGATGCTAACCAGATCGGTGTTGTTAATATTACACAGGTTACAGGTGCAAAGAGCGGCGGTACTCTTACAGTAACTGTTGGTGCATCTACTTCAATAGCAAGCACTGATACACTTGATTCTGTAGCCGGTGATAGTGCTGAATTAAGAGCTGCTAAGAGAATCTGTGCTTCTCTTGCAAGCGCACTGCCCGATGGCGCTCAATTCTTTGCTGCTATAAAGAGTTCTACCGTTGAAGGCGTTGTTTACAGAACAGATGGCGTAACCCCTGCTGATGGCACTTTCTACATAGTAAACGGCTTTGACAATGCATATGCAGCAGATTCCGCAGAAGGTCCTGCAGTTGGTCTGAGCGGCAAGTACATTCCTTCTACTCCTTCTTCTCCTTCTTCTGCTTCTTCTGGTACCTGATCTTAATTGATCAAATCAAAAACCAAATAACTAAAGTCGATTTCCCCGCTCCCAAAGGGCGGGGAAATTGTGTAAATTCTCAAAAAGGAGAAACGCCATGAAACGCCTGTCCAATCGCGGCTTTACATTAGTGGAGCTTATAGTGGTCATCGCTTTGGTGGGCTTGTTGCTTGCCATTACTGTGCCTTTGTTTTCCACCTCTTCCTCTTATGAAATGGACGCGCGGGAAAGAGCCAGAGTGTTCTATTCCAACGTTCAGGAAGCTATGGTAGACGAAAATCTTGCGGAAACGGAGCTGCCCGATCCTGACGGCACAAACGTAATCTGCGCTCAGGTCTATGCGGCGAATACCTCTAAAAACAAAAATTCCGTCGCCGCCGTCTACGTTTCCATGGGAAGCTTTTCTTCAGGCACATTGGACCTCATAAGCGATGACAAATATCCTCAGTTCAAGGAGTTTGCGAACACGCTTTCCAAGCTTCTTTCCGACGCGGATAAGGACGGGTGCTATTATGCCGTTGTAGACAGCAAATATCGTGTTGTGTACACATATTTTGTCGCTTCCCTTGACGCGAACACAGGCATGAAAAACAAAGACTTCATAAAAGAAGCGCAGATCAACGACAGCAATGGCGTTGCGTCATATGTCGGTTCTTATCCTTACGAGCTGAGCATGGGTGCGAGCGGCAGTATCCCCAAATTCCTCAGCAAGGACAGCTTGGACTGATAAAGCCGTAAGTTTAACTTAAACCGACTCGGCTTATGTAAAAACAAACAGAGCAGTATCGCAATTAAACGATACTGCTCTTTTATTTTTAAATCAGCGATGATTGCCTTGAACATTTGAGGTGAAAACTATCCCTTTTTCAAGGCGGTAATTTTGTTTATTTTATGAATTTCAATGGAACGCGCCGTCGGTTATCCATTCGGGGATATAGCCGTTCTGATACAGCGAGATGACGGTGAACACAACGCCGCCCACTATCGCTATTACAAATCCCGCGATAGCGAGAGCCTTAAAGCGGGTGTTTCCTATAAAACCGAGTATTGACGATATCGCGGCAAGAGGGTGCAGGATTATCGAAACGCTGAACATTCCCACGATAGAAGCCACAAAGCCGAGTATGCAGAAAAGGTCGAAAATTCCCAGCGGCTTTTTTTGCTTTATCATAGGAGGAACCATGGGAGGCACAGGCATGGGAGGAACAGGCGGTCTTTGCGCAGGCTGAACGGGAGGAACAGGTGAAACGGGCGGTACAGTCGGCGCAGGCTGAACGGGAGACGGCGCGGGAGCCGCGTCGTTAAAGCTGTCGCAGCGGCAGTTGAAGCAAAACAGATTTTCGTCGTTATTTTCTGCTCCGCAGTTTTTACAATACTTCATGATGATCTTCCTTTCGATGTTATTTAAGACGCTTTGTACAAAAACGGCTGAAGCGTTTATGCGCAAACGTCCTGCTTTTTCATCTGATGACATTTCTGCATCTGATCTCAGCTTCAAACAAATTTACATATGCGATGTTAATTCATCTTCCGAAAACGAAGAAATGAGAAAGTCCGAACCATTCTCTCACCCAATATGTAGGTACAAGTCCGATAGGCGTTTCTGAGCTTATCGCAAAAGGCTCGGCGCCCTGCTTCTTCGCCATGAGCGACGCTCTGAGCTGGTGGAAGCTGTCGGTAACTATCGCGATATTTTCCGCTTTTATGTTCATTTCCCGAAGCAGCTCAAGGGAAAAGGAAAGGTTTTCCTCTGTGCTTGAGGATCTGTCCTCAACAATTATCCTGTCGGAAGATATTCCGTTTTCAATAAGGATCCTTTTCATAACGTCCGCTTCGCTTTCAGGCTCGTTGCCGCCTTTTCCGCCTGATACCACGCAGATAACGTCCCTGTTTTCATCAAGATATGCGCTTGCCGCTTCGATACGCTTCTGAAGCATAAGGCTCGGATTACCGCTTGGCTGCACCTTACAGCCCAGAACTATCACCGCGTCGGGGCTCTGCGGACGGTTCACCGCCGCAAATATCATGGAAGCGGTCAGCACAACGGCATAAAGCACAAGGAGCGACAGCACGCTTCCTGTAAAAATGATAAGGACTTTTCCTGACGGCTTTTTCAGGTGCCTTTTGATAAAAGCCGAAAATCGGTCGAACGATACCGTTACGATAAATGCTGCGGACACTGCCGTAAGACCGAAAACATTTCCTATATCTATTATCCCCATGGTCATGGGGAAAAGGAACATAAGAGCCGCAAAGACTTCAACGGTTATGAATACGGCTCTTGTTACTACTGCGGAGACTTTCATTTCATTTATTTGCGGTCAGCCAGCTTTACATATTTTCTTTCCGCGCTGACGCTCATATAGGCGGGGCGGATTATCTTGCCCGCATTGATAAGCTCTTCCATTCTGTGAGCGCTCCAGCCGCTTATTCTGGAGACGGCAAAGATGGGCGTGTACAGCTCCAAGGGAAGCCCCAGCATGCTGTACGCAAAGCCGCTGAAGAAATCGACGTTGGGGCTGACGCCCTTGTACATCTTCTTTTCTCCCGCGATTATTTTAGGCGCTAGGTCGGCTACCTTGGCGTAAAGCTGATATTCCGCTTCAAGTCCCTTTTCCTTTGAAAGCTTTTCAACATACACCCTGAATATCTCTGCTCTCGGGTCGGAAACGGAATATATGGCGTGGCCTATGCCGTAGATAAGCCCTGCCTTGTCAAAGGCGCGCTTATCCAGCAGCGCGTGAAGATACGCGCTTACCTCGTCGTCATCCTTCCAGTCCTTTACGTTCTGCTTCATGTCATCAAACATCTTCATGACCTTTATGTTCGCTCCGCCGTGCTTGGGTCCTTTAAGGGAGCAGAGCGCCGCGGCTATCGCGGAATAGGTATCGGTCCCTGAGCTTGTGACAACGTGAGTGGTAAAGGTGGAGTTATTTCCTCCGCCATGCTCGGCGTGAAGCACAAGGGCAATATCAAGCACATGAGCTTCAAGCTCGGTATAGCTGCTGTCAGGTCTGAGCAGATGGAGCAGGTTTTCGGCTATCGAAAGCTCAGGTCTCGGCTGGTGGATAAACAGGCTTTGCTTTTCTATGTAAAAGTTATAAGCCTGATAACCGTACACCGACAACATCGGAAACAGCGCTATCAGCTTCAGGCACTGCCTTAAAACATTTGGCAGGCTTATATCGTTGGCGTTGGGGTCATAGCTGTGCAGAGTAAGCACGCTTCTGGCAAGGCTGTTCATCATGTCCTCGCTGGGACCTTTCATTATAACGTCCCTTATGAAATTGGTGGGGAGGGTCATCATCTCGCCCAGAAGTCGCTTAAATCCGTTCAGCTGTTCTGCGTTCGGAAGCTCGCCGAAAATAAGCAGATATGTTATCTCCTCAAAGCCGTAACGCTTTTCCTGAATAAATCCGCTTATTATCTCTTTTATATTTATCCCGCGGTAAAAAAGCTGCCCCTCGCAGGGAACGGAAACGCCGTCCACCGTCTTGCTCCCTATGACCGAGGCGATCTCGGTAAGTCCTGCAAGGACGCCTTTCCCGTTAAGGTCGCGAAGCCCGCGCTTTACGTCGTATTTTCCGTAAAGAGATGGGTCTATCCTACTGTTGTTGACGCACAGATCCGTAAGCGCCTGTATTTCGGGGGTAATACCGCTGTAATTGTTGATGTCCATAAACATTTCCTCCTTCTCTCGGAGCTTTTACATCTCATATGTAAACACGCCCCTGGTGCTCTCCCGTCTCAAACTTCCTTTCTCATGTATATGCATTTGCAGATAATAGTTTAAAAACTGCTTTGTTAAAAAGTATACCATACTTTTTGCAAATTGTCAAAGAAAAAGGGCGGCTTTCCGAAAAATACCACTTTTCAAAAGCTGCCCTGTTTTATGATCAACTGTCGATAAGACATCATCGGAAACTATTTCAGAGGTCCAAGATCAGTGATAATGCAAATCATTCGGGAGCATAAAGCGCCGCCTGCTGCGGATCTCACTTTATACCGCTGTTTCATCTGTCAGAAAAACCTCTGCTGTAAATTTTTCAGGATCAAATTTGACGGAATAGCCCAGCTCATAATCGGTAAAGGTATTATCCCCGACATATGTGAAGCTGTCGGAAACGGCAAGAGAAGTATTGCCGCGAATCTCAACACCATTGACTTTTTGGATACCGCTGAAATGATAATGAGGCATTATTTCGCCGTCTTCGCCAAGCGCAGTATCACAAACAAGCATAATGCCGCCTCTCACATCGTCAGGCAGTTCTTCAAAAGGACGTCCTTTCGGGGAGCTTCCCTCCTGAAAAAGAATATATTCGCTTTCTCCCTCATCGTTCGTCATTTCAAAAAATTTCGGCGGTTCGTCAAATGCATAGCCGTATACGCCAACGCCGCCAGGCGCAGCCATGCCGTCACAGGGAACAGTGAACCAACGGGTGCTTCCGCTCGTATCCTCAAGAATAACGGAAATGCCGTTTGCTTCATAAAGCCCGTCCTTTTCTTCAGGGATAACTTGTAAATTTGATATTTGAATATATGCTTTGTATTTATCACAGGAGCTTTCATTGAAAACCACATTGTCGCCTATTTCGGCTTCTGAAAGGTCTGTTGCCGTATTCATAAGCGGCGGCTCCGTTGCCGATCCTTCTTCTGCGTTTTCATCTGAAACAGACGCTTCAGTATTCAAACTGTCAGCTGCCGAATATCCATCTTGCTGTGAACAGCCTGAGCATACTATTGCAGAAAGCAGCAATAGTATCAAGATCTTTTTCATTTTTCTTTCCTCCTAATAATTTTAATTATGTGCTGTCACGCTTGTGACAGCATTTATCAGTCTTAGGGTGTAAAGGAAGAACTTTCATTTGCTCCATAAAATATGAAACGTCATCATAAGATACCGCACTTAAAAGCTGATCTTTGGATATATCAATTTCCGTAACAAAAATGAATCCTGTTTTACGCCATTACATAGGTAACTCCGTCGATAGTCACCGTTCTGTTCTTCGGGTCATAGCTCAGCTTTCGTCCGTCCAGCTTCAGGAAGCAGTAATCCTTATATGTTATCTTTCCGCTGGCCTCGTCCGTATCGGGGATATTCTTCCATACGTTAAGGACATATCCCGCAGAGGTACCGTCGGAAAATATCAGCGTGTCGTCGGTTATAACTATCTTTTCGGAGGAAACGTCGCCGTCACGGTAATATTCGCCTTCGTATACCTCGCTGACCGTCTGTGAAATATGTCCGTCTGCATCTTCCTGCACATTCTGGGCGGATACCGCGAACAAGGTCGTTCCCGCCGCAAAAAGCATTATGCCGAGTGTCATTATCAATATGCCGAAAACTGTTCTTTTCATGGTGCGTCCGCCTCAAGGGAGGCTCTCCTTTCAAAATATACAGGAAAATTCTTCCTGTATATTATTATACACCATAAATTCCAAAAAACAATTACAAAACGGTTACAATTTGGTTACAATTTGGTAACATTTTTTCAGCCGTGCTTGCGTGCAAGCTTTATCATATGGGTCAATTTAAGGGTATTTCCCGTATGAAGTATTATTATTTCATAAACCTTTGCAGTGAGAAGCGCCGCAAGAAATACCATCAGCGCAAGGAAAACTATCGCAAGAAGCGTCTGCAAGCCGTCTATCTTTCCCATAAGTATGGCTGAGGGGAGAGCAAACGGAGAAGAAATGGGGAAGAAATAAGAGAAGGTGATAATTCCGTCCATACCTCCATCAAAATTCATGGCGGGAGGAATGTAGGACAGCATAAATCCCGCAACTGCCACTAAAACAAGGGGCTGGAGAGCGTTTGCAAGGTCCTCAAGTCTGCTGACGCCCGCTCCCACAAGTCCCGCAAGGAGAGCGAAGAACAAAAATCCCAGAATAACTGTGATGATTATTGCAAAGATGGAAAGGGGATCGAACAGACCCGGGACTGCGGTGGAAATTTCTCCCATAATGTCGGTATTTGCCGCCGCCTCGCCCGCTGCTTCCGCTATCTCGCCAACAGCGCCCGAATTTACCGCGTTCATTACCCCGAAAGGCGCAGTGAGCATAAACGCCGCCGCTCCAACAACGCCGAATATCGCCGTCTGAGTTATGCAGATAAGGAGAGTTCCCGCTATCTTGCCAACGATGATGGCAAGGGGACGGCAGGAGGTTATCAGCAGTTCGATAACTCTGGAGCTTTTTTCGGTGGCTATGGACTGGGCTATTGACTGGGAATACAGCATAATGAACATATAGAAAATAATGGAAACTGCCATAGGCAACAGCTGTCCCACGATCCTCTGTATTTCGGATTCGCCGCCGTAGACCATCACGTTACTGCTCACGTCCGCCATAGCAAGGGGAAGATCCTCTTCGCTGACGCCAATGCTGAGATACAATGCCTTGGTGAAATTGTCCGTCACCTCGTAGGAAAACTCCTCTGCGGCGCCGGGGGACAATATCTCCTCATTTTCGGGGCGGTAAAAGCTCAGGGAATAGCTTTTATCCCTGCCGCCTGTTACGGTCAGAAGCATTTCCGCCTTGTCGCCTGAGGTTATCTCGTTCAGCTTTGTTTCAAGCTGTTCTTTTGTGATATTTTCAAAGGCGGTGTTTTGGATAGGGGAAAGCTGAAAATCCAGCTCGTTCTCGGTATAAACGTAAAGCGTGTTTACGTTCTGAGCTTCAGGCTGCTCGCCGTCATCTCCGAAAATTCCGCCGTCGCTGTCGGAAAATACAGCGGGAAGAATGTTTATCGCCGCACAGACCAGCACGATAAGCACGCAGATAATTATAGTACCTGCTTTGAAGGCTTTTGACTTCAGCGTTTGAAGATAGGTGAAGGATAAAATTTGTTTCCAGCCTTTAATTCTCATTGCTCTCATCCACCTTTTCTATAAATATCTCGTTAAGAGTAGGCTCTCTCAGTTCAAATTTTATTGGAGAGATCCCGTTTGCAAGCATTTTTTGCAGGAATATCTTCGGCTGCTCATCATTGTCAACATGGAAGCATACCCCGTTTGGGGTATTTTCTTTAAGCTGTAATTTACATTCCGCCGCTAAGTCCATAAAATCCGCCTCCGCCTTGACAAGGAGATTTTCTCTGCCCCGCTGGCGCTTTATGGCGTTCAAGCTGCCGCTCAATACCGTTTTGCCCCTGTTCATTATAACAAGGTCGTCGCAAAATTCCTCGATAATGTTCATCTGGTGGCTTGACATTATGATGAATTTTTCCTTTGCCATTTCCTCACGGATAACGGATTTGAACAGGTCGGCGTTTACAGGGTCAAGCCCCGACAAGGGCTCGTCCAGCACCAGCAGCTTAGGGTCGCCTATCAGCGCCGCCGCAAGCTGCACCTTCTGCTGATTGCCCTTGGAGAGCTGCTCGGCGTTTTTCATACGGTATTCGTCAATTTCCAGCCTGCCGAACCAGTAGTCTATCTGCGCCTTTGCCTCAGGCTTTTTTATTCCTTTCAGCGAAGCGAAAAAGTACATCTGGTCAAGAACGTTGTACTTTGGGTACAAGCCTCTGTCCTCAGCAAGGTAGCCTACGTTTTCCTGCGCGGGCTTCATCGGCGCTCCGTTCCACAATACCTCTCCCGTGTCCTTGGACAGCATTCCCAGTATCATTCGTATGGAGGTGGTCTTTCCCGCTCCGTTGGTGCCCAGCAGAGCGAACACGCTGGGCTTCGCTATCTCGAAGCTCAGGTCCTCGACGGCGGTATGCTCGCCGAATTTTTTGGATATGTGCTTTACTTCAAGGGACATTTTTCTCCCCCTCTTTTCAAATTTTTTACATTTTCAGTATAACACAATCCTATATAATTGTCAATACAATTTACAAGAATATTTTTATATATGCAATTTTAGTAAATATAATTTACTAATAAAATGTACAGTTTTTCTCTGCAAGTTATTGTATTTTTTGGGGAAATATGCTATAATTATTATAAGTATAAAGCTTGTTCCGTGCAAATAAATAATACAGGAAAGGAAATCAGTTATGAAGATAATTTATGCCACCAGCGAAGCTCAGCCATTTGCCGCTTCAGGCGGACTTGCGGACGTTGCGGGTTCTCTGCCCAAGGCGCTTGTGGAGGAGGGACAGGAATGTGCGGTCGTTCTTCCCTACTATGTTAATACCATAAAGGATTCTCACAAGGAACACATCAGATATGTGGACAATTTCAGCGTTTCCGTGGGCTGGCGCTCACAGTACTGCGGCGTTTTTCAGACGGAGCTGAACGGAGTGACCTATTACTTCCTTGACAACGAATATTATTTCAAGCGTGATTTCGGGCTTTACGGCTACTATGACGACGCTGAGAGATACGCTTTCTTCTCCCGCGCGGTTCTGGAGCTGATACAGCGCTTTGACCTGCGCCCCGACATCATCAACTCCAACGACTGGCAGTGCGCTCTGATACCCGTTTACTACAACCTGTATTACCGCAATCAGTACAATATGCAGAACATACACACCGTGTTCACCATACATAATATCCAGTATCAGGGACGCTACGGTATGGAGCTTATGGAGGAAATTCTGGGTATACCTATGTATTATCGCTCCATTATGGAATACGACAAGGACGTAAACTTCATGAAGGCGGCTATCGAGGTTTCCGAGAAGGTCACCACCGTTTCTCCCACCTATGCGAGGGAGATACTCGACCCGTGGTTTTCTCACGGACTTGACAGGATACTCAGGGGCAAGGAATACAAGACCTGCGGCTTCCTGAACGGCATTGACACGGATATGTACAATCCCGAAACGGATGAGATAATCCCCGCAAAGTTCAGCGCAAAGAACAAAAACGGCAAGAAGATATGCAAGGAAAAGCTGCTTGAAGAAGTGGGACTTCCCATCGACGACGATATGCCTGTTATCGGACTGGTTTCCCGTCTTGTGGAGCATAAGGGCTTTGACCTTGTAAAGTACGTTTTCGACCAGATGGTAAATCTGGGCTGCAAGGTGATAATCCTCGGTTCGGGCGAGGCGCAGTACGAAAACTATTTCAACGAAATGCACTATCGCTATCCCGACAGAGTGAGCTTCACCTGCGGGTATGTTCCCGCTCTGGCGAAGAAGATATATGCAGGGGCGGACATCTTCCTGATGCCCAGCAAGAGCGAGCCTTGCGGTCTGGCGCAGATGATAGCGCTGAGATACGGCACTGTTCCCGTTGTAAGGGCTACAGGCGGCTTGAAGGACTCTATCCCCGACTACGGCGAGCCTGACGGAAGCGGACTTGGCTTTACGTTCCAGAGCTATGACGCTCTGGATATGCTGGGAGCGGTGCGCAGGTGCGTTGAGCTTTATTACAACGACAAGCGCAAGTGGAGCGCTCTCGTTACAAAGGGAATGAAGGCGGACTTCAGCTGGAAACAGTCGGCAAAGCTGTATATCGGTCTTTACAAGGAACTTTGCGGTCAGTAAGAAAAATTTGCAAAATTCATCAGTTTGTATAACGGTTCCTCTTAAAGTGAATAATAATGACGGAGCGGATAGGTTCTATCGGCTCCGCTCATTACTGTTCGGGAGGAATCGGAATGAAAAAAAGCGGCGAAAACGGATTTAAGATATTTATGGCGGTGACCGCTATGACGGCGGTGATGTTCTGCGCCGCAGCGGGAACATTGAACAAAAACGCTTCAAAAGCAGTGCAGGCGGACGCTGACGAGGATTATTTCTCGCTGTACAAAGAGCTTTATGTGGAAAAATTCGTGAACGTTCCGTACAGAGATGACGAGGGCTGTATTTATATCACCTTTGACGACGGTCCGTCGCCTTATACCGAGGAGATACTTGAAATACTGGAAAAGCATGATATAAAAGCCACTTTTTTCCTGTCGCCTGAGGACACGGAAAACGACGCGCGACTGATAGATCTTATCTGCGAAAAAGGACATACCATAGGAATACACACCGCCTCCCATGTTTATTCAAGCATTTACGGAAGCGTGGAGGGATACCTTGAGGATTTTGACACCGCATTTCGCAGGATATATGACATAACAGGGCAAAAGTGCAGATTTTTCCGCTTTCCCGCAGGAAGCGTAAACGCATATAACAGGGCGATACGAAACGATATAATAGACGAGATGAGCAGAAGAGGCTTCGTTTATTTTGACTGGAACGTGGACAGCAGGGACGCTGTGGGCGCTGATAAAGCGCAGATAAAAAATAACGTCCTCACGGGGCTTAAAGGCACAAAAAGAGCGGTGATACTTTTTCACGACGGCATGAAAACCACCGTGGGAGTGCTGGAGGAAATAATAGAGGAGCTTGAAAGTGAAGGGCGGGAGTTCCGTCCTATCGACGAGCAGGTGAGACCTGTTCAATTCTGAACGGAGGCTTGGAATGGCTGAAAGAAGCATGACGGAGATAAAAGAGGAATTTATCTCGATTTATAATGAAAATATAAAGCGCGACGGCGCGGATAAGCTGCTGGAATACCTCAGCGGGCGGTGCGATTTTTTTACCGCCCCCGCCAGCACTAAATATCACTGCTGTTATGAGGGAGGGCTGGCTCAGCATTCGCTGAACGTTTACCACTGCCTTAAAGCGTATCTTGAAAGAGAGCGGGTAAAGGAGCTGTACAAGCTGTCGTACAGCGGCGAGAGCATAGCGATAACAGCGCTGCTTCACGATATGTGCAAGATAGATACATATGTAAGTGATTTCCGTAATGTGAAAAATGATCAGGGCGTCTGGGAAAAGGTCCCCACCTATCGCTTTGAGGATAAGCTCCCTTACGGTCACGGGGAAAAATCGGTGTATATGATAAGCGGGTTTATGAGGCTGACAAGAGAGGAAGCCATGGCTATACGCTGGCACATGGGCTTTTCAGGGAGCGAGGACACGAACCTTGTCAGCAGGGCGCTGGAAAGCTATCCGCTGGCGTTTGCGCTGTCTGTTGCTGATATGGAAGCGACTTTTCTGCTGGAGTAACAAAAATTTCAGGAAACTCTCACATAATTTCGGATTTACATGACAGGAAAAATATGCTAAAATGTTTATATGACAAAACCAAGTGAAAGGACAAATCGGCTTCAGATGAAGAAAAAAATGATACCCGCGCTTATAGCGGCGGGAGCGGTCCTTATGACGGGCTGCTCAAGCGAAAGCGGTACGCCTCAGCAGCCTGACAGCAGCAGCGGGACAAAACCTCCTGTGGCGTATATGGAAACTGCTCCTGAGGGGAAAGAGGACTATTTTAAAATAGGCTATGACGAATGGCACAACGAATATTCCTACCAGTTGCTCAGAGGAAGCTACACCGAGGAGGACAACGCCGACGTTGCTTCCGAATACCGCAGCAACACGATAGAATATCTCATGAACGAAAGAATAATGCTGTACCTTGCAGAGCAGGAGGGCATTACCGCACAATCGCTCACTGAGGAAGAAATGAACACGATAGACAGCGACGTTCAGACTACGCTGAAGGGCTGGTACGACAGCTTCATAGTTGACGCAAAGAACGCACTGGGCGAAGAATACACCGACGAGGAGCTTCTGGCAAAGGAAAAGGAGCTTTTCGCGGAATTTCTGGGAAAAGCGGGGCTTACCGAGGAAGTGTTCACTGACTGGTCGATAAAGGAAGTGCTTACTCAGAAGTTTATCGACAAGGCTTCGGAGGACGTCGACGACAAGGCCGTAAGCGATTTCGTGCAGAAAACAATAGATACTGCCAAGGACAAATACGAAAACGACCTCAAGACGTTTGAGGACGCCTACACTGCGTTCTATGTGCCTGAGGGGACAAGGGTCGTTCAGCAGATCTGCGTCCTCATAGACAAAAACACCGCCAGCGAGGTCACCGCCTACCGCAACGACGGCGACGACGAAAAAGCCGACGCGATACTTAACGAGGCGCTGGAAAGAGTCAGGTTCAGGATAGACGAAGCCTACGAAAAGCTTCAGAACGGCGAGGACTGGGCGGAGATACAGGAGGAATACAACGACGACACCAACGGCACAGGCGCGCAGTACATCGTTTACCCCAGAAGCAACTATGTTGACAAGAAGATAATCGACGCGGCTATGGCGATACCCGAAAAAGGCGGTATCTCGGACATAATCACCACCGATTCGGGATTTTTCCTGCTGTATTATGTGGACGACAGAGTTATGAGCGACAGCGAGCTGCAATCGCTGAACGAGCAGGCGCTGGAATATCTGAAGGACAGAGAAGCCACCGAAACGATAAACGAATTTAAAGAGCAGTACCCTTACACGCTGGACTACGACCTGCTGGAGATAAGCGAGCCTGAGGAAACCACGGCGGAGGAAACGTCGGCAGAGGAATAAAAAATAAAAGCCCGCTCAGGCGGTAATTTTCTGCTTGACAAATTTTTCCCGATTTGATAAAATAAATATATAAAGAAAAATAAATATTGCATACGACACATGTGGCGAAAAGCGTAAATCTGATCACGGAAGCAATACGGTATTGGAAAACGTTTTTGCCGTATGTGTTTTTTTGCGCCTTTCGCAGGGTATGCAGACGAAAGAAGGAGAAAAATTATGCCTCAGACCAAAGCTCAGCGAATGATATTCGCACTTCTCACGGTCATCGTTACCGTACACGCCTATGTTTTTTACAGCCTTTACGTTGTAAACGGAGACACGCTTATGCAGGTGACGGGCGAAAGCGGCGTGCTTTCCGCCATAAACTCACAGGGCGGCGTTTATATGTGCGGACATTATGTTCCCATCTGGGTGGTGGTGATAACGGAGTTTGTCTTTGCCTACTGCCTTGAGATATTTATGGGAAGTCCCTGCTCGTTTCGCCTTGCCGCAAGGGTGTTTGACGTGGAAAATACTCACCCCGTCCTGTTTGAAACGGCGATAATATGCGCCACGGTGGGACTTATGTGCCCCGCTATGAGCCTTATAGCGGCTTTCCTGTATTATCCGTATTATGCCGGCTTCAGCGTGCTGACACTATTTGCCAATTGGATAAAGCTGGTATGCGTAAATCTGCCCTTTGCGTTTTTCTCACAGCTTTTCTTCATTCAGCCCTTGATAAGAACGGTATTCAAGACGATTTTTGCAAAGAGGAACGCCGCACAGTACGCTGTTGAAACGGCGGAATAAAATCATGTGAAAAAATACCGCCGACTTAAGAGGGTGTTAAGTTTATTTTAATAAAACAGCAGATGTGTTACCAGTCGATTATTTCAATATCATCTGCAATTTCAGTCAGTGATTTGCCGTCGAATAATGGATAATCCATCACTTCATCAATGCTTTTAGCACAAAATTCATTTTCACCACACCACATATCGAAGTCATTCTTACTATAAGGGTCTATACCGCAAGGTTTTCCATTATACTCGAAAGTAAAATGAGAACATATTTCGTTGATTCGATTTTTTATTTTATCTGACATATTCATAGTATATATCTCCACCTGCTTTTTTCTTCAATAGTTAACTCACATTGAACGCCTCTTATGAGCTCTCATTTTTTACAGGGAATAATTTCTTGTGAGTCTACCTTGTTTTTGCGATTGAATCAGGCTTTACAAAGAAGTTTTACATTCGGTACTTTAGCTTTTATTATATATTGACCAACAGTATTTGTCAAGATACTCCTAATCATCAGTGTCAACAACCAAACAGATAAGGTACAACACATATACTTTTACATAAAGTCAGCGTGTCATGAAACTAAGGTCTTGAATTTTTTGTCAATGAATTTTGCAGAAATTTAAAATACTGCGTTGATTGAAAAGCGCATAAGTTAACTGCCCCGCCACAGGAAATTTGTGTTTTCCTATGGCGGGGCAGCTGAATATCCACAATATTTATACAGAATTAAGTTTTATTTGCGCTTCTTTATGCTAAGAGCCACAGCAGTTCCGGAGATTGCAATAAGAACCGCAATAGCGCCTGTTGCGGGGTAATTTGCTGTGGGAACATTGGAATCTTCGCTGTCAGCCGCATTATCACTGCTTGCGGCAGTCTGTTCTTCGCTTACCGAAGGAGCGGCAGTTTCACTGCTTGCAGTATCTTGGGTACCATTATCAGGCTGTGCAGTAGCTTCGCTGCTTGCTTCAGGGGTTGAATCAAGTGCGTCTGAAGTTTCATTAGAGGAAGTTGTGGTTTCTTCAGGTACATAGAAGTAATAATGATTCCCTGTGCTGCCCGTAGGAGAAGTCGTACGGGTTTCCGTTTCGCCGCATACTTCGCATTCGCGTATTTGCTGTCCTAATGTGCCCTCAACATCTTTCCAATCGCCCCATGTATGACCGGCAGCCTTTATCGTTTCGGTCACTTCTTCTGCACATACAGTGCAAGTACCTTTACGCTCGCCGTCCTCGGTGCAGGAAGCTTCTTTGGAGGTTTCCCATTCAGTTACATTGTGACCTTTAGCAGGTTCGGTCTCTTCGGTAATGGTTTCTCCGCATACTGAACATTCACCTGTTTTCGTGCCGGGAGCCGTGCAGGTAGCAGGTGTTTCGTCCCAAGAAGAAACCTTGTGACCAAGCGCTTTGGTGGTTTTTGTCTCTGTTTTGCCGCAGACTGTGCATTCTCTTGTCTGTTCGCCGCCTTTGGTGCAGGTCGCGGTGTCCGCAGACCAATCGCTCCATGTATGACTATCGTCGTCACAAGGCAGTAAAAGCTTGGTTTTGGTGGTGTCTACATAGACTTCATCATTACTGTAAAACGAAGGCGTCAACAAAGGATCGCTTTCGTCTATACGCACGATCTGGAACTTGCTTATAGTGACAAGATCCTCATAATTGCCAAAATCGGCGTTATCATTGACAACAAATTTAATTGTCGCCAGTTTTCCTGTAACAGTAAGATTTTCCTGTGCAGCGCCTTTTTCCCATCTGAGCTTGAAAGGACTTGAGGGAACAACTCCCGGCTGAAGTCCTGTGAAATTTGGAAGTAATTTTTCGTCTGTTACATTACTTGTTGCGGGAACGGACAAAATATCTTCGTTAAACTCTACGCTGAGAGTTGCAATGATAAGTCCTGCGTTTTTGTCCATAGATATAGTTGCGGTGACTGTATCACCTCTTGACGCCGTTTCCTTGTCAAAGGAAATGGTGAACGCTACTTTGGCGTCACTGGCGCTTTCAGCAGCATTGACGACAGCGGAAGTACACAGTGTCCCGCTCAGCGCTACTGCTGCCGTCAACAGATAAGAAATAACTTTCTTCATCTTTTTAACTCCTTTTTTTCTTTTTTTATATTAGTCCCTTTCGGGAGTAATACCGTTGATTTTTATACATTCCATCCTGCGAGTTTTCTTGCCAGCATAACGCTGTCCAGCTCGTCTATATCGCCGTTTCCGTCAACATCTGCGGCAGACTGGTCTATTGCAACGTTCCAGCTTGCAAGGTAACGCGCAAGAGCCACGCTGTCAAGCTCGTCTACTTCGCCGCTGCCGTCAACGTCGCATGGAGTGGTAGCGACAAGCTTTGTTGTTGAAAGCAGGTATTCGCTGAAGTGGTTTGTGGTGAAAATTATGTAACCGCCTGAAACAGTGGCTTTTATTTCAGTGAGCCTGCCGTTTGCATCACGGTGATAAACATAGATGTTTTCAGTATCCCAGCCTTCGGGGACAGGGATACGGACGGTAACATTCCCTTCGGGTTGGATCTCTTCTCCGTTACAGGTGAGGGTTATATCGAAGGAAACCTCGGTATCTGTCTCGGCGGTCTGCTCTACGGTAAGCTTCGTATTGGCGGGCAGAGCGTCTTCACCCGCGTTTATCTCAATGCCTGTATCTTCATCGGTGAAAGTCAAAGCGTCCATGTAAACGAATTTTATATTATTTTCGTTTGCGTAAGCCTCGGCACAAGAACCGATATATCCGTACATGATAAGGTCGGGAGAGTTGGATGTAAATGCCCGGCGGTATATTTCCGTCACGCTGGCAGGAATGGTCACGGAAATCAGTGAACTGCAATAATCAAAAGCTTGCACTCCTATTGTTTTGACACCATCGGGAATAACGACTTGATTTAAATCTCTGCACTCCAAAAAAGCGCCATCGTCTATGGTTTCAACACCGACGGGAATGTCTACCGTTGTAAAACGGCAGTCGGCAAGTGCATATTTGGATATCGTCTTTACGTCAGCAGGTATACTGTACGCCGTATCACTTTTGCCTACCGGGAATCTAACGATTCTTGAGCCGTCCTTGCTGAACAAAATGCCGTCAACCTCTTTGTATGCGGGATTATCGCCGTCTACAATGAAAGAGGTCAGGGCGTGGCAGCTCATCGTAAATGCGCCGTCAGCAGATACGACACTGGCGGGGATTTCTACTTCGGCCAGTTGGTGGCAGTTATAAAAAGCCCTCTCCTCTATTGTTTCTACGCCTTCGGAAATTTTTATGTACATCAAATTGCACAGTGAAAATGAATCAGAAGCTATAATTTCAACGCCATCGGGAATGGTGTAAGAATATCCGCTTTTTCTGTATGGATACCGAAGAAGTGTTTTTCCGTCTTTTGTGAGCAAAACTCCATCATCGTCTTTATAATTCTGATTATCAGCGTCTACATTGATAGCTGCCAATGAGCTACAATTGCCGAATACACTTATATCAATAAATTCTACGCTTGCAGGAATATTTATGGTTTCCAATGAATTATCGCCATAAAATGCACGACGTCCGATTGTTATAACACCGTCAGGAATAGTGTAGGAGGTTTCGGTTTTATCATTCGGATATAATATGATAGTTTCGCCGTCCTTTGTGAACAAAACCCCGTCCTCGTCTTTATATTCCGGATTGTTATCGTCTACATTGATGGATTTTAAAGCATGACAGTTCTGAAACGCACTTTCGCTTATTGACACGACGCTGTACGGAATGTCTACTGTCTGCAAATTATCACATCTCATAAATGCATTTTCGATAGAAGTAACGCTGTCGGGAATTTTGACAGATATTATTATTTCTGAATCATTGAAAGCGCCATTTCCTATCACCGTCACCGCTTGCCCGTTTATCTCAGCAGGAATGGTTATATCGGTCTCTGTGCCTTCATACCCCGTTATAGACAGCGTTCCGTCCTCTAATTCCTTATAGCGGAAGCCTTCGTACAGGTTTGAATCGCCTTCACCGACTACGACCGACGTCGGCTGAATACCTTCCGACTGCAAGAAATCTTCGCTTTCCGCAAGTGCTGTTTGAGGCAAAGCTGTCACCGCCATTGCTGCCGCGATAAAAGCTGCCAAAAGTTTCTTTTGTTTCATGATTTTTCCTCCTAAAAAAATTTATTTTATTGATAAATCAATGCGCTAAATTATCACACATTCCACCCTGCAAGTCTTCTTGCCAGCATAACGCTGTCCAGCTCGTCTATATCGCCGTTTCCGTCAACATCTGCGGCAGACTGGTCTATCGCAACGTTCCAGCTTGCAAGGTAACGTGCAAGAGCCACGCTGTCAAGCTCGTCCACTTCGCCGCTGCCGTTGACGTCGCCATATAGTTTTTTAGAAGTATAATTGTCCTTGTAATTATACGGGCACCTTGTGCACTGGTGAAGCGTATATCCGTCGGAATACGCAGTAGGCGCTACTACTGTAACTTTATAATTGTGCCCTAATGCGGGAATAGAGGTTATATCTTTCTTTGCTCCGCATACGGTGCAGTGATGTGATTTTCTGCCGTCGGCGGTGCAGGTAGCCTGTACGTCTACCGTCCACCCTGAAGAATAGCTGTGTCCTTTTGCTGCAATGGTTTGCGTCTGCGTATCTCCGCACTTGGTACAGCTCCTTGTCTGTATGCCGCTATCGGTACAGGTGGGCGCTTTAGTGGTAGTCCATGATCCGTAGGAATGTCCCGTTGCGGAAATAGTCTGTGTTTCTGTCTTGCCGCAGGAACAGCTTCTTGTCTGTACGCCGATTTCTGTGCAGGTAGCAGGTTTCGTTATCTTCCACGCTCCGTAAGAATGACTGCCCGTTGTGGTAAACGAACCTTCAGGGCTCCAATATTCCTTGCCGTTCACCACTGCATAAAATTTGTAAAAATACTTTGTGGAATGGGTGAGAGTCAGATTCAGTTCCTTATTCATATCGTAACACGGACACATATAGGTGGAACCGACGTATGTACGGCTTGTGTTGTCATATTTGGACCAGCCGTTCTCGTAAGTTCCGCCGTCTATACGAACACGGACACCTATCTTTGTTACTGGGTAGCTTGTGGGTTTGTCTACCTCGCCATAAATGATTGCGTTAGTATTTGTTATATTGTTCTTATAGCGGGAGGTGGAAGTTTTGACAGTCACCGACGAATCTGAAGCACTGCCTGCAAGGGTCTTAAAGGAATAAACCGGACTTGTATACGTTACAGTCGAACCGTTGATGTCATATTTGCCTATAAGCCGATAATAATATGTCGTATTGGGAGACAAGTAGTGATTATATTCTTTTACAAAGTCAAAGGTAATATCCCTGGACGTGCTCCCTACGTTTGTCGACGAAGGTTTGCAGGAATGTGTAACCGCATTCTGCATATTGCTGCTTGTGGAAACAGAGATGTCATACGCAAGTGCCTTTGCTTCTGAAGGCTTGTGGAATTTTGCGGCAACAAGAGCGTTGGTGGACGTTATGTTTTTGACGCTTATGTTGTCAAACAGGCAGAATATCCTGAATTTCTGAGCGGCAATATTTGGAGAATATGTATAAAGATTTACATTATTTCTTGCCGCTCCTGCATCAACGACAAGGACAGAAGAATGCTTCACACGCATAACGTAACTGTTCTGTGAACCGTATATGCCGTATCTTTGGGAGCTTGTATCGTTATCCTCCCAAACCTGTATGTTTGTATAATCAGAATTACCGCCGTTAGCAGCGTCAAGGCATTTGCCTGTTGCGGGGTTCTTTATTTCATAATAATTTCCGTCGGTTCTGGTGAACATCCACGTCTGGTTAGGCGTGCCAACGTACTTTTGTATGCTGACGTTATTGTTGGAATCCACCGTCAGAGCCTTTGTGCCGTCAGATGACTGAATAGCGGCGAGGAACTGGTCGCCGAGGTTTAAGGGGGTGGTGGTGAGGTCGAGCTTATCAAATTCAGAGGTTGTGGAATAAAGTATCGTAAGAAATTCGTTATAGTGTGTCGCAAAATCATTACATTTCATTTTTCTAAGATGTATTTTACAGTTTGTATAATTGCTCTTTTCCTTTGAGCCATCAGGATTCCAACACCCAAAATTCGCATCAATTAAATAAATATAACCATCTGCATTTGCTAAATAGCACATTGAATGACCAGAAACCATAAATACAGCTCCTGCCCTGATTTTTTTCAATGCTTCTTTTAATTCTGCTTCACTATATTTTTTTAATCTTATTGTATTAGAAGTTTGCTTACCATAAAAACGATAATAACAATATGCAGCATAACCTGCACATCCTCTGCCTTTAGTTATGTTTGCATCACTATCAGTAGCCTTTACAGTATTATATTTAACTGTTTCTGTTTCGTCATCATAAAAATTTGTTCTGCATGTCGAGTCACTTGCCATATTATTTCCCACATGCCAAGGGCAAGGACTGCCTATTCCTTTTCCAGGACCAGATAAGTTATTAAAATAACCTGCTAACGGAAATTCGCTTAAAATTTTTTCAAATCTTTCCATTTCTGAAAAAGAACATGTTTTTTGCATCACAGCTTTTACCTCATTTAAAGCCGTGTCATTATCGGCACTGCAAGCCCATCCGCCTCCTGACCACCCATGATGACCGCTTGCCGCACTCACCTTCATTCCCTCTCCCAATATCGGCAGGTAGTCCGATAAGGGAGATATGAAAAGGGCGAGGGCAACTATTGCGGATATAAGTTTTTTGGCTATTTCTTTCAACTTCATGTTAATCTCTCCTTATTTTACAAGTTTTATAAGCTCTCTCACACATTCCACCCTGCGAGTTTTCTTGCCAGCATAACGCTGTCAAGCTCGTCTACTTCTCCGTTTCCGTCAACATCTGCGGCAGATTGATCTATCGCAACATCCCAGCTTGCAAGGTAACGTGCAAGAGCCACGCTGTCAAGCTCATCTACTTCGCCGCTGCCGTCAACGTCGCCGGGCAGTGCCGACAGCTCGTCAGGAACAACGGGCACACCGTCGTATACCAACGCATAGCTTTCAGGCTCGGCATTCATCTGATCGACTATCTGCCCTGTGAACATCCTGCCGTCAACAAGCGGTATTTCGGATTTTTCCACGGTTTTTAAGCATTGACCGCCGTCGCCGTATTCGTCTACTCTGTATTCCATAACTCCGTCACCGAATGCGACGATTTTTATGGAATAAGTCTGATCTGCGGGAAGAGCGATATATTTCTCTCCGTTTTGAACAAATACGTTTATCCCCTCCGCTGCATACTCAACTTCATCATCGGTTATGATGACCGTTTCGGTTCCGTCCTGACCGTATACGAATACGTTTACGGGACATCTTACCGTTATGACTTTAGTCTGAGTGACAGCGGTCGTTTCGCCTGTATAGCTGTGACATTTCAGGTTGTCGATAACGCTTTTATGTGCCAGTACGGCTGAGATGACCTCGTTATAATCACCGCGCCCCTGTCCTATCAGGTTGCCTATAAGACCGATAAGAACGGAATCCCTTTTTGTTTCCAGGGATTTGACCGTATGCTCCATTATGTAGCTTTGTGCCGCTCTGTGGAGGAAGAAAGCGTCCTCAAATACCATCACCGAATCATCGTTGGGAGCGTCGTACAAGGCGGCTTCATAGTAATTCAGCGTGCTTATGATATAAGGTGAAAATTCAGACATGGCAACAGTCTTGCTCATCTCTACGGATATGTCGCTTGTATTGCAAAGTACATCGCTGAGGCACAGCCCAAGGTCCACACCGACAAGAGCCGCGCTGAAATACGTCTGTACGATCGGGAAAGCGGCGGACGCAGCAACGGATATACCACCATTCAGAGTCACATGGTTGCAGACCCAGTTGAACAGGTGTATGCCGATATATTTTATCATCGACATTCCCACAAAGCTGTTAAACTCCTCGATAGCCACTTTCCCCGACATTTCGTAGAAAGATTCCACTACCTCCTCCAGCTGTCCTCCAAGATCGTTGGAGTAGTTGATATAATCGTATACAGCTTCCTTCATTTTGTAATCGCTGGCGGGTATTGTGTCGGCGAGATGTTTCATCACCGTTTTAAGGCTTTGTTCTGACTCGGCGAAAGCGTTGAATACCGCCAGCTTATTTCCCCAGTCCATAATGTCGCCTATCACATTTGTTCCAAGCTTCACCATTTTAAAGACCTGGTTGGTCTTGTCGATTTTTTCAAATATTTTTGTTATCTTGTCAACGTTGTCTATGGTACCCAGCAGGTCCAGAACAGCCTGATACACGTCGTCGTCGGTATGTATGCCGTTGGTGACATATTTGCTCTCCTTGAGCAATTTATCCACAGCGGTTTCCGACAGATCGATGTTGTCCAGATAGCTGTCATTTACCAGAGTGGTTATATCTCCCAGCAGGGTTTTATATGTTCCATACCATTCCTTTACAACGGACGGAACTAACGAAGGAGCTTGCTTTTGATTCACGTTGAGCATTTCGATAAGAATATCCGACAGCACTATCTGATAATAATTATCAAAATTAAAGGTCGTGACCTTTGTCCATCCATATTCTTCATCATCTTTCAGATCTACCATCGTATTTCCGTATAAATTCTTCTTTGACAGCAGATAATCGGGATTTACGGTGAAAGCGATATGCTCCTTCGCATTTTTTGTTTCAAGCGGTTCTATGGTGAAGGAGTATTTTTCCGTTACGGTGTCAAAGCTGTCCGATTTTAGTGTCACAGTGACGGTATATTCTGTTCTCAGCGAGTTGGACGCTAAATTTTCAGTCGGGAACAGCATAAGCAGGTCGTGAGCCGCTTCTCCCGCTTGAATTTCCTCGAATGAGGCGGTATATGTATTCTTGTTTGAATCTCGGTCAAAGGACAGACCGTTTCCGCTGACTGAGGCGGTCAGCGTTATGGGAGCCACACTTTTCAGCTCTTTGTTGGTGCTGTCTTTTTCGGGGTCATAGTCTATTCTCGCCAGCTCATCGGCGAACTTGTTATTGAACAGCAGATATATCTCAACGCAGTCGGACAGAGATGAGGTCTGACTGTAAAAGCCGCCGTTGGAGTAGTATTGCCTGGTGTCGTATGTGCCTGAAAATTCAAAGGTATTGGGGTTGCCGACGTATACAAAACAGCTGGTGAAAAGGCTCATATCATCTTTGCTGTACACATCAAGTGAAGCCAGCCCCTCGGAAAGCGCCGTCACCGTGCCGTCCTCGCTCAGGCTTATAACGCCCTCACCTGAGGTAAGAGTCCATTTGAGGGAGGAGTTATTTACAGGCAGTATGTTGGAGCGCACTATCTCGCCGTTTTTTATAGTAACATCGCAGGAGTTGACCGTCAGTTTCTGGCTTTCTCCCGGGGATAAAACGGTGAATTTGTCCTTGAAATATATTTCGTTTCCTTTGTAATCGTCTATAATAGCGAAATGTATGCCGTGCTCCTTTGCGTAGGTTTCGGCGCGAGAGCCGGCATTACAGTAAATTGTAACGTCATAGCACTCCCAGAATACATAAGTTCCCATTGAAATAACGCTGTCTGGAATTATTATATCCGTAAGAGAACTGCAAAACGCAAAAGCCTCATCATCTATTGACATAACGCTATTAGGAATAATTATTTTGAAGAGAGCGATGCAATCGTAAAACGCTCGGAAGCCTATTGACGTAATACTATTGGGAATAATTACATTAGTAAGCGAAAAGCAGCAGGAAAGTACACCATTCGCTAATGATGTAATACTGTTTGGAATGGTTATCTCAGTGAGAGAGGTACAATATGCAAATGCATAATTTCCTATTGAGGTAACGCTATCAGGAATAGTTATTTCAACGAGAGAGTAACATTGATAAAACGCATAATCTCCTATTGATGTGACGCTGCTGGGAATAATTATCTCAGTAATGTCACACTGGTAAAATGCGCCCCATTCTATTGTTGTCACGCTGTTGGGAATGGTTGTTTTCGTCAGTGAGTCATAAGAAAACGCCATTTCCCCTATTTCTGTCACCTTTTTCCCCTCAATTTCAGCAGGTATAACAATTTCGGTATCACTGCCTCTGTACCCTGTGATAGAAAGTGTTCCGTCCGCTAATTCTTCATACTCAAAATCATTATAGATCCCGGTATCTCCGCTCGTCAGGACTTCCGTCTCCTGCGGCAAAATCTCCGCTATCGCCTCCTGCGGCAGGCAGGTGACTGCCATCACCGCCACAAGAAGCACTGCTGTCAACTTCCTGAATGTTTTCTTCATAAGATACTCCTCCGTATAATTTTGAAATTTAAGGAAATAATGGTCCTGCCAAAGCATTTTCGCTTATTGTATTCATAAACGAAGCGGCGCTGTTGTAAGCGCCGCTCTTTTCAGATATTTACGGTCACAAGCAGCTTGCGGGGCGCAGGAGCGCCATATTTCGCCGCTTTTGCTCAATGGATGAGTGAACGTACCTGTTCAGCGTGGTTTTAACATCCCTGTGTCCCAGAATTTCCGACAGGGATTTTATGTCAAATCCCGCTTCGACGCACCTTGTGGCAAATGTGTGCCGCAGGGCGTGAAAGTTCGTTTTCGGCAAGCCGCATTTTGCAATATACTTTTCAAATTTGTACTGCATAACACGCGGCTCAACAGGCTTTCCTCCCTTTGTCTTCATCAGCGGGCCGCTGCTCCTGAATTTTTCTGTCAGAGGAATGAGAAACTCGGGCAGCGGGATCGTGCGGTAGGAACTTTTCGTTTTCGGTGAAGTTACCTCTAAGATCGTCCCCTTGTCGTCCTTTATCCTGTGAAAAGTCTTGGAGACTATAAGCTCACCGTTTTTCAGATCCTCCCAGTGCAGGGCGCAAAGCTCGCCCAGCCTTATCCCCGTATAAAGCGCCAGCAAAACTCCGAATTTGTAAACGTCCGTGTCAGTGAGGAGGAAAGCCTCAAGCTTCTTCTGCTCGGCTACGGATAACACACGCATTTCCTTCTCCGCTTCCCTCACATAGTGGAATCTGATCTTCGGTATCCCGTATGTTTCCTCCGCGTAGGACAGCGCTGAGCTTATCATCACAAGGATATCGTTTACGCTTTTCCCGCATAGGGAAGAAAGCAGCTCTGACGCAAAGGAATTTATATCTTTTCCCGCGAGGGAGCGGACGGGGATGTCCCCTACGGTAGAAAACAGGATATGATTGCGTATCAGACATTCATATTTGCGGTAAGTGGAATTTTTCACCGTAAGGGAGACCGAATACAGCCATTCCCACATAAGCTTCGACAGCGTGACGGTGGAAAGCGGCGGCTCGTCCTCCGCCTGTGAAACGCCCTGTAAATTGTAAATTACTGCGTTTTTTTCAGACATAACAGATCACCTCTCGTTTTTTCTTAATTATACAATAAATCCGCGCCGCAAAACGTCTTGGGTGAAATAAATTTATATTGACAAATCATGCTGATTGTGATAAAATTATGAAAAAGATCGTCATTTACCAAACGCTTATGAATACAATAAGAGAAAATAAAATCAGCCGCCGACAGGAAAAACAATGTTTTCCCGTATCGACGGCTGTTTGATTTTTTGGAGATTTAACTGGCGGATATTTTTATGATTTGTAATGCTGTTGCTCTCGCTTTGCAGATCGTCGTCGATACTTGCCGCTGTGTACGTCCTGAATCAAGGCGTGATTTTTTGCAACATACACCAAAAGTGTATTTCTTGGTTTTGCATACACTATCAAAAACTTGAATTTTGTTTCTCACTTTTTATAAGGAAAAAATTAGGCAAGTGGCAACCCAAAAAAATTTTTAAATTTCTTTTTGAGCAAATTTTGTTTCCAATTCATCAATGAAAATGATGAGCTAATGTACAGAAAGCAATTTTGCAGAATTTAATAAAATCGCTGCCTGTGAAAAATATCGAAAATAGAAAAAAGCTGTTCTTAAAAAAAGCAGCTTGCAATCTTGTAACCATTAAGCTCATATTTTTTAATTCCCATAGTTACCTGCTTACGTTCATTTTCTGACCTTTATAAAATTTACCTTTTCCCATAAAATACATATTGCAATATTTACAATTGTAGTTTATAATATAGATAATACATTTGTAGTATTTGAAAAAATAAACTACAAATGTATATTTAGGTATTGACAAACAAAATACATTTGTAGTATAATAGTAAACGGAAAGGTCAAACATATGGATAAGAAGCTGATTATCACATCAAAAAAGTATCGAGGTGAAACTATGGTAGTATCATCACGACTTACGAATGAACTGGTGGAGGAACTGGATAAGATAGCAGAAAAGACCGGACGCACAAGGAACGAGATCATACAGCTGTGTCTTGAATTTGCCGTTGAGAACCTTGAAATAAAGGAGGACGGCAAAAATGAGTAATTTCATCGACGTCATAAAGTACGAGGGAGATAACAGCACTTTTGTGTGGAAGCACCCAGGAGAGGACTTCAACACACTTTCCCAGCTTATCGTTCATGAAAATCAGGAAGCGGTATTTTTCAGGAACGGTCAGGCGCTGGATATGTTCGGACCTGGAAGATATACCCTGCAAACACAGAATATCCCGCTTATAAGCAGAATGTTCGGGCTCCTCACGGGAGGAGTGTCGCCTTTCCACTGCGAGGTATATTTTGTCAACAGGTCGGAGCAGATGGCGATAAAATGGGGAACAGACTCAAGAGTGCAGTTTGTGGAGCCTACATACAATTTCCCGCTGTCAATAGGCGCCTGCGGGGAGATGAGCCTTGCCGCCGCTGACAGCAGGAGACTGTTGGTGAAGCTGGTGGGAACGGAAACAGGCCTTTCCCAGCAGCAGCTTACAGGCTATTTCCGCTCTATCGTTATGACGAGAGTGAAATCCTATATTGCTCAGATAATCCGTTCGCAAAGCATAAACATCTTTGAGATCGACGAAAGGCTGGCTCAGTTTTCCGATGAGATAAGGGAAATGCTGGCTGTTGATTTTGCGGATTACGGCATTCTGCTTACAAAATTTTTCGTAACGCGTGTGATAAAGCCTGACGGCGACCCGCAGTACGAAAAATTCAAGGATCTGCATTTCCGCCAGTATGCAGAGGTCGCAGAGGCAAAGCTGAAACAGCAGACAGACATCATCGAGGCTGAAACTCAGGCGAAAAAGAAGGTCATCGACTCCAGAGCCGAGGCGACAAAGCGTGCGCAGGAGGGCTATACATATCAGCAGGAGCGCGGCTTTGACGTTGCGGAGAAAATAGCCGAAAACGAGGCGGTAGGCGAGTTCGCCAATATGGGCGTGGGACTTGGCGCTATGGTTGGCGTAGGCGGCACCGTTGGCGGAATGGTAGGTGGAATGATGAGCGACGCGGTAAATTCCGTGACTGCTCCTAAAGCCGAGCCCGTCCCCGCAGGAAACAGATTTTGCGAAAACTGCGGCGCAAAGGTGGAGCAGGACAACAAATTCTGCGACCGCTGCGGAGCGCCGCTGAGCGTTAACTACGGCGCCTGCGGAAATTGCGGCTACAAATTCCGAAACAACGGAAATTTCTGCCCCCAATGCGGCGCGAAACGTGAGGGCTGAGTATGAACAGAAGATTTAAAATCAGCCTTATTCTGTGGACAATATGCTTTGTACTGTTCAACGCCGCGGCGTTTATCCTCCTTATGGGACGTTCACAAAGCTTTTGGGTAGGATACGGAGCCGTCGTCCTTGCGTTTGCAGGTCAGCTTTTCTGCTCCTACAAGGCGCTGAAAAGCAGCGACAAAAACGACCTGTTCTACGGCTCGCTCCCCCTTGCTGTCAGCGGCATTTGCCTGGCGGCTGTGCTTGTGGTGGGCATTGTTGTAATGCTCCTGCCTTTCGACGTTCTGGCGGCAGTCTTTATCTGCCTTGCAGCGCTGGCGATAAGCGCCGCCGCGGTGCTTGCCGCATTTGTGGGAGGAAGCTCCGCCGCAGCAAAGGACAAAAAGCAGAAAACCTCTGTCTACACCTTCAAAAATCTCACCGCCCAAGCTGAACACCTTATTGCGGAAGCGAAAACCGGCGAGATGAAAAAGTACGCAAAGGAAGTATACGAGGCGTTTCGCTTCAGCGACCCTGTGTCAAATCAGTCGCTGGTGGAGATCAACGAGCGCATACAGCGGCAGTTCGCCGCCTTCAGCAGCGCTGTAAAGGACGGCGATGAGCAGATGTCCAAAGCCGAAGCCGAAAGCCTTATCGTGATGATAGACGAACGAAACAAATTGTGCAGGGCGAACAAGTGAATTTCACCGTGAAATAATGTGAATATATTTATCATTTTTGGAGGTCATATATGAACGGTGGAAATAATGCGAGACAGTCCGCATTCTTTTGCGTGAACTGCGGAGGACAGCTTGAATTTTGGCCGAATCAGGAATTTGCCGTTTGTCCGTACTGTGGAACGAGGTATCACGTTTCTGCTTTGCTTGGCGAGAGCAACGAAGTGAGACTTGAAAAGATCAGACTTCAGGAATTTCAGGCTCAGAGCGCTGCAAACGCTGTCAGAATGCAGAACGAATATCAGATGGCGCAGCAAGCGGAGAGAATGGCTGAGAAGGCTGCGGTAAAAGCCGCCCACGACAAATACAGAAGAGGCATTGCCAGCAAGCTTATGCCTGTGTTCAGCATTTCCTTTATCCTGTTCTGGGCGTTTGCATTTTATAGCAAGTGGACGTTGACAGGAATTATCGGTGTGGCGATATCGGCTCTTTTTATGCTTTCGTGGCTTTTGGGAATGCAGATAATCAAGGAAAAAAGCAGAGGAATGCACGTTTTCGCTGCTCTTATGGCTTTTTTGCTTATACCTGTGTTTTTTATCAGTCCGAAGCTTTTCTACGATCCGCAATCCTCTTACGAACAGCCGCCTGAAAATATAGTATGGTCATATCTGACATTGAGCTATGCGCTTCCCGAACCCGATAAAACATACGGCGATGTGAGCATAGATACAGACGATACATTACAGGTGGATATTTCAGATTCAACTGAAGGCGACTTCAGAGCATACCGTCAGAAATGCATCGATTCAGGCTACACCATAGATGCTGATAATGACAGCACGTCATATTCCGCTTTTAACAGTCAGGGTTATGAGCTTATAATTTCATACAGCAGTTATAACAAGGAATTGGATATAACATTGTATGCGCCTGAGGAATTAGATACGCTGGAATGGCCCGACAGCGGTCTTGCCGTGCTTCTGCCTGTTCCAAACTCTGATCTTGGATGCATTATATGGGACAGCAGTGATGATTTTGAAGTTCACGCAGGAAATATGACGACAGAACAGTTTGACGAGTATGTGGAGCAGTGCAAGGAAAAAGGCTTCACGCTAAATTCAAGCAAAACCGAAACAGTGTATACTGCTGAAAACAGCGACGGCTACACCCTGTGCGTGGATTACAACGGATTCAATATCATATCCATAGAAATAAGCAAGATGGAAGATCAGCTTAATCTATACGACTATTAAAATAATGCTGCTTAAAACAAGGTTTTACTTGCGGCATTAAACACCAACTTAAAAGGAGAAATAATATAGTAATGAAACGGATAGCTTCATTATTGCTTGCGCTTGTTATGGCGTGTTCTGCCATAACGGGCTGCAGTCAGAATAACACGCCGCAACGGACCGAGTCTCCGTTTACAGATACCCCGAAAATCGAACATGAGAATACGGAAAAAACTTCTAAAACAGAGCCGCCTGCAACTGAGCCTACCACTACTCAGCCTACCGAAACCGAACCTACAACAACTCAACCTCCCGAAACCGAGCCCACCACAACTCAGCCTCCTGAAACCGAGCCCACCACAACTCAGCCCCCTGAAACAGAGCCGCCAAAAACAGATCCGCCTGAAACCGAACCACCCGTTGTTGAAACAACAACACCTGAGCCGACAAATAACGACGGCAATATGATAGACGGAATGAGAGCCGATTTTAAAAAGGCAATGGATGATTATGAGGCGTTTATCGACGAATATATAGAATTTATGAAAAAATACAGTGAATCTGACGGCTCAAGCCTTACCTTACTTGCAGATTATCTGGATTACATGGAAAAATATACACAAGCTGTTGATTCAATGAGCAAGTGGGAGTCGGACGATATGAACGATATTGAAAGGGCATATTATCTTGAAGTAATGGCAAGGTGCAACAAAAAAATGTTGGAATCTATTGAGGAATAAGGAGAATATTATGGAAGAAATCATAAAAAAGAAAGATACTCTTTTGATACCGTTTATCCTGGCATTGGCAGGCTCGCTTATAATGGTGATTTCAATATTTTTACCTTATGCAACGGCAACAGAAGAACAAGCTGAGCGTTTTGAAACATACCCCGACACAGTTATAGTCGAAGAGCTTGGACTTACTGCAAAGGATATGGTAAATATCTCAATGTTTACATATGCCCGCGTTTATGTAGCTATCAGCGAGGAGGTCTGGGGAGAACCTGTTTCAGGTATTTTCTATGCGGTGATCGTTGGCGTTATAGCTTTGTTTTCAGGACTGGCATTACTGTTCTCGATCCTGAAAAAACCTGTTCCGATAATGATATTTGACATTATTGCAACTGTAATTTTTATCTTTCAGTGTCAGGATTATACAGGCAGAGGCGTTATACCGAGCGATTCGTATAATTGGGGCATAGCATACTATATCTTTTTTATTGCCGCTGTCGTTGTTCTTGCAGCATCTGTCTGGATGATTGTGAGCAAGATAAAGGCAAAGAAACAGGCAAATACAGTTGACAGTTCAACCATACAAAATAATGGTTTGTGATGGCAATATCGCAATAAACAGGTAGTCTACTGATATGGATACTCATAAGATATTTAAGAAGAAGCTGAACAGCTTCTGAACCGATATAGCTAAAAAGGCAGACATTTTGTGTCTGCCTTTTTTGTTTATATATAAATTTTAATTTTTCAATTTTTGCCGTATTGAACTGTTGGATCAGGAAAAGCTGTAAATGGTCGTCATTCCGATAATTTCTAAATACCAAATTCAAGAAAAATCAAAAAGCAGACAAACGCACATTTGTAAAATCAGGAACCCAAACCTGATTTTACAACTTCGCTTGCAGAACAAATCCCCATACCCTTTGCAATATTTTCTTGATAAATTTGTAAACTTCTCACTGCTTATCTCAAAACCGTCAACACACCCTTATCCATCTCGCAAACAGTATCGCAAAGCACGTCAATATCTTCAGCAGAGTGTGAAGCTATAATGATAGTCTTCCCCTGCTCCTTCAAATCAAGAAGATATTTTCTCATATCCTTGAAATCTTCCTCCGAACTTTGATACAATGTCCTGCACACAGAAGTGTAGAAAATAGCTTAAAACAAAGGCTTTCA
>CANRFO010000012.1 GCA_947629925.1 uncultured Ruminiclostridium sp.
AAAACCTTAATGCAAGCGGAAAAGTCAAGATTATGCTTTGGGATATCTTAATGGGAATGAAACCGCTTTGTGCCGCAAACGGCAATTAAATAATAATATGTTTATGCAAATGGTACGGGTTTTGTCCGTACTATTTTTGCAATTGTGGACATTTAAAACGGTATTTTTGATACTATGAATATAAACATAAGGGGAACGCTGTTTTTGCGGCTTTTAGAGTCCGCAAACATAGTGTTTATGCACTCTGTAAAAGCCAAAACATTCCTATGCGTTTACCATACTATGACATAAAACATGTGTATCGTCAGATTGACGGTACGCCTTAAATTTTACGGTCTGTTTTCGATAATCAGTTGTCTTGCAACGGTGAACATTGCCGCGTCAACGACGGGAATGTCGTGGTAACAAATGTCAAGTGAAAATTGCTTGTCATAGTTGAATGAAGGATTTACGGATTGATATATTTGCTCATATGCTGCTTTTCGTACGTTTTCCAAATCTCTGCCATTTCTAACATCAGTTAAAATGTCTGCAAGCAATACTTTCAAATATTCCTCATATTGTCTGTAAACTTCAGGACGGAGCATTTTATCGCACGTTATCCGAATTGCATTTTGCGATATTGCGGATAGTATTCCGTAACCGTAGTCGTCAGCTTGATTTGACATAACCGCTTTACGAATTGCGTTATTCGCTTTGCAGCTTGCCGAACCGTAGCTTTCGCCGTTTTGTACATTGTCCCAAATTCCGCTGATAGGATTTTCAGTGATTTGAATTTGATGTTTCGTTGCACTGTCTGGTGCTCTTTCTCTCGGAATTTTTGCCGCAAATGCTGTTGTGCTCGTTACTGCAATTATTGATAATATGATATAAATTTTTTCATTTTATTTTTATCCAATGCTTTTGCTCAAAAGTGGAACATAAAAGCCTGTTTTTGAGGGATTTAATATACTTTCATTACTTTGTTGTTTTTAACCGTCAAAATGCTTGATTTCAAGCCATTTCAGACGGTCAAAATTTCTACTGTTATATCATACAAATATCTCAAATCGCTGTTTTTTTATTCTTATTTCCCTATTCCACCGCAACAAACACATGAAGCAGCTCATACTTGACGATGTTCCCGGAAGATTTTTCTGGGCGAGGCTGTCTGACACGGTAGACACGGAAAAGCTGGTGCGGTACAGCGGAGCGTTTAACCTGCGCTTTATGTGCCCCGACCCTTACGCTTATTCAACTGAAAATGAAATATTTTCGCTTTCCGAAAGTGAAAGCATAGTGAGGCAGTACGGAAATGCGGTAAGCGCGCCCATATACACGATAGAGGGATATATACCCTCTGAAGCGGCAAGCAGTATCACAATATCCACCAACGGAAACGAATTGACGATCTCGGGACCGCTGAACCGCAATCAAAGACTTGTAATAGACAGCGACCTGCTGACTGCGACTGTTACTGACGAGGAAGGATATACCACAGGAAACGGATTATCACATTTGCAATCGCTTGCATTTCCGTCACTCCTCCCGAAAACAAACGTGATAGAAATTGCGACAGCAGGAAAAGCGGAGCTTACATCTCTCACAATAGACGCAAGGAGCCGCTGGAAGTAGGGGGCTTTTATGGCAATAAAAAGCATTATAACTTCCCGTGAGGACTTCACGGGGGAACTTTCCGCCGACAAATCGACGATAGGCTTATGGCATTTTAACACTGAAGCCGAAGAAAATGAAGGCAAACGCAGATTTCCCGACGCAACAGGCAACAATTATGCATATGCCGAGGGAAACAGCATTGAAATACAATCAGGCGGACTCGGAAATCATCTTTGCCTTAACGCGCAGGGCGGAAGCGGCAGTTATCTCAGCATAGAAAACGGCGGTGAGGCGCTTGCAAATATCGGGGAAAAAATATCAGTGGGCGGCTGGATATATCCTGCCGCTGTAACAAGCAATATCTTCTGCCCGATATTTTCCACGCCGTCAATGTGCTTTGGATTACACGGAAACACGCTGAGGCTCAAGCTTCTTGGAGCGGACGGCGCCGTTTTAGAAGACAAAACATTTTCACCGAATACCGTTCAAATCGAAAAAGACAAGTGGCTTTTTACAGCGGTATGCATAGAAACTGAGAACCGCAGCATTACCTTTGTTGCGGGCAGCCGAGAAAATTCGACCGCACAGATCTCCGACAAAGAGACGTTCACAGCCGAGTGGACCCCTGACCTGCTCAGTAATGCTTGTATAGGCAGATCCGCCGAAAATGAATTCTGGTCAGGCGGGCTTGACGATATTTTTATCGGAGGGTGGACGGCTGAAGAGCTGGCTGTATACGTTCTCTGTTCCTGCCAGTGCAACGGCGGCGACCTGAGCGGTGATATAGATGCATTTTCCGATGAGGGAGCGGTCATACTCAGGCAGCAGGAAGACGGGAGCTTTCCCGAAAGCGGAATATATCTATCGAAAGCCGTTCCCTGCGCATTATCAGGAACAGGAAAGGTATCTGTAAGCACCGAATACACCGCAGGGGAAACATCAGTTTCAGTCGTTGAAACGTCAACGTCGGACGACCTTGTGAGCTGGACAGAATGGCAGGAAACAGGCAAAAACGGAGAATTACAATCCCCAAATCTGGAGTATATCAAGTTCCGCATAAGCCTTGAAACCAAAGTTTCAAGCAAAACGCCCAGACTCCTTGAGATACAGCTGCACAATATTTCCCGCTCGCCCTATTCACGACTGGGATATGCACGGCCTGTGCTGCTGGACAATAACGGCGACTGGGAGGCAGTCCTTGAAAACGCATTTGACATAGTTGTTACAAGCGAAATAAACGGATCTGATACACTGGCATTCAGCTTACCATATCGTGATATCAAACGCTTGATCATATCGAATGAGAAAAAAATACAAATCTCCGATGCTGTATATAAAGTAAAAACGATATCAGACAGTAAAGATGAGAATGGCACAGTATCAGAAATATATGCTGAATCGACATTTTATGACCTTGCTTACTCCATTCCTAAAGCGCCGCAGCAATTTACTGATGTTCCTCCGATAGTTCCTATGATGTATGCCTTGCAGGATACCGATTGGACAATAGGACAAATAACCATTTCTGTAAAGCGCACATGGAACAGCACAGGAAAAAATGCACTTACCATATTGCGTAATATACAAAGCATATATGGCGGAGATCTCATATTTGATTCCAAGAATAACATTGTCAGTCTTCTCGCTGTTAGCGGTGAAGACAGTGGTGCAAGCTTTACATACCGAAAAAATTTGACAGGCATACAACGTATCATAGACACCAAAGAGCTTGTAACAAGACTCTATGCCACAGGCGCAGATGAAATGACCTTTGCTGATATAAACAATGGTCAAGATTATGTGGAAGACTATACCTATTGCAGCGAGATAAAAGCAGCAATACTTGATTGTTCAGGACTTACAGACGCCGCTCAGATGTTGGAGTATACGAGGCAAAAACTTTCCGATTTTTCTAAACCTCGTGTGTCGTACGTTCTTAATGCCATGGACTTATCTGTATTGACAGACTATGCGCATGAGTCGTGGGATCTCGGGGACATCATAAGAGTGTGGGACGAAGAACTCAATTTCGACATAAAGGTCAGAATAATAAGGCGAGAATATCATTTACAGGAGCCATGGAAGACCGTTCTTGAGCTTTCAACAACATTGAAAGAACTTGGGTCGGATGATTTTTCTTCAGATGTCGTTGACAATGGTGATATAAACGGAAAAGATAAATTTGGCGTTGGCAAATTCACGAACAAAGAAAAAAATTCTGAAATTTTTAATGATTATGAGTACAACACCGCTGAAGGATCGTATTGCCACGCGGCAGGAATGCAGAATACGGCGAAAGGATATGCCTGCGCTATATACGGCGGTACGCATAATAAAATCAACGGCGGTAGCTACAACACTATATGCGGCGGTAACAGTAATGCATTCGGCAAGACCAATGACGATAGCTATGCAAATATCAGCAGTATACTGGGAGGATATAGAAACTACATAGGTCAACTATGCTACTTGTGCGGGATATTGGTCGGAAGCGACAATAAAATAGATTCCGAAACAATTCTGTCTGCAATAGTAGCAGGAGGCAATAACGGTATAGCCGACTATTCCCAAAACTGTATTATCGGCGCGGGATACGGCAATCACATTGAATCGAACTGCTATTGCTGTGAAATCGGTGCCGGCATATCTAACGTAATTACAAAATCGTCTAACTGCGCAATTACAGGAGCTACCCACTGTCGCATATCTGATTCGCATGAATGTTTCGTGTCGGGAGATAGCAACACCATTACCAACGGCTGTTTTTGTACAGTCTTGGGAATGTATAACAATGTCACGGGCGACGCAAGAGAATGTTTTGTATTCGGCGTGCGCAATACGGTGCAAAAAGATGATAGCATAGTTTTTGGGCATGATAACGTCATAGACAAATATACCGGGGCAATGCTGTTTGGAAACCACCTTACACCGTATCGCAATGATCAGATCATATTTGGAAATTACAATGCTCCGACCGATGGAAAAACCGTTTTTGCCATAGCCAATAACAAAAACCTTCTTGAACTCGACGATTCGGGTAATCTCTATCTCTTGGGAAACATCTACGCCAACGGTTCAGGCGGCGGCAGCGGAGGCGGTGGCGGAAGCGGCGGTGGCGGCGAAACAAGCGGCAGTTATAGCGACCTTGATGATAAACCGCAGATAAACGGAGTTGAGCTTCAGGGAAACCTGACCGCTGAAGCATTAAGGCTCGCCTCTGATGAACACAAACATAAAACTGCCGATATCGAGGATTTTCCCGCCGTTATAACAGGCGGCGAGCAAACCACTGTTTCGGAAGAAGACGGAGGCGAAAATGTATATACATTTACGCTGTCCGACGGAAGCACATCTACATTAAAGGTTAAGAACGGTCGGGCAGGTTCAGCAAGCGAAAAAGGAGAAAAAGGCGACAAAGGCGATCCTGGAGAGCAAGGCCCCCAAGGTGAAGCAGGTCCTGTCGGACCTCAGGGGCCGAAAGGCGAAAAGGGCGATAAGGGAGATAAAGGCGATCGGGGAGAACAGGGTCCTCAGGGTGAAACAGGTCCCGCAGGGCCGCAAGGCGAGCAGGGCGAGCAGGGAGAGCAAGGTCTTCAGGGTGAGAAAGGTGAAAAAGGCGATAAGGGCGACAGCGCGGAGATATGCTGCGCGGTAGGCAAAGGCACTGCAAACATCAGCACCGAGCCATGCGAAATACTTTGCTTGACATTTTCAGCTGAAAAGGATTGTGTCCCGCTCGTCATGACGACTATTCCGTTTACCGTTACCGAAACAGGTACAGTCACTTTTCTTGTTGTTTTTGATGGGACTGTGATAAATAAATTCTCACAATACTGCCCTGCGGGACAGCATTTTAAAACTATAACAATGCCGATAATCAAAGGGGCAGGAAGCGGCAGACACGTTTTAAGCATACAGGTACTTTCCGACAGTGCGGTCGGAAGCGTGGACAGCGCAGGAACGTATCTTTCAATTAATGGCGCAGGACTGCGGACCGTTGAGGATTATAACGGCACGATAACATTGGAAGCTGATAACCTTGCGCTGGAAAAAACAAGTGATAAGCTCATCACTAAAGTCAGCAGCGCCGAAAAGGTCAATATAAAACAGGATATAGGCAGTTTGAAGCTTCACGCCGACGATACAGTCCTTAAAAAATTCAAAGAAGCAGCGGAGACAGCCGCAAGCAACGTACAGCGCATTACCATCATTTCCGAAAAAATAAAAGCCGCCATTGAAACACCGCAGATAATACTCGGCAGCGTGAACGATACAATAAAAATACAGGAGGATAAAAAAGAATGATTAAAGGAACATCAAGGATCCAGATTTTCAACGCTAAGACAGGAGAACTGGAGCACGAACAGACAAACACCAATCTTGTGACCCGTGCGGTGCAGGATCTGATCAACGACAATGACCCGCTTGGGTTGGGAAAACTGGCAAAAGTATATACATCATCATCCGCAACGTATTATGCCAAAAGCTTCAGGAAGCTATCATATTTGACGCCCTTGGATAAGGTGGCGTTCGGCGGCATATTGCTGTGGGACAATACCATAGACGAGGATCCCAACATCACAATGCCGCCTGACGGGGTGCACAATGTGGGACACGCGGGAGATACATACAGCGGCGCAAACAAGTACCGCGGGACTTACAATGCCAACGAGAGCGGAGCGATTGAAAACGGCTACCGCCACGTCTGGGATTTTGGCACCGATAAGGCCAACGGCACGATAAAATGTATCTCTCTGACATCAAAAAACGGCGGTATATGCGGGTATAAAAACGATGAAAGCGGCAACAATGAAGTGAATCCGCCGTACAGCTATTTCGATTTTGGGTCAGATGCATCTTATGTTAAATTTAATATCAACTATAATTATATCAATTTCGATAACGGGGCAGATAACGGTGCGTTCCTGTACTTATCAGCGGCTGATGAAAACGGAACGTTTTACGGACTAAAACGAAGCACAAACGACTATACCAAAATACAGAAAATAACCTTTGCGGATCCGTCCGCAGTTACTCTCAACAAATCACCCAACCGCATTACAGCGTCCGAAGACCTCATCACAGGCATAAACAAAAATGCGTATACCTATGTCTACGATAATAAGATACACGAGATATACCGTTCAGCGGCAAGCGAGATAACCCATAAGACATACGAGCTGGACGGATCGGCAGCAGATACGGTAACAGTAACCCCGCCTCAACCGATATACAGTAATTACAGCACTACGGGGTTTGGCACCACTGTTTTCTACTACAGCGGCAATTATTATTATGTAAGTGCTGTTGACAGCAGCAAAAAGGAGACGATAATCCGCAAGTGCAGTGCGGACGGGTCTGATACGGGAGAAATCAGACTGGTACATAAGACCGATTATGTTTATCACCCGAGCATGTTTTTTGTAGACAATAGCGGCGCAGGGGTACTTGGATTAAATCATGGCTCTAGCGGAACGATTAAATACATTAGAACATTGCTGTATATATATCCTGATGATACATTCTGTCTGTGTCAAGATGATATTACGGGTTTCCTTGATACGGATTACAAAAATTATATTCCCGCTATGACCCCGTTTAAATCACCGTTTGTGTATGTTTCCGTCGGAAATGCGGCCGCACGATTGCTGCTGTGCGCTGACTGTCGGTATCTGGCGACGATAAACAATCTGTCAGAGGAAGTAGTCAAAACATCGGAGCAGACGATGAAAATTACCTATGAGATCACGGAGGAAGAGTGATGGATAATACGATAATAGTGGCGATGGTATCAGGCATGTGTACCCTTATAGGTACACTTGGCGGAATTGTCGCCAGCGGAAAACTCACGTCGTACCGACTGGAACAGTTGGAAAAGAAAGTGGACAAGCATAATAAGGTGATAGAGCGTACATATAATCTGGAAAAGCAGACAGAGCTTTTGAGTGAAAAAATCAAAGTTGCCAACAATCGTATCGGCGACCTTGAAGACATCACAAAAGCTTTGGAAAATATTGAACATCACGGGAGCGCAACATGAAAGGCCAACACGAAAAAGAAAAGCAAAAAAACATCGGCATGATGGATATTGTCTTGATTATTGTCGGGATAACCCTTGTGGTATTCACGGCGATTATGATATGGCTTTTCTGCGCATACGGCACTATTCCCGATACGCTGTGCAGCTGTGTCTACGCGACATTGGGCGGCGAATGCGGAATTCTTGGCTGGATAAAGACTACTAAAGAAAAAAAGCAAGATAGAAAATGGGAATTGCAAGACCGAAAAGAAGCACAGAAACAGCAAGAAATAAGCAGCATAGCATACTTTAAAAATACTGATGAAAAAGGGGAAATGAATAATGGAATTTTTACAAAATGAAGCGGCTATGATAGGCGTTTTAGCACTTATCACTTCTATCATCACAGAAATGACAAAGAATATCGGTTTTCTGAAGAAAATACCGACCGTATTGCAGGTGGTTGTTACGGCGGTAGTGTTGGCTGTAATTGCATATGTCGCACAGTGCGCGGCAGACGGCACGCCTGTGGTATGGTATATGCTTATTGCCCGTATCATTGTGGGTGTTATAGCAGCGTTCGTCGCTACATATGGCTGGGACAAGCTTCAGGAAATCATTCAGCGGTTTATAAAAACAAATAAAGGAGATTAAATGCTATGGCATACACTAATAGCGGACTTGTAAAATATTGTAAGGACGCTTTAAAGCTCAAAACTAAGTACATGTGGGGCGGGCTTATGCGCGAAATCACCACAGACTACATAAATCAGCTTGCAGGAATGTATCCATACCAGTATCCCTCAAGCCGCAAGCAGACTCTTAACGCCCTTGTAAACAGCGGATATTACGGTTGTGACTGCGTGGGTTTGGTAAAATCTTACTATTTTGGCGGCGTAGGCACCGCTAAAAATGCCAAGGGATATGACGGTAGCAAAGACTATGGCGTGGGGTCAATGTACATTGCCGCAAAAGTCAAGGGCAAAATCGCCACTATGCCGCAGACTGAGGGTATACTTGTAATGACAGCCGATTTCGGACACGTTGGTGTGTATATCGGCAACGGTCAAGTGATAGAGTGTACCCTTCACGGCAGTAAGGACGGCGTTGTGCAGACTGCGTTTTCTGCGGGAAGCTGGGCTTATTGGTGTCAGTGTCCGTGTATAGATGACGACACCAGCGCGAATGCCGCGCCCAAAGTGGAAAACTGCAACAAGATATACCGTTCTTTGGGCGTTGCTGCGAAGAGAAAAGGAGCGTCCAACAGTGCGACACAGGCAGGGCGCTGTGAACGTGGGACGTATTATCTGGCGTCACAAATAGTCACTGCTCCTGATGGGAGGAAGTGGTTCCGTCACATCGGAACAGATCTGTATTCGGCACTTACGGATACTCTTGAATCAGGTGGAGGTAAGTTGTTTGAGGAATTTGGGACATACAGCAGCGGAAAATAAAATAAGATAAAACAGTAACAGCTCCGTCTGAGTTTAGACGGAGCTGTTTTTATATTGACAAATATCTAAAAATATAATATAATTTAAACAATTAAAGTTTCATATAAGGGAAAATTGAAAATGAAAAACAAAGACAATTTAGAAAAACAAAAAAAGAGTGAATCTGTTAATCAACCAAATACTAATAAAAATAAATTTGACAATTTTATATCTGTGCAAAAGAATGTTCTAAAAATACCTATTTTATTGTCCTGTGTATTGGCAATATGCAACTTTGGGGTAGTGGTTTTTAAACTTGTTTTTCAAAAAGATATTTCATTTAATGATTTATTAAATACAGATGTAATAACTTTAATAGGAATAGCAGTTTCTGTATGGATTAGCATAACTATTTTTAATTCGGTTGAAAATTCAAAAATAAAATCCGTAGAGGACACTTTAAATTCGATAGAGAACACACGTAATGATTTAACTATAAAAAATAGAAAATTAAAAAAGCAGATTCAAGTTTTACAATTTCAACAATATGAAATAAATAAAAATTTATTTGCTGCTGAAGTAAAGAAAAGTGATGACTTGTTTGTTAACTATATATTGAATAATTTGAATAATTCGAATAATTTGAATAATTTGAATAATTTAGAATACGTTTCAGCCCAAGATTATTTTATATTATATTCTATAGAGAAAAAGTTTGCTGATATTGTTTTTGTTCATAATTCTTTTAATTATACGGCAAAGCAAAAGCAAGAAATATATGATAGTATAAAGGCATATATAGAAAAAGAAAAAGGGTCCATAAATAAAAGAAATAGAGAAATAAACAGTTATTTTGAATATCGTCTTGGAGATTTTTTCTTTTACAGCGGATATTTATATGGACAAACTGCCGACTATATTAACCAATATAATTATTTTTATAATGCCGTACAACAATATATAAAAGCATTTAATATAATTAAATTAATGAACTCCGAAAACTCTTGCATTGTAGAATTAACAAATAAACAATTAGCAGTATATTTAAATAACATGCTTGGGGAATGTTACAGTAAACAAGTTGAAGCACTTGTCAGAATGGACAGCGATAGTCGTCCCAAGAATATCAAATATGAAGATATTAAAGAAAAAGCAAAAAAATATTGTTCTGAGTCGGTTGATATAATGGAGCAATATGCACATAATGGTGAAACAATAGAAAAAGAAACATATTATAGGAATTATGGATGGGCAATTATACGTTCTTTAGATTTCGATAAAAATGTATCTGATGAAATATCCCAATCTATAGAATTATTCAAGAAAGCTTTTAATCTTAATAAAGAAAAATATAAAATATATAATGCCTTAATTTGTTCACATTTATTGCTAATTAGTAATTATATTGATTCAAAGATATGTCATTCAATACAGTCATTAGAACCATTATCAAGCGATGTTGATCTAAAAAATATTAAAGGTAAAGATAAAAATAAATGTAATGAATTGTATAAGAATATTTCCGAATTTATCAAAATGGCAAAAATTAAATTTCCTGAAAAGGGAGATATCTTGTTATACGAAGCATGCAGTTTATTGTTACTGATCTATGCACATTTAAAATTGCCTTGCGCAGAAAAAACTTGTATTAAAACTATAAAAAATAATTTAACAAATGTTCCATTATATACAGAATATAATGAAAAATTGTTTGATGTAACAGTCGCTTTAAAAGGAATAATTTTTCCGCCAAATGATACACCTCCATCTGGTCCACCTCCATCTGGTCCAAACGAAGCAAGAAATGATTTTTCCACAACTACCCCTAACAAATAATATTCAGTTAAAATAAAATTCAAACATTTTTATAAGATTTATCCCTGCAACAATTATAAATATCAAAATTTTGTCCTATGTTATTTATAAAATTACAACTGTTTTGACCCGCATTTTGACCCGCATACTTAATCAAAAATAGCCCAAAATAACCCGTTTTAAGTTTACAAATCAAAAACACAAAAACCGCTCAAATCCTTTATTGAGCGGTTTTTATATGGAGCGGATTACGGGACTCGAACCCGCCACATTCACCTTGGGAAGGTGACGCTCTACCGGATGAGCTAAATCCGCAGATAGTCGTTAGAGATTAGTTGTTAGTAGTTAGTTGGGGGAAATTTTTTTCCAAGGATGCGCTTTTTCCTAAGGTCAATTTTCATAAAAGGTTTTTGGGTGGTAAAGTAAAAATGCGCTGCCGTTAAGTTGGAGCGCATTGAAGCCCCTCAGGGGCATGGAGCGGATTACGAGGCTCGAACTCGCTACCTCCACCTTGGCAAGGTGGCGCTCTACCGGATGAGCTAAATCCGCAGGTAGTTGTTAGAGATTAGTTGTTAGTAGTTAGTCGGCGTTATTTTACTAACTGCTAACTACTATCAAACTAATAACTATTTGGTGCTCCCGATCGGAATCGAACCAACGACACGAGGATTTTCAGTCCTCTGCTCTACCAACTGAGCTACAGGAGCAAAGTGTTTGCAAAGCAAACACAATCCAACATTGCTTGATTTTCCCTTAAGGAAAATCATTTTCGCTTTGCGAAAACCGCAACATTGGACACGTTGTGCGGCTACATAAGGTTGTGCTGATTTAAGGTTTTGCCTTCAGTTCAAAGTAGTTTTGCGAAGCAAACACGATCCAATATTGCTTGATTTTCCCTTAAGGAAAATCATTTTCGCTTTGCGAAAACCGCAGCATTGGACACGTTGTGCGGTGAAATCGACTTTTGCCGACTTAATACACCTTATGGCGAGAGCAACTGCTTCCAGTTGCTCCCGAACCGTTATTGGCGACCCGGATGGGGTTCGAACCCACGACCTCTAGCGTGACAGGCTAGCGTTCTAACCAGCTGAACTACCGGGCCATGTGGTGGGAGCTACAGGGCTCGAACCTGTGACCCTCTGCTTGTAGGGCAGATGCTCTCCCAGCTGAGCTAAGCTCCCGCACAGCTATTTTATTATACAAGACTTTCCCCCGTTTGTCAATGCCTTTTTTAAAATTTTTATTATTTGTAAAAATTTTACAGAATTTATTCAATATTTTATAATATTTATACAAAGAATAATGCGCGGCGACCTGCAAACAATATGATAAACCCTCGGATAATTTGAATTAAAAAGAAAGGAAGAAAACGAAAATGATAGACAAAATTGCACTTTGGATACTCCTCATAGGCGGACTCAACTGGGGCCTTGTGGGAATTTTCCGCTTTGACCTTATAGCGTGGGCGTTTGGGGGAAGCGACTCCGTAATAAGCCGCATACTCTATATAATAGTAGCACTTGCGGCGGTATGGTGCGTATCTCTCTTCTTCCGCAAAAATGAGCTTGTGGGCGACAGCAGAGACGTAGAGACCCACTGACGATAAGATCCCCGCTTTTTCGGCGGGGATTTTGTCTACATATTATTCCGTAAGATGAAAGCTCACGTCTAAAAGCTCCTTTATATCCTCCTCATCAGCGCTTTCAAGCAAAAGGGTGAGCCAGTGGGTCTTGTTCATATGATAAGCGGGAAACACGCCCTTTTTGCCGATATACGAGCCCATAAGCACAGGACCGCACTTCACGTCAGCTATCACCGCCGTTTCCTCTTCCGAAAGCCCTAATTTGCTTCTGGGAATTTCCATAATAACGGCGAACCATTTTCCCTTTTCCCCGTGGCGAAGTACGCAGTAATTTGGATATTTCTGCCAGAGATACTGGGGCTTTGCGCCGTATTTTTCAAATGCGAGTTTTATAAGTTGAGATTTGTTCATCACGACTCCGTTTGAAGATACAGATATTCATCGTCTATCAAAACGTTGACAGGGGCGTTGTATAATTTGTCGATGTCCTGTATGGCTGTTACAAAAGGCTGAACCATACTGTTGCGACTGTCAAGGATAAGCTCTGACATGGCGTTTATATTTTTATTCTTTTTATGCTCTGCCTTTGCGGCTGTATCTGTAAGGAATTTATCCATTCCCGTTTTTTTAGTGAGCTTTGTGTCGCTGAGGGAACGGCTGGTCTGCTCTACGGCGTTGAGTATATTTTTCTCTATCGTCGTTGCTGCGTCATCGTATATTATTGTGTAGCAATCGGAATATACTTCTCTGTATTCCAATGACATATCTTCCAGCTTTTTGCATATACTGCCGAGAAAATCAGAATCAAAGTTTTTTGAGATCATTACCTCCAGCAACGAGGCAAAGGAGAAAATATACAGTGACAAACGGTAATTCTGCAATTGAGAATTTATTTTATTTGCTTTTTCCTCCACATTTTTGCCTATATGCAGATTATGGGTAAGTTCGTTTTTTTCCTTAAGGCCCTGAATATCGTTCCGATAAAATTCTATCTGCTGAATGGCGTGGTTTTTAACGTCCAGCACTTTCATATGATAGTTGCTGAGAGCCATTTCATTATCCACATTATACTTATAATTTTCCCTTATCTCTTCCAGCGTGGTGAGATTTCCCCACAGCTGAGCCTTTTTATCCTCTTCAAGAAATTCTATTATCCTTTCGGTATTTTCCTGAACGTTTTTAAGAGTTTTTTCTATTTCCATAAGCGCCGCCGCCATAAAAAGGGTCGTCGGGTCATAAGGCATTTTTTGCGTAAAATTACCGTTCAAATTTGTAACTTCTTCCAGCTTTGCCTGAGCAAATTTCCCGTTGTTTTTCACAACGCCTGTTATAATGCCCGAACCGTCCTTACAGCGTATCATTTCCGCATTGATGCTGTCGATGCGCCGATACAGCTTTTCACCGTTATTTGTAAGCACGCTTTGTGTGACCGTTCTAAAAGCGCCTGGAAGTGTTGAAAACGCTCCGCCCATAGCGATAATTCCCGCTATGGGTATTTTTTATAAGAAGATATATTCAGTATTTTTTTATTTTCTTTTGACAAAAATTCTTTTTCAAGGACTGAATTGATTATCTCGTTCTTTTTTTCATCGCCCGACATAATTATTTTTCCTTTCTTTTTATATTTATTATATTGGGCCTTATTGCCTCTCCCACTTCTCCCTCAGCTTCCTGCACAGCGGGAACAGCACTCCTCCCACCACATTTCCGAGGGAAATTATCAAAATGCACAGCAAAGAACGCCCCTCAAACAGCTTTCCCGCCATCGCGAAATAAAACATATCCGCGATGCTGTGTTCAAATCCCGCCAGAATGAACGCTACAACGCCGAAAACGATACCGATATATTTTCCAAGCTCGTGAGAATTTTTTCCGTAGGAATCCACCGCTATGTAAATACATATGTTGCAGAAAATGCCCAGCACGAACAAGGACAGCAGGCTGTCGTCAGCCTTGGTCTGCGCAAGAGCGGCAGCGGCGCTCTGGAATTTTTCCCCCTGCCGTGTAAGCCCCAGCAAAGCCGCGGTCAGCCACGCTCCGCAAAGGTTTCCCGCCCATATTATAAGCAGGTCTATGAGGAACTTCGGCTTGTTGTCAAAGAGATATACCGCCTTTCCCGTAAACAGGTTAAGGCTCTTTGTGCAGACGGTGAAAAGTCCTACCGAGAAGAACAGCGCGCCCACTATCTTGTTTTCACAGGCGAGATACACTGCTCCGCCCATAGCTATTGCAACTCCCGCAAGGACTGCGAACAAAAACGTAATAACAACCTTTTTCATAATTTACCTCACAAAAAATTCGTCTATACTATATTTTACCTTGTAAAGCCCTTGTTGTCAACAGCCGTGAACACAAAAACGACCCTGTTATGCGGCAGGGTCGTTTTATTTTTCATTTGCTCCAGACCAGTATCATCAGCAGTATGGCAAGTCCAAGCCCGACCATGAATACCATTCCTATGAGCAAAGCCGCGCCGAGAGCGCCGAGAATGTACGCTCCCCGTTCCTTGCGCGTCATGTCAAAGGGCTGCATTTCAGGTCGTTCGTCCTGCTGTTCGGTCTGTTCTGTCTTATGCTCGATAAAGCCGCCGAATATGGGAGAGGGATTACCTACTCCGCTCATGTCCGCGATAGTGCGTCCGTCGTCGTCATCGTAAATTTTTCTTTTTTTCTTCATCACTTATCATACAGATGGCATACTACAAAATGTCCCGGCTCAACTTCCTTCTGCACGGGAACTTCTTCCTTGCAGCGCTGAGTGCAGTGTTTGCAGCGTGTGTGGAACTTACAGCCTGAAGGGGGATTTGCGGGTGAAGGGATAGAGCCTTCAAGCACTATCCTGTTCATGCGCACATCAGGGTCAGGCACAGGTATCGCAGAGAACAGCGCTTCGGTATAGGGATGAAGCGGGTGGCTGAATATATTCTCTGTGGAACCGTATTCTACAAGGCTTCCCAGATACATAACGCCTACCGTGTCGGAAATGTGCTCAACAACGGAAAGGTCATGAGAGATGAACAGATAAGTCAGCTTGTACTGATCCTGAAGATCCTTCAGCAGATTGATTATCTGCGCTTGTATCGAAACGTCCAGCGCAGACACAGGCTCGTCGCACACAACGAACTCAGGGTTCAGCGCCAACGCTCTCGCTATGCAGATACGCTGTCTTTGTCCGCCTGAAAATTCGTGGGGATAACGGTCCTTGTGGAAGGGCTGAAGTCCGCAGTTATCCATTACCTTATCGATATAATCGTCAAATTCCGCTTTCGGCACAAGCTCATGCTCTCTGACTGCTTCGCCGATTATCTCGCCGACAGGAAGACGGGGAGAAAGGCTTGAGAACGGATCCTGAAAGATTATCTGCATTTTGGTGCGCAGCGCTCTCATTTCCTTGGCGGTAAGGTCGTAAACCTCCTGTCCGTTGAAAAGGACCTGTCCGTCTGTCTTTTCACCTGAAAGACGAAGGATAGTGCGTCCTGTTGTAGTCTTGCCGCAGCCCGACTCACCTACAAGACCCATGGTAGTGCCTCGTTTCAGGTTGAACGTAACGCCGTCAACAGCCTTTACCCAGCCGATAGTCTTTGAGACCATGCCGCCCTTTATAGGAAAGTATTTTTTCAGGGCGTTCACCATCAGGATATATTGTTCGTCATACTTGACGGGAGTATACTGTCCCTTTACTATTTCAACGCCGCCTTTTTTGGAGGCTTCTTTGGCATTTTCAGCCGTTTCGCCCGACTCGGGAAGTTTTTTGCTCAGGGCTTCTTCGGCTGCCTTGCCGTTTTTTTCAGCGCCGCCTGCTTTGGTATTGGCCATTACGCCTCGCCTCCTTCTGTTTTTGCTTTGTTTTCTTCATTGTATCGGTAGCAGGACACCTTATGTGTCTCGGAAATGCTGACTTCGCAGGGATAATCCCCGTCACAGCCGTTTACGCACATTTCGCAGCGATCCTTGAAGTAGCAGTAGTTAGGCATATTTATGGGGTTAGGCACCTTGCCGGGAATGGAATAAAGCTTATCCACCTGCTTGCCGACAACAGGCTTTGACGCCATAAGACCTATCGTATAAGGGTGAGCGGGGTGATGGAAAATATCGTCCGCAGTCCCCTTTTCAACGATACGCCCTGCGTACATTACCACGACATAATCTGCCATTTCCGCAATAACGCCCAAGTCGTGAGTGATGAACATTATCGAGGAGTTTATCTTGTCCTTCAGGTTTTTCAGCAGGTCAAGCACCTGCGCCTGGATTGTAACGTCAAGAGCGGTCGTAGGCTCGTCCGCAATAATTATCCTCGGGTTGCAGGCAAGCGCCATGGCGATCATTACACGCTGCCTCATACCGCCTGACAGCTCATGGGGATACATTTTGTAAACGCCGTCGCTGTTTGCGATACCCACCATTTCAAGCAGTTCGATGGTACGCTTTTTTATATCTTCCTTTGTCTTGCCTTCGCCGTCGTGAAGGGAGATGACCTCATCGACCTGATTTCCTATTCTGAATACGGGGTTAAGAGAGGTCATAGGCTCCTGGAAAATCATTGACATAAAGTTTCCGCGAAGCTTCTGAAGCTCGGAGTTAGGCATTTTGGTAACGTCGTAGGCTTTGTCGCCAAGGTTCAGGCGTATCTCGCCCTCCACTACCTGACCCTGAGGTCTTTGGAGAAGCTGCATAAGCGAAAGGCTCGTAACGGACTTGCCGCAGCCCGACTCGCCGACTACGCCGACGGTCTTTCCGATAGGCACTTCAAATGTAACGCCGTCGACGCTCTTTACAACGCCCGCGTCAGTAAAGAAATATGTGTGGAGATTATCGAACTCGACTGCATTTTTGCTGTCGTGCATCTGGGTAAGATATTCGCTTTCGGGAACATTCTTGCGCTTGCGTTTTTTCTCCATCGCATTTGTTATCTTGCGATTTGATTTGGAGATCCTGCGTGATTCTTTAGCGGAAAGGTAACCTTCCGGTTTATTTTTAGCCATAATTCAAACCTTCCTTTCCTTAGCGTTTCATCTTGGGGTCAAACGCGTCGCGCAGACCGTCGCCCACAAAGTTAAAGCCCAGAACGGCTATCAGCAGGCAGATACCTGCGGGTATCCATACGAACCAGTATGTAGTCATAACGTATGAGTCATTTACGTCGGAAATGATGTTGCCCCATGAAGCAAAGGGGAACTTAACGCCCAGACCGAGGAAGGACAGCGTAGCTTCCATGATAATGGTGGAGCCGAGTCCCATAGTGCAGTTTACGATAAGCTGCGGCATAACGTTCGGTATCAGGTGGCGGAATATTCTCCTTGAAGCTCTTATTCCGCAGGCTTCAGTGGCGGTCATAAATTCCTGCTCACGGAGAGAAAGTATCTGACCTCTTACAAGACGGGCTATTCCCGCCCAACCGAGGAAGCCCAACAGCAGCATCAGCAGAAGCATTCGTATCTGCGGGTCAACGTTCATGTTGTCCATCGCCGAACCAAGTATAATAAGTATCGGCATTGAAGGGATACAATAAAAGATATCTACAAGACGCATTATAAGGTTATCCACCCAGCCGCCGAAATATCCTGCGATACCGCCCATTATAACGCCAAGGACCGTTTCTATGATAACTACGATAAAGCCGATTATCAGTGAAACACGTCCGCCGTACATAAGGCGCGTCATGATGTCCATACCGTTTTTATCGGTACCCAGCGGGTGCTGGAAGGAAGGATAGGAATAAATATCGAACACGTCGGTAGCGGTGCTTTGTTTTATCGCCCAGACAAGCTTTGACGGGTCGTATACAACGTTATATGTATGCTCAGTGCCGTCGGAGTCGGCGTAAACAAATTCGCTGTCGGGTCTTACGTTGCCCTCTTCGTCTACCAAAGCTTCTTCCAGCCTTTCCTTGAAATCACGGGAAGGATTTATGTCGGTAGCTGCCGCGGTAACGACAAAGCGGCTTATGTAAGCCAGAACGGTTCCGTTTTGTGAGAGGTTTCCGTCCTCGTCCACGGCGTATTCAACGCCGCCTGAGGTAAAGGAACCGCCGCCTTTTACATATGTAAGAAGAGCGTTGTATCTTACATCAAAGGGCTGTTCCTCCTGCCCTGCCTCAACGTTTATTATATCCTTGGCAGCAACGGCGATAAGCGTATCTCCGCTGTACACCGAGTAAAGACCGTCGCCTTCGTTCACGTTTTTATAGGTGACGTCTTTGTAGGTAAATTCCTCGTCGCCCTGTATCGCGGCAAGGTTGATAGTATTTTTAAGCACGGCGCCAACTTCCTGACCATCTGCGGCAGTTATGCGGTAGGTGTCGTTTCGGGTGGCGTTTACATAGTCTTTCTGCATTTCCGTGGTAGTATAGAACTGCTCGTCCTCACGATAAGGAATAAGCACGCCGCCAAGGAATGAGAACAGGAACATCGCCGCAAGCATGATAAGTCCGACCACGGCGAGACGGTTGCGGAAGAAGCGCTTCGCAACCATGGCTCCGGGGGAAAGCACCTTGACTCTGCGGTCGTCGTTGAGGGAATATTCCTCCTTTTTCTCAGGAGCATTCTTTATATCTTTTTCATCAGCCATTTTTCATTCCCTCCTTCCGTTATGCTACACGAACGCGTGGATCAACCACTGCGTACAGAATATCCGAGATAAGGTTGCCCAGCAGCGTGAGCAGCGCTATGAACGTCATGTAGAACATGGAGAACGGAATGTCGCCCGCTACCATCGCCTGATATGAAACATAGCCTATGCCGTTTATGGCAAACAACGTCTCGGTTATCAAGGCGCCTGAGAAAAGTCCCGGGAGAGAGCCGCCGACGATCGTTACCAGCGGGATAAGCGTGTTTCTGAAGGCGTGTGAGTAGATGACCTTCTTTTCACTCAGCCCCTTTGCTCTTGCGGTCCTTATGTAATCTGCGTTAAGCACTTCCAGCATATTTGTTCTTGTGTAACGCATAAGTCCGCCTATCGAAACGATAGTGATCGTGATTATGGGAAGAACCATATGATGCGCAACGTCAAGGAACTGTCCCCAGCTGTCAAGCTGAGCGTAATTTCTTCCCACCATTCCGTGAGTGTCGAACCACTGAAGCTTTACCGCAAAGATGAGCTTCAGTATCGTCGCAAAGAAGAACGTGGGGAGCGATATGCCTATCAGCGCGCCTGCCGATATGGCATAGTCAGCTTTTGAATATTGTTTCGTAGCGGCGATTATGCCGAGAGGAATGGATATAACAAGCTCCAGTATCATGGTTATAACGCCCATGATAAAGGAAATACCTACGGAATCAACAAACTTGTCCATAACGGGAACAGTGTATTTCCAGCTGTCGCCGAAGTTGCCCACGGCAAAGTCCTTGAGCCATGTTACATATCCTGTGAAGATGTCGCTGTCAAGGCCGTAGGACGCATTGAGCTGTTCCAGCCACTCGCTGTAAGGCTTCGCATTGGGAGCGGAGGAAAGACGTATAGCCATCTGCTCCACATAGGAAGTGGGAAGGCAGCGCATTGTCGCGTAGATTATGAATGTAGTGCAGAATAATATCAGCACTGACAGCAAAAGACGCTTGATGATGAAATTACGCAAATAGGATCCTCTCCTTTTCATTTTATTGGCTTGTCCGATGGAACAAGCTTTTGTACCCACAGAGGTTCTGTGTCGCTCTTTCAGTACAGGGTAGGCGTTTACCCTGCACTGAAAGAGCGAGTGGCATGGCTGCCACGGTCGCTCAATTACAGCGCAGGCTGTCAAAACACCGTTGGTTTCGACAGCCTGCGTTGATATATCACCGTTTGTTAGGTGTTCTTATTAAATTGATCAGTTGAGTTCCAGCTTTTCGATTTCTGCAGCCCATCCGTAATAAGGAGTAAGGTCAGCAGGAATCGTGCTTACGTTTACACGTTCGGAAGAAATCAGAGTGCAGTCAGCTCTCTGATATACAGGAAGCTCAACGCCCCAGTCAAGAATGATCTCCATAGCGTCCTTGTAAATACCCTTGCGGTATTCGTTGTCGGTGGAGGTACGTCCAAGTTCGATCAGCTCGTCAAGGTCGGGGTCATCTGTGAAGTAGTAGTTAGTAGAACCTTTGCTGTGATAAACCTGATACATATCAGGGTCAGCAGCAGCCTGCCAAGCGGCAACCCACATATCAGTGGTCTGAGGATTGCTCTGATAAGAAGCGTAAAGGTCGCTGGAGTTAACGAAGTCGTTGATCTGGAGAGTGATACCGATGCTTGCGAGAGCTTCCTTAGCATTGCTCAGAAGCAGGAAGGTGGGGTGATCACCTGCTCCGCCGGCGCCGATCGCTACCTTGTAGGTCAGGTCGGTATGAGGATCACCTGCGGGAGCAGCGGTAACCTTGCCGTCTTCAATGGTGAAGCCTGCTGCTTCAAAGTAACCAAGAGCAGCCTGAAGTGCAGCAGCAACTCTTGCGTCCTTATCCATATCGGAAGTGTAGATATCATTTCCGTCGATATCCTTGGAGTAAGCTACCTGGTAACCTTCGTCGGTAACCTGAGGAGCAGCCCAGGAAGTGTTGGAAATAGGATAGTTGATAACAGAAGCGGTATCGCCGTAGTAAGAGTCAACAGTCTCGTCACGGAATGCAGCCAGAACGGTAGCAAAGCCCTTTCTCATGTTCTTGGAAGCGTCAGAGCCGCCGTCGTTGTCGATAGCCATCTGCTGACCTGAGAGAGCGATGTAGCCGTAGCCTCTGTAGTCGATAAGCTCAGTGGTGAGTACAGGACCTGTGATAACATTTCCTTCAGAAGTCTCTTCGTTGTTGTTGTAGTCAGAGATCTGAGCTGCAACGTCCTTGGAGTAGCTGGGGTCGGAAATATCAAGGGTTCCTGCGATAACACCGTTTACCTTATCTGCTTCAGCAGATTCAAGGAAGTTGATGTGAGCGATCTTGGGAGCGCCCATGTAGTAGTTGGGGTTAGCGTCCATGTAAACGGTACCGTTGGAGTAGTCGCTGAATACATATGCGCCTGCGCCCATAGGAGCAGAGGTCTTTGACTTAACGCCTGAAAGGTCGCCCTTTGTGAAGCCGAACTTATGAGCGTCATAGTCGTATTCGTCTACGTTGCCGTAGTAGTGCAGAGGAGCGATAGGAAGACCCATCTGATAAATAGCGGTAGCGTCAAACTCGGAAGTGGTAAGTCTCAGGCTGTAATCGCCGGTCTTTTCGATACCCGCAATGTAATCAGCGGAATCGCCGGTCTTTACACCGATCGAGTAAGAAGCGTAGTCATCCATGAAGTCGAACAGGGATGTACCTGCGGTTTCGGTGTCGGACAGGTCGGAATAATTGCCTTCGTAAGCTTCTACCATGATGTTCCAGAAGTCTTCAACAGTGCCGTCTTCGGGAACTTCAAAGCCCCATTGAGAAGCCTGGAAGGAAACGGAATCTTCAGCGGTAGCGTAGCCTGCTGCTACAACGTAGTCCAGAATGGACTGAGCAAACTTAACGCCTGCCTGATCAAGGTCAGCCCACAGAGCGGTCTGCTGTTCTTCTGTCCAGAGGGAGAAGTCAGTGTTGTCCTTGCCTGCTGCGGTGATGAGGTTGAACAGTGTGTCCATACCTTCCATGTACTCGTCAAGACCTACGATAGGTACGGAATAGAAGGTAATGGATCCGTCGTAAGTAGGATCGAGGTAAACATACATACCGAATATTACGTCGTCGATGGTAGCGGGTGTACCGTCAGAGAATACGATATCATCACGGATGGTCATATCGTAGGAAACGGTTCCGTCGTCGTTCTCGGTAATAACGATATCAGATGCGCTGTAATAGGTGTAGTCAGTGCCGTTGTAGGAACGGGTCTCGCCTTCGATACCGTTCAGTACGGGGTTGCCCACACGGTCGGTCGCCAGTGTATAAACCTGGGTCATGTCAACGACAGTACCGTCATTTGCGGCAGCGTAGAAGAAAGGAGAGAATTTTCCTTCCAGTCCCTGCTCAACAGAAACGACCAGAGTGTCGTTTTCAGAGGTAGAGGGTTCGCCTGCCTCTGAAGTTGTGTCGCTTGCGTCTCCGTCAGTGCTCTCGTCAGCGGGAGCGGAGGTAGTATCGCTGCTGTCCTGAGGATTTTCCTCGGTGTTGCTGCAGGCGGCAAAAGTAACTACCATAGCTGCGGAAAGAAGAAGCGCCAACAGTTTCTTGGTTGTCTTCATTTTTAGTTTTCCTCCTTAAAAATTAAGCCGATAGATACAGATACGGTGAAACTGCCCGTATCCTTTTTTGCTCCGTTCATATTTTTGCTTTTGCAGTTTCTATATGTATATGAAAGAAGCCCCCGAATTTTGCATATTATTTTGTCTTAACTTGCAAAAACGGGTTTTGTTCGTCCTGCCAAACTTCTGCCTGTCAGGGAAAACATTAACTGTATTGTACCACGATTTTTTACAATTGTCAACTTTTGTCCCCGTAAAAATTTCATACTGTACAGTTTTTACGCTGATTTCCTATTTTTTTATTCGTCATATTGATTGATATGCGGGCGGGTAAAATTACCGTTTTATACATTACGCCGAAAATTTTTTGCTGTAATAAAGCGCCATGAAATTTTCGGCGGCAAAATTTTCATATTTTTTCGTCAAATTGCTTTATGAAAAACTTGCAGAAAAAGATTTTTTTATACAATCCTACAAAAAATTATCCGCGATGTTTCGCGGATAATCAAAAATATGTGAAATTTCCCTTTACTGAGCGTTTGTATCGGTTTTTTCCCACTGCGGCTTTTTTTCAAAAGCCCGCAGTATCAGCGCCGCCGCGCAGGCAACAAGCTGAAGCGCCGCGAACGATATTGCGGCGGCTATCCTCTTTTCCTCCTCGGAAGACAGGAAAAGAAACAACATCTCCCCTGCCGCCGCAAGGACGGAAAACACCGCCTGCGCTATCGTAAGCCCTTTCAGCCTCAGAACTGTGGCGTCAAAAACGTATTCTTTAAGGGGAACGCCGTGATAAGCCGCCCTTCCCGCCGCCCAGATCATGGCTACCGCACAGATGAAGCTTCCCATAAACGGGATTATAACATAAGCCGTGTTGTGCATGCCGGGAGAATTGAGCAGTCCGCTCCCCAAAACGGCAAGCCCCGTTATGACGCACAGCGCCGTCCTTATCAGCGTCCACTTCTTCGCCGTCAGCTCCTGACCTTCGGCGAAGCGGTAATATTTCCCGATATAACGGAAGCCGCCGCCTGCCTGCGGGACATAAAGGTCCGCTCTGGCAGCTCTTCCCTTTTTCTTTTTTTGCTCAGCCATCAGACGATTCCCGTCAAATCATATTCTTTAAGCCATTTTGCAGCAACTTCGCATACTCCTCTCAGGCACTTTTCCTCGAAAGGACTTTCCAGTTCCGCATTTTTCAGCAGCTCAGTGAACACATGGCTGCCGCCCTGCTCGGTGTATGCCATATACTTGTCCCAAGCCTCTTTCCTGTCCTTTTGAAGCAGTGCCCAGAACTGAAGCGAAACGGTCTGCGCCAGACAGTAATCTATATAGTAGAAGGGGCTGGAGTAGATGTGGTGCTGTCTTTGCCAGCCTTCGCCGTCGCTGTAGAAAGGAATTTCGCCGTCCAGCTTCATCCAAGGCATATAAACTCCCAGCAGCTCCTTCCAGCATTGATGGCGCTGAGCGGGGGTAAATTCGGGGTGAGCGTACATTTCATGCTGGAAATGGTCTACCATGGTGCCGTAGGGGATAAAGGTCAGCGCCGCAGAAAGGTGGCTGTAACGGAACTTTCTTGCGTCGTCACCGAAAAATCCTTCCGCCCACGGCCATGCCATAAATTCCATTGACATGGAGTGTACCTCGCACGCCTCCATAGTGGGCCATACATAGTCGATAGGCACTCTTTTCCTGTTCGTCCATTCTGCGAAAGCGTGTCCCGCTTCGTGAGTCACTACCTCAACGTCATGCTGAGTGCCGTTGAAGTTGGCGAAGATAAAGGGAGTTTCATAGTCGGGAAGCCCTGTGCAGTATCCGCCGCCCTGCTTGCCCTCGGTGGAGAGAACGTCCAGCATTTCGTTATCCAGCATTGAGCGGAAGAAAACGCTCGTTTCGGGCGAAAGCTCGTCATAGAACTTTCTTCCCTGCGCCAATATCTCGTCTGGAGTACCTACGGGTCTGGGGTTTCCTGAACGGAACTCAAGCGCATTGTCCGCAAAGCTCATGGGATATTCTTTACCTATGCGCTTCGCCTGCTCCCTGTAAATGCTGTCCGCAACGGGAACAAGATACTTTACCACCGCCTGACGGAATTTTTCAACGTCGTTCTTGTCATAGCAGTTTCGGTTCATTCTGTAATAGCCGAGAGTGGTGTAGCCCTCGTAGCCCAGCTTTTTGCCCATGGCGTCGCGGAGCTTTACAAGCTTGTCGTAAATATCGTCCAGCTTATCCTGATTGTCCTTGTACCACTGACCCTCAGCCTTCCATGCGGCAAGGCGCCTTGCGTCGTCGGGGTCGGTCTTGAACGGAGACATCTGGGAGATGGTGTAGATCTTGCCCTCAAAAGGTATCTGAGCGGACGCAAGAAGCTTTTCATACTCCTGAGTCAGGTCGTTTTCCTGCTGTAATTCGGGGATTATTTCGGGAGAGAAGGTTTTGAGCTGTATCTCGCCGTTGATGAACATAAGGCTGCCGTATTCAGCTTCAAAATCTTTTCTGAAAGGCGTTGACAGCAAAGCAAGTCCCCACTGCTGTGTATATTCGTTAAGCTCAGGCATAGCCGCGTTCCAGAATTTTTCCTCATTGTTGTAAAACTCGTCTCTGGTGTCGATGCTGTGCCGTATGCTCGCAAGCGTCGCCTGCGTCTGGATATGTCTCACCGCCTGATCCTGCTCAAGAAAAACCGCTTTTGCCTCCTCATAGCTTTTTGCGTTTTTCAGCTTTTCGGTAAGCGCCGCCTGATCTGCTTTCATCTGCTCAAGGTCGGGGCGTTCATAGGGCATTTCTGAAAATTTCATATCGTTTCCTCCGTTTATAGAATACATTACTATTATTATAATGTTTCAGGTAAAGTCTTGTCAAGAGAAAAAAGGAAATTTTTTTCCCATTGGCTAAAATACAGCGGCTCCCCGAAGAGAACCGCTGAAACTTGCTTTTACTGCCTGCCTGCAAGGAACCGTCTTGCGGCGGATCTCAAGGCGACAGCTCCGAAGTACGCCGCCGCAAGGCTTACAAAGTCCTTTATAAGAAAAGGAACGCTTACGGTAAGCGCTGACCGCAGAAGATCAATGCCCATGAGCAGAGCGTACTGCACCGCACCGAAAAGGTGGCAGACCAATATCCCCGCCGCTCCCGTCAGCAGGCTCAATACCGCTCTCAGAGGCGGAGAAGCTTTTCTGAACTCCAAACCGCATAAGATCGCCAGCGGTATAAATCCGAAGATAAATCCGCCCGTGACCCCGAACAAAACAGCAAATCCGCCTTTAAAGCCGCTGAATACGGGAATGCCGACAGCTCCCGCAAAAATGTATACCAGAACGGCGGCAGTTCCTTTTTTCGCACCGAGGAAATACCCGCAAAGCGCCACTGCAAAGGTCTGAAGCGACACAGGCACGCCGAACGGCGTAGGTATTGAAAGCTGCGACATCACCGCCATGATCGCCGCAAACAGCGCTGTGTAAACCAGATCGATCGTTTTTATCTTCATGAGAGTCCTCCATTAAGTTTTACCGAGACTTCGCCCGAATCAAGCAGCATTTTCCCCTGTTCGGTTTCGACTGTAAGCCGCCCTTTATCGTCTATGTCAACGGCTTTTCCGCAAAAATTTATCCCCTGTCTGACAAAGCTCACTTCTTTGCCAAGTACAAGCGATCTTGACCTGTATTCCTCTATGTTCGCCCTTCTGCACCTGCCGAGGCAGAGGGCAAGCTCTTCCATGACCGCCGCCGCAAGCTTAGCCCTTGCAACTCCGCCGCCGACGGAGCCTGCCTTTTTCTCAAGCTCTTCGGGAAAATTTTCGGTGGATATGTTTATGCCTATTCCTGTTACTACGCTTTCTATCTGCCCGCTCTCAAAATCAACGGTTGCCTCCGACAGTATGCCGCATATCTTCTTTCCGTCAAGATAAACGTCGTTCACCCATTTTATCAGCGGCTTTTTGTCCGTGAGCCTTTCTATCGCCCTGCACACGGCGCACCCTGCGCATATCGTGAAAAGATCCGTTTCCGCTTTATGCTTTTCGGGGCGCAGTACGACGGTCATGTAAAGCCCGCTTTTTTCAGGGGAATAAAAGCTGTTGCCCCGCCGTCCCCTGCCTGCCGTCTGGCAAAGAGCGATGACCGTGGTGCCGTCCCTTGCGCCGTCCGCCGCCAGCTTTTTTGCATAGGTGTTGGTGGAATCAACGGTTTTCAGCACGATTATCTCATTATCCCGCATTTCCTCAGGCAAAAAGCCTTTGACCGCCCCTGCCGACAGCACGTCGTTGTCGTCTGTCAGACGGTAGCCTCGGCTTTGCCCCGCCTTTATGGAATATCCTTCGCTGCACAGCGCATTTACCGCCTTCCATACGGCGGTGCGGCTAACGCCGAGGCGCTGCGCCAGTTCCTGACCCGAAAACTCAGCTCCGTTCCCGCTTATGAGTATCTGAAGAAGTTCTTCCTTTGTTCCCATCATGTTTCTCCTCCGATATTTTACTCTGATATGATAACATAATTTTTCTGTATTGTCAACCTATTTTTAAAATTAGTTGACAATACATTGTGAAAAGCTATTGACTTTTGTGTGATAATATGCTAAAATATTTAACAGTGACAGTTCACGCTGCACGAATTTTTTACACGAAAGCAAGGCGGCAAAATTGAACATTCACAACAAGATGAACGACGACGACCTGAAGTTTCTCATGGAATCGGTTTTACAGCTTAAAACCGTTGAAGAATGTGAGAATTTTTTTCAGGACTTGTGTACCATGCCTGAGCTTATCTCCCTGTCTCAGCGCCTTAAGGTGGCAAAGCTGCTGTCCGAGGATATGATATACAGCGAGGTCACGGAAATGACAGGCGCTTCCACCGCTACCATAAGCCGTGTGAACCGCGCTCTGCGCTACGGAAGCGGCGGATATAAGCTTGTGCTGAAGCGCATGGGCAAAAAATGAGATGTTTGCCTGAGACACATTCCTATAAATTTACGGGAGTTTACCTGTCAGAAGAGATTTTGTCGGGGTTTATAGAGGTATGCTTTACGAAGATTTCGCCCTGTTTTATGACAGGCTTACGGAAAATATTGATTATGAAAGCCTTGCAGATACATATGCAGGGCTTTTGCGCAATTTTGGGCGGGAAAGCGGCGAACTGCTGGATATTGCCTGCGGCACGGGGAACCTTTCTATCCCGCTGCAAAAGCCGGGCTTTAACGTCACCGCCGCCGACATTTCGGAGGAAATGCTGGCTGTTGCCTCCGCAAAAGGCTCCGACGTGCGTTTTCTGCGCTGCGATATGACAAAGCTGCCCTTTGAGCGGCAGTTTGATTTCGCGGTCTGCGCTCTTGACAGCATAAATCACCTTTCCTCTCTCCAGGCGATACAAAGCGCCTTTGACGGAGTTTACCGCTCGCTTAAAGAGGGAGGAGTCTTTGCCGCCGACCTGAACGCTCCATACAAGCACCGTGAAGTGCTTGCAAACAACGCTTTCACCTTTGATTATGATGGACTTTTCTGCGCATGGCAGAACGAGCTTGACGAAAGCGACCCGCTTTTGCGTGTGGATATGTTCCTTGACTTTTTCAAGGAAAACGAGGACGGCAGCTACACAAGATACACTGACAGCCTGAGCGAGATAGCTCCCGACATTGAAACGGTGCGGCAAATGCTGGAGAAAAGCGGCTTTTGCGATATAGAAATATGCGATTACCCCTCAGGCGGCAAATTTACCGACAAAAGCGAAAAATATTTTATCTGCGGGAGGAAAGGATAAATGCAGGGCTATAATCTGATAGCTGTTTTTGACGATAGCTCCCGCAAAATGCTGATGTGCAGACGCAAAAAAGACCCCTACAAGGGTCTTTCCAACTTTGTTGGCGGCAAGATAGAGCAAGGCGAGGACGGACTTTCCGCCGCCTACCGCGAGCTTTTTGAGGAAACGGGCATAACCAGCTCCGATATTATCATAACTCACCTTATGGATTTCAGCTATCCCCTTGACGACTGTTACGTTGAGGTCTATGCGGGACGGCTGAACAAGCAGGTGGAGGTGAGCGGCGATGAAAACGAGCTTTACTGGAGCGGACTTGACCACGATTTCTTCGACCCTGGGAAATATGCGGGTGAGGGAAATATCGGGCACATAATGCTCCACATAGAAATGCACAAGGACGAACTGCTGAAATAAGCTGAAAGGAAACTGAAATGGGAAAATTAGTCCGTGCGCTGTCCGCTGACGGCAGCGTGCTTTGCAGCTCCGTTGACGCAACGGACATCTGCAACGAGATAGTCAGGATACACTCCCCCTCTCCCGTCGCCACCGCCGCTATGGGCAGGCTTTGCGCCGCTGGAGCAATTATGGGAGCATTGATGAAGGGCGAAGACGACGCCCTTACTCTCAGGATAAACGGGGGCGGCGTCGGCGGCACGATAGTCTGCGCCGCAGATTATATGGGAAACGTGCGCTGTTACTGCGAGAACCCGCAAGCCGACCTGCCGCTGAAAGAAAACGGAAAGTTAGACGTAGGCGGCTTTGTTGGCAGGAACGGATTTTTAGCGGTGATAAGGGATCTTGGGCTGAAAGAGCCATACGCCACCCAGTCCCCCATAGTTTCGGGGGAGATAGCCGAGGACATCACCAGCTACTACGCAATAAGCGAGCAGATACCCACAGTGTGCGCCCTCGGCGTGCTTGTTGACAGGGACCACAGCGTCAAGGCGGCAGGCGGATATATGATACAGCTCGTGCCTCCCATAAACGAAGCAGCGATAGACTTCATCGAAAAAAATATCAAGAATATGCAGAGCGTCACCCAAATGCTCTCCGACGGAAAGACCCCCGAAGAGATAGCTTTGATGGGACTTGAGGGGCTTGACGGCGAGATACTTGACAGCTGGGACTGCGGCTACAAATGCACCTGCAGCCGTGAGCGCACTCAGCGTATGCTCATCTCTCTGGGCAAAAAGGAGCTTGTTCAGCTTGCTGAGGAGGCAGAGGGGGACACGGAAGTGAACTGCCAGTTCTGCGGGAAGAAGTATTATTTCAGCAGGCAGGAGCTGGAAGAGCTGGCAAAAAACTGTTAAAAAGGAGAAGAATATGTTTGACGTTTCAAAGCTGAAATGGACGCGGGAGCCTCAGTCCTGCGACATCTCAGCCGACAAAATAGAGATAGTGACCAAGCCCAATACCGACCTGTGGCAGCGCACCTACTATCATTTTCAGAACGACAACGCGCCCGTACTGCAAATGAAAACGGGCGAAAAGTTTTTTTCATTCACTGTAAAGACGGAGTTTGACAGCAAGCGCCGTTTTGACCAGTGCGGCGTTGTGATGTATCTTGACAGCGACAACTGGCTGAAAGCATCTATCGAGTTTGAGAACGAGGAGTATCAGCACCTTGGCAGCGTCGCCACCAATCACGGATATTCCGACTGGGCGACCACCGCGATACCCGCCTCCGTAAAGAGTATGTGGTACCGTTTCAGCCGCAGGGAGGACGATTTCTGTATCGAATGCTCTGATGACGGCGTGCGCTTTACCCAAATGCGGGTGTGCCATATGTGGGAGGCGGCGGGCGAAATTTCTTTCGGAATTTATGCGTGCAGCCCGGGCAATTCCTCGTTTAAAGCAACCTTTACAAATATGGAGCTAACCGCTTGCAAATGGCAGGCTTACAGTGAGGACTAATAAAAATAAAGCGCTGAGGCAGGCAACGTGTACCACTGGGGAAAACCTTTCTGAAGAAAGGTTATTCCCCAGACCTCTTTCCAAAGACTTTTAATGATTTTTTTCAAATGGGGCGACGCCCCTTTTGAAAAAAATAGTCAGAAGTTTTAGGGAGGGGGTTTGGGGGATGACCCTTTTCCAAAAGGGTCTCCCCCAACGCACAACATTGTCCGCCTCAGCGCTTTATTTTTCGAACCTTACTATACCCGTTTTCAGCCGTTCAAGTCCGTCCTTTAGAACTTGTTTAGGGCAGGCGATATTCAGGCGCAGGAACTGATTCCCGTTGCCGCCGTACTGTTCGCCGTGGGACAGGAACAGTCCCGTTTCGCTGCGGATAAATTCCGCCAGCGCCTTGGATTTGTCAGTCACCGCACCGCAGTCCAACCACAGAAGGTAGGTTGCCTGAGAAGGCGTCAGCCTTACCTGCGGCAGCTCCTTTTCCAGAAATTCCTTTACAATGCGCTTATTCTCAAATAAATACGCCCTCAGCTCGTCCAGCCACTCGCCGCCCTTTGTGAACGCCGCCACTGCCGCCGTAACAGCAAAAGCGTTCGGCTCTGCCACCTCGTCGGTGTTCAGCCCACGCCACATTTTGTGCCGCAACTTTTTGTCCTTTATATAGACCGCCGCCGTCTGAAGTCCCGCCAGATTGAACGCCTTGGTGGGCGCAACGGCGGTAACGCTTATCCCCGCACATTCCTCATTCACCGACGCAAAAGGAACGTATGCGCAGTCGGGGTCGGTGATGTCGCAGTGTATCTCGTCAGACAGCACTGTTACGCTGTATTTTGCGCAAAGAGCGCCGATCTTTGCAAGAACGTTTCTGTCCCATATCTTTCCAACAGGATTGTGAGGGTTGCACAGTATCATCAACGTTACCTGCGGGTCGGACAGCTTTTCCTCAAGCTCCTCAAAATCAATGTCGTAAACGCCGTTTTCGTATCTCAGCGGGCATTCCTCCACCTGTCGCCCGTTGTTCAGTATGGAGTTGAAAAAGATGTTGTAAACGGGGGTCTGTATCAGCACCTTTTCTGCGGGAGTAGTCAGCTTGCGAACTGCGCTTGATATTGCGGGAACAACGCCAGTGCAGAAGATAAGCCCGTCCCTTTCCATCTCCAGTCCGTGACGGTCTTTCCACCAGCTTGTATAAGCGTCGTACCATTCCTCAGGCATTACGGAATATCCGTAAACCCCGTGCAGTACCCGCTTTTCTATCGCCTCGGTAATTTCGGGAGCAGTCCTGAAATCCATATCCGCCACCCACATAGGCAGCTCGTTTTCCTTAACGTCCCATTTCAGCGAGCCCGTTCCCCGCCTGTTTATAACGCTGTCAAAATCATATTTCATAGGTTCACCTGTTTTCTGAAAGTTACATTGACGCCGCCTGTTCCAAGCGCCTGCGCAAGCCCCTGAACGTCCTTGACTTTTCCCAGCGGCGTATAGCTGTACGAGGTGGAAAAGCTCTTGTAGAACAGCACCACGCATTCCGAGCCGTACAGCATTATGTCCCCCTCTTTTATCCCGTCGGGAACATCTGGCGCGGCGGGCAGAGAGCTGTCCAGATAGTAGTACTTTTCGTTGCCGTTAAGCTCGCTCATATCAAGAGTCAGCGGCAGCATTTCCGCAAAAGCCTGCGCCGCCTCGTTGTCGTAAAGCTCTGCGGAAAAGGTCTTTCCGCCCACTTCGATACTTATGTTCAAATCATCTTCCTCGATTTCTGTAATATTGCTTTCGGCGGAGGATTCGGAAAAGACCGTTTCCGAGGTTCCCGCCGTAATATCAGTCTGCGTCGTATCATCAGCAGACAACTGACACCCGCTGAGCAAAACGGCGGACAGTAGTGCCGCCGCCGTTTTTATACCGCTATGCATTTGCAGGGACCTCCGTTCCTGCAAATTATTTTTGTCTTGTCAGGGTCCACCTTGTCCTTGTCAATGATTATCTCGCCTATACAGTCGGCTGTTATAACGCCGCCTGCGGGATTGAAAACGCTGTCGATCTTTCCCTCAAGCTCTGCGTTCACGGTGGAATATTCAAAAGCAAGTGTGGTATTTATCGCCTTGCAGTTTTTCATCACCAGATTTTTTATGCAGCACATTCCCTGAAGGCTCTCAACCGTGCAGTTTATAAGCGTCAGGTCTTCCGAGTTCCAGCCCAGATATTCCCCCGAAATAAAGCTGTCGTAAACGGTGATGTTTTTGCTGTTCCAGAAAGCGTCCTTTGACAGCAGCTTTGAGTTTCTTATAACCATGTTTTCCGCTCCGTCAAAGGAGTAATTTCCGTACAGCTCCAGCCCGTCTATCTCCATATCGGAGCAGTTCATAGCGAAATAATCGCCCTTTGCCGTGACCTTGTTCAGCTTCACACTTCTGCACTGCCACAGCGTTTCGGCGGCATTGGGCATACTTACATCGGAAATCTTCAGCCCCTCGCACCGCCTGAAATTTTTCGGCGCTTCTATAAGACAGCTTTTTATATCCACATTTTTGCTGTACCACACGCCTGCTCTCGCCATATCGAACCATGTGCAGTTTTCCGCCTTTACATTCTCGCAGTACCAAAGGGGATATTTCCACTTGAACATACTGCCGTAAAGCTCTATATCTCTGCTTTCTTTAAGCGGGGATTCGCCCTCGCCGAAGACTGTGTCGTATATCTTCAACCCACGGCTCTGGAACAATGAGCGTTCGCCCTCGTAATACCCCTGCCTTATCTCCTTTTCCATTCTCTTTCATCTCCTGATAAACTCTGTCGGGATCATTTATTTTACTGCCGCCTGCGCCGCGAATACGGCAAGAACGCTGAGTATAACGCTCGCCAGCGCATAGCAAAGCGCCGCCGCCCAGTGTCCGCCTTTTATAAGATCCGCCGATTCGTAAGCGAAGGTGGAAAAAGTTGTGAACCCGCCGCAAAGTCCCACTCTAAGCAAGAGGGACAGCCTTGGGTCAAAGCCCGTGTGCTTTACCGCCAGAGCGGCGATAAGCGCGATAAGAAACGAGCCGATAACGTTAATGCAAAGCGTCTTTACAGGAAACCCGCCCTGCGCTCCCACAGGGATAAGCCCCGCAAGATACCTCAGCACCGAGCCTGCAAATCCGCCTGCACCGACTAACAAACATTCCACCATAGTTTTACAGCTTTACGGTAACTTCTTTGCCGTTTGACTGATATTTTCTGTACTTAACGCCTGCAAGGTCCAGCATGCGCTTTGCGGCGACGGTGTTGTCTGCATCGCAGTATTTGTCGTCAAGGTAAACTATCTCCCTGATGCCGCACTGAATGATAGCCTTTGCACATTCGTTGCAGGGAAAAAGGGTGACGTAGATAGTAGTGCCCTTCAGCGAGCCGCCGTTGTTGTTGAGGATAGCGTTAAGCTCCGCATGGCAGACGTAGGCGTACTTCGTCTCCAGCATTTCTCCCTCTCTCTCCCAGGGCATCTCGTCGTCGCTGCACCCGCTGGGCATACCGTTGTAGCCCACGGACACTATCTTTTTGTCCCTTCCCACTATGCAGGCGCCCACCTGCGTTGAGCTGTCCTTGCTCCTCTGGGCGGAAAGGAGAGCCACTCCCATAAAATATTCCTCCCAGGATATGTAGTCCTGACGTTTCATAGTATCCTCCTTGTAGTTTATAGTTTTTGGTTGATAGTAGCTGGTTAATTGATATTTGACAAGCTGTTTGACGGTGAGTATAATAAATATAGTTGAAAATCTGTTTTTCCGCTTATGAATAATGAATTTGAAAGGAATGTATCTTTGTGAGAACGATATATAAAATGCTCGCTTGTGCCGCCGCTGTAATGATGATAATGTCAGGGTGTTCTTCCGCTGAGATTCAGCCTGACCCAAAAGTAAGTGAAATGATAAATGAGTACGTTTCAGAGCATTCCCAGCTGTCGCTGGATAATACCGAATTTGAATGGGATACTGTTATCGTGGATTCGGCTTATGGCGTAAAATCGGCGTGCGAAAAGCTGGACGTCTCAAACGCAGCTGATTTAGGCTCGATACCGTATGACGATGAAATAGTTCTTGTTTTTCTGAAACAGAATAAGATCGTTTCGTATGCTTTTCTCCCGATAAAAAGCGGCTCCGCTTCGGATTATCTTGTCGGATATATGTACCAGAACACGTCGGAAACGTATCCGTACGGCACTGTGTTTAAAAAATAAAGTATACAAATATATCAGCTCTGCGAAGTAATTGCTTTGCAGGGCATTATTTTTTCAGTGTTTTTTGCTTTGTCAGCAATACTGTCCCTATCGCCAGAACAACAGGAAAAACCGCCCCGAACACAAGCCCTGTCTGAAGTCGTCCGCCGTCTGCTCCCGAAACAAATCCCGCAAGGGTGGGACCCGACAGACAGCCCATATCTCCCGCCAGCGCCAGCAGCGCGAACATCGCAGTTCCGCCTTGGGGGTATCTCGCTCCCGCTATGCTGTAAGTCCCCGGCCACATTATCCCCACGGACAAACCCACCAGTGCGCACCCCGCAAATCCCAGTGCGGGAATAGGGGACAGGCACGCCGTCAGATAGCCTATTACACATAGCAGACAGCTTATCAGCATAAATTTTTCCAGCTTTATCCTTGCGCTGAATTTTCCGTAAAACAGCCTTGAACAGCCCATAAACACGGCGAACAGGCAGGGTCCCGCCAGATTCCCCACAGTGGGGTCAACGCCAAGTCCGTTCTGTGCAAATGCGGACGCCCACTGGCTCATTGAAAGCTCCGCCGCCCCTGCGCACAGCATCATCACGACCAGTATCCAGAACAGCCCCGTTTTTGCCAGCACACGGACCTTCACTGCTCCGCCCTCTGGGGCAAGCTGCTTTATCTTTAAAATGGAAAAGAAAAATGCGTTGAACAGCGGTATCATTGCCCATATCACCGCCATTATCCTCCAGTTCTCAATGCCGAACAGGAAGAAGAACAGCGTGGACATTCCCACGGCAAACACCTGTCCCCAGCAGTAAAACGAGTGGAGCAGGCTCATAGCTCCCGATTTTTCATCGGTATCGCAGGCCTCCACAACAGGGCTGATGATAACTTCTATAAGTCCGCCGCCGAAAGCGTACAGCACCGAGCAAAGCATAAGCCACATATAAGGGTTTGGAAGCAGTGTCAGCGTTCCCATTCCGATAAAGCCTGCGGCGCTGAACAGGTGAGCCGCTATAACAAGGGGCTTATACCCTATCCTGTCGCATATCTTTGAGGACAGCAGATCTACGCCCAGCTGAACGCCGAAGTTCACGGTGATAAGCAAGGTGAGCTGTTCCAGCGTTACGCCGAAGTCCTCTGACAGGAACACGAACAGCAACGGAGTGAAGTTGTTCACTATCGCCTGAGTTATGTAGCCTATATATGAAGCGGCAATTACCTTTTTTGTATTTTTATCCATAATTTACCTATTATACATTTTAAATACTATACCATTATACTACCCTTTTCGATATTAGTCAATAGTGCTGATCTTATACTGAAAAATCACCAAAAATTACACAATATATTCACAAAAATTAGTATAAAATGCCCCTTGTGTTTTTGTAGTTATCTGATAAAATAACCGTATATCTGTACATTTTTTACTTTAATATTCAGCTGATTTATTAAGTGGATTTAAGCAAAAAAGGAGGTAATGTCCGTGTTCCTTTTCAGATGGCTCTGGACGAATATGGAAGGCTACAAGGCGCGCTATGTTCTGGCGATGTGTTTAAGCGTCGTGTGTCAGGTGATGTATCTGGTCACCCCTATGATGAGCCAGCAGATAGTCGATACCTTTATAATGCCCTCTGACGCGGCGTACATAATAAAGACTCAGTCCGCCCTGCTCTGGCAGATGGTATGGATAATGATAGGGTTCACCTTCCTGAGAACAGTTATCCAGTATAGCACGAATATGCTGTATGAAGTGACCTCGCAGGCGCTTATCTACCGTGTGCGCAAGAAGATGTACGAGAACATAAACAAGCAGGACGCTACCTTCTATGACCGCTTCAGAACAGGCGACATCATGACCCGTATGACAGGCGATATAGATATGGTGCGCCATAGCGTTGCGTGGATAATCAAGACGGTAATTGAGAGCCTGACTCTGTTTGTCGCCTCCATAATTTACTTTTTCAGTATGGACTGGCTCACCGCAATATGCCTTATTGCGCTCACTCCTGTCATCTTCGGCGTATCGTTTTTCTTCAAGAAAAAGGTTCGCCCCATGTATGTGACCCTCCGTGAAAAGCTGTCGCTGATGAACACCGCCGCCGAGGAAAATATTTCGGGAAACCGTGTTGTAAAGGCGTTCGCCCGTGAGGATTACGAGATAGGAAAATTCGATGAAAAGAGCGTAGACTATTCCAAAGCCAACAAGAGAGCGGCGCTGACATGGCTGGACTTTTTCCCTATAATTGAAATAACCGCCCAGGCGCTGTCCGTTATACAGCTTTTGTTAGGCGGAATCTTCGCTATAAGCGGAAGAATAACGGTAGGCGAGTTCACCGCCTTTGCGGGACTTATCTGGACCCTTGCCAACCCTATGAGAAACATTGGCACGATAATCAACGACTTCCAGCGTTTCACCGCCTCTGCCAACAAGATAATCGAAGTGTACTACGGGCGCTCCAAGATAGCTGACCGTGAGGACGCTATCGACCTGCCCGAACGCATAAAGGGCAGCATAGAGTTTCAGAACGTGGATTTCAGCTACGGCGATATACAGGTGCTCCACGACATAAATCTTAAGATCGAGCCGGGCGAAACGGTAGCGATAATGGGACCCACAGGCAGCGGCAAGACCACTCTTGTGGAGCTTATTGCCCGCATTTACGACGTGAACGGCGGCAAGGTCACCGTTGACGGCAACGACGTGCGTATGCTGAAATTAAAACAGCTGAGAGGCTCTATCGGTATGGCTACCCAGGACGTTCTCCTTTACTCCGACACAATTGACGGAAACATCGCTTTCGGCAACACCTCGATGAGCGAGGAGGAGGTAGTCCGCTGTGCGGAATACGCCGACGCAGACGGCTTTATCAGAAAGCTGTCCGAGGGATATGAAACGATAGTCGGCGAGCGCGGCGTGGGACTTTCGGGCGGACAAAAACAGCGTATCGCTCTTGCGAGAGCGCTGGCGGTGAAGCCTGCGATTCTTGTCCTTGACGACACCACCTCGGCAGTCGACCTTGAAACTGAAACACATATACAGGAAAGTCTGAGAAATCTTGACTTCCCCTGCACGAAAATAATAATAGCCCAGCGCATTTCCTCCGCCAAGGACGCCGACAAGATAGTTATTCTCCAGAACGGAACCATAGCGGACGTGGGAACTCACGAAGAGCTTATACAGCGCGAGGGCTATTACCGTGAAGTCTACGAGCTTCAGCACTGAGGAAAGGGGGAATATATATGGCAAGAAATAAATTCGACATTGACGAGACCCTTGAAAGCCCCTTTGACATACGCCACTTAAAGCGTTCTCTTGTCTACTGCGGAAAATATAAGGGGAAAATATTCTTCTCGCTGACCCTCAGCGCATTATCGGTCATAGCAGGACTTTTCGGTCCTATGATAACCCAGTATGTGCTGGACGTTTCCATTCCTGCGGGAAATGTGGCTGAGGTACTGATAATGAGCGGACTTTTCCTGCTCACCATAATCGTCAGCGTTCTCCTTTCCGTAAGCCGCTCCAGAATAATGACCAAGGTGGGGCAGGACATAGTTTACGACATCAGAAAGGATCTTTTCGAGCATTTACAGCGCCTGTCCTTCGAGTATTACGACAGCCGCCCTCACGGAAAGATACTGACCCGCGTCATAAACTACATAAACAGCATTTCCGACCTGATGACAAACGGTCTTATCAACTTTATCCTTGAAATATTCAACCTTATCTTCATCACCATCTTTATGTTCTTCGTTTCCTGGAGGATCGCCCTTGTTATTCTCTGCGGACTTCCGATATTCCTCGGGATAATGCTGATAATCAAGAACAAACAGCGCCGCGCATGGCAGCAGGTGAGCAACAAGAGCAGCAATATGAACGCCTATATCCACGAGAGCATCGTGGGAACAAAGGTAACTCAGCTTTTCACCCGCGAGGAGGAAAACGCCGAGATATTCGACCGCCTTCAGAACAACTACCGCAAAAGCTGGATGAGAGCGGTAATTTTCAGCAATATGGTATGGCCTACCGTGGACGATATCTCTATCGTTGTAAGAGGCGCAATTTACATAACGGGACTTTTAGTGTTCGGAACAGGCGTTGTTTCTCTTGGAAACATCGTCGCTATGTGCAGCTACGCCTCACGATTCTGGCAGCCCTTGCTGAACCTTTCCAACCTGATGAACACGTTTATCAACGCCGTCGCATATCTTGAGCGTATCTTTGAAACGATGGACGAGCCGATAGCCGTGGACGACGCTCCCGACGCAAAGGAAATGCCCGACATCAAGGGCGAAGTGAGCTTCAAGAATGTCACCTTCAAGTACGACACAGGGCCTATTGTTCTGGAAAATCTTTCCTTTACCGCAAAGCCAGGCGAGAGCATAGCCCTTGTGGGACCCACAGGCGCAGGCAAGACCACGATAGTGAACCTTATCAGCCGCTTTTACAACCTGACAGGCGGCGAGGTGGACATTGACGGAGTGGACATCTCCTCGGTGACCCTCCACTCCCTGCGCAGTCAGATGGGCATAATGCTCCAGGACAGCTTTATTTTCAGCGGCACTATAATGGACAACATAAAGTACGGCAGGCTTGACGCCACCGACGAGGAGGCTGCCGCCGCTGCAAAGGTAGTGGGCGTGGACGAATTTATACAGACCCTCCCCGACGGCTACAACACCGTGGTGAACGAGCGGGGCGCAGGACTTTCACAAGGACAGAAACAGCTTATCGCCTTTGCAAGGACTATCCTTGCCGACCCGAAAATACTTGTGCTGGACGAGGCGACCTCTTCTATCGACGCCAAGACTGAGCGCTATCTGCAAAGAGGTATCGACCACCTGCTCAAGGGCAGAACCAGCTTCATCATCGCTCACCGTCTTTCCACTATCAGAAATTGCGACAGGATAATGTACATCAGCAACAAGGGCATTACCGAAAGCGGCACTCATGAGGAGCTTTTGGCAAAGAAAGGCGATTATTACCACCTGTATAATTCTCAGGCGATATGACCGAAGGTTGTCAGAAAATATCACAAAAGAAAAGGGACTGTCGGATAATGACAGTCCCTTTCATTATTTTATTTTTCTATGAACGCTTTTAAAGCCTCTCCGTCAGCCTGTCAACGTAAGCGTTGCTGTACGGCTGTATCCTCAGCGTTTCCAGCAAAGAACACCACTTGTCCGCTCCGCATAACAGCCAGCCTTCCTTGCTATGCGGCACTCTTGTGATAGTCAGCGGGAACATATGGCAGATTATCATGTCGTATTCCTTTTTTGAAACGTTAAAATACTTTCTTGCGTTTTTAGCGGCGGTGACTGGGTGAGTAAAGCCGTGAAGTCCCAGCTTTTTCATTTCCTCAGGCATTTTTTTCCTGTGCCAGTCGTACATAAAAAAGTCGTGGAGCAGTACGCCTGTTACCAGCGCTCTTATATTGCACCTTACGTTGAACAGCCTTGACATCAAAAGCGCATACTTCGCCACCATGAAGCAGTGGGTGTAAACGCTTATATCTCCATGCTGTATGCAGTTTTTCGACTGCTTTACCAATTCGCATGAAAGAATATCCCCGCCGTATTTCAGTATGACCTGTTCCGCCTTCATATCTCAGTATCCTCTGTTTCATTTTCCTCGGCGGCTTGTTCAGCCTCCTCACTGCTTCTGCGGAGAATAGCGGTCAGGTGACCGAAGATACGTCCGACTTTAAGGCGCTTTTCATGAAGCAAGATCTTTATCTGCTCAGGCGACAAGCGGTGGAGCAGGTCTTTAAGGTCAAGGTTTTTCTTTACTGTAAAGATTATGTCTATCGAAACGACCACCATCATAAAGCAGTCAAATCCCACCATGAAAGGATAAGGAACGGCGGTGCAAAGCTTCAGCATGAAAGGAAAGATGATATAAACCATAAGAAGCGACATCATTCCCCATGTGAGAGAGCTGAGCAGGGAAATACGGTTCTTGTATGTAAATTTCATCATGCTGTAATCCCAGAACTGCCTTTTAAACAGCGCCTCCATAAGCCAGCCTGTAAAGTATTCGAGCACCGTGCAGAAAATAAGTCCAGCGAGGAAAACGAAGAAACCGTTGCTTCTGAACGGCGTAGCCACAAGAATAATTATACAGCCGCCCACTCCGTAGATAGGGATATAAGGACCTTTGAGAGAGCCGCGGTTTATAAACCTGCGGTGATAAAGGGACTCGACAGTGCTTTCGTAAGCCCAGCCCACGATCGTGAACAGAAAGAACATGAAGACCCATTGTTCAATGTGTAGATTTTCCATTTTTCTCCCGATTTGTTATAAAATTTTTCTTTTTTATCTATATGCGTAAATTTCGGCACAAAATGCCCGAATGAATTTATTTTACCACTGTAAAGGCAAAATGTCAATGAAAAAAGGTGAGCATATGCTCACCTTTGTATTCCTTGACAAAAAGCTGTCCGAGTGATATATTTGAATTGTAAAATTTGCTGATGTTCATTCCGCGTCGGCGGCTTCAGACTTTTTCATTTCTTCCTGTGCAAGTTCAAGATCTTTTCCCACCAGCTTTTCAACTTTGCGGACGATAGCAAGGGGAGTCTGGCAGAAGCCCTGATCGTGAGGATTGTCGCGGTAAAGCTGCTCGCAGAATTTATCGGGCATATCCTTGTCGCTCTTGCCGAGGACGTTGCAGCCAAGGTCATTCGCGTCCACGATGACCACGGGAACGCCTGTGTGCGCTTTAAGGTCGGCGGCGGCTCCGTCGGGATCTTCAGGCGCCATCTTTGCATATTCGTTATATGGCGGAACGTTGTATTCGCTGGGACCGTCGATAGCCCTTGCCTTCATTCCCAGAATGTTGTAGAACACGCCTCTCTTGCCGAAAAGCTTACATATCCCCGCGACGGCGGCGGCAAAAAGGACCTTGACCCTGCCGCATTCACGCAGACACAGCTCCATCGTGGAGGGAGCGCCGATACCGATACCCGCGTCGGATTTGTACACGAATTTTACGAGAAATTTAGCCAGACGGCTGACCTTTATATCGCTCACCTTCAGCGCACGGCCCTGTGTTATGGCAACTATCTTTTCGGAAATGAAAATCATATCTCCCTCTTCAAGATAGTCCATGACGTACTTGTCCATAAGGTCGTTCATCACGTCCTCTTTCATAACGACGTGAGTTTTGATGGGAAAGCGGGCGTAGGTGCCCCAGTCGGTTTTTATTGTAAGATTTTTGCCCTCGTTGGGCTTGAACGGCATTTCCATGTTTAAAATTCCTTTTATTTTTACATATTTTGTATTATTATATCACTCATTCATCGAATAGTCAAGAATAAACAAATCGGAGGAGCAAGAAAATGAGCGTTTCAACACCTGTACATGACTTTCTCAGAGTATATTCGGCGCAGGATCCTGTTCGCTGTCATATGCCCGGGGGAAAGAGAACGCCTTTTGATATCACGGAGATAGACGGCGCAGACAGTCTTTACGAAGCCGATGGGATAATCGGCGAAAGTGAGCAGAACGCCGCCCGTCTTTTCGGTGCGGCAAAGACGGTATATTCCTGCGGGGGAAGCACTCTGGCTATACAGGCGATGCTTGCGGCGGCTAAGGCGGAAAATCCCACGAAGACCCGCGTCGCCGCCTCGCGCTTCTGCCACAGGAGCCTTGTTTCAGCCTGCGCTCTGCTGGGGCTGGAAATAGACTGGATAATGCCGTCTGACTTTCTTTCCTGCAATATCACCACATGGGAAGCCCGCGAGAAAATAAACGACAAGACGCTTTGCCTTTTTGTGCAGAGCATTGATTATTACGGAGGGGAATGTGACATAAGTGACTTTTCCCTGCTTTGCAGGGAAAAGAAGATACCTCTGCTGGCAGACAACGCCCACGGCGCTTATCTTGTCTTTACCGACAGGCACCCGCTGAAGCTGGGAGCGGATATGACCGCAGACAGCGCCCATAAGACTCTCCCCTGCATAACGGGCGGAGCGTACCTTCATATATCCGAAAACGCTCCCCTTCCCTTTTCACAGCGTGCCAAGGAATTTACCGCGCTTTTCGGAAGCTCCAGCCCTTCTTATCTGATACTGGACAGCCTTGACCTTTGCAACAGACATATTGAGGAGGAAAAGACCCGCGCGGCTCAGGTGTTTTCTGAGATAAAAAGGCTGAAAAATTCTCTTCTTACAGCGGGCTACCACCTGAGAAAAAGCGACCTTATGAGAATAACCATAGACGCAAACAAGTATGGATACAGCGGTTCGGAGCTTTTGAAGCTCCTGCGGATGAACGGCGTTTCAGCTGAGTTTGCGGACAGCAGATACACTGTTCTGCTGTTTTCCACTGGGCAGAACTTCGCGGATTTCTCCGCCGTTCTTACCGCCGCCTCCCGCATACCGAAGCGCCCTGAGATCGTTTCGGAGGAATATGAAGCGGTGATACCGCCTGTCGTCCTCTCCCCGAGGGAAGCGGTATTTTCACAGACCGAGGAGATAAGCGCCGCAAAAGCCGAGGGAAGAGTTTGCGGCGGAGTGAGCTGCCCCTGCCCGCCCTGCGTTCCCATAGTGATGCCGGGTGAACTTTTCACATCTCAGGCAGTAAAACTGCTCAGGCAGTACGGCGTTGAAACGGTAAAGGCGGTAGTCAGGAAATGAACAGAGATCTATGAACATCTTTGATCAAATGTAAAAATATTTCCTAATATGAAAACCTCCCTAAAGCTGCACCTAAGTGCGGCTGCGGGAGGTTTTTAATTTCAGCAAAAGCAGGAGTTTACCTCGGAAAACTTATGTTTCTTCTTTCGGGATACTGTCTGGTTTGACCTCATACCCGTATCCTGCCGATAAAGGGAACGTATCTTTATAAAATCAATATCCTCACGGTCATTCATAATAATAAAGCGAGCCGTCGGAATCGACGCCGAACAATACGAAATCGGTGTAAAGAGCATTGTCGTAAATATCGTATATCTGGAAGGCATAGTAGTAATCGCCTTCGTACAAAAGCTCCTCATCTATGCGGGAATTGCCGTCATAAACATAATCATCGCCGTAATAATCAAAAACATAATCGCCTGTGTCAATATCATAAACGGGGTAAACAGGGCAGATACGGTCGCCGTTCTGAAGCTGAGATATATCGCGGGAAGCGCTTCCGTATTCATCTATCCCGTCCCACACGCCGAGTATTTCCGTGGTCATTCCGCCAAGGCTGTAAGACTGCTTTATGCGCAGATTTGTGACTTTTCCGTTCAGGGAGATAGGCGCAGTATAAAGATTGTAATAATCGTCAAGGCTGTTAAAGCAGACCTCTGACAGATAAACACAAAGCGGCTGCCCATCTGGAAGAGCGAACCAGTATCCGCTGAAGTTGTCGCAGCACTCTCCTGTATCCCAGTCCATGTCAACATAATCGTCTGTACCAAGGTCGAGCATATATTCCGTTCCGTCGTCGTCATAATAGCTCATCATTACATTACAGTAGACGGTATCAAGATTTTCAAGGCTGTCCTGAGTGAGCTGAAAGCTGTAAACTCCATCAGAACTAAGAGCAGGCTCAACGGCATAGCTTATCGCGGTGCCGCTTCCGTCAAAGTTGAGCGAGCTGCTTTCCTCATCATCCCAATAGCCGAAATCGTAACCGTCCAGTATCCCGCCGCTCCAGAAGCCCGAATCACTTCCAAGCCAGCTTCCGAAGTCAAATCCGTTTATGTCGCCCATGCTGTCGCTGCCATAGGCGCAAAGGTCGACAAGGCTGAGGTAATAGGGACTTACGCAGATGTTCCTGAAAATATTCAGCTCACTGCTTCCTCGGACGCTGAGAGGAAAATATATGCTGAGTCCGCCCGCGTTCTGAAAATCATATCCGTTTACAACAGACACAACGCAGGCTTCAAGCTTGTTAAAAGCGTCCTGCGCATTTGAGGAAAACGGCTCTGTATGCTGAAGAAGCTCCTTCAGATCCACCATGTTGGTATAGCCTTCCGTCCTGTTGTTTCCGCCGAAGTTAAGGGCTTTCCTGCCTGCTCTGAGGACGTCGGTGAGCCCGCCGTTCCCCGCGTATTCGTAAATGTCCTGAGCGTACAAGTCAAAGGCTTTCAGAAAATCGTCCAGCTTTCCCAGATCGACCACCGACATAGTGGCTTCCTCGTCCTCGCGGGAATGTTCACAAGCCTTGTAATAGCTGTCGCAAATGTATCTTCCTATATCTGCGCCGCTGCTCCGCCCGTCTCCCAGCGCTTCGGCAAAAGAACCGTAATCCCAGCCGTATCCCGATTCAACGTTCTGGGAGCATACCATATATCTTGCATACGGCACAAGGATATTTGCGAACTCAGCCGTCGCCATAAGGCAGGCGTCACAGCCTATTATCTCAAAGCGGTCGGTCATAAACCCGTACGCTGTATTAAGGGCGCGGTCTATCTCCTCCAAAGTCAGCGAATCATTGTCGTCGGTCTCGTCAAAGCAAACGCCCGTAATGCTTCCGCCGCCGTGGTTCCAAAGGTCAAGCGCCATGTACTGCGAAGCGTAGTTTGAAATTCCCCATACAAGAAAATCCGCAAGCGTGTCCGCTCTGCCCATGCCTTTTGAACTGCCGCTGTATACAACGTCGGTATAGCCGTTGGCTATGTATAATCTTTTCTTCGTTCCGTTTTCGCAAAGGTCGTTTTTCCATTCGTAAGTCCCGTCAGCCTCGACTATGAAGCGGAGATCGGGCTGTACAGCAGTGGCGTGCTGCATTTCTATAAGATCCCTTGTGGCGGAACCGCCGTCGCTTTCAAGGTCGGTGCCGCACAGGTAAACGAAGACCGTCCATACTCCCGCATCGCCCATAGGTTTGTCCCCTCCTCGGGAAAGGCGCTTTATGGACAATCTGTCTCCCGAAAGGGAGAGCATTGTCCCCCTGACGCCTGAAAGAGCTGCATGAACGTAATTATCGGGAAGCTCCAGATCGGTGTTTCCTGAAGAAAGTTCCCCTGAGGGCAGGAAATATTCGTACTCTGAAGCGGCTGCATAAGCGTCGATAATGTCCACGGGACTCGGTATGCAGCCTGTCAGGGTCATCGCCGCAAGAGCGGCAAGAGCGACAAGGGAGGAATATTTTCTTTTCATCTCGATGTCCTTTCTATATAAAGGCGAAAAATTTCATAATATTATTTTATCACACGAAACAGCTTTTTTCAACCGTCGCAGAGGCATATTTCAATAATTTTTGCCGCTGATTTTATGAAAATGATATTGAAGTATCGGAAAATATATGTTAAAATATATACAGAAAATCAACGGCTGAGCCGTAAAATCAGAAAGGAAAAACCGCTATGAAAAATATACCTTCCGTAAAGTTAGGCATTATCGCCGTTTCCCGTGACTGCTTCCCCATGAGCCTTTCCGCTTCCAGAAGAAACGCCGTTGTAAAGGCTTACGCAAAGTACGGTGAGATCTACGAATGTACCACCACCGTGGAAAACGAAAAGGACGCGATGAACGCTCTCGCCGAAGTTAACGAGGCAGGCTGCAACGCCCTCGTCGTATATCTGGGAAACTTCGGTCCCGAGACCAGCGAAACTCTCCTTGCAAAATATTTTGACGGACCTGTTATGTACGTCGCTGCGGCGGAGGAAAGCTGCGGCAATTCCCTCTGCGACAGCAGAGGCGACGCTTACTGCGGTATGCTCAACGCAAGCTACAACTTAGCTCTCAGAAACCTTAAAGCCTACATACCCGAATATCCCGTTGGAACGCCTGATGAAGTCGCCGCAATGATAAATGAATTTATCCCTGTTGCAAGAGCGGTCATCGGCGTGAGAAACCTGAAGATAATCACCTTCGGTCCCCGCCCTCAGGACTTTCTTGCCTGCAACGCACCTATAAAGCAGCTTTACAATTTAGGCGTCGAGATAGAGGAAAACAGCGAGCTTGACCTGTTCGAGGCGTTCAACAATCACAAGGACGACCCAAGGATCGCAGACGTTGTAAAGGATATGGAAAAAGAACTGGGCGACGGCAACAAGATGGCGGGTATACTCCCCAAGCTTGCTCAGTTTGAGATAACCCTCCTTGACTGGGCTGAGGACCATAAGGGCAGCAGGGAATATGTCGCCTTTGCCAACAAGTGCTGGCCCGCATTCCAGACACAGTTCGGCTTTGTACCCTGCTACGTTAATTCCAGATTAACAGGCAGAGGTATCCCCGTAGCCTGCGAGGTTGACATTTACGGCGCTCTCAGCGAATATATCGGCGCCTGCGTCAGCGGCGACGCGGTAACGCTCCTTGATATAAACAACACCGTTCCCGCAGATATATTTGAAGAGAACATCAAGGGCAAATATAATTACGTCCACACCGACACGTTTATGGGCTTCCACTGCGGAAATACCCCCTCCTGCAAGCTGACCTCCTCCACTATGAAGTATCAGCTTATCATGCACAGAGGACTTGAGCCTGACAAAGAGCCCGACATCACAAGAGGAACTCTCGAAGGCGACATCGTTCCCGGCGAGATAACCTTCTTCCGTTTGCAGTCCACTGCGGACGCAAAGCTGAGAGCCTACGTCGCTCAGGGCGAAGTTCTTCCCGTTGTCACACGCTCCTTCGGCGGAATAGGCATTTTCGCCATCAACGAAATGGCAAGATTTTACCGCCACGTTCTGATAAAGGGCAACTTCCCTCACCACGGCGCTGTTGCTTTCGGTCACTTCGGCAAGCAGATATTTGACGTTATGACCTATCTTGGAGCTGAAAACATAGGCTTCAACAGAGCAAAGGGCGACCTTTACTGCGGGGAAAATCCTTTCGGAAAATAAAGCAAAATAATAACGACCGCTTTCACGCTTGTGAAGGCGGTCTTTTTTGAATCAAAGCTGATTTTGGGGCTATCTGAAAACAGTTCGGTTATTTTCCAAAGTAAGGGCTTGAAACAGCAATCCCTTTTCCCCGCCCTGCGGGCAAATCCTGTCTGTATAGACTTGCGAACGGGATAAATGCCGTTAAAGCGCTTCTTTATGACCTTTTCCATTATTTGAAAGAAATTGCTTTATCTCCTCCGCTCTCGTGCTTGCCGCTTCAAAACCGCTTTTATACAGCGGCTTTAGCAGCGATACCCGCTTTTCCGTTCTGCCGATTCCTTTCAGGTCTTCGGCGGCGGGGGCGATAACTAACGCCTTTCCCTCTTTTTCGTATTTTTCCAGTGCCTTTATGCTTTCGTTGTAACGCTGAGGGCGGGTAAGAAAGGTCCGCAAAAATTCGGGGTGCTTGCGGTAGGACAGCTTCACCAGCGGAGTTGCCGCCTCTTTTCCCTTTATGTAGCCTCTTGGGTGGGAAAGGAGGACGATGACCTTGTCGCAGCCGTCGTCAAACGCTTTCTGAAAAGGTATTGAGTCGGCTATCCCGCCGTCCATATATTTAACGCCGTTTACTTCAATGGGCTTGAAAAGTATGGGAAGTGCGCAGGAGGCTTTCAGCAGGTCGAAATTGTCGTCTTTCGGCATTTCAAAATACTCCGCCTTACCGCTGTCAAGCCTTGTCACCACGGCGATACAGCTTTCCTTGCGGTTGTAGAATGTTTCATAATCAAACGGTATGAGCTGCTTCGGGATAGTTTCAAACACAAACTCAAGATTATAATAGCTTTTATTTTTGCGGTCAAGCAGGTGCCTTGCGCCCATATAGCGCTTGTCCTCCTCATAATTTTCCAGTATCCGCAGATTCCTCTCAAACTGACGGGAGCAATAGCTGACGCCGAAGGAGATCCCCGCGGAAACCCCGATTATGTAATCCGTATGTATATCCTCGCTTAAAAGCCAGTCCATCACCCCGCAGGCAAAATAAGTGCGGCTGGCTCCGCCCTCTATAACAAGTCCGACTTTCATTTTTTCGCCTTTCTTTTTCATAACGTTTCGATAATTTTATTATAGCACCAAATATAAAGGTTGACAAGATGTGTGAAAAATGGTAAAATCAAAAAAGATTTTTCTGAAAGGACAAAATGAATATGGATACAAAAATACTGAAAGGACTTGCCTGCGGGCTTACGGCGGCGCTGCTGCTGGCAGGCTGCTCAGGCGAAGAACAAAGCTCTTCTTCCACAAACACCCCTGCCGATCTTGCCGAAGAACAAGGCTCTGCCTCCACAAACACCCCCGCCGACTTTAAAGGCAACGTAGGCGATGTTTCAGGCGAAGAACAAAGCTCTTCTTCCACAAACACCCCTGCCGATCTTGCCGAAGAACAAGGCTCTGCCTCCACAAACACCCCCGCCGACTTTAAAGGCAACGTAGGCGATGTTTCAATAGAAAGCGGCGATACCTATGCCGTAATAACCATAAAAGACTACGGTGCAATAACCTGCAAGCTGTTCCCCGAAGCGGCGCCTGTGGGCGTTCAGAACTTCATCAGCCTTGCCGACAGCGGCTATTACAGCGGCAAAGAGATACACCGCGTAGTTGAAGACTTTATGTTCCAGGGCGGCTCCGCCAACGGCGACGGTATGTCGGCAGAAAACGAGCCTGCGTTCGATGTGGAATATAACACGAATATGAGGCACTTCTACGGCGCGCTTTGCTACGCCAACGCAGGGGGAATAAACGGAACGCAGTTTTATATCGTAAACAGCAAAAATTACAGCTTCACTTCAGAAGAGGACCTTCAGGGAATGATAGACCAGCTCGACAATGATATGAGCGAGCTTGAAAAGTATATCGCCTCTGCGTCTTCCGACGATGAAAAGTCGTATTATCAGTCATACTATGATTATTATTCCTCGCTCAAAAAAACTACACAGTCTCAGCTTAAAGCAGCCAAAGAAATGACCGACGAGATGAAGGCAAAGTACGAGAAAGTGGGCGGAACGCCTTCCCTCGACGGAGGCTACACCGTGTTCGGGCAGACTGTGGACGGATTTGACGTTATCGACGAGATAAGCAAGGCAGAAGTCGAAGCTCAGCCAAACAGCAGCGAAGTAAGCCATCCTGTACAGACGATAACGATAGAATCGGTGGAGATATTTACAAAAGAATGATCTGTAAAGAAAAAAGCCTGTTTGAATAAAGCAGGCTTTTTCTTTATTGCGGAGAAAACAAAATTTATTTTCTGAACATTCTTGTTATCCGATATACTCCGAATCCGTTATCTGCGCTTCACATCTCGCACCCCACTGGTCGGTGTAGGATATTATCGGGTCTTTAAGGGTCAGCTTTGCTTTTGCGTACTGTCCGTTATCGAAATAATCCTGTATTCCCGCGTCATTCACATTTCCCACGCGATAGTAGTTTGTATCCATAATATACGCCTTTTCGCCCTGAACGTCGCATATGGTATACACACGGGAATTGAAAGGCATAGGAATATTTTCACAGCTTGAAGGGTCGGGGTAGAAATTCATATCTCCCTGCGACATGGCGTATTCCTCCTCAAAGGCGCAGTAAAGGATACCGTCCACCGTCATACTGCCCTCAAGCTCCACTATACATTCAAACAAATAAGGGTCGGCCTCTACCTCAGGGTCGGGATATATCACCTTGTACCATGCGTCCTTTACGGTGAAAGGTCCCACCTGATCGCCCTTCTGCACCTTGAAATATTCGTAGTCAAGCTCGGGATCTATCATATCCTCGTTAAACTCGTAATTTTCAAAGTCATACAGGTCAGGGGTGGTGTCGGTGTCGTAATAATACGGCAGAGCGTATCTCATAAAGGCAAAATCATACTGTAGGAAAAATCCGTCTTCGCTCTTTGTTCCGTCGGCGTAATATCCCGCTGAGCCGTCGGGGAAGGTGAAATCAGCTTTCTCCTGCGGGGCGTCGGTCTCTTCGGGAGTCGTTCCCTCGTCGGTCGAGGCTTCGTCTGCGGTATCGGCGGAGGTTTCCTCAGTCTGCGTTGTCTGAGAAGCTTGCGAGCTTTCTTCAGCAGAGGACTGAGGGGCGGTCGTCTGTTCTGCCGCGCCGCCGTTGCTGCATGCGGTGAGGGTCAGGGCGAGTGCAAGTAAAAGTGCAGTGATAGATTTTTTCATGGTTTTTCTCCTTTTGTGATATAAAAATCGCTATATGAAAAACATATATATTAAGCCTTGAGCTGTGCGGCGTTCAGCCGTTCGCTTTTTAATAAAACATCATAATTTTATCGTAGTCTTGGGCATTCAGGAATTTTTCAACACGCCAGCCGTTTTCGGTCAGAACAAATTTAAAGTCGATGTATTCTTTTATATACTCGTCTCTTCTTTCGGGGTCATATTCTTCTTCATCTGCGTGTTCTTCATCATTCTGATAGCTTATGCGCCTGAACTCAAAGACGGTATCTGTCTGACTGACGATCTCGTATTCACGCAGCACTTCCCGCGGATTGCCGCTGCTTGAACCTTGTGCATACCATAATTCACCGTTGTATTCATAAAAAGCAGGAAAACGGCCGATAATTTTTTGTGCTGTTTCTTCGGTGAAAACTGAGCAGTATGTGTCATAAAAGCTGTCGTAGGTATAGCCTGTTTCGTAATAAGTATGAATATAGTCATTTTCGTCTTTCTTGACTTCAATATATGCTTTATTGTCCGTATCTACATTATCAGATACAGGAAATCTGAATGTGTCAACAAGCTGAACTAAGGAAAGCGCCTTAAAGTAAAGCTCTTTAAATTCGCTGTTATTCAAGCCGTCAAGAAAATCAACGATATTGTCGAAATCGGCAAAATCCTTTTTTAACTCATAATCATAATCAAAATTTTCAAGCTGTTCTTTAGCTAACGGCATGCCTATGACATTAACATTGTTCGCTCCGTTTGAACAAGAAGTAAACAGCAGAGCGATCATCAGGATAATAACAAAGGTGCGTAATTTTTTCATTTCGGTACTCCTTTATTATAGCATTATTTTTCTTATATATCAACAGCTGTTTTTCAGGTATATTAAAAGGTCATATCTTCAAGGGTGGCACTGCTTACGGTGTAATCGTAATGGTAAAAAAGATCTGTATGGTCTATCATGCTTCCCAGAACAACGTCTCTTATTGCAACGGTTACTTCTTCGATATTGTCGCTTGCTTCGGAAATTTGTGAACGAAAGCTTTTAGGAGCCAATCCCAGATTAAGCATAGGAGCACGACCGTACCAGCCCATATCATAATCCTCACCTAAAAAATTTGAAGTATAACTTATCGGGTCGTTAAAGGGCAAGCCCTCCCACTCTCCGTCAGCAGGATAAAACCAGAGCTCGTCCTCCTGAGCATAAAGCTCGTTGCCTTTGCACAGATAAACATAGCCTTTTAAGGTGATACTGCCTGAAAAGTAAAGCTTCTGTTTGCAAAGCTCAACCTTTCCGTCATCCACACGCAGCATTCCATCCGCATTTGTAAGTTTAAGTCCGCCTACATTGTCGCCTATGTCTATATGCTGGAAATTGCGGTCAGGATTATCAACGCTTGACGGAAGCTCTTCCGTGGGGCAGCATTCGGCTTTTCCGTCGGAGGGAGCATAATAACCGAATCCCTCATATGTATACACCGAATCAGGCAAATTAGGCACACCGGGCAGCAACTCACGGTATTTTTCTGTGCAGTCGGTAACGTTTATGTCCTCCCCGCAAAGTCCTTTTACGGAGATCAGTCCGTCTGCCATCGGTGCTTCGCTTTCGGGAGCCGTATCTTCCGAAGCTGTATCTGCGGAGCTTTCCTCGGTCTGCGTTGTCTGCGAAGTTTGAGAGCTTTCCTGCGCGGGCGATTGAGAGGTGGTCGTCTGTTCTGCCATGCCGCCGTTATTGCAGGCGGTGAGGGTAAGGGCAAGTGCGAGTACAATCGAAATAAATATTTTTTTCATAATTTTTTCTCCTTTTTATGTAGTATAAATGGGGTGTCCAGATATTTAAAAAACAATATCTTCAAGGGTGGCAAAATTCATAAAATCATCTTGACTTGATAATATATTAGCTCTACAAAAATTCAGTATAAGGTTGCTGATAGTTACAGTAACTTCCTGCGGCCCTTTGCTGACTTCGGAAATCTGATTATAATATTTATCGGAAACCTTTCCTAAATGGATAGTGGGTGCATTACCGCACCAGAAGTGAGCATAATCATCTCCTAAATATTGGGAATTAACATTCAAATCGTTGAAAGGCATACCTTCCCACGCCCCATCAGCAGGATAGAATAAAAGGTCATCTTCTTCACAATATTGTTCGTCACCGTCACATAAATGAATATATCCTTTTAACGTCAGCTCTCCCGAAAGATGAAGCGTCTGCCTTTGCAAACTTATTTCGCCGCCTTTGTCATATAACATTCCGTCTACGTCCGTGACCTTTAATCCACAAATCTCATCGCCTACGTCAATGCGCTGAAACTTGCGGTGAGGAGCGTCAATGAAAGGCATTGCGTTATAAGGCTCACAAGGGCGACAATCAGCATTGCCGTCAGAAGGAGAATAATAACCGAACCCTTCAAAGGTGTACACCGAAAAAGGAAGTACGTCAAGCTGCAAATCAGGGTGTTCCTTTATGAAGTCAACAGCGGTTATATCCTCTCCGCAAACGCCTTTCATCGAAACAACGCTGCTTTCGGACGTATCACTTTCAGGAGCCGTATCTTCCGAAGCTGTATCTGCGGAGCTTTCCTCGGTCTGGGAAGTCTGCGAGCTTTCCTCGGTCTGGGAAGTCTGGGAGCTTTCCTCCGCGGGAGCGGTCGTCTGTTCTGCCGTGCCGCTGTTATTGCAGGCGGTGAGGGTAAGGGCAAGCGCAAGTGCAAGCGAAATAAATATTTTTTTCATAATTTCTTCTCCTTTGTATTTATAAAATAGGTTTTGTTTTCCTGTTGACTTTATTATAGCATCAAAAAAGCAAAATACAATTACAAAACGGTTACAATTCGGTTACAATTTGGTTACAAATAGTTACAAATCGGTAACAAAAAATCCCGTCCTCGTCAGAGGACGGGAACGGGATCTTTTTATCATAACAAATTTTTACAGCTTCAAAGAGGGAGCAGAATATGTTCTCTTACCCAGCTCGCTGTCCAACATATAAAGCCCCTTGGGGTCGCTTCCGAACAGCTCGTAGCGCTTGATGAGGTCGCAGGCGTTCATTTCCTCCTCGCCCTGCTCCTTGATGAACCAGTCAAGGAACTGCATTGAACGGTAGTCCTTTGCCTTGTGAGCCGCCTCGTAAATGGTATCGATAAGAGAGGTAACGTACTTTTCGTGCTTCAGCGTTTCGTCAAGGACTGCCTTTACGCTCTTTACCGCAACTGCGGGCTTTTCTACTGCGTCAAGCTCAGGCTTTACGCCGTTATTTTGCAGATATTGCAGGAACAGCATTGCGTGAGCCTGCTCCTCCTGCGCCTGGATACGGAACCAGTTGCCGAAGCCTGAAAGTCCCTCGTCGTAAAGATAGTTTGAAAAGTCCAGATAAAGATAGGCGGAATAAAATTCCTTGTTTATCTGCTGATTGATGAGTTGAGCTGCTTTCTTGTCCATGTTGAAATCTTCCTTTCAGTTATTTTATTTTCTTATAAACAGTATTCCCAGAGTGCCGGGACCGCAGTGGCTTGACACGGTGCAGCCCGCGTTCGTTTCCAGTATCTCGTCAAATCCGATATATTCACCTATCTCCTTCCTTACCTTGTCCGCAAGACCGTCGGGACAGGGAGTGTGGGTGATGAAAATGCGGTCGTTTCGTATATCGCTGCGGTTTTCAAGCCGCTCCTTAACATACTGGATAATGCATTTCTCAAAAGTCCCTCTGTACTTTTTTCCCACCTTCATCTTGCCGTCGATGACCTCAATGCAGGGGCGGAGGGAAAGGAGATTTGCTCCCAGAGCCGCCAGAGCGGAACAGCGCCCGCCTTTGCGAAGATAGTCCAGCTTATCTATCACAAAGCTTGCCTCTACCTTTGGGGCGAGGGCGTTTATATCCTCAACTATCTTTTCGGGAGAAGCACCCTGCTCCGCCATTTCAGCCGCTTTCAGCACCAAAAGCCCGCTGCCTGTGGAGAGGTTGCGGGTATCTATGACGTACACGTTGTCAAACTCCTGCGCCGCTATGCAGGCGTTCTGATAGCAGCTTGAAAAGTCGGCGCTGATGTCAAGGTGTATCACGGCGTCGTACTGAGCCGCAAGGGGCTTGAAGTAATTCACATAATCGTCAGTATTTATTGCGGCGGTGGAGGTTATCGCTCCGCCTGCGCTAACGTGGTCAAAAATATCCTGCGGCACTATCTCCCGCATATCCTTGTAGGACTTGCCGTCCTTTACTATATAAAGGGGAAGGATATCTATCCTGTACTTTTCGGTAAGCTGCGGCGAAAGGTCGCAGGTGCTGTCGGCGGTTATCTTGATGTTCATACCCTTCTCCTTGAAACGTCAGATCTTTGAATATCCATAGGCGTTTATGAGAGCGTCCACCTTGCGCTTTGCGGCGCACATGGGACATTCCGAGGCGGAATGGCTCTCGTATCCCGGGAAGTCATGAGGTGTGAAGATGGACTTCACCTCAATGCCGTTCACCTCGTTTACTGCGCTGAACAGGGCGGCTACGCTCACAAGCTCGCCGTTATAATATTTCAGGCACTCTATGCAGCGGTTTATAGTCCAGCCTGTTGAAACGCTGGAGATAAGGAGCAACACACGCTTTCCCCATATCATAGGCTGAGTGTCGTCGCGGAATATCATCTGGTTGTTGCTGTCAAGCTCTGGAGTAATTACGTTTATGTCGTTGCCGAAGTTTATCGAGCGATTGGAGCCTATGGAAAGTCCCTCCGCCAGAAATGCTCCCAGCATCTGCGTTCCCTCAAGGCAGACTATAGTGTCTATTGGGGTGGAATCGTAAATTCCCGCCAAGACCTGAGCGGTCTCCTTGGCGTTTTTGTACCTGCGCTTTATCTTGTTCAGGTCAACGTAATAATTTACATGGGAGTGGTTGGTGGCGAAATGGCCGGGAATTATGCCGATCTTTATCTTGGGATTTTTGCTGTAAGTTATTTCCTGAGTGCGATTTTCCATTACAAGCTCCTTCCGTTACAGCCTGATTATTGATTGTTCTTGGCTGTACAGTAAAAATATTGTATCACAATATAACAAAAAAATCAACTAAGGTCAATAAAAATATGTACATTTGCACAAACAAATTTGGTTTATTTTTACATTAAAAGCGTACTCGTTTTTGCAAAAAATTTAAGAAAACCGCAGATTTATAACACTTTTTCCGCACTTTGTAAATGTTTTTTCTTTTTATACATCTGCCTTTTACTTAATTTCAAAAATTTCTTTATGCAAAGTGCATAAAATTTTTTAGATTTATTCTATGCCTGATATGAAAAAAATACAAAAAATTACTGGATTTTTTATCAGTGTTGTAGTATAATAAAGACAGCGTATTTGTTTTTGTTTATATAAATGAATGCGAAAATCATATTCGGAGGTTTAACATGAAAACCTATAAATGCAAAAATATCCGAAACGTGGCTCTCGCGGGTCATGGAGGAAGCGGAAAGACTTCACTTGCAGAAGCGCTGATGTACGTCAGCGGGGGTCTTGACAGAATGGGAAAGGTGGCGGACGGAAGCTCTGTCTGCGACTTCGATCCCGATGAAATAAAGCGCAAGATCTCGCTTAACGCCGCCCTTACATACGCCGAGTGGAAGGACGTTAAAGTCAACATTATAGACACTCCGGGGCAGTTTGACTTCGTGGGCGAGATGATAGAGGGTGTGCGCGCCGCTGAAAGCGTTATCATCGCGCTCCCCGCAAAGGACGGCGTTCAGGTGGGAACGATAAAGGCTTACAATCAGGCAAAGGCTGAGAAAAAAGCAAGTATGTTCGTTGTCACCAGAATGGAGGAGGAAAACTCCAACTTCTACCGCGTTCTTGAAGAGCTGAAAACGAATTTCGGTCCTTCGATCTGCCCTATCGTTGTTCCCTTTGACAAATTCGGAACAGTAGAAAGCTACATCAATCTGCTGGAGATGAAGGCTTACGCTTACTCCGCAGGCGGGAAGAGAACGGAAGTTGAAATGCCCGCGTCGGAAAACCGTCTGAAGGGCTTGCGCGCCGCTATGGCGGAGGCTGTTGCCGAAACGGACGAAGAGCTGATGATGAGATATTTCGAGAACGAGGGCGAGGACTTCACCTTTGCGGAGATAGTAAAGGGCATACACGACGGTATCGACCAGGGCGTTATCACCCCTGTGGTATGCTGCTCAGGCGATACGCTGGCGTCTGTGGATATGCTCCTTGACACTATCGTTTATATGCTTCCCTCTCCTGACGAGCGTCTCGGTGAGCCTAAAGAGGGCAATTATATAAAATATGATGAAAACGGACCTTTGTCCGCATTTGTGTTCAAGACCGTCGCCGACCCGTTTGTCGGTAAGATGAGCTTTGTAAAGGTCGTTCAGGGACGGCTGACTGTAAGCTCTCCTATCGTCAACGCAACTACGGGTGAGGCTGAAAAGCCCGGCAAGGTGCTTGCAATAAAGGGCAAAAAGCAGGAAGAGCTGGCTGAGGCTGTGGCAGGCGATATTGTTGCCCTGACCAAGCTGAACGCAAACACAAACGATACTCTCTGCGACCCGTCAAACGTTGTGAAATACGACGCCATGGTATTCCCGCAGGCTTGCTTCTTCAAGGGCATTTCCGCAGGCAACAAAGGCGACGACGGCAAGCTGGGAACTGCTATCAGGCGTTTGCTGGAGGAGGATAAGACCCTTTCTTACAGCCACAATCACGAAACGCACCAGCGTATCCTTGGCGGACTTGGCGAACAGCATATCGACGTTGCGGTGCAGAAGCTGAAAAACAAATTCGGCGTTGACGTTGAAACTGCGGATATGATAATCGCTTACCGCGAGACCATACGCAAAAAAGTCAGCGTTGAGGGCAAGCACAAGAAGCAGTCGGGCGGTCACGGACAGTACGGTCACGTTAAGATGGAATTTGAACCCGGCGACACCGACGAGCTTGTATTTGAAGAAAGAGTTGTGGGCGGAAGCGTTCCAAAGAACTACTTCCCCGCAGTTGAAAAGGGACTTCAGGAGAGCATAGCTCACGGTGTGCTGGCAGGCTATCCCGTTGTTAAACTGAAAGCTACGCTGTTTGACGGCTCCTATCACCCTGTTGACAGCTCGGAGCAGGCGTTCAAGATGGCGGCTCACCTTGCGTACAAGGCGGGACTTCAGCAGGCTTCACCCTGTCTGCTTGAGCCGATAATGAGCCTTGCCATAACCGTTCCCGACGACAACACAGGCGACGTTATGGGCGTTATCAACAAGCGCAGAGGCGCAGTGCTTGGTATGAATCCTGTGGGCAAGGGCATTACAGAGGTATCTGCCGAGCTGCCTATGGCGGAAACAGGCGATTTTGCCACCGTTATCCGTCAGATGACAAGAGGTATGGGCGGCTTTACGATGGAATTTGCAAGATACGAGCAGCTCCCCTCAAATCTGGAGGCGGAAGTTATCGCCAATGCTCCCAAATTCAGCGAGTATGAGGGATAATGACAGTTAATTGAATTTTCAAAGCCGATGGTTCTGCCATCGGTTTTGGTTTAAAGAAAGGGATCTTTATGAAAGCACTTATAATCGGCGGAACGGGAACTATAAGCAGCGCGGTTGTTGAGCTTCTTGTCAAAAAGCAGTGGGAAGTTTATGTTCTCAACAGAGGAACAGGCAGAAAAACACTGCCGTCGGAAGTAAAACAGATAACGGTAAATATCGACGATGAAAAGGCGGTCAGCGAAAAGCTGGCGGGACTGCACTTTGACACGGTGTGCGAATTTATCGGCTTCGTGCCGCCGCAGTTGGAGCGGGACTACCGTTTGTTCAAGGGGAAAACAAATCAGTATATTTTCATAAGCTCCGCCTCCGCTTATCACAAGCCTGTACGCAGCTATGTCATAACCGAGGGGACGACCCTTGCAAATCCCCACTGGGAATATTCCCGCAACAAAATAGCCTGCGAGGAATATCTGATGAAGCTGTACAGAGATAAGGGCTTTCCCGTCACTATCGTCCGTCCCAGCCATACCTATGACGAGCGGGCGATACCTGTTGGCGCTCACGGGAAAAACGGCTTCTGGCAGGTGATAAAGAGGATAAAGGAGGAAAAGCCCGTCATTATTCAAGGGGACGGCTCTTCTCTCTGGACGGTGACCTTCAACACCGATTTCGCCGTGGGTTTTGTGGGACTTATGGGAAATCCTCACGCTATCGGAGAGGCGTTCCATATCACCAGCGACGAAAGCCTGACCTGGGATCAGATATATGAAACGATAGCAGACGCTCTGGGAGTTAAGCTGAAGCCCTATCACGTTTCCTCCGATTTTCTCGCCGAAGTGGGAAAGCAGTATGATTTTGAGGGCGGACTGCTTGGGGACAAATCCTGCACAGTGGTGTTCGACAACAGCAAGCTGAAAAGGATCGTTCCCGAATACAATGCTGTGGTAAGCTTCAAAGAGGGCGTGAGAAAGGCACTTGACTACATTCTCGCTCACCCCGAATGTCAGGTGGAGGACGAGGAGTTCGACAAGTGGTGCGATAACGTTATTGAGGCTTTGGAAAAAGCGAAAAAGACATTGATGTAAAATTTTGAATAAAGAAAAAGCAGACTTTAAAAAGTCTGCTTTTTTATATGCGTTTTACTCGTCTATGGAGATCTCGCCCTTTTCTATCATTTCGATGGCGTAATCTATAATTATCTTCTCTCTTTTCAGCATAAATTTCATCTTATATTCGCCGCACATATCAAGGGATTTTTCCATAAGGGAGGAGGCGTCCTGAAGGCTCATCCAGTTCATTGAAAAGCCGGGCTGCTTCTCTCCTGCGGGCTGCTGCGGTTTCTGGCACTCGCCCTCTGTCCTGCCGATAAAGGCGTAGGAATACTGGCAGAAGTTGGTCTTTCCCTTATGCTCCTCCACCGTTCCCAAGGGGGCGATTATTTTGCAGTTATAGCCTGTTTCCTCCAACACCTCGCGTACAAAGGCGTCGCTTTCACGCTCGCCCAGCTCTATCCCGCCGCCGGGGAGCTTATAAAGTCCGTTGGCGCTCATAAGTATCATTCCCGCTTTGTTTTCGTCGTTAAGCAGGATACCCCTTGCGCCGTATCGGGCTATGTCGGTGCATAGTTTAGGTTCTCCTCCGTTGAAATCAGCGTCGGTTATTACCGCTTTAAGCATTGACATCATTCCTTTCCTCAAGTTGAGCCGCGGTTTTTCTTTCTACCACAGCTTTTCCTCCGAGGGACATCGGTTTTTTCTTACCGCCGCCCTCATCTCAACGTAACAGCCGCATTTTCCGCAGACGCCGCTGTTAAGGTCATCACACTCGCTGCATTTTTCAAGCCGCTGTTTGTATAAGTCCTCGCTTGCCCTTATATCGGGGGAAAGAGTGGAGATATACTCGCTGACCGCCTGCGCCAGCTCCTGTTCCCCCGCCTGCTTTAAAAGACATCTGCAAGGCTTCATTCTATCGTAAAGGCGGTGACGGAGCATTTGGGAAGCTTTACTTTAAGCTTTCCTCCGTTTATGCCGTAGTCTGTGAAGTCGGTCTTTCTTACTCTTTCGGGAGAATCAAAGGTGTTATGTTCCCTCACGTCGGGAGCGGTGAGGACTTCGGCTTTTACTGTTCTGACCGCAAAATCCTTTACGCTTATCTCTACCTCCTGAACATCTGTAAGGGAGGCGTTGGTGACGGTGAGGGACAACTTTCCGTCCTTTACGGAAGCGCTGTGGCTCAGCATAGGCGCGTTCTCGAAGCTTACGCTGTCGCAGGTGGAATATACCCTGTCGCCCTCCATATGGCGGCGGTAAAGGTCAAACACATGATAGGTGGGAGTTTTGGTCATACGCTCGCCCTCGGTGAGTATCACCGACTGCAAAACATTTACCACCTGCGCTATGTTCGCCATAACTATCCTGTCGCTGTGGGAGATGAATATGTCGAGGTTGAGGGCGGCAGTCACTGCGTCGCGCATTGTGTTCTGCTGATACAAAAATCCGGGGTTGGTCCCCTTTTCCACGTCGAACCAGTTGCCCCACTCGTCCACGATAAGTCCTATCTCGTGCTTGGGGTCGTGGCGGGACATTATCTCAAGATGACGGGTGATTATCTCCTCCATCTGCATAGCGGCTCTCAGCGTTTCGTAATATTCCTCGTCGGTGAAATCGACTGCGTCCCCCTTATGCTCCCAGTTGCCGTAGGGAACGGTATAGTAGTGCAGGCTTATCGCCTTGGTGTGCCACGGTCTTACTGTCTTTAACAGCTCGTCAGTCCAGTTGTAATCCATAGCGTTGGGGCCGCAGGCTACCTTGAACAGCTGATTGTCGTCATAATCACGGCAAAAGCTCTGATACTGATTGTACAGGTCGGCGTAATACTGAGGGCGCATATTTCCGCCGCAGCCCCAGTTTTCGTTTCCTATGCCGAAATATTTCAGCTTCCAGGGCTTTTCCCTGCCGTTTTTGCGGCGCAGGTCAGCCATAGGAGAAATGCCGCCGAAGGTCATATACTCAACCCACTGAGCCATTTCCTGCACGGTGCCAGAGCCTAAGTTCCCCGCAACGTACGGCTCGCAGCCAAGCTCCTCGCACAGATCCATAAATTCGTGGGTGCCGAAGCTGTTGTCCTCGGTAACTCCGCCCCAGTGAACGTTTACCAGCTTTTTGCGCTGTGACTTTTCGCCTATACCGTCCATCCAGTGATAGGTGTCGGCAAAGCAGCCGCCAGGCCAGCGGAGAACGGGTACTTCCAACGCCTTCAGCGCCTCAAAGACGTCTGTCCTTATGCCGTTTTTATTGGGTATCTTGGAGTTTTCCCCTACATAAATGCCCTCGTAAATGCACCGTCCAAGGTGCTCGGAAAAGTGTCCGAAAATGTTTTTGCTGATACGGGACTGCTTGTTCCCTGCGTCAATAAAAAGCTGCTTCACTTTGTTTCCTCCCTCGGTATTTTATGAAAGACTTTCTTGCCGTCTGAAAATTTACTGTAAACATTATAGTAAATTCCTATGCAAAAATCAACACCTTTATAGAAAAAATTACAAAAATTTCACGCCCCGTATTTACAAATACATTTCAGAGTGCTATAATACTAAAGTAAATTTGTATTTTTATATTTTCACATATGAAAGAAGGCAATCAAAATGGAAATCAAAATTCAAAAAACTACCGCGCCGAAGCAAAAGCCCGACCAGAAAAAGCTGGGTTTCGGTATCTACTACACCGACCATATGTTCATTATGAACTATGACGAGGGACAGGGCTGGCACGACCCGAGGATAGTCCCCTACGGTCCCGTTTCTCTTGACCCTGCGGCTATGGTCCTCCACTATGCGCAGGAGGTTTTCGAGGGACTTAAGGCCTACCGCACCGCTGACGGAAAGATACAGCTTTTCCGCCCCGAAAAGAACATGGCAAGACTTAACGTTTCCTGCGAAAGACTTTGCATACCAAAGATAGACGAGGAATTTGCGATAAAGGCGATAAAGACGCTGGTAAAGGTGGACGAGGACTGGATCCCCACCGAGCCTGAGACTTCGCTTTATATAAGACCCTATATTTACGCTACCGATGCTCACGTCGGCGTTCACGCCGCAAAGCACCTTACCTTCTCCATTATACTCTCCCCTGTTGGCGCATATTATCCCAACGGTATTGAGCCTGTCAAAATTTTTGTTGAACAGAAATATGTAAGGGCTACACCGGGCGGAACAGGCTTTACCAAAGCTGGCGCAAACTACGCTATCTCCCTGAAGGGTCAGGAAGAGGCTGAGGCTCAGGGCTACGTTCAGACCCTATGGCTGGACGGTGTTGAGAGAAGATATATCGAAGAAGTCGGCTCTATGAACGTGTTCTTTATGCTGAAGGACGAGATAGTTACCCCTGCGCTGGTAGGCTCTATCCTCGGCGGTATCACAAGAATGTCCATTATCGAGTTGCTCCGCTCAAAGGGATATACGGTAAATGAAAGACGTATCTCCATTGACGAGCTTATGGAAAAGTACGAAAAGGGCGAGCTGCTTGAGGCGTTCGGAACAGGTACTGCGGCGGTTATCTCCCCTATCGGCGAACTGAAATACGGCGATAAGGTAATGACCGTAAACAACGGCAAGATAGGCGAAGTGAGCCAAATGCTGTACGATACGCTGACAGGCATACAGTGGGGAAAAATTCCCGACACGATGGGCTGGATACAGACAGTTTAAGCTTAAAATCACACAGTATATTATTTATAGGAGAATCTCGTTTTTATGAACAACACAGAAAAGACTATGGACAAGATAGTCGGACTTTGCAAGGGCAGAGGCTTTATTTATCCGGGCAGCGATATTTACGGAGGTCTTGCAAATACCTGGGACTACGGTCCCCTTGGCACAAGGCTTAAAAATACCGTAAAGGACGCCTGGAGAAAGCGCTTTATACAGGAGCGGAGAAACAGCTATGAGCTGGACGCAGACATTCTTATGCACCCGAGAGTATGGGAGGCGTCAGGTCACGTCGCCAGCTTTTCCGACCCGCTGCTGGACTGCAAGGAGTGCAAAATGCGCCACAGGGCGGACAATCTGATAGACGACTTTGACCCCAACGCTCACGCAGACGGTATGACTAAGGAAGAGATGTTCCAGTATATCAAGGACCACTCCATTCCCTGCCCTAACTGCGGAAAGCACAATTTCACCGACATTCGTGAATTTAACCTGATGTTCCAGACGTTCAGGGGCGTTACAAACGACAGCAAGAGCATTATTTACCTCCGCCCCGAAAACGCTCAGGGCGAATATGTGAATTTCCTGAACGTACAGAGAACTATGAGGGCAAAGCTGCCTTTCTCAATCGGTCAGATAGGAAAGGCGTTCAGAAACGAGATAACTCCCGGAAACTTCACCTTCCGCACAATTGAGTTTGAACAGATGGAATTTCAGACCTTCTGCAAGGAGGGCACTGACAGCGAGCTTTACGAATACTTCAAGGAATACGGCAAGAAGTTTTATATGGATCTGGGAATTGCGGAGGAGCATCTGCGCTATCACGACCACGAAAAGCTGGCGCATTACGCAAAGGCGGCGTGCGATATAGAATTTCTGTTCCCGTTCGGCTGGGGCGAGGTCAACGGCACTCACAACCGCACTAACTTCGACCTTACCCGCCATCAGGAATACAGCGGTCAGAAGATGGAATATCTCGACCCTGAGACAAACGAGAAGTTCATTCCGTTCATCATCGAATCTACCTACGGTCTTGACAGAACAGTGCTTGCGCTTATCTGCGAGGCGTATGACGAGGAAGTTCTTGACGCTGAAAAGAACGATACAAGAGTGGTGCTTCACTTCAAGCCCTCTGTCGCTCCTATCAAGGCGGCGGTACTGCCTCTTTCCAAAAAGCTGGCTGACGGAGCTCTGGAAATTCACGACGAGCTGGCTAAGTATTTTATGGTGGATTATGACGAGGCAGGCTCTATCGGCAAGCGTTACCGCCGTCAGGACGAGATCGGAACGCCTTTCTGCGTTACCTACGACTTTGACAGCGTGGAGGACAAGTGCGTCACCGTCCGCGAAAGAGACAGCATGGAGCAGGAGCGCATACCTGTTGAAAAGCTGAAGGAGTATATCGAAGAACGTATCAAGTAACGCTTGACAAATCAAAAATAAAGTGTTATTATATTTTCAATATTCAAAGACTGTGACAAAGACAGTAGGCAAGTGCAGGTGCGCTTACAGAGAGCCGCAAAGGGTGGAAAGCGGCAGCGCAGCGTTTGCTGAACATCACTTTGGAGTTGCGGGCCGAACGGTTTCCTATTAAGCCTTGCCGTATTTTCTGCGTTAAAGAAAGCCGTTTGATTGAATGGTTTAATGGGTGGTGAAAAAGGCTTTTTCCCGTTAAAACGGGAGAAAGCCTTTTTAGTTGTTAGTTTAATAGTGATTAGAAAATAGTTTATAAAGGAGAAACAAAAGATGTACGAGAAAGTTGACAGCGCCTTGTCCCCTGTTGAGAGGGAGAAAAAGGTGGAAAAGTTCTGGCGTGAGAACGACATTTTCAAAAAGAGCATGGAAACGCACAAAGGCGACCGCTCTTATGTTTTCTATGACGGTCCTCCCACCGCAAACGGAAAGCCTCATATCGGTCACGTTGAAACGAGAGCGTTCAAGGATATGATACCCCGCTATCACGCAATGAAAGGGGCGTTCGTTCCCCGCAAGGCGGGCTGGGACACTCACGGTCTGCCCGTAGAGCTTGAAGTAGAGAAAAAGCTGGGACTGGACGGCAAGGAGCAGATAGAGCAGTACGGTCTTGAGCCTTTTATAAAGGAATGTAAGGAAAGCGTGTGGAAGTACAAGGGAATGTGGGAGGATTTCTCACAGACTGTGGGCTTCTGGGCGGATATGGAAAAGCCTTACGTCACCTATGACAATAATTTTATCGAGTCCGAATGGTGGGCGCTGAAAACTATCTGGGACAAGGGTCTGCTTTATAAGGGCTTCAAGATAGTTCCCTACTGCCCTCGCTGCGGTACTCCCCTGTCCTCTCACGAGGTGGCACAGGGGTATAAGGACGTAAAGGAACGCTCCGCTATCGCCCGCTTTAAAGCAAAGGGCGAGGACGCTTATTTTCTTGCATGGACAACTACGCCCTGGACGCTCCCCTCAAACGTTGCGCTGTGCGTAAACCCTGTTGAGACCTATGTCAAGGTAAAAAGCGGGGAATACACCTACTATATGGCGGAGGCGCTGGTGGCGTCAGTTCTGGAAGAGGGCTGGGAAATTCTTGAAAGATACACGGGCAAGGAGCTTGAATACAAGGAATACGAGCCTTTGTTCAACTTTGTTTCTCCGAAAGAAAAATGCTGGTATGTCACCTGCGACAGCTATGTAACGCTGACAGACGGTACAGGTATCGTTCATATCGCTCCCGCTTTCGGTGAGGACGACGCAAACGTGGGAAGAAACTACAATCTGCCGCTGGTTCAGCTTGTGGACTCAAAGGGCGAGATGACCAAGGAGACCCCTTGGGCTGGAATGTTCTGCAAGGACGCAGACAAGGAAGTGCTGAAGGACTTGAAGGAAAGAGGACTGCTGTTCAGCGCTCCTCCCTTTGAACACAGCTATCCCTTCTGCTGGCGGTGCGATACTCCCCTTATCTACTACGCACGCAACAGCTGGTTCATCAGAATGTCCGAAGTAAGGGACAGAATGATAAAGAACAACGAGGAAGTTAACTGGATACCCGAAAGCGTGGGCAAAAACCGTTTCGGTGACTGGATCGCCAACGCTCAGGACTGGGCGCTGAGCAGAAACAGATACTGGGGTACTCCTCTGAATATATGGGAATGCTCCTGCGGTCATCAGCACGCTGTGGGAAGTATCGAAGAGCTGAAAAGTATGAGCAATAACTGCCCTGACGATATAGAGCTGCACAAGCCTTATATCGACGCAGTTACCTTGGTATGCCCCAAATGCGGCGGAGAGATGAAACGCGTTCCCGAAGTCATAGACTGCTGGTTCGACAGCGGGTCAATGCCTTTCGCACAGCACCATTATCCTTTTGAGAACAAGGAGTTGTTTGAATCCCAGTTCCCCGCCGACTTTATCTCCGAGGCGGTGGACCAGACGAGAGGCTGGTTCTATTCACTGCTGGCTATCTCCACCCTTGTATTTGACAAAGCGCCGTACAAAAATGTGCTGGTACTGGGACTTGTCCAGGACGAAGAGGGCAGGAAGATGTCAAAGCACCTTGGCAACACCGTCGACCCCTTTGAGGCACTTGAGACTTACGGCTCGGACGCTATACGCTGGTACTTCTACACCAACAGCGCTCCATGGCTTCCTAACAGATTTTCGGGAAAAGCGGTTATGGAGGGGCAGAGAAAGTATATCTCTACTCTTTGGAACACTTATGCTTTCTTCGTGCTTTACGCAAATATAGATGATTTTGACGCAGGAAAATGCAAGCCTGAGCCTGAAAAGCTGTCGGTAATGGACAGATGGCTGTTGTCAAAGCTGAACACGGTCATAAAGACAGTGGACGAAAATCTGGCTGATTTCCGTATTCCCGAGGCGGCAAAGGCTTTGCAGGATTTCACTGATGAGATGTCCAACTGGTACGTTCGCAGGAGCCGCGAGCGTTTCTGGCAGAAAGAACTGACCCAGGACAAGATAAACGCTTACACCACGCTTTACACTGCGCTTGTTACCGTGGCAAAGCTGACAGCTCCCATGACGCCTTTCGTGGCGGAGGATATTTACCGCAACCTTGTCTGCACCAACGACAAGACCGCTCCCGAAAGCGTTCATCTCTGCTCCTATCCCGAATGCGACGAGAGCCTGATAGACGCTGAACTGGAAGAAAAAATGGAAACGGTTTTGCAGATAGTTGCGCTTGGCAGAGCGGCAAGAAACAACGCCGCCGTCAAGAACCGCCAGCCCTTATCTGAAATTTTCGTTCAGTCGGAAAAACAGCTTGACGATATGTTTGTTGAGATAGTTACAGACGAACTGAACGTGAAGAAGCTGGAATTCGTGGAGGATACCTCGGGGTTCACCTCGTATTCCTTCAAGCCGCAGTTAAAGCTGCTTGGCGCAAAGTACGGAAAGCAGCTTGGCGAAGTGAGAAACGCCCTTGCAGAGGTTGACGGGAACAAGGCGATGGCAGAGCTGAAAAACACGGGAGTTATGACCATAACTATCTCCACGGGAGATATAAAGCTGACGGAGGAGGAGCTGCTCATCGACGTTTCCCAGAAAGAGGGCTATGCAGTCGCCTCCGACAGGGGAGTTACCGTTGCGCTTAACACCGCGCTTGACGAGGCACTTATCGAGGAGGGCTTTATCCGCGAGGTAATCAGCAAGCTCCAGACAATGCGCAAGGACGCAGGCTTTGAGGTTATGGACAAGATCAAGGTATACTGCGCCGACAATGAAAAGATAAAGGAAATTATTGAGAGAGGAAAGGCGGAAATTTCCGAGAACACTCTCACCGAGGAATTTGTTTTCGGCAGTGCAGGCGGCTACACCGCAAGTTGGGACATAAACGGCGAAAAGGTAACGCTTGGAGTTGAGAAGATAGGATAAAAAATACCGCCGACTTAAAGCTATCTATAAAGAAGTTTTCACCTCAAATGTTCAAGGCAATCGTCGGCTGATTTAAAAAATAAAAGAGCAGTATCGCTTAATTGAGATACTGCTCTTTTTATATATAAAGTGTTATTTTATCTGCTTTAAAATAGCTGTAACAGTCCGATTATTTTATCCGAAATTTTCAAAAGCAGATAAATATTTACCGTCAAATCCCTGCCTAATTCGGCAGTGATTTTTCATTATTAAATAAAGTAGCATGATTTTATATTTTACAGCGATGTTTACAATTTGTACAAATTGCATAAATTTAATATAAATTATTTTTCAGTTGCAAAATGTAACCTTTTCCCATTTTTTAAGGTGTTATAGTTAAAAGCAAGAATTGACAAAGGAAGTGAGAAATTATGTTTAAAAAACGCATCGCATTGTTATTGCTTTCCTTTATTATGCTGACAGCACTTTCAGGGTGTGGGCAAGACACTGATCTTCAGCAATCCGACAATTTTTCAGCCCTTACCGAAATAAGAACGCAACCGGAGGAAATTTCTGCCATTGAAGAGAAATATCCTAATACCGATTTATCCGAAGCTGAGATTTGTATTCCGATGTATGAAAAGACTGAATTAAACCTTTACATAAACGGCTTGGGAGGGGGACCGACGCACCTGACGGAAGATTTTGAGATAATTAAAAATACAGGTAATTCATATTATGCCGAATGTACATATATTACCGATGGCAATCTTTCGATCATTGGAACAAACAACACACCCAGTCAAAATCTGTATTTTACATCAGCAAAAAGAATCAATTTTATTTCAACGACATATCATGACATTTTGACATTTACGGCTAAATGGTCTCCAAGATCATCAACAACAACGGGGCGTGCTAATGCAGTTGTTGGTTCAACAATATTAATTAACAAAAAATGATACTGTAAATGTTTAGATAAGAGCAAAACTCAACAAAAAAGCCAAAAGGCAGTAAATAAAAAAGCTGACTGAAAGTTGAGAAAGAAAA
>CANRFO010000013.1 GCA_947629925.1 uncultured Ruminiclostridium sp.
TTTTTCTTTCTCAACTTTCAGTCAGCTTTTTTATTTACTGCCTTTTGGCTTTTTTGTTGAGTTTTGCTCTTATCTAATATTCTTACCTTTATTTTCTCACATTTTTCGACATTTGTAAAGGGGAGAGAAGAAATTTACATAAAAAGCGTATAAAATTTTCTATGTATATTATTCTCTGTTTCCGATTCTGTCCTTTGCGTCCGAATATTTGTATTTTGAAAGCACACCGCCGAACCCAAGGCATATGATTATCCCAATAATTCCCAGAATAAACATCGCCAAAGCGCAGCCCGCTCCATTTCCTGTTCCGAACAGCGCAGTCAGCGTATTATTTCCCGTTTTCATTATCGGCTCGCATACGCTTTCCACCAGCGCCCCGCCGAATAGCATTCCCACAGGAATGGTAAAAAACTGAAAGGTATTTCGGCAGGAATAAACTCTCCCCTGAATTTCCGCAGGAACGGTGCTGCGCAGTATAACGTCCAGATTAGCGCTCATAACAGGCACCAATATCCACCCTATCACCTGAGCCAAACACCACCACACAGGCGTTCTTGCAAAAGCTAAAACAAAATTTTCCGTTCCCAGTGAAAACAGCATTGTGAGATATATCGCCCGAACACGGTTTTTCGGAGCGGGCAGGAAAGTGACAATAACGCTCCCCGCAAGTGTAGCGACGCCTGCGCAGGCGGTAACTGTTCCCAGCAAATTTTTTCCGCCGTTCTCCATTGAAAGCACATACGGCGGCAAAACAGCGTCAAACGCCGACGCCGCAAAATTAACTCCCGCCATAAACAGTATAAGAGCCAGTATCATCTTATTCTGCCGCAGATACACCAGTCCCGCCTTCATTTCGTTTAGCAGTGACTTCCTGCCATCGTCGGCAATATACTTTCCCGCCTTTACCGCAGGTATCTTCACAAAAATCAGCAGCGACAAAAAAGCCGCCGCAAAGGTACCCAGATCCGCTAAAACAACTCCGTCCATTCCCGTGATTGCAAACAACGCTGCGGCAAACACAGGACTGAGTATTGTGACAAGGGAATTTGACAGCGACCTTAAACCGCTTGTCCTTTGATACTGCTCCTTTGGTATTATCAGCGTCATAGCAACGTCGCTTGCAGGCTGCTGAACCGTATTCATCAGTCCACCGACTGCATTGAGGATATACAGATGAACAGGCAGCAGCAAATCTGCTTTCAGCAGTATCAGCACCGTCACCGAACAAAACGCCGCCAGCGTATCGCAAACAAGCATGGTTTTCTTTTTGTCCCACCTGTCGCTGAGCGCACCTGCAAAAATGCTCATAACAACGTAAGGCGCATACGAGCAGACAGACAAAAGCGCTGTTTGCAGCGCAGACCCCGTTTTTTCATAAAGCCACAGCGTCAGCGCAAAGGCGGTCATTGCACTGCCAAGCTGAGAGAGCGACTGAGTAGACCAGAGAATAAAAAAGGTTTTCAAACCTTTGAATGTGTTTTTCATAATAACTTTGCTCCTTTGATTTTATTTTCACAAATAAGCAAAGTCTGAGGAGCCGTTATGCGTTAAGCTCCATACAGTTTATCCTCAGACTCTGTATGGAGCAAAATCAATGATAAGCATTATATTTTCCTTCTTGTTTCAGATCAAAGCGTGAATTTACCCGGGTGCTGTTCCTTTCTCCAACTGATATATTCCTCGTAAGTCTCCTGCCTGTCGTAGCTGCCGTTTTCGGTTATCTCGATTATCCTGTTTGCCACCGTCTGCACTATCTCGTGGTCGTGGGAGCAGAACAGCACGTTCCCCTTGAAATCCGACAATCCGTTGTTCACCGCTGTAATGCTTTCCAGATCAAGATGGTTCGTGGGCTGATCCAGCATAAGCACATTTGACTTGAACAGCATCATTCTGCTGAACATACATCTCACCTTTTCGCCGCCAGACAGCACGTTTACGGGCTTGAACACGTCGTCCCCGCTGAACAGCATTCTGCCTAAAAATCCTCTCAGATAGGTCTCAGTGGTATCTTCGCTGTACTGCCTTATCCAGTCAAGGATAGACAGCTCGCAGTTATTGAAAAAGTGGTCGGAATCAACAGGGAAGTAGCTTAAAGAAGTTGTGCTGCCCCACTTGAACGTCCCGCTGTCAGGCTCTGTTTCTCCCGCCAGTATTTTGAACAGCGTAGTCACCGCCGCAGGATTTTCCGCAAGGAACGCCACCTTGTCCGTCCTTCCCAGCGTAAACGACAGATTATTCAGCACCTTAATGCCGTCCACAGCCTTGGTAAGTCCCTCAACCTGCAAAACGTCCTTTCCCACCTCACGCTCAGCCTCAAAGCTGATAAAGGGATAGCGCCTGCTTGAGGCGGGCATTTCCTCAACGGTCAGCTTATCCAGCAGCTTTCTTCTTGAAGTTGCCTGCCTTGACTTTGACTTGTTTGCGGAAAATCTTTGGATAAAGCTCTGTAATTCTTTTATTTTTTCCTCGGTCTTTTTGTTCTGCTGCTTTATCATTCTTTGTATGAGCTGGCTGGATTCGTACCAGAATTCATAGTTGCCCACATACATTTTTATTTTGTTGTAGTCGATATCCACAATATGCGTGCATACGTTATTGAGAAAGTGCCTGTCATGGGAAACGACAATGACCGTTCCGAAATATTCCGCTAAAAAATCCTCAAGCCACGCCACAGCGTCAATATCCAGGTGGTTCGTCGGCTCGTCCATAAGGATTATATCGGGATTTCCGAACAAGCATTGCGCTAACAGCACCTTTACCTTGTCGTTGCCGCTTAAACTGCTCATCTGACTGAACATTATATCTTCGGGAAGTCCCAGTCCCTGCACTAACTTTGCGGCGTCGCTCTCTGCCTCCCAGCCGTTCAGCTCCGCAAATTCTCCCTCAAGGACAGAGGCTTTTTCACCGTCCTCTTCGGAAAAATCTTCTTTTGCATACAGCGCTTCCTTTTCCTTCATGATTTCATAAAGCCGCTTGTTGCCCATTATAACGGTATCCTGCACCGTATATTCGTCAAAAGCGAAGTGGTCCTGCTTCAGCACCGACATACGCAGATTTTTCGGAATAGTGACTTCTCCTGTGGTAGGCTCCAGCTCGCCGTTGAGTATTTTCAGAAAAGTGGATTTTCCCGCTCCGTTCGCGCCGATAACGCCGTAGCAGTTTCCTGCGGTAAACAGCAGATCAACGTCTTTGAACAGAGTGGCTCCGCCGAATTGTAAGCTTACGTTTGAAACAGTTATCATTGTTTATCCTTTCTTATGCCGTGATTTTTCTTTTTATTTTATACCTGTTTATAATATCATAAAACCACATACAAAGTCAATCCCCAATATAACGCCTTTTTTCAGCCATATAAAAATATCAACAATCTTTAAAACTTCTTTTGTGAAAATTTTGTAAAAGCTGTTGAAAAAGAATATTTAATGTGATATACTTTGACGTGTATATATGCTTATATTATTTAGCGAGGGAACTTAAAAATGAAAAGAAACACAGTAAAGACCATAAGTTCTGTTATTGCGTCGGCAGCTTTACTTTCATCGTTGTCAGGCTGCTACTTTTTTCCTGATGAGGAACCTATACTGGAGCCTCCCACCCTTGATGTCGCCGACGTTGTATATTCAACATATACGGTCGCAAGAAAGGACATAGTAAGTCAGGATATCCAGAGCGGCTACGTTGTCTCTAACGTTGAGGAAGAGTGTTTCTTCACCCAGTATACAGGGCAGCTTAAAAATATTTATGTAAATCCTGGTGATATGGTCGAGAAAGGTCAGCTTATCGCCGAAATGAACAACGGCTCCATAGAATATGAGATACAGATACAGCAGAAAAAGGTCGAGCTTGCTCAGCTCAATTACAACAACTCAGGCTCAGCCGCCGATAAGCTTCAGCTTGAGATAGAGCAGAACACCCTTGCTTCGTATCAGGCTGAGTATGACGGAGGGCATGTATACGCTCCTATCACGGGACAGGTCTCTTATGTAAAGACTCTGAATCCGGGCGACCTTGTCAACCCGTATGACGTGATAGTGCGGATCGTTGACCCTGAGCGCCTTTGTGTAAGCATAACCACTACAAGCATAACCGATTATTACGTTGATGACGAGGTTCAGGTAGAGATAAACGGCGATATATACAGCGGAAAAGTTGTGAGAACGCCGCGGGAAGAGATAGAAGACGGCGACGAAGTCATTGACAAGGTATTTGTTGAATTTGTTGATGATGCTCCTGGATTCGGCTACCTCGGCGCGATCGCCAACGTCACAAAGATAAAGGCTTCCTCCGAGAACACACTTGTCATTCCCAAGCACGTTGTTCATACCGACGAGGACCGTAAATATGTTCAGGTCCTTCGTGACGACGTAAAGGTTGAAGTCGATGTTGAAACAGGTATAGAAAACGCTACCGAAATCGAAATACTTTCAGGACTGTCTGAAGGAGAAAAGGTAATAGTAAAATAATATTGTTCTGCTTTTCGGTCAGATATGAACAGTCATAAAAGGAAGGACTGATTTTAGGTTTGTTTACGATATTATTCAGAAAAATGCGCAATACCCGCTGGATGGTATTATGCTTGTTTTTGGGATTTTTAATGGCGGCGGGCATGATGAGTACCGTTCCGATATATATGGACGCTTCTCTTCAGCGTGTTCTTATCAAGGAGATGGAGGACTATCAGCTTTCCTCAGGCAAATATCCTGGAAGATATACAGTCACTCAGAGCCTTGGCGCAAATGTCACAGATGAATCCCAGATAAATTATATGAGCGAGCTTCCTCAAATCGTCGCTCAACAGGTTTCCAACGTGGGTATTCCCGTAGAGAACCATAAGACCGTCGTTTCGGATAACCTTCTCTATCTTTCTCACAATACTTCTGTAAACGGAGTGGATACCTCCCGCGTCCGCGTCACCGCTATGAGCGACATTGAAAAACACATCACTATCGTTCAGGGCGAAATGTACAGCGACAGCGGTATTTCTGCTGACGGAAGTTACGAGGTGATAATGACCGAAGACGCGGCGAGAACAGTCGGCGCCGTTTGCGGAAACAGTTACCTTGTCACTCCCATAGATGCATCTCAGCCAAGCTTTGTAATAACCGTCAAAGGCATTTTTATCCAGTCTGATATGAACGACAGTTATTGGTCAGAGGACCTTCTTGACTATGTGAGCAGTGTTTTTGTTCCCTTTGACCTGTACGACGACATGATAAGCCTGAGTTATGTAAACATAGTTGATATGAGCGTGAACTACAATCTGGATTATCATTCCGTCAACATGAACGCCATTTCCGATATTTCTGCCGCTTTGAATGACGACTTTTCTTATTTTTCGGAATTGGGCGCGAAGCTGGAAATGGGTTCATCATATATACTTGAAAGCTATGTTGAGCGCGCCTCAAGCCTGACTGCAATACTTTGGGCTATTCAGATACCCACTATGGTAATGCTTGCTTTTTACCTGTTCATGGTATCACAGCTTAACATTGAGCAGGAAAGAAACGAAATAGCCGTCCTTAAATCCAGAGGCGCAAGCCCTAAGCAAATTTTTGCCTTATACGCCATGGAAGCGGGTATCCTCGGCTTGGTGACATTTATAATTGCTCCTTTTATCGGTCTTATGCTTTGCCGTTTCCTTGGAGTGAGCGACGGCTTCATGGAGTTTGTGAACCGCACGGGCATAGCCGCTAAACTTTCTGTTACCGCGTTTATATATTCTTTTATTGCCGTAGCGGTATTTTTTGTTGCCACCGTGCTTCCTGTAATTCCCGCCTCAAGGCTTACCATAGTACAGTACAAGCAAAGCAGGACAAAAGTGAATAAAACTCCTGTCTGGGAGCTTTGCGGTATAGATATCCTTCTTATCGCGATCTCAGGTGTTTTCTATTACCTTTACAATTATATGATAGATCAGTCTGTGGCTGACGGAACGTTTCAGGCAACAGGACAGGTAGACCCGCTGATATTTATATTTTCCACCTGTATGATACTGGGACTTGGGCTTTTGTTCATACGCCTTTATCCTTATCTGTTGAAGCTTATCTACCTGATAGGAAAACTTTTCTGGACTCCCGCTCAGTACATGGCTCTGACTACCGTTTCCTGTGCAGGCGGGAGCAAAGAGCGCTTCCTTATGCTGTTTCTTATTTTGACCTTTGCCTGCGGACTTTTCTCTGCAAATACCGCGAGAGCCATAAACAACAATAAGGAAGACATGATATATTACCAGAACGGCGCCGACATTACCCTTATGGAATATTGGCTGGAGGAGGATTACACGACCGATGGCGGCGGAGTTTCCACTGTTTATCAGGAACGTGACTTTTCCCGTTTTGAGGAGCTTGCAGGTGTAAAGACTGCTACAAAGGTGTTTGTTAAGGATAACGCCAAGGTAGTCGGTAATTTTCAGACAGAGGACAGTCATGTCAGCGACCCTGAGGTTACAATGATGGCTATTGAACCGAATAAATTTGCTCAGACTGCATGGTTCCGTGATGACCTTCTGCCTGTTCAGTGGTATAATTACTGCAACGCATTGACCAATTACAGCACAGGAGCGCTTGTTTCTTCCGACCTTGCCGAAAAAACAGGCATAGAGATAGGCGACGAAATATATCTGAAATGGAGCGGAAACGATGATCTTGCGGTTACTGTGCTGGCAATTGTGGAATGGTGGCCGGGCATAAATCCGAGCCCATTCTGTGTGCTAAATTACAATTACGTTTACAATAACACAAATCTTGAGCCTTACGAAGTCTGGATAGATCTTGCCGACGACGCTTCGTCTGAAGAACTGTATCAGGATATCGAAGAAAAGCGTCTGCCGATAGAGACCCTTACGGACAGCGCTCAGCTTCTTATTCAGGAAAAGAACAAGCCCGACCTTCAGGGCATGAACGGCGGACTTACTCTCGGTTTTATCATTACTATGATAATGGCTATAATCGGATTTCTCATCTATTGGATCTTGTCCATTAAGAGCAGAACGCTTCAGTTCGGTATTCTTCGCGCTATGGGCATGACTATGCGGGAGATAATCGTTATGCTCGGCTATGAACAGATCTTGGTATCGGGAGCGTCGCTTGCGATGTCATTCATCATAGGCGGGATAACGAGCGACATTTTTGTTCCTGTTTTCCAGAATATGTACAGTCTGGAAAATCAGATACCTCCGTTTATCGTATCCGCTTCCGCAGATGATTACATAAAGATATACGTCCTTATTGCCGTTATGCTGATAGGCGGTTTTGCCATTTTAGGCGCGATAATAAGAAAAATCAATATTAATAAAGCTCTTAAACTCGGTGAAGATTGATGAAGACGGATGGAAGCGTTCAGATGCAGAAAATTCTCGGATATGTCCGCAAAGCGGTGGAACAGTATGACATGATACAGGACGGCGACCGCATAGCCGTTGCCGTTTCGGGCGGAAAAGACAGTCTTGTTATGCTTGCGGCTCTTTCGGAATACCGCCGTTTTTCCGAAAAGCACTATACCCTCACCGCAATTACCGTTGACCCAAGATTTGGCGGTCAGCCGACCGACTATTCGTCGGTGCAGTCCTTGTGTGATAAACTTGATGTACCTTATGTGACTGAACCCACTGACATAGCTGAGATAGTGTTCAGCGTCAGAAAAGAACCGAATCCGTGTTCGCTTTGTGCCAGAATGCGCCGAGGCGCTTTGCATGAGCTTTGTCAGAAGCTTAAATGCAATAAGCTTGCTTTAGGCCATAACAACGATGATGTTATCGAAACATTTTTTATGAACCTGTTCAAAGAGGGAAGGATCGGCTGCTTTGCGCCTGTGAATTATCTGGACAGGCGTGGCTTGACTGTCATAAGGCCTCTCTGCCTTGCCCCCGAACGCAAGGTTATATCCGCCGCCAACCGCTGTGAGATACAGACGGTCAGATCTTCCTGTCCTGCCGATAAGCATACATATCGTCAGGATATAAAAGAGTGGCTGGATAATGCCGAACGAAACGATAAAGGCTTTAAAGACCGTGTTTTCGGTGCCTTGCAGCGCTCGGACGTCGACGGCTGGGGAATATCTCATAAGGAAAATAATTCTTCGGAATAATTTTTTACTGATATTGCAAAACCCGATCAAATATGTTACAATGTATATAAGTAAAACAGTGTCCGCATCACCTGTAAATCAACGAAGCATTGAAAAATCCCACATAAGAAAGTCGGTGATTTCCTGTGTATTGCCTTTGGCTGAACGGTAAAAAGGTATTTGACCTTAAACAGCTTAAAGAAGCCTTTGATCCAAAGGCTCTTGAGTTATACTGCCTGGGCGGTGGACTTGTTCGCTGGCTTGACGACTGCGGTGAAACGGAAATCGCCGATAAAGTAAAAAATATTGACCAAAATTCTGATATCCCGCTTCAGCTCGCAGGGATATTCGGCGTTGAATACGATTTACCGCAGGAAACTCCGAAAGAGTGCGCTTCAGACGAACAGCTCTCTTTCGGCAGCTCCTCTTTTCTGCCTTCATCATTTGAGATCGGCTCATTTTTGACTTCCTTTGAGCTTAACTCCTTCGGCGGAATATATACGTCTTTTCTTATCGGCAGTTTTATGCATGAGTACGAGTATGAGTTTGAAAGCGGCTCCTTCGCTTCAGGAAGCTTCTCTTTAGGAAGCTTCTCCTCCGAGAGCTTTGTATACGGCAGTTCTTCTTTTGGCAGCTTCTCATCAGGCAGCTTTTCCCTTAGCAGTTTTCATTTGAGCGATTTGGGATCTCTTTCGTTGAATCCGCTTAAACCCCTTACCGCTGAGCAAAAGGTACATATAAATCTTTCGTCTTGCCCCATGAACCGATACGGCTATGGGATACACCTTGTCTGAAAGGATCGCTATGCAGGCTTTTCACATAATATCTACGGCGCCTTATTTTGCAAAACATGATAACGGCGCTTATTCTATGGATAAATTCGAGCTTTACAGCGCCGCTGTTTCTGCCTTGAACTGGCGCAGCTTCGGCGGAAAAATTATTCTTGCCGCAGATACAAAAGGGGAAGAATATATCCGTTCCTTAGGCATTTCAGCTCTTTGGAACGAAATACGCACAGTTGTCCCCGACGACCTTGAGGGGATCGACCCGATTATGTTTTGGGCGGCAGGAAAGCTTTTTGCTCTTCGTGAAATAACCTCTCCCGCTGTGATGATGGATACTGATTTTATTGTGTGGAAAGCTCCTACGCTTCCAAAGGACAAGATCGTTGCGGCGCACCGCGAAGACCTTAACCCTTCGGTATATCCGTCGCTTGAATATTTTCGTTTCACACGTCCTTTTTCGACCGAAGGGATGAATACCGCCGTTTTGCCGCTCAATACTGCTTTTCTATATATACCCGATGAAAGCTTCAAACAGTATTATGTCAATCGTGCGATTGCCTTTATGAAATCCGCATATCGCTGCGGAGATAATCTTCGCTATATGGTTTTTGCCGAGCAGCGCCTTCTTGCAATATGCGCGGAAGAGTTCGGCATAGGTGTTGAAACGCTTATGAACAAAGACGAGCTTTTCTTTCCCCGTGATGATTTTACTCATCTTTGGGGCGCAAAGCAAGTAATGAGGAACGATACAGGCGGCATGAACGATTTCTGCCGACGGGCAAGGGAAAGAATAAAAAAAGATTACCCTGATTATGAATACATGATCCCGCTTATAGAAAGCTCTTTCTTTAAAAAATAACGTTTCCGCAGGTCAAAGCACCTGCGGGATTTTGTTTTCACAAAATTTTTAAAATTCTTCAGATCCTTTTGTAAAGCCCGAAAAACTATCTTTCTATGATCGGATTTTTTGTCAGGTATTGCAAAAAATACAATAATCTGCTATAATAAGAAAAAATGTTACCGTTTTGTAATAATTTTTATGGATTTAGTGTAGTAAAGCAAACAGAAAGAAGTTACTGACATGAAAAATACGGAAAATACATCTTTGGGAAGCGCATTTGTTACTGCGATTGCGCTTTTCGGAGGTTACATATTAAACACCCTGTACATAGCGTTCAGTTACCTCGGAAAGGGAACAGTCTCGTTTTTTAAAATGCTGTGGAATGCCTCTCGCCGATTCAGACACTGGGCGGCGTCGCTGCTCAAAAAGCTGGGAAGAAATATCCTCAGCCTTGGATACAAAATATCTCATGCCGTTAAAAGACCGTTTAAGGTTATCAAGGAAGAAAAAGAACATAACGGCGGAAAAGTTTCCTTTAAAACCGCCGCTTCGGTGGCAGGAAAAGTGCTTTTCGGAAAAAACGGCGTTTTTGTTACTGTTTTTAACATTGTTGTCCCTGCTGTGAGCGTTTTCTTCCTATTCAGCGTTATAACCTACTCAAGCTCCCTGACCTACGCTGTTAAGCTTACAGTAAACGGTCAGTTCCTCGGCTATATCGAAAATGAACAGGTATTCCTTGACGCACAGGAGGTGCTTCAGGACAGAATAAGTTACCTCGGAAGGGATATCGACATTGAAGCCGTTCCTTCCTATTCAATAGAAAAGATAGGATACAGCGACACCTTGAACAAGTATCAGATAGTTGACCTTATTCTGCGCAATTCGGGCGTAAATCTGGACTACGGATACGGATTTTATATCAACGATACTTTTTACGGCGCTTTGATGGATTTCACAAAAGTGAAAGAGACCCTTGAATCTCTCCTTGAGGAATACAAAACCGACAATGAAAGTGAAGTCATCGCGTTTGTAGATGAAATAAGATTTGATGAACCCGGCCTTTACCTTTCCGACAGCTTTATTGATGAGGACTGGCTTATCGGACTGCTTAAAGGCAAGCGTCAGGAAGCAATGTATTACGAGGTTGAATATGGCGACAGTCACCTGCTTATTGCCGATTATTTGGGTAAAAGCATGAGCGAGCTGGAGTTAATGAACCCCGGTTTTACGGACAGAGACCTTCATGTGGGAGACAAAATAAAATACAGCGAAGAAGTCCCTTTCCTTTCAGTCAGCATCACAAGGACGGAGGTATATAACGTCCAGTCAAATTATTCCACCGAAACTTATAACGACAACACGATATACGAAGGCTCCTCACGGAAGATGAGGGAAGGGGAATACGGCGAGAACCGTGTTACCGCAGACGTAACTTATGTAAACGGTAAGGAAACGAACCGCACTGTAAAACAGGTTACCGTGGTAAAAGAGCCTGTCAGCGAGCTTATCGCCATAGGCACCAGACCCACTCCCGCAGGCACCTTCAAGGACGAGACCGCCGCATTTGGAAAGCTCCTTTGGCCTGTAAACGGCGGATACATAAGCCAGTGGACGCATTGGGACGGCGGTTACTACGGTCATGAGGGAATAGATATAGCAGGTGTAAACTACGGCGATCCTGTTTACGCAGGAGCGAGCGGCGTAGTTACATACGCGGGTTGGTATTACGGACTTGGAAACTATGTTGAGATATATCACCCTGATCTGGGAATTTCCAGCGGTTACGCCCATAACAGTTCGATTTATGTTTCAGTAGGTCAGCAGGTCTCACAGGGCGAATGTATTTCGGCAGCAGGAGCAACAGGCGTTGCATACGGCGTTCACGTTCACCTTGCAGTAAAAGTGAGCGGAGTAAACGTAAATCCCAGACCATACCTTGATTATTCGGGTCACTCGATAAACATTTTCTGATAAACTTAAAGCAGACATATAATGTGTCTGCTTTATTTTTCAGCACAAAAGTATACAAGAAAAGTATACGATTTTTGTATAAAATCCTATTGTCAAAAGCGGACAAAAGTGGTATAATTTAGAAAAGCGATAAAACGCCTTTTTCTGCAAAAGCTAATTAAAACATTTCCGAAAGGATAGCATAAAAATGGAAACCCCCTCAAATCTGATAAAGGAACGCTATAACGTTGGCGGAATGACCTGCTCCGCCTGCTCCGCCCATGTGGAAAAAGCTGTGAGCAAGGTAAACGGCGTCGCCAAAGCAGAAGTAAATCTCCTCACCAATTCTATGACCGTTCAGTACGACCCGTCGGTCTGCGGCAAAAACGATATAATCCGCGCAGTAGAGGAGGGCGGCTATACCGCCTCTCTCCCCACTCCGAAAAGAGCCGAGGAAAAGCGGGAAAGCCCTGCCGAGCTGCGTCAGCGTGAGTTTAAGTCGATGCGTAGCCGCCTTATCCTGTCCGTAATATTTTTAGTCCCTCTTTTTTACATCTCAATGGGACATATGCTGGGACTTCCTCTGCTGTCCTTTTTGCACGGCGTGGAAAATTCCCTTATTTTCGCCTTTACGCAGCTTCTCCTTGCCCTTCCTATCGTGCTGATAAACAAGCATTATTTTGTCAACGGCTTTCGCAATCTGATAAAAGGCTCGCCAAATATGGACACGCTGATAGCCTTAGGCTCAGGCGCAGCCCTTGTTTACGGCATTTTTGCGATATACCGCATAGGCTGGGGCTTGGGACACGGCGATACTGCCCTTGCCGAAAAGTATATGATGAGCCTTTATTTTGAAAGCTCAGGCACGATACTCACCCTTATTTCGGTGGGAAAAATGCTGGAGGCGCGGGCAAAGGGAAAAACCTCCTCCGCAATAGAAAAGCTGCTTGACCTTGCACCCAAAACGGCGGTAGTGGAGCGTGACGGCGTTGAGCTGACCGTTTCGCCCGACGAGATAGCAAAGGACGACATCGTAATAGTCAGAGCAGGTGAAAGCGCAGCGGTAGACGGAATTATCGTTGAAGGCAGCGGCACTCTCGACCAGTCCGCCGTCACAGGCGAAAGCATAGGCGTAGAAAAAACCGTTGGCGACAGTGTTATCGCCGCCTCGATAAATAAAAGCGGCTACTTTAAAATGCGCGCTCAGCGTGTAGGCGACGAAACAACGCTGGCTCAGATAATCCGCCTTGTAGAGGACGCCACAGGCTCAAAAGCCCCCATAGCAAAGCTGGCGGATAAAATAAGCGGAATTTTTGTTCCCGTTGTGATAACGATAGCAGTAATAGCGGGAATTGCATGGCTTATAGCTGGCGAGACCGCCGAAACTGCCCTTTCCACCGCTATTTCTGTACTTGTCATCTCCTGCCCCTGCGCCTTGGGACTTGCAACCCCCGTCGCGATAATGGCAGGAACAGGCAAAGGCGCAGAAAACGGTATTCTGATAAAATCCGCCGCCGCCCTTGAGACCGCCCATAAAGTCAAAGTGGTGGTAATGGACAAAACAGGAACTATAACCACAGGCAAGCCCTCCGTCACCGCCCTGAAGCCCGCCGACGGCATAACGGAATCCCATCTGCTCACCGTTGCTGCAAGCCTTGAGAAAAAATCCGAACACCCCTTAGCCGAGGCAGTCCTCGCCTGTGCCGAGGAAAACAAGATAACTCTTTCTTCCGCCGAGGACTTCAAGGCAGTTTTCGGCAAAGGCGTGTCCGCAGTGATAAACGGCAAGACCTGTCTTGCAGGCAACGCCGCCCTGCTCGCTGACAACAATATTTCTCTCATTGAATGGCAGTCCGCCGCCGACAGTCTTGCAGACGAGAGCGCAACGCCCCTGTTCATCACCGAAAACGGCAATATTATCGGCATTATCGGCGTAGCCGACACGGTAAAGCCCACCGCCGCCGAAACCATATTTGAACTTAAATCAATGAATATTCAGGTAGTAATGCTCAGCGGCGACAACAAGCGCACTGCCGAGGCAGTAGGGAAGCGTCTTGGCATTGATCGAGTGATTTCCGAAGTCCTCCCACAGGATAAAGAACGTGTTATTCGTCAGCTTCAGGAGGAAGGAAACCTTGTTGCAATGGTAGGCGACGGTATAAACGACGCTCCCGCCCTTGCCCGTGCCGATGTGGGAATGGCGATAGGCGCAGGCACAGACATAGCCATAGACAGTGCCGACATCGTTCTTATGAAAAACAGCCTGCTTGACGTTTCAGGCGCAATTTCACTCAGCAAAGCCGTAATGCTCAATATAAAGGAAAATCTTTTCTGGGCGTTTTTCTACAACGCTCTGGGAATACCCCTTGCGGCAGGCGCGTTCGTGCCGCTTTTAGGCTGGCACCTTGACCCTATGTTCGGCGCGCTTGCCATGAGCCTGTCCAGCTTTTGCGTAGTGATGAACGCCCTGCGCTTAAAGCTGTTCAGATTCAAGCACAAAACCGCAGAGCAGTCAGCTGCTCCTGCGGAAAATAATAAAATCACAGTGAAAGGAACTAATGAAATGACAAAAACAATAATAGTTGAAGGAATGAGCTGCGGACATTGTGTAGCTCATGTGGAAAAATCCCTTAACGCCATCGACGGCGTTACCGCCAAGGTAGACCTTGAAACCAAGACCGTCGCCGTTCAGCTTTCAAAGGAGGTTTCCGACGAAACTCTCCGCAAAGCGGTCGAAGACGCAGGCTACGAAGTATCCTCAATAAGCTGAAAGGAAACAGCAAAAAAATAAAGATTTGACAAAAACCGCCCTGCCGTGAGAAAACCAACGTTTTCCTGCGGCAGGGCGGTCAATATTTTATTTTGTTTTTATCCGAGTCTTGCTTCAAGAGCAGCAAGCTGCTTCTTCATCTCTTCGGGGAGCTTGTCGCCGAATTTCGCATAAAATTCTTTTATGCTCTTTACGTCATCTTTCCAGCAGTCAACATCTACGGAAAGGAGTTCCTTTACAACGTCAACGGTGATTCCGTCGCCTTCAAGTCCCTCAATGTTTATATCTTCAGGCTTAGGCTCGTAGCCGATAGCGGTCTCAACTGCGTCTACCTTGCCCTCTACACGCCGGATTATCCAGTCGAGGACGCGCATGTTGTCGCCGAAACCGGGCCAGATGAAGTGGCCTTCGTCGTCAGTCCTGAACCAGTTTACGTTGAATATCTTAGGAGCGTTTTCGCCAAGCTTTACGCCCATATCTACCCAGTGCTGCCAGTAATCAGCCATATTGTAGCCGCAGAAGGGAAGCATTGCCATAGGGTCACGGCGTACAACGCCTACTGCGCCTGCTGCTGCGGCGGTAGTTTCAGACGCCATTATTGAGCCAACGAACACGCCGTGGTTCCAGTCAAAGCTCTGATATACCAGAGGAGCGGTCTTTGCTCTGCGTCCGCCGAATATCATAGCGGAAATGGGAACGCCCTGAGGATTGTTGAATTCCTTGGAAATGCAGGGACAGTTCTCCGCAGGAGCGGTAAAGCGGCTGTTGGGGTGAGCCAGCTTCTGAGGCTTGCCGTCTGCGCCGATAACTGCGGTGTATTCCTTGCCGTTTACCTTTGCGCCTTTCCATTCGGTAGCATTTACGGGAGGATTCTTGTCAAGTCCTTCCCACCATACGGTGTTGTCGTCGTTGTTTATTGCAACGTTTGTGAAGATCGTGTTCTTCTTTGTGGATTCAAGAGCGTTGAAGTTGGACTTTGCGTTTGTTCCTGGAGCAACGCCGAAGAAGCCGTTCTCAGGGTTGATAGCGTACAGCTTGCCGTCCTCGCCCTGCTTAAGCCATGCGATATCGTCGCCTACTGTCCATACCTTGTAGCCCTTGTTTCTATATCCCTCAGGAGGAATGAGCATCGCAAGGTTGGTCTTGCCGCAGGCAGAGGGGAATGCGGCGGTAACATACTTGATGTCGCCGTCGGGCTTTTCGATACCGAGGATAAGCATATGCTCAGCCATCCAGCCTTCCTTCCAGCCCTGATAAGAAGCGATACGAAGGGCAAAGCACTTTTTGCCCAACAGAACGTTTCCGCCGTAAGCGGAGTTTATGCTCCAGATAGTGTTGTCCTCAGGGAACTGAACGATATATCTTCCCTCAGGGTCAACATCCGCCTTGGAGTGAAGTCCTCTTACGAAGTCGTTGCTTTCGTCGCCAAGGTTCTTGAACGCCTGAGCGCCCATTCTGGTCATTATATCCATATTCAGTACAACGTAGATAGAGTCGGTCAGCTCAACGCCCACCTTTGCAAGAGGAGAACCGATAGGTCCCATGGAATAAGGGATAACGTACATGGTCCTTCCCTTCATAACTCCGTCGTACATAGGAGTCAGCTTTGCGTACATTTCCTTGGGGTCGCACCAGTTGTTGGTAGGACCTGCGTTTTCTTTCTTGCTTGTGCAGATAAAAGTCCTGTCCTCAACACGGGCTACATCGTTGGGCTTGGTTCTGTGATACAGGCAGCCCGGGAGCTTTTCGGGGTTGAGTCTCTGCATTTCGCCTGTGGCTACGGCTTCGTCTCTGAGAGCGTTGAGCTGCTCTTCGCTGCCGTCGATCCAGACTACTTTGTCGGGCTTTGTGAGAGCCTGCATTTCCTCTACCCATTTCAATACATTCTGATTGTTTGTCATCGGCATTGGTTTTTTCTCCTTTTCTTTTGTTTAATTTTATGCCTTTTCAGGCAGTTGTTGGATAATCAATAACAATACTATTATATAACATTTTTCGCGGCGGGTCAATAGCAATTTGTTAAATTTTAGTGAAAAGCCATAATGGAAAAGCCGTTCTTCTCTTGTAAGAACGGCTCTGAATTTATACGGGATTTTTTTGACGTTTTCTGAACTTCCGCAAAAAAATATTCGGAAGCGTCACCTGAGAAGAAAGCATAAGTATCGCGGGCAGGTTCGGGACCGCCATTATTCCGTTCAGCAGGTCGCAAAGCTGCCAGATAGTCTCAAGGTTCATTGTTGCTCCTATCGGCGTTGCCAGAGCGAACAGAAGCAGATACAGCTTTTTGCCTTTTCCGCCTGTCAGATATTCCAGTGAGGACGAACCGTATACCGACCAGCCCGCCGCAGTAGTTACTGCAAAAAGCGTTATCGCTATTGCCACGAAGGAGGCTGAAAAGTCTCCGAAAATAAACGAAAAGGCATAAACGGCGTTGTTTATTCCGTCGTCGGCGACCCTGTCCGCTCCTGTGACAAGCAGAGTGAGCGCAGTCAGCGTACACATAACTATCGTGTCAAAAAAGACTTGCAGCATAGCCCACATTCCCTGCTTTTCGCTGTCGTTGGAGGAGGTGGCGGTATTCAGCATTACCGTACTGCCCAGCCCTGCCTCATTTGAGAAAATACCGCGGCGAAAGCCCCAGCTCATACTTCTCAGCATTACCGAACCGAAGATCCCTCCTGCGGCGGCGCGAAAATCAAAAGCCTCTGTTATTATGCGCAGGAAAACGGTTGGGAGAGATGTTACGTTCATAGCTATAACTATGATACAGCCGAGAACATATATCGCAGATACAACGGGTATCAGCTTTTCTGTTACCTTGCCGAACAGCCTGACGCCGCCGAAAATAAGGATAGCAAGAATTATGGCGGCAACTGCGCCGATAATGGGCTTCGGAACAGAAAAGGCGCTGTTTAGGGCGTTGGACATGGCGTTTATCTGGGTCATATTGCCCATACCTATTGCCGCAACTGCGCAAAGGACGGCATACAGCTTGCCTGCTTTATCTGTGCCGAAAGCGGCGGTTATGTAGTGGAATGCGCCGCCGAAATAACTGCCGTCGGGTCGGGTCTTGCGGTATTTCATTCCCAGAACGTTTTCAGCATAGCAGGTAGCCATTCCAAGAAAGGCGGACAAAAGCATCCAGAATACCGCTCCCGCTCCGCCTATCGCAACAGCCGCTCCCACTGCGACTATGTTTCCCGTGCCGAGAGTGGTTGCTAAAGCGGAGGTGAGGGTCTGCAAGGGAGAAAGATTTTTTCCGTCGTCGGACTTTTCTCCGCTGAAAAGAGTTGATTTGAAGATCCCTTTTAAGTTGGTGAATTGTGAAAAGCGAAGCTTTACGGTGAACACTGCCCCTGTCAGCAGGTATATTATAAGCATGGGAGGTCCCCATATTATATTGTCGTTAAGCCATTGTATCATAAAAATACCCCCTGCTTGTCAAGTATATGCTGACAGGCAGGGGAAAATGTGGAATTGTTATCTTATGAAATTGGTCTTGGTCTTTGTAAAAGGCTCGGGAGGCTGAATATTGCTTGCCTCTTTCATTTTAAGCAGATATGCCATATTTCTGCCTATGGCGTACATCATATCCATAGCCTCTTCGTCCTGTTCACATTCGCCCACAGCCGCGCCGTGAACGTCGTTCCAGTAGATAGAGGGGACCTGTATCATCTCGGTTATCCCGAAATAATTGTTGATTGTGTGGTATGTATGGATAGCGCCGCCTCTGCGAAGAGCAACTACCGCCGCACCGGGCTTGAAGCGAAAATCTCTGCCCCTGCTGTAAAATACACGGTCAAGAAGGCACTTCAGCGTGCCGTTTATATCGCCGTAGTAAACGGGCGAGCCTATCAGTATTCCGTCTGAAGACGCCAGCTTTTCCGCAATTTCGTTTGATCCGTCCTTATCTCCGAAGGCGCATTTTCCCAACTTTGCGCAGGCTCCGCAGGCACGGCAGCCCATATAGCTTTCGCTTCCCACCTGAAGTATCTCGGTTTCTATCCCCTGCTTTTCAAGCTCGTCGCATACACGCTTTAAAGCGAGATAGGTGTTGCCTTTTTTGCGGGGACTTCCGTTTATGGCTGTAACTTTCATATTATGTTTCCGTCCTTTCACTGTATTTTGCCGTATATCTATATTATCACAAAATGAATTTTATTGCAAGGTATTGAAAAAATAACAGGAAAATGATATAATTTATTATAATAGTGCATGGATCTTCCCGCATACAAAGCATCGGGACCGAAAGGAGTAATTTATGGAAGAAAACCAAAATCCGTATCAGCCTCAGCAGAACGAATATCAGAATATTCAGCAGAACAGCGCTCAGACTCCTCAGCAATATCCCGCAAATAATCAGGAGTACATATATCAGGAATATCAGCAGCCTGTTTACGCCGTTAAGAAAAAGATCAACCCGCTGGTAATAATCCTGCCGATAGCGTTATTGATCATAGCGGCGGCCGTTGCGCTCGTCATAATTCTGTGCGGAAAAACAAGCTATAAGGACGCGGAGACAAAGTATTTCTCAGAGCTGTACAGCGGCCTTGCTTCGGTTGACGAAAACGACGATCAGTCAGGCACGGATATAAATATCAATTTTAAGCTTGCAAACCCGCAGATAACTGATATTATAGGCTTTTCAGATGTATCATTTGATTTTCAAAGTGTTGAACAGGGTGACAATATTTATAATTTGTTCAATATTGCCGCAGGTGATTTTCAGCTTAATGCCGAAAACTGGATCGGTTCGGACGGAAAGCTTGTTTTGTCTTTTCCTGATATAACTTCTGTTTATTTAACAGGCGATATTGAAAACGGTCAGTTTGAAGGCTACGCCGATGAGTACAAAAAGTATCTGAACGCACTCGGCCGCATTGTTGGGCTTACCTCTGAAGATTATTTTGAAATGATAGGCGAGCCTGAGGTGGTAAAAAATCAGAAATTATATATTCAGGGTACCGAATATACAGCGGATAAAGCTGTTATCAGCCTGACATACGGTCAGACCGCTCAGCTTGCAAAGGCGTTTGTGCAGAACTTGACCAATGACGAAGAAGTCATGGAAATGATTCGCGGATTATACGGATTTGATTCCGACGAGGAAGCTAAAGAAGCGCTGGACATTTACGACTTTATAGAAGATATGAATTATATTATCGACATTGCAAACAACGATATGGAAGCATTCAGAATGACTGTCTGGATCAAGGGAAGAGATATTGTAGGCCGTGATATTGTCTATATAAACTGTGATGAAAACGTGGGCGAATTGTTCAGACTTTACGATATGCCTGTTGATGAAGGCAAAATTATATATGTAGCCGAAGGCTCCATATTCGGAGCAACAGGCGGCGGTTCGGCTTCAGCCGATGACGCCGAAGAAGAAAGCTATATCCTTATAAACGATACGGCAAAGGGCATTATACACAACGGAACGCTGACATATTCAAGCTACGATATGGAAGTGACCGCCGAATACAGTGACTTTGCCGTTTCGGACAATATGTTCCAAGGCAAGGCTTCCGCTGATATTGAAGGTTATGAAGTTACGCTTGATCTTTCACAAAACGGCGAAAGCAAAACAGTAAAGCTGTCTGTTCCAAATATTTGCAGCGTGGATATAACCTCTTCTCCGTCAGATCTGGAATATAAAGATATTCCGCAGATTAAAGAGGGAGAATATATAGATTTCAATGACCTGAGCAACGGCACCGATTCCGAAGCTATGGAAAAATTCCAACAGGAATTAGAAGATTTCATTTCAGAGCTGACAGGATATGACGACTCTTATTATGATGATCCTTATGATTACTACGATTTTTGATTACATTGTTTAAAGATAAGACAGCCGCAAATACAGTTTTTTATTAAAAAAGTTCCTATCCTATGGCGGAGGATTTGAAGCGGATAAAGAAAATCGGTATGCCAGCTCAGAGGCGGTCAGCAGCTGATTGCTTGCTGATATTGCTGACGTTATCGTAATTTTCCGCTTGTTTATCCTAACATATTATTAAACAAAAAAGCAGACTTTTCAGTCTGCTTTTACTTTTATAAGCTCTGTTATATTTCTTAAAGCTGTTCTTCGTCTTTATCCGAAGCGGCAAAAATATCTGTTTCGTCCTCGGAATCGTTATTTCCTGCAAAATCAAGAGACGGGATTTCATCGTCAGGATCTTCAAAAGCTATCTCATCATCGTAAGCTTGAGCTTCAGCAGGAGCCGTGTTTATAGAAGTGACAAGATTTTTAAGCTCTTTTATATTATCCTTGACGCCGCCCGCAGTCTCCTTTACCTGCTCTTTTATACCGCCCGCAGTCTCTTTTACATGTTCCTTTATATCCCCCGCGGTTTCCTTTACCTGTTCCTTTATTCCGCCTGCGGTTTCCTTCATCTGTTCAACGGTCTCTTCGCCCTTTTTGACCATATCCTCGCTCTTAACCTGCTTGATACCTTCGGATATTTTGTCTGCGGTAGTCTTTATTGTGCCTACGGCATACATGGAAGCTCTGCGGACTTTATCGCCTGCGCTCCTTTTTTCGGTATACTCGGTGTATGAAGCGGTTTCCTCTTCCTTCTGATCGGACATTTTCTTGTAAACGTAGTAGCCGACGCCTGCTACGCCTGCCAGTGCCAGTAAAGCGGTCAATGTTTTCATATCTTACCCTTTCTCGGAGCATGAACAGCCCCTTTTTTATTTGCACGATCTATCTGATAAATAATTTTACCATAAAATTCCAAAAAAGTAAATAGAATTAAATTTATTTTTTAAAAAATGCTTCAAGATAATATATGGGAAGTCCCATTTCAGTGAAGCGTTCTTCATATTCAGTGATAATATTCCCCGTGATCTTGCTGTTATGTAGATCAAGTGAAACATTTCGCAGGCTCCAGCCGTTCTGGGAAAAATTTTCAACGGAAAATTCAAACAATCGCTGATTATCTGTTTTTTGCTTTATATAGCCGTTTTCGGAAAGTATGTGGGAATAAATTTTCAGAAAAAGCGGGTGGGTCAGGCGGTGCTTGGCATAGCTTTCCTTGGGGTACGGGCAGCTGAAGTTAAGATAGATAAGCTCAACGCTTGACGGACACAGCACCTTTTCCAGATATTCGGCTTTTCCCGCATAATATTTCAGATTTTTCACGCCGCTGTCGCGGGTGCGTTCCATAGCGGTGACAAGAACATTGGGAGTCTGCTCCAGAGCCAGAAAATTTATATCGGGATTTCCCTCGGCAAGCTGTTGGATAAATCTGCCTTTTCCGCAGCCTATCTCAAGATGAACAGGGTTGCTGTTGCCGAAGACCTTTTGAACGTCGAACATAGGAGCAGGTGGGTCGCCCCGCTGCTCGGCGGTATAATCGGGCAGCCAGCCGAGACAAACGTCTGAACATTTCTCAAGGCGCTCGTCAAGGTGGCGCTTTTTTCTCATTCGCATTTTTTGGAGTTCCTTTCAGTGGTATGTAGATAGTATAACATAAAAGGAGCATTTTTGCAAAGGAAAATTGACAGTGCAAATAAAAAATGCTATAATACTCTAAAACATTTATAGGAGAAAAATATGCCCAAAATAAAATGGCTGGGAATAATAAAGGGCGAGCCTGCGAATTATCAGAAGGGCGAACTTGCGGAAAATGCAGTTAAGATGAAAATGCCCTCCGATATGAACGAAATGATGAGCAAATCAATAATTTTTGCTTTTCCTTTTATTATTTTGATCGCAGCTTCTGTCTTTCTTAAAGTTATGTTCAGTGAAACTTTTCCGCTGAATTTTTGGTTTATTCCTATTGGCTTTGTTATCGGGATATTGCTGGCTATACCCCATGAACTGCTTCATGCGGTGATTTTTCCGAAAAATGCTGTCGCTTATATCGGCTTCAGCAAAAATCCGCCTGCCGCCATGGTGCTTGCTTCCTACCCCATGAAAAAAGGGAGATTTATCCTGATGTCACTTTTGCCGCTGATTTTGGGAATAGCGCCTATGGTTATTTTTTGGCTTGCACCCTGTCATCTCAAAGAACTGAACGGGCTTATGCTGGGCATGGCGGCGATAGGGCTGATAAGTCCAAGTCCTGACATATACAACGTTGTTCAGGTAATCAAACAGGTGCCTAAAGGGTGCTGTGTACAGTTTTATGGTGACGATACATATTGGATAGAACAATAAAAAATAAGGCTGCAATTTTATTGCAGCCTTTGTTGTTAAATATACTAAAATGCAACCTTGAAATTTGTGTTTTTATATGAAAAATGCAAAAAAGATTGAAATCGACACACAAATAGTGCTATAATATAAAATAGTAATTTATAACTTGAAGTATAAGGTTACATACTTCATCGACCCCAAGGAGGAAATTTATGAAAAAGATAATCGCTTTAATAACTGCTTTAGCAATCACGATTTCTGCATTTTCAGGCGTTATGATCGTTGTTGCGGAGAGTGACGAATTAACGCCTGAAGTTACTGAAGTTACGATAGACGGTCAACCATATGAGGATGGAAAAACAGAGTGCCATAACGGATCAGAAATAGAAGCAAAGTTGACTTGGAAGATCCCCGAAGGGCAGACTCATTTTCAGTACTATTTAGGCGATATTCAATTAAACGGCAATCAAAAGAATGAAGGAACAATATACGATAAGGAAAATCAACCTGTTGGTACATGGCATTTTGACGTTGAAAGCGGAATGATAACCATAGATCTTGACAAACCTATGGATGAATGCTGGGTACAATTTGAAGGCATAATCCCACTGGATCCCGTAGAGGACAAGGAAGGCGAAGCCAAGGATCTTTATTTTGGCGGCGAAACGTTACATATCGTTCCTTCTTATGATAAAGGCGGAAATGTAAATGTAAGTAAAAGTGTCGGGGTTGATAATTCACCCTATTTTAATGAGGCTGACGGAACGTTTGTTATTAAAAACAAAATAATAGTCACTGTTTCTGATAACTATGTAAGCGACATAAACCTTACAGATATGCTCAGCGGGGAAAATGTTGATTTTCCAAGCGATTTTGACGTATCTGTATCCTATAAGCCTGTGGACGGAAACCCTGAACCCAATTCCGACTGTGTGGATACCTATACTCTTGACGTGAACGGAAAGCAATTCGATATGACTTTGCCGGGTTCTTTTGCTCCCGGAGATGTAATTGAAATAACATATGAAACTATCATTTCCATGGAAGGCATGGCAGAAGTTTTTAATGGCGACAAAAGCGTAACAGCCAACTCTGTAAGCGGAACATTTACAGATATAAAGGATTCAACGGGAGAAAAACACTTTAACGATACAACTTCTCAGCTTTATTCTTATTCCGAACCCTCCATTAAGAAGTACGGAGCTTGGCAGGATCAAGAAAAAGGCATAATCAAGTGGACAATAACCTTTGATCCCGGCGTATACGGAGATATAGACAAATACATAAATAATCCTGATGCACTTGCTGAACTTGGAATAAAAAACCTTACAGAAACTCTCGGCCCGAACCAGACAATTTGTGATTCAGAAGGTAATCCGCTTACTTTTGACCTCAGCGGATTGACTTTGAGCGATTTTACACCTGATCCTTGGGGCAATAGTTTTACTTTTGAGTTTTACACGAAAGCTGATACAACAGAAAGCAGCGAATTTTCAAATGATGTAAGCATAAATGTTTTTGATACTGCGGTAGCTGAAGGATCTGCGTCTGTTGAAATCAAAGATCTTGATATCAAAAAAACAACTGCACAGCCAAAACCGAATGATGACGGAACGATGGACTGGTCAATACAAATATATGTTCCGTATGGAGAATATGAATCCATAACCGTCATCGATACTCCGAGCCCCGATAATGAAAATAAGTCGGGTTATACTCACAGTGTTGTAGAAGACAACATTAAAATCGGAAATGATACTGTTGAAACCGCAAAAGCAACAGTTACATCTACACCTGAAAACGGCGTTAAAATAGTTCTTCCTTATTCTTATGTTGAACAATACAAAGGTCAATACATTACCATTACACTCAAAACAAAAGCTGAAAAGGGCGGAATCAGCGACGACGCATTTAAAGGAACCTATAACTGGGTAAATGAGGCAAAGTACTATACTGATGCTCCGAACAAATCTGTATCATCAGATGCAGCTTACGAAAAATCGGAAGCTGAGCTGCAATTAAAAAAGTATGGTGAAGCAGTTAAAACCAAAGGAGAAAATGGAGAAGATATTTACACCACAATAGCAGAGTGGCGTATCGAAGTCAGCAACTTTGTAAAATACGATTCCGATGACTGGGTCGGAAGTCTGTTCAGCGAACAAGGACTCACTCTCGACCTTACTGATACTTTGCCTGATCATATGGAATATGTAGAAGGAAGCGCATATGCTGTTCCTTATGAATATTCAAATCCATATGGCGATCTTCAGAAAACAGAATATCTTGATCAGGCGAAGGAACTTTTTAGCCAAGGTCTCAACATTGTGAATAATGGCAATACTCTGACAATAAAATGGAGTGCTGATGCTGCTTTGAAACAACAACTTCAGGACTTCATCAAAAGTACCAAGCTTGTTTATGATACATATACTAGTCTCGCAACGTCAATTTTCAGTAGCGGAACATCTTTAAGCATTTATTACAGAACGCAAATAAAAGAAGATTATATTGATACATTTCTCACAAGTGGCTATACCGCATTTAACAACACAGTTGAAGGAAAAATAAATAATAAAGATGTAGGTCCGACATCTGCAAGCGTTGGGCTGAACTATAATAATAAAGCAATAGCGAAAGAAACGCCTTACGAAGACAAAACCGGTAACTCCAATACATACGACCCTGATAATTTGGATCAATACGGTATTTATTGGGAAAAAGACTGGAAAACATCTGAAAAAACGCATTTGCTTAATGTACCGTTTAAAATCGACGTAAATCCGCAAAGACTGTCATTAGGCAAAGACGGCACATTGTTTGTTGAAGATACCATGGGCGCAAGCCTGACCCTTCTTCAAGAAACTGTCAGAATAACAAATATGGACACAGGCGAAGTAGAAAAATGTATAAGTATTGACAGTACTCCTGCCGCAGACGGCAAGACAATGTGGTCGTTTGAAATGCCTGACGGAGTACATTATAAGCTGACATATTTCTGCGAGTTGACAGCTGAAGTGGATTCAGAAGGCACTACTACGACATATAAAGATATAGTTGACAGTTCAAACTCTGTAAAGTTTAGATTGCATCAAGGTTTAAACACCGCAAAAAGCAATCAGTTTTACTCAGTTAAATTCCCAAAAGCAGGTGCTTTAAAAGAACCTTCTACTGATTTAAAGCTGACTAAAGTTGACAAAGATAACAATGAAATTCATTTGTCTGGCGCTGAATTTAAATTTGAGGTCTATACTTGTGATAACACAGGTAATTTAACATTGGTTACCAATAAACGCGAGGTGGTTAAAAGTAGTACTGACGGAAGCATCACTTACTTTGCTGCCACCCATCCCGAAAATGAAATATATATGATTCAAGAGACCGAAGCGCCTGCTGATTATGATTTGGATCCAGAAAAGCATTATTATATTTGTGAAGATTATAATAAAGATTTAAAAGACGTAGTTAAGGAAAAATACGGCGCTATAACTCTGAAAAAAAATAAAACTGGAGATAATAAGTATGAATTTACATTCACAAACATAAAATCTTCATCACAGCCAAAGACAGCTGAAGCTGGGTTAACTGTAACAAAGGAGTTTAAAGGAGGAACACTTGAAGGGGAAGACTTTACATTCCAAATTTCACAAGTCGGAAACGAAAGCGGCATGGTGCTTCCTACTAAGACCATCGTTACCAATGATGCGGACGGAAGTGTAGACTTTGGTACGATTACATTTAACAAAAGCGGAACATTCAAGGTCAAAATTGAGGAAACAGGAAAAAATGATCAAACCATTATATATGACCCGAATCCTCGCTACATAACTTATAAAGTTGACCTTGAGGCAGATTCTCCTACGGTGGAAAAAACATATGGTGATGAAAACGAAAAAGTAACCAATCCAGCTGAATATTTGACATTCACAAATATTTTGACAAGCTCCCTTAAAATCAGTAAAAAGGTTGACGGCGACGGGGCAAAGTATGATGAAAACGAGTTTAAATTTACCGTTACACTTACGGATACAGATAAAAAACCTGTTACGGGTAAATTCGATTGTACTAGCAATATTACTGATTTGACCAGTGTTTCAACTGATAGTGAAGGTAAAATAACCTTTAAGTTGAAGCATAATGATTGGGTCGAAATTTCTGGCATTCCCGTCGGCACAAAGTATGCAGTAAGAGAAGATTTTGAAGGGTATATTCAGGAAGCACATTATAATGAAGGAGAAATAAGTGGCAATGGGTCAACGCCTGAAGTTAAATTTATTAACAAGCGCAAAGTAGGAAGCCTTTCAATAAGCAAAACGGTTGAAAAAGCCACCGCTGAAGATAAAGAAAAGAGCTTCAAATTCACTGTTACGCTTACTGATGGAAACGAAAAAGCCTTGGTTGACCAAACGTTTGATGTTGAGTGGACTAATGCTGATAGTAATGCACCAAATACAGTTAAAACAAATGAAAATGGTGAATTTACCGTAGACCTTTCAGACGGTCAGACGATCAAAATTAAAGGCTTGCCTGAAAAGACCCATTATATGATAGCTGAAGATGAAAAAGATGCTAATACTAAAGGCTATGAAAAAGTTTCTGAAAAGAATAGCAAAGGCGACATAAAAGAGAATGAAACTGCCGAAGTTTCATTTACCAACAAACGCATAGAAATGCCTAAAGGCAACCTTTCAATAAGCAAAACGGTTGAAAACGCCACCGCTGAGGACGAAGAAAAGAGCTTCAAGTTCACTGTTACGCTTACTGATGAAAACAAAAAAGCCTTGGATAATCAAACGTTTGATGTTGAGTGGACTCCTGCTGACAACAGTAAACCAACGACGAAAAAAACGGATGAATACGGCAAATTCACTGTACTTCTTTCAGACGATCAGACGATCACAATTAAAGGCTTGCCTGAAAAGACCCATTATGTGATAGTTGAAGATGAAGCAGATGCTAATACTCAAGGCTATGAAAAAGTTTCTGAAAAGAATAGCAAAGGCGACATAAAAGAGAATGAAACTGCCGAAGTGACATTTACTAACAAACGCATAGAAATTCCTAAAGGAAGCCTTTCAATAAGCAAAACAGTTGTAGATCCCGCTTCTGAAGGTACAATAACGAGCTTCGATTTCACTGTTACGCTTACTGATGAAAACAAAATTGCCTTGGCTAATCAAACGTTTGATGTTGAGTGGACTCCTGCTGACAGCAGTAAACCAACGACGAAAGAAACAGATAAAGACGGCAAATTCACTGTATCTCTTTCACACAATCAAACAATCACAATTAAAGACTTGCCTGTAAACACCAATTATACAGTAGAAGAAAAAACATATGACAATTATGATCAAAGCGTTTCAGGTGAAAAAGAAGGCAAGATAACCGGAGATGTTAGTGTTTCCTTTGTAAACACATATAATCAGTCACAAGGAACTGATACCGACGATGGCAGCGGTGATAATAGTTCTGATAACAACTCCAGTGGTCCTGAAAACACTCCCAATGAACCTGACGGAGACGGCGGTGACGGCGATGGAACCCCTGACAGCAACGGCAGCAATTCAGAAAGTGAAAAAGAACCTTCTTTCGACATTCCTACCATTCCGTCAACTCCTCAGGACACAACAAAACCTGTAGGCGGTTCATTGACTGTCAGCAAAACTGTTGCAGGCGACGGCGCTGAAGCAGATCGTGAGTTTACATTCACGATTGAATTTAAGAACGCCGACGGAACAGTCGTCACCGATTACTTCAGCTATGGCGGCTCCAAGAGCGGTACGATAAAGAGCGGTGATACGTTTACTCTGAAGCACGGTGAAAGCATAATTATCACAAATCTGCCTGACGGTGTTATATACAATGTATCTGAAGTTGAAACAGATGGATACATCTCAAAGTCCACCGACAGCAGCGGAATAGTTTACGCAGGACAGTCACACAGCGCGTCATTTGTGAATGAAGCAGTAACAACATCGGAAGAAACTACCACAACTGTTGCTGTTGACACAAGCAATAGTGACAACAGCCCCGACGTAACTGAAAGCAGCGTCACCGTCAGCGAGAGCAGTGCCGCCGAAAGCGCCACAACTGATAGGAACAGCGCGGTAGACGGTTACGGCGACAGTAAGGATAAGATCCCCAATACGGCAAACAAGGGTGATCAAAATATTATGTTTATGTTTATAAGCCTTGCCGCTGCATTCACGGGAACAACAGCAATACTTATCAGAAGAAAGAAAAGTCACTGAAAATAATAAAAAATCAAGGCAGTTTTTGCCTTGATTTTTTATTTATTCTGTTTCCGTATCAGCTTCGGTTTCAGGTGGAGTTATTTCAAGCTGCTCATATAGATAGTCCAGCTTGTTCTCATAATCCTCTATGCGCTGTTCAAGGGCGGCTTTTTCTTCAGCCTGCTGTGCTTCCAGCTTTGTCTGAGCGGAAAGGTTGAGGGTGTAAACAGTAACTGTTACAAAAGCAAAGGCGATAAGTCCTGCCGTTACGGGATTGAGCCAGCCTTTTCCCTGACTTTGCTCGTTTATGAGAGGACGTATTGGAGTTTTGGAAAGAGCGGCTCTGAGAGCGATGTAGAGAGGTACTGCTATTATGACGGAAATAACGGCGTTTACTGAAGAAGTTATCGCGTTGTTTCCCGTAGCGATCCACGCAGCCTCAACGGTCCCTCCCAAAATAAGCACGGTGAAGAATGACTTTATAAGATAAAGTATAATGTAGGCTATCTGTCCAAGAACAGCGGCGATTATCACGGTGGAAACGGGAATTTTTCCCTCTGCGTTGCGGCGGTTCAGCTTGCCTGCCACAAATCCCATGGCAAATTTTGAAATGAATGTGAAGGGAGCTGAAAGAGTGTAGGCGGGATTGAACAGGTCGTAAAGCGCGCCGCCTATGCCGCTGGCGATACCGCCTGTACTTCCGCAGAACAAAAGTCCCGCTAAAAGGCACATTGAATTGCCTAAATGTATGCGGCTGACTAAAAGTCCGTTGGGAACGGGGATTGAAAGGTAGTTCCCGACATAAACAAGCGCCGCCATAAGTCCCACTGTTACGATTTTAAGTATTTTTGTGTTTGTTGTGCGTTCCATATCTGATGTTTCCTTTCGGTTGGTATGGTTTTATTATATTCAGTGAAAATGCACAATGCAAATTATTACTCTCAACTTTTCAAAAATCCAAATTTGAATATATTAAATATTTTTTGAAATATTTAATTGAATATTATAGTTTATTATATACAACAAAAATAAAGTATTTTAAACAGCAAAAGACTGCCGTTTGTGCAAAAAGCATAAAACAACAGTCTTTTGGTCAAAGTTTTGGTTCAATGAGAAGAAAATCAGAATGTCATTGATTTGTCTGGAAGAATACAAGCCATAATGACATAAGCGATAAGCAGAGGGAAAAACGCCGTGAAAATCCCTATCAGTATCGTTATCAGGCGGATTATGTTGGGGTCAAGGTTCAGGTATTCGCCTATGCCGCCGCATACTCCGCAAAGTATTCTTCCTTGCTCGATCTTATAAAGTTTTTTGGGCATATGATCATCTCCTTTAATCGGTTTTGTCAATAACAGTTACATCTACTGCGCCTACGCCTGCGTCTATTTTAAATACATATTCAGCGTCCTGATGACGTCCCGGGGTGGTTATTTTTCCCACGCCGCCGTCCACTTGGAAATCGTAATCCTTTTCGTCGCCGTAAAGGGTCATTTTTACCTCTCCCACGCCGCAGTCTACGTCGGCGCTGCCGTTTAGCGTACCTGTAAAGGTAAATTCGCCTACGCCAAGGTCAATGTCCATACCGCCGCAGGTAACGTCGGCGGCTTTTACCGCACCTGCACCGCCGTCAAGGGTAAATTTTCCTTTAAGGTCAACGCCGGTCAAAGTCGTTTCTCCCGCGCCGTTTTCAAGGCTAAGGGTATCGGCGGATGTATTGGAAAAATCTATATTTCCCGCGCCTTTGGATATTTTTATATTTTGCGCTGTTATTCTTTCGACCGTTGTATCGCCCGCTCCGTTCTCAATTATCAGGTCATTGACTGAAATGCCCGATATGTTCATTTTTCCCGCGCCTTTTGAAATATCTGCTCTGTCAAAGGAAAGGCTTTCGGGAACAACTATCTCTATTTTTGCGTCGGAAGAAAAGCTGAAAAAGGCAAAGCCTCGTTTATAGGTTATTTTAAGTGTGCCGTCATTTTCCTGTACCTCGCAGGAATAATGCCGTGTGTCAATGTTCTCCGCATTTATAAGTACATTGTCGGTTTTGTCGGAGCGTACTGTCATTTCGCCCCAGTCAAATTCCACTTTGAGATTTTTTATATTCTCAGCGGGTAATTCCTGTGATCTGTTTTCCCTGTCCTCATCGGAGCTGAAATGTATTCCGTTTCCATCAATAAATATGCCGTCACGGAAGGTTTCGAGAACGGAAAATCCGCCTGCGAACGTTCCTATAAGCATAAGAATTATCCCTGCGGTTACCATACTTCCGCCTACTATATATTTTACTGCTCCCTTGCACATCTTACGCTACCCCCTTTCTTCCTGTGAGCTTTCTGAAAAGCGACGCTATTCCCTGACAGCAGACCTTTGCCAGCTTTACGATCAATTTGCATAAAGGAACGATCACCAGCGGGAAAAGTCCCGCGAGGAAAAGGGAAAGTCCCAATGCGAAAAGTCCTGTTGCAGGCTCGCCACTGACAAATGAGCCAATCGAAGCTGCCAGAAACATCACTGCACAAACGCCGAAAGCAGCTATTATTCCTATCATCGCGCCGAACAGTCCCACAATTATGCCGAAAACCGCAGCTAAAAGTCCTATCCATATTGGAGATGAAAGAACAGCCAAAATAACTATCAAAGCTATCTGTCCGCCTGTCATTCCTGCCTGCTGAGCCTGAGTCGGCGGCGGGGTAAAGCCGCTGTTGTTGCTTTCGCCTGCAAATTCGTTTTGCGGCTGAGCGTCCTTGCTGTTTTCACTTATTATGGACTGCGCCAGATCGTGTGGCGAGCCGAGGCTTGCAATGACCGCCTGCTCGTTTTCCTCCCCTGCATCGCTGAAAAATTCCTCGTAATAGCTCATCGCCGCATCACGTTCCTCCTGAGATACGGAGGACAGCTCGTTTCTGAGCTGTGAAAGAAATTCATATTTATTCATCTGCGTTTTTCTCCTCTCCTTGGGATAAAAGTATGTCTTGTATCTTCCGCCTGTGCAGCTTCCATTCCTCCCGATAAACCTCCAGCATCGCTCTGCCTTTTGGCGTTATGCGGTAATATCGGCGGTTTCTTCCCTGAAATTCACGGTCGTAGGTCTCAAGGTTATCTTCCTTTTGCAGTCGCCGCAAAACGGGATAGAGAGTGGATTCCGACACCTCCACGGCGGAGCGTATGTCCTGCGTTATACGGTAGCCGTAGGTGTCCTCACGGGCGACTACCGCCAAGACAAGCGCGTCAAGAAGTGCGGCGGATATTGGAAATGTCATTGTATCACCTCCGTGCGGGGTTGGTTATTTTGCTGTTTTGAGTATATAATCTATTATTTTGTTCATCGCCTTTTCTGAAGGAAAATGACCGTTGTCGGGAATTACGAGGATATGTATTGCTTTCTTGTCAGGTGCATTTGTTGGGTGTTACCTTTCTTTTTTCAATTCTTTTTTATGTTCAAGGTGTATGCCGATGTGACCAAGCATTTTGTAAGTTCCTTTGTTTATTTCAACAAGTGTTTTTATTTTTCAAACAATATTATACATCATATAATATTGTTTGTCAATATAGTATTTAAATTTTTTGAAAAATTTTGGTTGACATTGGGGTCAAATATGATAAAATATTATTGTTAGAGAGAAAATTTCGGAGGAAAATATGGATATCGTCAAAGCCTCTGCCGTAAGATACAAAAAGATACAAGATATGATCGACCTGCTTAATGGAGAGGGAAGTTCCGAAGCGATAGACGCCATTTTGAAGAACAGCTTTATTGCGCCCTTTAAGGTAGGAAAAAGCATATTTATTGACGGCGATACTATCAAAATCGGGAAAAAAGAATATTATTATAATGATATTGACAAGTTGACTGTAAATACCGAGGGGTCTATGGCGTTGTACGACCGCTACGGAAAAAAGCTGTGCGGGAGCTTCAGGCTGAATTTATCCTGTTACAATATACAACTCTTCTGTATCTGGGCAAGGCTGCACGGTATTCCCGTTGAAGTTGTTTCAGGAAAAAAGGAAAGGATCTTTCAGTTTTTGCTGTTGGCGGCAGCTTTTATTGCTATTGTTTTATATAAGGTGCTGGATTGGATACTATAATGAAAATAAAGAGGAAAACAGCTTTATTCACATGGAAACAAAGAAATTTTTTCTCGTTTATCTGCGGATAAATGAAAAAAGAACTTATATTACCGATAAAAAAACAGGTATGATCTCTCATACCTGTTTTTATTATATAACGGAGAATTATCAATACATACCGCCCATTCCGCCGTCCATACCGGGTGCGGCAGGAGCGGGAGCGGGCTCTTTCTTGTCAGCTACAAGGCTCTCGGTAGTCAGTACCATAGCCGCAACAGAAGCCGCATTCTGAATAGCGGAACGTGTTACCTTTGCAGGGTCAACGATACCTGCGGAAACCATATCCGTGTATTCTTCCTTGGCAGCGTCAAAGCCGTAGCCGACAGTGCCGTTCCTTCTGATAGCGTCAATTATAACGCTTCCTTCAAGACCTGCGTTCAGAGCGATCTGACGAACAGGTTCTTCAAGAGCACGAAGAACTATCTTAGCACCTGTCTTTTCATCGCCGTCCAATTCGCCTATCAGCTTTTCAACAGCGGGCATAGCGTTGATAAGAGCAGTGCCGCCGCCTGCTACGATGCCTTCTTCAACGGCAGCCTTTGTAGCGGCGAGAGCGTCCTCAATACGCAGCTTCTTTTCCTTCATCTCAACTTCGGTAGCAGCGCCCACCTTGATGACAGCAACGCCGCCTGACAGCTTTGCAAGTCTTTCCTGAAGCTTTTCCTTGTCAAATTCGCTGGTGGTAGTTTCGATAGCGCTCTTTATCTGAGCGATCCTTTCCTTTATAGCTTCGGAAGTTCCTGCACCGTCAACGATAGTTGTATTTTCCTTGCCGACCTTTACCTGCTTTGCAGTACCCAGCATATCAATGGTGGTGTCTTTCAGCTCAAGACCCAGATCGGAGGTGATAACCTGACCGCCTGTGAGAATAGCTATATCCTGGAGCATTTCCTTGCGTCTGTCACCGAAGCCGGGAGCCTTGACTGCAACGCATACGAACGTTCCTCTCAGCTTGTTGAGGATAATGGTGGAAAGCGCCTCGCCCTCAACGTCCTCAGCGATTATGAGCAGCTTCTTGCCTGATTGAACTATCTGTTCCAGCAAAGGTAAAAGCTCCTGAATATTTGAAACCTTCTTGTCAGTGATGAGAATGTAAGGCTCGTCAAGCTCTGCAACCATCTTTTCCATATCGGTCGCCATATAAGGGCTGATGTAACCTCTGTCAAACTGCATACCCTCAACAACTTCGCAGGCTGTTTCGGCAGTCTTGCTTTCTTCAACGGTGATAACGCCGTCAGCTGAAACCTTTTCCATAGCGTCAGCTATCAGTTTGCCCACAACCTCGTCGCCGCTGGAAACGGTAGCGACTCTTGCGATGTCAGCGCTGTCCTTTACCTTCTGGGAGTTTTTCTTTACTTCCTCGACAGTTGTATCAACAGCCTTTGCTATACCTTTCTTTACTACCATAGGATTAGCGCCTGCGGCAATATTCTTCATACCCTCTCTTATAAGAGCCTGAGCCAGCAGTGTAGCGGTAGTGGTACCGTCGCCCGCAGCGTCGTTTGTCTTGGTTGAAACTTCCTTTACAAGCTGAGCGCCCATATTCTCAAAAGGATCGTCAAGTTCGATCTCCTTTGCGATAGTAACGCCGTCGTTTGTGATGAGGGGAGCGCCGTATTTCTTGTCCAGAACAACGTTTCTGCCTTTAGGACCAAGGGTTATCTTGACAGTATCCGCAAGCTGGTCAATGCCGCTGAGGAGAGCTTTTCTTGCGTCTTCACCGTAAATTATCTGTTTAGCCATTTTACATTTCTTCCTTTCGTCGATTGTTTTAAATTATTTTGCTGAGTTATTCAACGATAGCGAGAATATCGCTCTGACGGAGAATAGTGTATTCAACGCCGTCAACCTTTACTTCGGTTCCTGCGTATTTGCTGATGAGGACCTTATCTCCTACCTTCACTTCCATTTCTACCTTCTCGCCGTCGACCACTCCTCCGGGACCTACTGCAACTATCTCAGCTACCTGAGGCTTTTCCTGCGCCGCACTGGTAAGGATAATGCCGCCCTTTGTTGTCTCTTCTGCTTCCAGCATCTTTATAACGACTCTGTCAGCTAAAGGTTTAATGTTCATATATATGCCTCCTTAAAATATTTTATCCGATTTAGCACTCTATCTCTCTGAGTGCTAAATACTATTTTAGCCATTTTGTGGTAAAAAATCAAGTGCTTTTGAAATAATTTTATTTTTTTGGCAATATGCTGTATTTTTAACATTATACAGCATAATTTATTGTGCAAAATGCTGTTTTTTATTTTTGAGTGTAACCTTTTGACCGTTTTAATGGTTTTATATATAAAAGGGAAAAATTCGGAGGTACAAAAATGAAAAGAAATATCATTTATTTAATTACCTTTATAATAATATGTTCATTTTGTTTCGCAGGGTGTATGAGGGAAGAAAATGTTATTGTGAACGGAAATACATACCCTGACGAAGTTGGTGAGGAACTCGACGGAGGCAGAGACAGGGCAGCGGTTACAACTACAATGACAACTATAACTACAACTACAACATCTGCTCCCGCAGACAGCTTAGAAGAGAATAAAGATACAAGCAGTGAAGAAACTATTCCTTCAGAACCTGAATTCGAAGATCCTGCCGATATTACTGAGGTAACAACAGTTGTAAGTTCAGAACCTTCTGAAGGTCAGAAAAATGAAACAGACGACGGTATAAATACCACTCCCGCTGTTTTTAATGAGCCGCTTCCCGTTATGGTGGCGAAAGAGCTTACAAATGAGCATGCAAGCTTCGAGATACATAACAACACTCAGATAAATTACGGCTACGGCTTGCAGCCATATTTCCAGAAGCTGTCAGATGACGGATTGTGGCTTGATGTGGAACCTGTTGAGGCAATTACTGTTATCGAGATATGGTGCGAGCTTCCGTCAGGCGGAATGAATGTGTTTGATCTGCCGATAAAAGAGTATTACGGCGAGCTTTCTGACGGACAATACAGGGCGGGCGTCATGGTTATTTCCGAGGATTCAAACGCAGAGGTAATTTGGTACGAGTTTTCCGTTGATACAATAGTGGATTGAAATTTAAAAAACAGGAGAAAATTATGAAAAAGGTTTTATTATCCTTTACAGCACTTTTTATTGCAGTGGGCCTTACAGCTTGTTCTGCATCTGACAGCCTTCTTAACCGAAAAGAAGAAACGCCGCCTGAAGAAGAAAACAGCGGTACAGCCGCGCCCTCTGATTATGTGTTTGATGATGTAGAAGGCGATATGGCAGATGAAACCGAAGCTGCTGTCAGCACTTTTTTTGCAGGCGAAGGCAAAGATTCAGCTGACGGAATGTTGTTAGAATCGGACGCATATGCACCTTCGGACGATTATTACGGGATATCGGATTTTGAGAGCAATGTGATACCTGCTGCGGCGGGAACTCTTACCGCAGGCGAATGGATCGACAATGACCATATTACGTTCTGGAATGCTCTTTATCAGCTTGATGAAACAGGCTGGAACGATTTCAGCTCTCTCTGGAACAGAAATTATACCGTCCGCACCTTTGTTACAGTCACCTTGAACGGCGCTCCTGTTGAAAATGCGTCTGTAACTATTTCAGGCGCTGACGGCGAACACCTTTGGAGCGCAAAGACCGATAACGAAGGAAAAGCCTATCTTTTTTACCCGCCCTCATATCTTGACGGAGAGATGAGCATAACTGTATCTTATAAAAATCTCGGTTATACGTCTGAATTTAACACTGAAAAATTTGACGCGATCGAATTACAGCTTGCTCCTCCCGAAGACCCTGATGAATTTCCCGCTGAAAGTGAAAGAGCGCTGGATTTTATGCTTGTAGTTGATACCACAGGCTCAATGTCTGATGAGCTGGAATATCTGAAAGAAGAACTTGAAAGTGTTATAAACCGCGCAGTTTCGGATAACGGCAATATTCCTGTCCGCCTTAGCGTCAACTTTTACCGTGATGACGGCGACGAATATGTAGTCCGTGATTTTGAATTTACCGAAAACATTTCCGAGGCAATAAGCGATCTGAGAGACCAGTCAGCTGACGGCGGCGGAGATGAGCCTGAAAAAGTGAATTCAGCCCTTGACAATGCGATAAATGAGCATGATTGGAGCGATGATTCAACTAAGCTTCTGTTTATTATTCTCGACGCTCCTCCTCACAGTGACGACAGCAGAGCAGTGGCTGAAATGAACGAGCTTAATGCGCAGGCAGCCGAAAAGGGAATAAGGATTATCCCTGTTTTAGCAAGCGGCGGAAATAAGGAAGCGGAATATCTCATGCGTGATATGGCTATGAAAACAGGAGGAACATATCTGTTCCTTACAGACGACAGCGGCGTCAGCGTTGGCGGACATATTCAGCCTACCGTCGGTGATTATGAGGTCGAAAAGCTTAACGACCTTATGGTGAAAGTTATTGACCGTTATCTTGCCGATTTGTCAGTTCCTGCGTCTTATATTGACGAGCAGGTGGATATCACCGAAATCCCTGATGAAACAACTACCGCTTATGAGCAGGACCCTTATACAATAGATGACCATGGCATAACAATAGACTGATTTAATTTGCTTTCCACGAATCCCTTCGTTTCAATATTCCTCGGAAAAGGCTTCCTGTAAAAGGGAAGCTCTTTTCCGTTTTACGGCAAAAGCTCAATATTCTTTTCCGAAAATACCGCGCTTATTTTTAAAATTCACAAAAAATGCTCCGATGATTTATCATCGGAGCATTTTCTATATTATCACTTTCTTACTTGTGCAGATTGGAAGCCTTGTAAGAAGTATGCAGAACTTCATGAGCCTTATGGCTGCCGGGTTCGCCAAGGAAGTTTTCATATACTTCCTTGATGTCGGGACTTTCATGAGATCTTCTGTAAGTTCTCACTTCAGAGTCGATATGGTACAGAGCCTTTGCTCTCTCCGCACGAATATCGGTGAAGTTGCGAACATCTGCGGGAACGATGACCTGACCGCCGCCGTTTACACAGCCGCCCGGGCAAGCCATTATCTCGATGAATGTGCATTCAAGCTCGCCGCTCTTTACCTTTTCAAGCAGTTCCTTTGCATTTGCAAGGCCCGAAGCCACAGCAACGGTTATGTCCTTGCCTGCAACGTTGTAAGTAGCGATCTTAACGCCTTCAACGCCTCTTACTTCCTTGAATTCCAGAGGAGCGTCAGGATTTTCGCCTGTCAGTCTCCATACTGCGGTACGCAGAGCAGCTTCCATAACGCCGCCAGTTGCGCCGAATATAACAGCTGCACCTGTACCGTTGCCCATAGGATTGTCAAATTCCTCATCAGGCAGTTCTCTGAAGCAAAGACCTGCCTTGTTTATCATCTTGACAAGCTCACGGGTGGTGATGGAGATGTCAAGGTCAGGATAACCAGAAGCGCTCTGATCCTCACGGCCTATCTCAAACTTCTTGGCAGTGCAGGGCATTACGGAAACGCTTACGATATTCTTGGGATCAACGCCCATCTTCTTTGCCCAGTAGGTCTTGATGATAGCGCCTGTCATCTGCTGAGGAGATTTGCAGGAGGACAGATTAGGAAGGAATTCGGGATAATAAGCCTCGCAGTATCTTACCCAGCCGGGTGAGCAGGAGGTTATCATAGGAAGAACTCCGCCGTTCTGAACTCTTTCGATAAGCTCGTTAGCTTCCTCAACGATAGTAAGGTCTGCGCCGAAGTTGGTATCAAATACAGCGTTAAAGCCCAGTCTGTGCAGTGAAGCCGCCAGCTTGCCTTCTACGTTCGTACCCATAGGATAGCCGAAGGCTTCGCCGATAGAAGCACGAACTGCGGGAGCGGTCTGAACGACTACTACCTTTTCGGGATCGTTTATTGCTTTCCAAACCTTGTCAGTATCGTCCTTTTCGTTAAGCGCGCCTGTGGGACAAACAGCGATACACTGACCGCAGGATACGCAGGAGGTATCAGCAAGATCCATATCGAAAGGACTTCCGATAGTGGACTTAAATCCGCGGTAGTTAGCGCCGATAACGCCTATGCCCTGAACATTAGTGCAGGCAGCCACACAACGGCGGCAGTTTATGCACTTGTTGTTGTCTCTGTACATATGAACAGCGCTGTAATCTATTTCATATTCGTTCTTAACGCCGTCGTAAGCGCTTTCGTATTCAACGCCCAGCTCTCTGCACAATGTCTGAAGCTCGCAGTTTCCGCTTCTTGAGCAGTAGAGGCAATCCTTCTTGTGATTGCTCAGCAGCAGTTCCAAAGTCATCTTTCTGCTTTCCAGAACAGCAGGGGAGTTGGTGAAAATGCTCTTACCTTCGTCAAATTTTGAAATGGGGTACATACAGGAAGCAACAAGGCTTCTTGCGCCTGTCATTTCAACTACACATATACGGCATGCGCCTATTTCGTTGATACCCTTGAGCCAGCAAAGAGTGGGGATTCTTATACCGTTCTTGCGTGCGGCTTCAAGTATGGTGGTACCCTCTTCAACGGAACAATCGATACCGTTAATTTTAATATTAACCATAGTAATAATTCCTTTCTGTTATTCCTTGATAATGGCACCGAACTTGCACTTGCTCATGCAAGCGCCGCACTTGATGCACTTGTTGGGATCGATAGAATGAGGTTCCTTGACGGTGCCGCTGATAGCTCCTGCTGGGCAGGCTCTTGCGCAGGCTGTGCAGCCCTTGCACTTGTCGGCGACTATCTTGTACTGGAGCAGATCCTTGCAGACGCCCGCAGGACATTTCTTGTCAACAACATGAGCTATGTACTCATCTCTGAAGTAACGCAGAGTGGAAAGAACAGGGTTAGGAGCAGTCTGACCCAGACCGCACAGCGAGTTGTCCTTGATGTAGTAGCACAGCTTCTCCATCTTGTCAATATCCTCAAGAGTGCCTCTGCCGCTGGTGATCTTTTCAAGCAGCTCATAAAGGCGTTTTGTACCGATACGGCAGGGAGTACATTTACCGCAGGACTCATCAACGGTGAACTGCAGGAAGAACTTTGCGATATCCACCATACAGTTGTCCTCGTCCATTACGATAAGTCCGCCTGAACCCATCATCGAACCGATAGCGATAAGGTTATCGTAGTCTATCTGAACGTCCAGATGCTCGGTAGGGATACATCCGCCTGAAGGACCGCCTGTCTGAGCAGCCTTGAACTTCTTTCCGTTGGGGATACCGCCGCCTATCTCAAATACTATCTCACGCAGAGTAGTACCCATAGGAATTTCTACCAGACCTGTGTTGTTTATCTTGCCGCCCAATGCGAATACCTTTGTGCCCTTGGACTTTTCAGTACCCATTGAAGCGAACCAGTCAGCGCCCTTCAGGATTATCTGAGGAACGTTTGCGTAGGTTTCAACGTTGTTAAGAACGGTAGGACGCTGGAACAGACCCTTTTCAGCAGGGAAAGGAGGACGGCAGCGAGGCTCGCCTCTCTTGCCTTCGATAGAGGTCATCAGCGCAGTTTCCTCACCGCATACGAAAGCGCCTGCGCCAAGACGAATATCAAGGTCAAAGTCAAAGCCTGAATCGAAAATGTTCTTGCCCAGCAGTCCGTATTCACGAGCCTGTTTGATAGCGATCTGCAAACGCTTTACAGCGATAGGATATTCAGCACGGACGTAAATATAGCCCTGAGTTGCACCGATAGCATAGCCTGCGATAGCCATAGCCTCAATTACAACATGGGGGTCGCCTTCCAGAACGGAACGGTCCATAAATGCGCCGGGGTCGCCTTCGTCGGCGTTGCAACATACATATTTCTGTCCGCCGTCCTGAACGATCGTGCGAGCGAGCTGCCATTTCTTACCTGTGGGGAAACCTGCGCCGCCTCTGCCTCTCAGTCCGGAATCCAGAATAGTCTGGATAACCTGTTCAGGAGTCATCTCGGTGAGGACCTTACCCAGAGCCTGATAGCCGTCAACAGCTATGTACTCGTCGATATTTTCAGGGTTGATAACACCGCAGTTACGCAGAGCAACACGGTGCTGTTTCTTGTAGAAGTTAGTGTCGTTAAGCGCCTTAACGCCGTTTTCGGTGACGGTTTCGGTATAAAGCAGACGCTCAACGATCCTGCCCTTGAGCAGATGTTCGGAAACGATCTCAGGAATATCGTCTACCTTTACCATTGAGTAGAAGCAGCCCTCAGGATAGATTATCATTATGGGACCCAGAGCGCAAAGACCGAAGCAGCCGGTCCTTACGACGTTTACTTCTTCCTCAAGACCGTTTTTCTTGATTTCCTCATGAAGCTTTTCCACGATAGCGGGGCTTCCGGAGGAAGTACAGCCTGTACCACCACAGACCAGAACGTGAGAACGATACATAAGTTTTTCTCCCTCCTAATTATGATACATCGGAATTTCCGATAGTGTATTCTGCAACAACAGTACCTCTCATAAGGTGCTGTTCGACCACTTTTTTAGCCTTTTCTGCGGTCATCTTGATGTAGGTGACCTTTTCGCCGTCGGGAGTGGTTACCTCAACGATAGGTTCATACTGGCAAAGACCGATGCAGCCGGTCTGTGTGACAGATACGTCCTGTAATTTATGCTCCTGAACAAGATTGGAAAAAGCAGTGAGAACAGGGCGAGCGCCTGCTGCGATACCGCAGGTCGCCATACCAACAACAACTCTTGTTCCCGCATGGGATTCGTTGCGCAGGTCAACCTGGCTCTGCATTTTTTCCTTGATTGCCTGAAGCTCTGCTAAGGTTTTCATAAGCGTATTTCCTTTCAAAAAGTTTTGTCTTTGTTGATCTCATCGGTGTTTTCCCGTAAAAATCCCCTTATGTACTCAGCTACATCGGGATTATCCAGCGGGATACCTCCGAGCATATCTTTCATTTGCACGGTGTCAAGCTCAAAGCCCTCGCCGTCCACGCTGTACTTGTAGATAAAATCAATATCCGTATTATAAAGCACCAGCGTCTCAACAGTTGACGGCATATCTCCCAGCGGCATACGGTCTATGCTGTCAAGAACATATTCCGCATTGACCTCAGTCCCTTTTCCTTTTTCGGAGGAAATATTGAAATGTCCTCCCGTCATTTCCGCGCTCATCTTGAAGAACGGAACTCCAAGTCCCACTTTTCTGGTAGTCCTTGTAGTGTAAAAGGGGTCGGTGACCTTGTTCACGGTGTCCTCGTCCATTCCGCAGCCGTTATCCTTAATGTTTATCGTCAGCCTGTTTTCGGCGGTGGATATATCAACGGATATCTCAATAAGGGAGGCTTTTGCCTTTACGCTGTTCTGAGCTATGTCCAGAACATTAAGTGACAGCTCTGTCATTACTCGTACTTTGCGAGAATGTCACGAAGCTCCTGCTCGTTGCCCGTCAGCTTGCCGTAAACGTCGTCGTTGACGGTCATAACGGGAGCAAGACCGCAGGCGCCTATGCAGCGGCAGTCGTCAAGTGAGAATTTTCCGTCGGAAGTGATCTCACCGCCGCCTATGCCGAGAATTGACTGGAGCTTGTCAAAAACAACTCCCGATCCCTTAACATAGCAGGCAGTTCCGAGACAAACGGAAATTTTGTACTTGCCCTTTGGGTTGAGTGAAAACTGAGAGTAGAAGGTGGAGACCCCGTAAACCTTTTCCATCGGGATACCCATTTTCTGGGAGATCATCTCCTGCACTTCGATAGGGAGATAGCCGTAGATGTCCTGCGCCTTCTGAAGCACGGGCATCAGAGCGCCGGGATCATCGCGATGCTCCTCAATAACGGCCATGAGTTCCTGTTCCTGCTCCGCGGTTCCGGCGAAGGGAACGGCGCATTTTTTTTGAGCCATAAGTCAGCCTCCTTATAAATTATCATAAAGCGGTCGCACCGCCTTAAATACGTTATGACAAAGACAAAGCCCTGCGCAAATAACTGTGCAAGGACCCTTTGGAAGTCAATACCTCATAACATCACAATTATAACATATCCAAGCGAAAAAATCCACACTTTAAGCCTCCAAGCTTCCGTAAAATTTATAATATAATTTTTGTGCATATTGTGCAAAAATCGACAAAAAGAGTACAGTTTTCTCACAACAATTTGACAAATCAGGAGAATAATGTTAAAATCAGTATTGACTTTTTTACAAAAAAGCGAGAAACTTAATAATGTCCCCAATTTCAGGGCATTTTTCAGGAGGAATTTATGAACTGGTACGACAGATCGGCATTTTATCACATTTATCCGCTGGGCTTTTGCGGAGCGCCAAAGGAAAACGACTTTACAAGCGAGCCTCAGCATCGTATATTGAAAGTCCTTGACGTGATACCTCATATAAAGGAATGTAATTTCAACGCAGTATATTTCGGACCTATCTTTGAGTCCTCTCGACACGGCTACGACACAGCCGACTATCTGACGCCTGACCGCCGCTTGGGAACTGACGAGGATTTCAAAAAGGTTTTTGACGCCTTGCATGAAAACGGCATAAGAGTGATAATCGACGGCGTTTTCAATCATGTGGGCAGGGAATTCTGGGCGTTTAAAGACGTTCGTCAAAACGGCTTTGGCAGTCGTTATAAAGACTGGTTCCACGTTCGTGACGGCGGAAGTCCCTTCGGTGACCCTTTCTTCTACGAGGGCTGGGAAGGTCATTATGAGCTGGTAAAGCTGAATCTTTACAATCCTGAGGTAAAAAATTACATAAAGGACTGCATAACCAAATGGCGTGAAAAATACGGCATTGACGGACTTCGTCTTGATGTTGCCTACTGCCTTGAGGAAAACTTTCTTAAAGAGCTCCACGGTCACTGCAAGTGGCTTTCCGAGGATTTCTGGCTTATGGGTGAAACTCTTCACGGCGACTATAACCGCTGGGCAAATCCGCAAATGCTTGACAGCGTAACGAACTACGAGTGCTACAAGGGTCTGTTCTCCAGCTTTAACGACCTGAATATGTTTGAGATAGCCCATTCTCTTAACCGTCAGTTCGGCAGTGAGAACTGGTGCCTTTACCGCGGCAAGAACCTTTACAGCTTTGTCGATAACCACGACGTTTCAAGAATTGCCACAATGCTGAAAACCAAAGAGCATTTGCCCCTGATATATTCGCTCCTTTTCACAATGCCCGGTATCCCGTCGGTATATTACGGCAGTGAATACGGCTGGGAGGGCGACAAAAACCATGGCGATGACGCTCTTCGTCCCGAATTTCAGCTCCAGCCCGACACCGACCTCACCAAGCATATTGCGGCGCTTGCAAAGCTGAGGACAAACAGCGACGTGCTTGCTCTTGGCAGCTACAATCAGCTCCAGCTTACCAACCGCCAGTACGCCTTTGCCCGCACACTTGACGGAAAGCGTGTTATAACCGTCATCAACGCCAACAGTTCAGATTTTACATTTAATCTGAACATAGGTGGAACGTTCATCAATATCTTTATAGATGAACAGGCTGACCTTTCCCAGCCTTTGACATTAAAGCCGTACACTTCATATATATTCGAGGAAAAATAATAAATGATACAAGCGTTACTTTTGGATATGGACGGGACAATTCTTGACACCGAGCGGATAAACAAGATCTGCTGGCAGAAAGCTATGTCGGAAACAGGCTATCATTTTGAGGAAAAGGTTTATTTTGACCTTATCGGTCTTAACGACAACAGCACCTGCAAATATTTTCAGGATAATTTCAGTTTCACGAAAGAACAGTTCGTTAAAATGCGCGATACCGCCTGCGAGTATGCAAGGGCATATAAAAAGGAACACGGCGTTCCCGTAAAGCAAGGCTTTATTCAGCTTTCTGACTATCTTATTTCCAACAGAATAAAAGCCGCTGCCGTCACTTCTTCCACCCGCCTTGAGGCGCAGCATAATTTTCAGGGCGCAGGAATTGAAGACCGCTTTGACGTTATAATAGGAGGCGATTGCGTAACGGCAGGGAAACCCTCTCCTGAACCGTATCTTAAAGCCGCTGAAGCATTGGGACTTTCGCCTGAAGAATGTCTTGCGGTGGAGGACAGCGCCAACGGTATACGCTCCGCCCACGCCGCAGGGATAAAATGCGTTTATATAAAGGATATAGCTGATATTTCCGAAGACGTAAAGGCTCTTGCCGCATATCAGACTACCTCCCTTGACAAAATAATAAACATTATCGGTGAGCTTGACCGATAAAATAAATTTAAAAAAGGAGAAACCAAAATGCCGCATATCGGAATAAAAATGCTTGAGGGCAGAACCGAAGAACAAAAGAAAAAAGCCGCAGAGGCGGTAAAGAACGCTCTTGCCGACGCTCTGGGAATGGGCGATCATTACATCACAGTGACTATCGAGGACTTTAACGCTGAAGAATGGCAGAACGTATTCAAGACCGAAGTGACCGACAAGTCCGACAAGGTCTACGTCAAGCCCAAGTATGACCCCAAAAGCCTTCTGTAAAAACAGAAGGAACTACTCCTGCATAAAAAAGCAGACATTCGGGCAGTCCCGCATAAAACAGCAAAAAGCAGACGTAAAAACGTCTGCTTTTTGTGTATAGAAGTGCGCATATTAAATTCATCTTACAGATAAATCGGAATTTGCCTAAGTGTGTTGCCTATTCGCACGCTGACGAAAATCATCTCGGATATATCCGTAAATATTGTAAGTGCAGTAGTTATTGACCATCTTTCCGTTTCTGATACAGCCTTCAAGTGTAAATCCGCATTTCTTTAAAACTGCATTTGACGCCATGTTTTCTACGTCTGCTTCTGCATGCAATCTGTCCAACGTTGTTTCTGAAAAGATAAAATTCACAACTTTGGTTAATGCCTCGGTACAAACGCCTTGGTTCCAGCAGGTAGGATTTATTCTATATGCGATCTTACCCAGTCTGTCATTTTCTACATCGAATACTTCTATAATTCCAATTACTCTATGATTCTCTTTACTTTCAATCCCCCATATGAAATCATGGGATGGTTTGCGCTTAACATGTGGTCTTGGGTCAACAAACAGAAATTCCGGATTTTTCTCGTCTTTGTTTGCAGAGCGTCCCCAATATTGATAAACAATGTCCAACCCCAACCATTCACGTAAATCGTCAATATCATCTGGTGTTAGTTTGCGCAAAAATAACCGTTCTGTTTCAAGTTCAGGAATCCACAAATATTCTTTTAACATAAATTTCACCTATTATCATTTGTAAAATTTTTCTTCTGTTATCATTCTCGTAGAGAAAAATTCTCCGATTTTTCGCCTTATTTATTTTTATCTTCCGACGGATCTCCCCGCCTTGCTGTCTGCGCAAAATAAGTCCCTTTCAGCATCAGCTTTGACGGCGCCGCCTTTGAAATAACAGCCAGCGCTTTTATCTCCGCCTTGGGAATTATCACCGTTTTTCCCTTGAACATTTCTTCGATAGCATACTCCGCGACTTCAGCGGCAGTGGCTCCGCCTATGGCAAATTCCGCTCCCGCCACCTTGTTGAATTCTGTATCAACAGGTCCCGGACACAATGCGCCCACATAAACGTTTTTCCCGTCGTGCCTCAGTTCTTCGCCTATCGCCTTTGTAAGCTGCAAAACATAGTTTTTGCTCGCATAATAGGTAGCCATAAGCGGTCCCGCCATAAATCCCGCAATCGACGCCACGTTAAGGATAAAGCCGTAATCTCTCTTTCTGAAATCCTGCAAAAACAGCTTTGTCAGTATATGCACAGCTTTTATATTGGTATCTATCATCTCCAGCTCTCTGTCAAGCTCTGTTTCGTGGAATTTTCCGAACAGCCCGAATCCCGCATTGTTGATGACGATATCCACATTAAGCCGCTTTACCTCATCATAAAGCGCCTTGCATTCCTCCGCCTTTGACAGGTCCTTGCATATCAGCTTCACCTTTATATCACTGAAAAGAGCTATCCTGCTTTTCAGTTCTTTCAGCCTGTCTCCGCGCCTTGCCACCAGAATAAGGTTAAATCCCCGACTTGCCAGATTTTTCGCAAGCTCCTGACCAATGCCCGAGCTTGCTCCTGTAATAAGCGCTATCATAATATTTTCCTTTCTTTATAATAAATATCCTTCGTGTTTTAACAACTGCATTTTAACATCAATACCCGCCGCATATCCTGTCATTTCTCCTCCCGCACCCAAAACACGGTGGCAGGGAATTATTATTGAAATAGGATTATGCCCCACAGCGCCGCCCACAGCCTGCGCCGACATCTTATTTTCGGGAGTATCCAGCGCCTTTGCCAACTCCCCATAAGTAACAGTTTCTCCATATGGGATTTCAAGAAGCATCTTCCACACCTTCTGCCTGAACTCGCTCCCGCAAGGCTTCAACTCAAGCTCACACGGCGACGGCTTATCACCACCGAAATATCTGTCCAGCCAGTTTTTGACATTTCTGAGTGCCTCGTGTTCCTCAAAGACAGGCTTTTTGCATTCTGCTGTATTCATAAAATATTTTTGCCCGCAGAACCAAAGCCCGCTAACAGCGTTATCTTTGCAGGCAATAACGATATCGCCCAAAGACGAGCAATATTTTCCGTATATTTCGCCCATAGCATGACCGCCTTTCAGAAAATAGCAAAATCAGAGACTTTTGAACTGAAAGTAGCTCATTTTTGGATTTTTGACAAAAAATAAAATCTCGGAAACGGCTATATTACGCTGTTTCCGAGAATGTTGAATGGTGACCCGTACGGGAATTGAAAGTTCCCCATTCATTTATCTGATTTCCAGTAAGTTTAAAAAATTGCGGAAAATACAGCATTTAAAAGCAAATTGTAAAAATTCATTTTCGTTGTTTTATGCTAATTTTTTGCACCTTTAGCGGACAAACAGCGGACAAAAAATTTGACATATCCTTGTATATTTTTGATATTGATGATATAAAGATGGGTAACATTTTGATAAATTGTATGACTATGACATGTTTCGCATGACCGAGATCAAAAACAATGACGGAGCATACAGGGTCGCATTCAACAATACTTCATTAATAAAAACATTTCACAATGTCCTCTAACTGCTTTGAAATCTTCTCGAATTCCTGGTTGAGATCAAGTGTCCTCGCCCCGATACTGTTTCCGCCAATCACAAACGGTGCTCCTTCGGGAAATACTTCATCCTCAGTTTTGGCATAGAGCAGAAGTCCGGAAACATTACCTGTATTTGCAATATCCATATTTTTCACATATGCAAAAATCTGATACAGATGTGCCGACCTCAGCGTTTCCTTTGTATAGCTCTGTGCCATTGATTTGCCGTAATATTTGGCATCAACGATAAGCGTTCTGCCATCTTTCTGCAAAGTGATATCAGTTTGCATTCTTGGGAGAAACTGTATCATCGTCTGGTCATTTTGCTCGGTCAGGTTCCATTTAACCTGTATGGATTTCGGATTAAGCTCAGGGTGGTGCTGCTTGTAATATTCCAATATAAACCTCTCATACAGCCGTTCCATATGTTCATCCGAAAAGGAAAGGAGTTTGTAACTTCCATCTTTGGTGGTCTGAAGCATACCGTTCAGTACAAGATAACAGATATTCAGTATCAGCTCGTAATTGCGGTTGTTCCGCTGGTAGATCAGCCTGTTCCAGGTGATATTACCTGGCTGAATCAGTTTCACGTTGCCGAAAAACACACTTATTCGTCTGAGTGCCTGCTTTCTTTCAGGAGCTACATCATCAGCACGAATCAGTCTGTATATAGTGACTTTCAGTATCTGATTATACAGATTATCCTCTGAAAATTCATCAAATTCACAGGCAAGTTTTTGTTTATTCTGAACTTTCAACTGAACCGTTTCGTCCATGTTCACCTTGCCACGCATGACGGACAAGCTTTCCTGCATTGGCACATACTCACGGTACAGTCCCTGCTTGACCTGACGGGAAATGCCTTTCTCCAGTATTGCCGCAAATAGGTCATGTATCTTGTCAAACTTCTCGCCTGCTACCTGTTTGTAGTCCTCCTGCTTCAAGATCTGGAAGGCGTAGGACAGCATATAGTAAATATTACGGATAAAAATGCCCTTATCAACGGTCATATCCATCACCTAATGCCTGATATAAAGCATTTGTCCATTCTTCGACTTTTTTATCATCATCAAACCAATATTCTTCTATCAGCGGAATGATCTCATATTCGACAACACCGCGCACCCACTCATCATTTATGTCCGACTTGCTTTCGGGTGCAAAATAGCTGTGACCAATCTCAAATCCCTTGCCCAGTGTGTTATCCTTACGAATGGTATTGTTCAGCTCTTTGATCTTAGCAATGACTGTGTGATACAACTCACAAGAAATATCCTGCGTGTATTCGCCGAAACCGTTCTGAACGGCATTTTCAAAGGCAGGCTGCATTGTGTAGAAGCTGAAACGTCTTCGTAGCGCATAATCTATCATAGCAAGACTTCTGTCGGCGGTGTTCATCATACCGATGATATGTAAATTTTCAGGAATATAGAAAGGCGCTCCGCCGTATACGAGGTTCAGCTTGTACTTCTCTCCACGCTTATCAGTCTCAATAAGCATCATCAGCTCGCCGAATATCTTGCTGAGATTTCCGCGATTGATCTCATCAATTATGAAGAAATAGGGCTTGTCGGGGTTCTCCTTGCACCTCTCGCAGAAGTTGAAGAACACACCGCTTTGCAGTTCAAATCCGCCGCTGTCATTGGGGCGGTAACCCATAATGAAATCTTCATAGGAATAATTCTGATGAAACTGCACCATACATATGCGGTTTTCGTTTTCCTCCCCAATGATGGAATATGCAAGCCGCTTCGCTGAAAATGTCTTGCCCACTCCCGGCGCACCTTGCAATATAATATTTTTTTTTCGGAGAACAAGAGAACGGAGCTTGTCATATTCTTTCTCTGTCATGAAAACTTCGTTCATAAAATCTGATTTTGTGTAAGGCAGGTAAAATTCATTTCTTTTTAAATCCGAGATTTTCAAACCAAAATATGGCTTTAATATCAATTCTTCAAACAGCGCATTATCAGTTACTTTTACACATGTGGAGTTGTAGTTTGATGTCCATACTTTCTTTTGTCCGGTGTATTTTTCATGAATTGCCGAACGTGCAATCAGACGGTATGACCTTTCATACCAATCATATTCATCCCAATCTGTCCCTCTTTCTTTATTCAGCTTTGCTTCATTTTCTGTAAATTGACCCAACAAAACAATTTCGCCTGCATAGCAGAGAAAGAAATAATCGCCTTTCTTAATTTCGTTCATATATGCATAGCCTTGAATAACCTTTGAACCACCCGCAGGACCTGTAAACTGATTGACAACTACAATTTTCTTATCTTCAAATATTTTTCTCAAATCTGTTGTTATCCCACTTGTCATCGGAGTACCGTGGCTGATTTTCCAGATAACCGGTTCATTGGCAACATCTTCATCAATACTATCGCTTGTTGTTTTCTGATAATCATTCCAGTTTTTAACAAGCCATTCAGCTGCTTCTTGTTTTATAGAAATTCCCGAACCTTGCGGACTCCACTCTTGTTCAGGAAATTGATTTTCTAACATTTGCTGAGATAGTATATCATTTGTTCTGAAATCAATAGCTTTGGTAATCAAAACTTCTGCATAGCGTGTTCCATTTTCAACAACGCTGTCATTGATTACGTATCCTGATGCAAAAATACCTTTTGGCTCATCGCCAAGCCTTATAAAAAATACAGGGTCACCGGGTTTTATATTTGAGCTTCTGCAACGCCAACTAATATAGAACCCTCCACCACTTTTCACAGTCTTGAACATTGTATCCAAACTGTATTCATCAATTTCATTTTCCCAATCGTAATTTTTAGGATTCCAAGCAAGAAGCCAAGCATTAACAAGGGTGTCATTATTTACAGTTAATGTACTATCTCTATCTAAAGCTATTTTAAGCTCCTCCCTCAATTTCCAGATATAATTACCCGAGGTCTCACCTTTAGCGGGTTTCCCCAAATACAGAATAGTCCACCATCTTGAATTATCACTTATTTCTCTCGGCATAAGCGGGCAGTTGGTTTTCGCATGAATGCGTTTTGCAAGTTTTGATGATACAATATTATAAAAACCCGGGTCGCGTCCATATTTCTCTGATAATTGCTTACAGGTTGCCTGTCCTCCAATATCCAAAAAAGCATTTACAACAATTAAACTGTTTTTATCAAACACTTCCGGGTCTTTGAGAAGGCTGCTCCAATCTTCTATCGAAAGTCCGGGATCATATTCATCAAGCGTTGGAAACCAGTCTGTTTTTCTCTCCGCCCTATTCTCCTTGTTGACTTGCTCCGAATACCGCCATGCTTCAAAGCTCAGTTCTTTGAAATTTTTAAGGTCACTTTTATCACTTTGCAGGAAAGTGCGCAATTTTTCGACAATATCAAAATATTTTTCTGACGGTATTTTTGTCTCAATCTCAGGAAGTGTCTGCACCAGTTCCGCAGGCATTTTTCCGGAATCGTAGATGTACCATATATTGCGCCGATCAAGGTTCAGAAAGACATCCGGTGCAATCCAGTATATTCCCATCGTGATCTTACTATTTCCATTTCCTTTTTTGTTTATCGTCAAATCGAAATATTTCGAAAATTTTGTCCGATTTTCTGCTGTCGGTTCAGAAGCATATGCAAGCGCCGCCGAGAACAGTTCCCATAAATCGTCAATATCGCTCTCATCACGTTCATCAACAAAATAATAAAAAGTTGCATTCTGACTATTAAGAACAGGAATACTGTCAAATGATGTGGGAACAGGTGCGTAAATATTGAATATTTCTGCAATTGCAGAAAGAATTTTCACTCTGGTTTCTTTTTTTATTTTTTTATTGAACAATCCGAAAACCGTAAACGGGTCCATATCCACAAGCTGATTTCCTTTTTCGAGTGTGGGCATTTGTAAACCCGTAATATCGTAAATTTTCACGACATTTTCCACAAGTTTGGAACGGTCGTTCCTGAATTGAAGCAACTTTGCTGCAAACTCCTTGTAAAAATCTACCCAGTCGAATTGGTCTGTATTACTCATAATTTAGTCCTCCCAATTTGAATTGTCATCGCTACAATTACAAAAAACACTATTAAAGCCGTTTTCATTCACAAACGGCTTTAATAATATTTGCAACCGCTTTAAATAAGCCACGATTAATTACTATATTTTTCTTTAAATTTAAATCAGGCAATGTTCTTTTAATACTTATGTATCAATTGAATTTTTGATGGCAAATTCCTTATAACACTATACTCAAACAACAGCTTCAAGATCTGCTCTGCACCTTTTTTCTGTATCTTTCCACAATGCACCGTCTAATCATACTTTGATACAAATTCCTGAGGATTAAATATTTGCTTTCTTATCAATGATAAAATAACAAAAATTTCATCATATTCAGTCAATGCTGAATTTATCTCATCGTATGACCTCTTTTAATACTTATACACAATAATTATACCATGAAAATCCGAAATGTCAACGAATAAAACCGCTTTACTGCCGTTTCATAAAGCTCGTGTGAGGGCAGGCCGTTTCGTATCAGCCGTCGTTTCAGGCTGTTCATGTGTGCTTTGCATTCCTCTTTTGTCTGACAAAATTCGTCATACTCCGAACGGCAGCAGACCTCGTCTTTCCCGCCGAGGAACATCTTTCCGCAAAAGCCGCATTTCTGCGGGCTCGAAAACCTGCTGCGGCAGTTCTCAGCCGTTTCCGTATGAGCTCAAAACGTCATATGCTGCCTTAAAATCTCGTCAAACGTAATTGTCTTTGCGTTCAGAATAGCTGCCCGAACACTTTCATTATCTTCACTAACAGACTGTGCGATGTCTATCGTGCGGTCTGTTTCATTTATGCGGTAAATCGTAACGGTCCCCATCTTATTACCCCTTTTTCTTTTTATTTTATCCTATCATAAAATACGCGGGCTGTCAATAATTCTGCGTATTTTCAGATAATTTGCGTATTTGTTTGCGCACATACGCAATGCTCAAACGTGAGAAAAAATAAAATGATATTCTGGAAATACAGCAGTGGTTCATCTGGATCCGAAAATATACGAAGCATGAACTTTCTGAATTTTCCTCACATTCAATATCGGAAAGTGCGGAAAGTACAGAACGTACAATACGAAAGGAAGATAATATGTCAGACAACGAAAAGAAGAAGATTATAGACGACATTATAATGCTGCTCACAAAGCTGATCGATATTAAAGAAAACGACGGCTCCAACGGACGCGAACCCGTCGAAATGCTGACAATAAAGGAGTGTACGGACGCCGTTTCGGGACTTTCCGAGCACACCGTGCGAAAGCTCGTTGCGCAGGGGAAGGTGAAGTATATCCGCACAGGCGAGGGCAAACGCGGAAAGATCCTTGTCAACAAAGCCGACCTTCTCGGTTATTTTCAGCGATGACGGTATTTGACGAAGTAAAAGCCGCTCTCAGTATGAAAACAGTCGCAGAGCGCTGCGGCTTGTCCGTAAGCCGTTCAGGTATGGTACTCTGCCCTTTTCACAAGGACAAAACACCCTCGGCAAAGATATACCGCGATATTTTTCACTGCTTCGGCTGCGGCGTTCACGTTGATGTTATCGGCTTCGTCCAAAGATTTTTTGAGCTAAAAAGACCGATAGACGCGGTAAGGAAGCTGAATGCGGATTTTCACCTTCAGCTTGGTCTGAGCGGTGAGAGGATGCTTTCCGACGTCAGAGAGTATAGGGCAAGGCAAGCCCGCCGTCAGGAGTATGAAAAATGGGAGCAGGAGGCGTGGCTGACGCTGAGTTCATATTACAGGCTGCTGCTCGGCTGGCGGGAGCTTGCTCCGAAAAGTCCCAACGAAAAGCCTGACGAAAGATTTATCTACGCGCTGCACCATCTGGACAAGGCGGAGTATCTATGCGAGGAGTTTATAACCGCCGATGAAGAGGTCAAAAAAAGTATGGCGGAAGCCGTGAAGCAGGCGGCTGACTTTATCCGCGCGCAGCGCGTCTGAGCCTCGCAGAGCCCCTGTACTTCTGATAGGAAGCGAAGCGGCTGTCAGAAGTACTATGGGGTTACTTTCGGCAAAGCAAAAGTAATAGGGGAGATATGTATGAGCAAAACGATTTCAATGTGTCAGGGCAAGGGAAGTCTTGCACACAACAACAGGAAGTTTTTGGCGAAGAATATCGACAGCTCCCGTACCAAGGACAACATTGTGTTTGTACGGGAGAAATTGGACGAGGCATATATCAGGCTGTTCGGCGGCGCAGTCGAAAGATATAACGCGAAGCAGAAGAGAGCCGACCGAAAAATCGGAGACTACTTTAAGTACCTTCCGTGAAAAACTTCGTAAGGCTATGGCTTTTATCTATGCCTGTGGGCTGAGGTCTGACTATGAAAAATTCAGATATAACAGCACCACAATAAATAACACATTAGAGTAAAAAACAAATTTTATGACGTACCCGAAAATGCACATCGGACCTCTTGACAAGCCTTAGATATTTCGCTAAGATTATAGATATACAAGGGTATGTCATAAATATAGGAGGTAATTTATGGCAACCATAAAGAAACGTGGAAACAGTTATCTTATCAGAGTGAGCTGTGGCTATGATGTAAACGGCAAACACAAAGAGCAGTCTATGACTTGGAAACCCGACGAGGGCATGACACAACGACAGATAGAAAAAGAGCTGAACCGTCAGGCGGTAATGTTTGAGGAGTCGGTCAATCACGGTTTCAAGACGTCGTCTATCAAGTTTCAGGAGCTGGCGGAGGAGTGGTTTGAAAACTATGCTAAGAATGCTCTCAGAAGTACAACATATGAGAGAATGCTTCAGCTCACGCACCGTGTTTACCCTGCGATCGGTCATTTGCGTATCGACAAGATCACAGTAAGACAGCTACAAAGTTTTGTGAACTCTCTTGCTAAAGATGGAGCGAATGAAAAGACAGGTAAACCGCTTGCACCTAAGACCATTCGCCATAATCTCAGCTTTATTTCGGACGTCTTCAGCTATGCTGTCCGTATGGACATGTTAGCGGACAATCCATGCAGAAAAGTGACTATCCCGAAAGGCGAGTTCAAGGAAAAACCTATCTACTCTCAGGAGGAAATGGCACAGCTTCTAACGGCGATCAACGGCGAGCCTACAAAGTACAGAGCTTTTTTCTTTCTGATAGCGTACAGCGGTTTCCGAAGAAGTGAGATGCTCGGCCTTGAATGGAAAGATGTTGACTTTAAAAACAATATAATCAGCATTAAGAGAACATCCAATTACACGTCAGAGCGCGGCACATACACGGATACCACAAAGACTAAACGCTCAAAGCGTGTTCTGAAGATCAGTTCGTATATTATGAACATTCTCAAAGAGCTGAAAGACGAGCAGGATAAGGAAACGCTCCGTCTGGGCGATAAGTGGGTGTATAGTGATCGATTATTCATTAAATGGAACGGTGAACCGATGAACAATCAAACTCCTTACGGCTGGCTGAAAGAGTTTTGCGAAAAGAATGAGTTGCCTTTTTACGGCATACATAGTTTCAGGCATTTCGCAGCTTCAGCTTTGATCTCGGCAGGACTTGATGTAACAACTGTTTCGGGAGCTTTAGGACATTGTAATTCTGGAACAACTTTGAATGTTTATAGTCATATGTTCCGTACAGCTCAGGCAAGAGTAGCAGAAGCTATGGATGAAGCGTTCAATTTTATTCCGCAGCAAAACAGCACAACTTAAAGCAAAGATGTCCGCTGCAAATCACAAATAGCGGACAAGCAGCGGACAAACCTAATTTTCGGCATAAAATAAAATCTCGGAAACGGCTATATTACGCTGTTTCCGAGAATGTTGAATGGTGACCCGTACGGGAATTGAACCCATGTTTCCGCCGTGAAAGGGCGGTGTCTTAACCTCTTGACCAACGGGCCATAAATGGTAGCGGCAATTGGACTTGAACCAACGACACCCTGGGTATGAACCAAGTGCTCTAGCCAGCTGAGCTATGCCGCCATATATATTCTCAAGCGCAATGCCGCTCAAGGACTTGATTATTATATCACAAAGGCTTGATATTGTCAACACCTTTTAAAAAAAATTTTTTATTTTTTCCCATAGTGTTTTTATACTTTGACTTTATGCCGCGAAAATATATTTTAACAAAAACTGCAAAAAATTTGCAAAAAACACTTGACAATCAAAAACCGCCGTGATATAATAAACAGGCGTTGAAATTGCGCTGGTGTAGCTCAGCTGGTAGAGCAGCTGATTTGTAATCAGCAGGTCGGGGGTTCGAATCCGTCCACCAGCTCCAGCATTTTAAAATTGAATATATGGGAGCGTTCCAGAGTGGCCAAATGGGGCAGACTGTAAATCTGTTGCTTTTCAGCTTCGGTGGTTCGAATCCACCCGCTCCCACCATCTAATCGTGACCAAAAAGATATTATGCCCACAAACGGCTGTGCAAAGCCATTTGCGGGCATAAGTCTTTAGAAAAACAGAATTCGTCCGCCGTAGATATTTTCGACAGGAACGTGTACTTGAACTCTCCCCTGCAAAATTTTTTCGTTGATTTTTATGTAATTTGAACAAAGCGCTTGTGATTGATTTTCTTGTAAATAGAAATCAGCCACAAGGGTTTTGCTTTTCAGAATTGTTATCAAAAAGATTTTAACATGATTTGAACTCCCTTAAAAAATTTATGAAACGTGAGCCTGCAAATTAAATCTCACATTAAGTGAGAAACGATTTGCAGGCTTTTTTGTTTTCAGAGAAAATTCGACAAAACTCCGCAAGGAGCGAAAATACAATATTGGAGGACTGAAATGATTAAAGCAGCAATCCAAAAAACTCCGTATGTAACGGAAATGACATTCCCTTGCACGGAAACGCAGCTTTCCAACCGGCTCGAGGAGCTGCGCATGAACCCCGAACACCTGTGCCCCACAGCGACAGTTTCACAAATTGAGCCGTCTGAACTGTCAATGCTTGAAGACTGCGAGGTAAGCCTTGACGCGCTGAACTACCTTGCCAAGCGTATGGACGGTATGAACAGCGCGGAGATGACCCAATTTTTTGCAGCACTGTCCTGTGACGAGGCGAAAATCGGTTATGGGTTGAAAAACATGATAAATCTCACCTACAATCTTGCAAGATACACTGTCATTAAGGACGCAAGCGATTTGGAAAAGGTCGGTCTGACCCATATGCTGAACATTCGGGGAGCATTGTCCGAATTTGAGTACAGCAACAGCAAGTGGCTTGTTGAGGAAGGTCGGAAACTGCTGGATTCGGGCAGAGGTATACAGACTAAATACGGTGTGTTGTTTGTGAATGAGGAAATCCCATTTGAGGAAGTATTTGACGGAACGGCTTTCCCGCCATATTATTGCAACGCCGACGCGGAGGTCACCGCGGAAATAAGCTGCGGGGAGCTTACGGAGCTTGTGGAAATGCCCTGTGAGGAAATCGCGATCAGAAAGGCGCTTTTTAGGCTGGGCGCGGATAGCATACAGGACTGCAAGGTCGAAATGGATACACAAAAAAATATTTTCGATGAGTGGTGGAAAAAAATATGCGAAATGGAGCAAAAAGAAAATGTTTTCGGGCTGAACGAGTATCTGAAAAGCGGGCAGTTCTCTCAAGAAATGCAGGAATGGTCTCAAAAAACCGTGAGTATTGAAAGCCCTGAAATGTCGGTTTAGGAGGTGGAAAAAAATGAAAATCAAATTTAAAAGCGATTTTCACAGGAAAGCATTTTTAAGCTTTGTTTCAGAAAAAGTAAAAAATCCGTATCTCAGCCGCAGTGAGTATATCGCGGCTGTTTTTCTTTTATCGGCGGATAAATTTCTGTGGAAATGCTCGGAAAGCGCGCTGACAGGATATTCAGTCAACTTTGAAAACCTGAATTTAAACGGCGTTTCCACCGAGGGATACGCGCTTTTCAAGGCGGCTAAAGCTGTGTATAGCGGAGATTCGGATATTACGATAACCGAACTGTGCGACTTGAATTTGGTTGACGATCAGACGGCAGTTACGATTTTTTCAGGGATAATGCTGTCCCGAAACGGCATCGGACTGCTGAATTGGAAAGTCTGAAAAAGGAGGATCGGGTATGAAAATAATGAGCAGAGAGCGAATTGAATTATACAAGAAATGCTATCCCGTGGGGACCCGTATACAGCTTGACCACATGGGCAACGACCCTTGCCCCGTTAAATCGGGAGAGAAAGGCACAGTCTTTGCGGTAGATGATTTGGGTACTTTGCATTGTAAGTTTGACAACGGAAGAAGTCTCGGAATCTGTCCCGAAGTTGATTTGTTCCACAAAATAACCGAGCAGACGGAAACGGAGGATATATCTCCCAAAATGTCTATGTAAAACCGCGTTTAATTCTCATAAAGGGGGTGGTTAAATTGAGAGTTTAATTTATTTCCGACATTAAAAATTAAAGGAAGTGGTTATCGCAATTAAATTCTTTGATTGTTTCGCGGGAATCGGCGGATTCAGAAGCGGGCTTGAAAAAGCGGGAGGGTTTGAGTGCGTGGGTTATTGCGAGATAGACAAGTACGCGGCCGCGGCTTACAGAGCCATGTATGATACGGAAGGAGAGGATTTTTACAGTGACGTCACAAAAATCGATACGGGAAGTCTCAGAGATTTTGATCTGCTCGTTGGCGGATTCCCTTGTCAGCCATTCAGCGTTGCAGGAAAAAGGCTTTCATTCGATGATGAACGAGGCAATATGTTTTTTGAGCTTGCAAGAATCCTTAAAGTTAAGCGACCTCGGTATTTTATCTTTGAAAATGTACCCGGTCTGCTTAGCGCGCAGGAGGGGTATTGCTTTGCAAAAATCCTTGACACGCTTTCCGAATTGGGGTACAGCGTATGCTGGCGTGTGCTTGACAGCAAGAATTTCGGAGTCAGACAATCCCGAAAGCGGGTGTTCATTGTCGGATATCTTGGAGAGCGAAGTCCCATCGAAATACTGGCTTTCGGAACGCAACACAAGAAAAATCTGCGGGTGCTTGTAAATGGAGGCACTCAGGGTAGTAGAGTTTATCTTACAAGCGGCGATGCTGTAACGCAATGCTCCGGGTCCGGCGGTGGTGGAGGTAAAACAGGGTTATACTTTATTGACCAAAACCCAAACCCCGGCATAACAGAAGTTGCAAGATGCATAACCGCCCGCCAGGACAGTGGGGTCAGCAATCACAAGGGCGAACATTCGGCGGTTTTAGTCGAAGAACCCCGCCCAATTCTAAACCCTGTCACTGACTACTTATGGACTCGTTCTAAGCGATCTTACCGATAGATCGAAAAAGACAGGTAAATGGCTACTCTCCGTGAGTTGGAGAGATTGAAAGGACGAGAATACTATGATCGATGCACTTTACAACTACCGCCAGGGCGAGATTCACTCTGCTGAGTTCTCTGACGAGTTTAACAAGCTCTGCATACCGTTTGAAGATTCGCTGAGTGAGGAGCAGATTGATGTGTTTCACAAGATACTGGACTGCGTGAGCGAGACTGCCGCCGCTGAAATGAGAGTTGCTTACAAGGTCGGCTTCAAGGACGGTGCAACTATGATGCAGGAGATTCAGGACTGATATAATCATAGCATAAGGAAAGGGCTATGTCCTCCGTGACCATATACGGAAGGCATAGCCCTGATTTTTTCTTTTCAGATGCTTATTTAGTTTTCGTCTGCAAGGTTCACTATCTTCTTGACCTGTTTCTCAGCATAGCGTATCGTGGCATAAGCTCCTCCGCTTTTATGCTGTATACAGCATACCACAAGGTCTGCTCGGTCGATCATACTGCGGTTGCGTACTTGGATAGCGGACTTTGGGTGTGCTTCGGACGATTCAGCACACACCTCGACTTCATCGTAATAGTCAAGATACTCCTTTTCGTTGTCACGGTACTCCGCTTTCATGTACGGGAGGACAAGTGTAAAATGGGTATTGCCGTAACTGTAACTGCGGATAGCTCGCTTAATGGAAGCAGAAGCAAGCAAGTCAAATTCTCCGTCCCGTCCGATCAGGAAGTCAACATACTCCTTCTGCGTTATCAAGTCATGCAGGAGCTTGTCAAGGCGGTTTTCTATCTCCGTTCCGCACTCGATGTATCTATGCCCGAAAAAGCAAACTGTGTAAATGTTCATCATCGCTATGCACCTCACATTGTCCCGTGTCGATTTCAAAACGGTATCCCTATCAATTATACCTAAATATTGTTGTTAAGTCAATACAAATTGAAACAATGTATAGGTAGATTTCGGCTTGCGTATATTATAATTATATGTAGGTGGTGATACGAATGATTGATGCAGACTTCATATCGGACCGGATAGCAAAGCTTAGGACGGAGAAGAATATATCCGCACGGGATATGAGCCTGAGCTTAGGTCAAAGTCAAAGCTATATCAACAATATCGAAAACAAGAAGGCTCTGCCCTCAATGCAGATGTTCCTCTATATCTGCGAGTTCCTCGGTGTTGAGCCAAAGGACTTCTTTGAGGAAGATGTTACAAGCCCCAGTATCTTGAATGAAGCTGTTGCAACATTCAAGTCCCTGTCCCCGAAACAGCTTGAAATGCTGATAGCGATTGCAAAGGAAATGAAGTAAGGCGGTTCTACGGAGCCGCCTTTTCGTTTTGCCCGTAAAATCCCCAGTGAAATGTATCTTTTTCTTTTCCGCTGATTGACTTTCAAGGCTATGTATGGTATAATTATCTATGTATATTTCATTTTGGCTACTACATTATAGCAAGGGGTGTTATAAATGCAGATAAATGATAGCTTTGAACAGCTTATGCTCGATCTGAGGAGCGTTTCTCAAAGCAAAAGCGATCAAGGCTCAAAGTTTGAGCGACTTATGAAGAAATATTTTCTCACAAGTCCTCTCTATTCAGAGATATTTGAAGAAGTATGGCTGTGGAGCGAATTTCCGTATGCCAATACTCACGATATAGGCATTGACCTTGTTGCAAAGGTTCGTGACAAGGACGAATTTTACGCTATTCAGTGCAAATTCTATGATGTGAATAATTCTGTCTCCAAAGACGATGTAGATACGTTCATCTCTGCTTCGGGTAAGGCGTTCTATATTGACGGTGTGGAGCATAGATATTCAGGTCGTATCATCGTATCTACTACGGATAAGTGGTCGTCTAATGCAGAAGAAACGATCAATGGACAGTTACCGCCTGTAAATCGTATCAGACTGCAAGACCTGAAAGACTCCGGCATAGATTGGGACAGCTTCACCCTCGATAAGATAGAGGAAATGAAAGTCTGCTCAAAGAAAAAGGAGCGTCCGCATCAGGTTGAAGCGATCGATGCTGTTATCAACGGTTTCAAGGATAGTGAGCGTGGTAAGCTGATAATGGCTTGCGGTACCGGCAAGACCTTTACTGCCCTGAAAATAGCCGAAGCTATCACCAATGGAACAGGAAATGTGCTGTTTTTAGTACCGTCTATCTCCCTGCTTAATCAGACCTTAGTGGAGTGGACAGCACAATCAAAGTATAAATACAGAGTGTATGCTATCTGCTCTGATCCGAAGGCAAGCAAGACCTCTGATAATATCGACAGCATTACAGACTTGGTTATTCCTGCGACAACAGATGTAAACAAGCTGATCGCTCGGTATGTCGGTGAGGATTCCGATAATACGCTCAATTTCTTCTTTTCTACCTATCAATCCATTGAGGTCGTATCTGCATTTCAGAAGAAAAGTGGTATCAACTTCAATATCATCATCTGCGATGAAGCACACCGTACAACGGGCGTAACGCTTGCTGGTGAGGACGAGAGCAACTTCGTCAAGGTACACTCTAATGACTTCATAAAGGCTGACAAACGCCTGTATATGACTGCTACGCCCCGTATCTACGGCGACGAAAGCAAAAAGAAGGCTACCGAGGGTAGCGCCCTGCTCTGCTCTATGGACGATGAGAGTATTTACGGTAAGGAGTTCTATTGCTTGGGCTTCTCAAAAGCTGTTTCCCTCGGACTGCTCGCTGATTACAAGGTAATTGTGCTTGCCGTTGATGAGGCGTATGTCAGCAAGCGCCTGCAAAGCCTTCTGACCGACAAGAGCAGTGAGCTGACACTTGACGATAGCGTTAAAATACTCGGCTGTCTGAACGGTCTTTCTAAGAGAACGCTGTTTGAGAGTGAGGAAAATTATTTCGCTAACGATCCGACACCGATGCGGAGAGCTGTTGCGTTTAATAGCAGCATCAAGGCTTCAAAGAAGTTCGTGGCTATGTTTGAGGAGATTCAGAATGAGCTTATGCTCAACGGTCACGATGACAGCATAGTTACGGTCCAGCTCGGACACGTTGACGGTACAGATAATGCCCTTGTGCGTAAAAGTCGCATAGATTGGCTCAAAGAGAACACCTCTGACAATAGCTGCCGTGTGCTTTCCAATGCCCGGTGTCTGTCTGAGGGTATA
>CANRFO010000014.1 GCA_947629925.1 uncultured Ruminiclostridium sp.
TCTCCGGGAGCATACCGCCGTTTGTTGTCAGCAGCCCGTTTCACGGTCTGCGTGTAGTTCCTTGTAAACTGACCTAACTAAAGCGAAAAATATCGCCTTAAAAGACATCGGCGGGTCCGAAGCGGACGTTGAAGAGCTGACTGTGGAGCTTCTCGGCAACGATAATACGACGCTGTACAGAGTTAGTTACAAATATGGCGATACAAACTATTCCTATGACATAGACGCACTGACGGGAGAGATCATCCAGCTCTCTCAGGACAAAGACGTTCAGTCCTCTCAGAGCGGCGAAATAACTTCCGCCGAAACTACTGCCTCTTCTTCAGCGCAGGATAATTACATCGGTGAAGACGCGGCAAAAGATATAGCTCTTTCCCACGCAGGGCTGAACGAGGCTGACGTTACAGGGCTCAGAGCAAGGTTTGACATTGACGACGGAAAAGAACAGTATGACGTCGAATTTTGGGTCGGAAACACCGAATATGATTATGAGATAAACGCTGTTACAGGACAGATCATTTCCTACGACATTGACACGGAAAATGCTCCGCCGCAGACAGCCGCTCCTGCTGCGACCACTTCCGCCGAAGTCACGGCTGCTCCTTCAGAGGTCACAGCTTCCACTACCGCCGCAGCGCAGCAAGGTTACATAGGCGAAGAAGCGGCAAAAGCCGCCGCGCTGAAGCACGCGGGACTTACCGAAAACAATGTTTACGGAATAAGGGTGAAATTTGACATCGACGACGGAAGAGCAAAGTATGAGGTAGAGTTCCGTTCGGAAAGCACCGAGTATGACTATGAGATAGACGCGGTAACGGGAAATGTTCTTTCCTTTGAAAAAGACGTCAATGACGATATTCCTCAGTCCTCAGCGGGCAGTTACATAGGCGAGGAAGCGGCAAAAGCCGCCGCGCTGAAGCACGCGGGGCTTAGTGAAAACAATGTTTACGGATTAAGGGTGAAATTTGACATTGACGACGGAAGAGCAAAGTATGAAGTAGAATTCCGTTCGGGAAATACCGAATATGAATACGAGATAGATGCGGAAAACGGGAGCATAATAAAATCGGAAAACGAAAGGCATTAAAACAAAATCGGACATTCAAAAGAATGTCCGATTTTTATTCGACGCCCGAATCGTTATAATAATCAAAATACTTTTTCTTCAGCTCGCCGTAAGTCCCTCTGGGAACGCGAATGCTGCTTCCGTCGGTAAGCTGTATCTCCTTTGCCGCAAGCCGATGGATATATTTAAGATTGACGATATGAGACGCGCCGATCCTTATGATCTCGGGAAAATCCTTAAAAAACTCAAAGAACGACGAACAGCTCATGCGCACCTTTGCCGTTCCTTTGCCCGAAAGAGTGATGAGCTGATAATGCTGCTGAGTTTCGGAAAAGACAAATTCGGAGGGCATAAAGCTTACCACACCGTTGACGGTGACCACGCTGACAGGTTTTTCTTTTTTATTCATCCTGCCTAAAATATAATCAAGCGTTTTTTCAACATCACCGTATTCAACAGGCTTTACAAGATACTGCGCGGCGTTCACGCCGAAAGCTTCAAGAGCGTAGTCCTGAGAAGTGGAGACAAAGACTATCTTGCTGTTCACGCCCTTGTCCCTCATGGTTACGGCAATATCTATACCGTTCAGCGTATCCATAAATATATCAAGAAAAATTATGTCGCTTTCCTTATAGCTTTCCACAACCGACAAAATCTCTTCGGGCTTTGTACAGCATGAAACATCAACATCTTTCTGAAACTGCCCTGCATATTTCCCGACATGCAGGGCGAGCTTTTCAGCTTCCTTTGCAACATCGTCGCATATCAATATTTTTACTGCCATTTTATTGCTTTCCTGTTGTTGTGATTTACTTTATTGTATCACCGAATGAATAATTTGTCAACCTGTGTGCATTTTAAAAAACATGATTTTGTCAAATATATTGCAAAAAAGCCGATCATATGCTAAAATGTATTCAGTGAAGAATAAGACCCGCATTTGCAGGGATCAGCAGAAATGCGGATCTTTCGCAGTTTTTGAAAAATAAATCAAATCGGTGGAGGAGCTTATGAAAAAATATCTTGATAAAACGCTGTCCCCGCAGGAAAGGGCGGAGGCGCTGGTAAGCGAAATGACGGTGGAGGAAATGGCGGGGCAGCTTCGCTATGACGCTCCCGCAATAGACAGGCTGGGTGTTCCCGCATACAACTGGTGGAACGAGGGGCTTCACGGCTTGGCTCGGTCGGGGATAGCAACAATGTTCCCTCAGGCTGTGGGAATGGCGGCGATGTTCGATACCGAACGCGTAAAAAAAGCGGGGGAGATAACCGCTGATGAAACAAGGGCAAAGTATAACGCCTACGTCGATTACGGCGACAGGGATATTTACAAGGGACTCACTTTATGGGCGCCGAATATCAACATTTTCCGCGACCCACGGTGGGGACGTGGACATGAAACATACGGCGAGGACCCCTATCTTACCGCCGAAAACGGAAAGGCTTACGTCAGGGGCTTGCAGGGGGAAAGCGACGTGCTGAAAACCGCCGCCTGCGCAAAGCATTTTGCCGTTCACAGCGGTCCTGAGAGCCTGCGCCACGAGTTCAACGCCGAGGCTTCCCCCAAGGATATGGAGGAAACCTATCTTCCCGCATTTGAGGCGCTTGTGAAAGAGGCAAGAGTAGAGGGCGTTATGGGGGCGTACAACTGCGTCAACGGAGAGCCCTCCTGTGCCAGCGAATTTCTGATGAACAAGCTGAAGGAGTGGGGATTTGATGGGTACTTCGTTTCCGACTGCTGGGCGATACAGGACTTTCATATGAACCACGGCATCACAACAACTCCCACCGAATCGGCGGCAATGGCGCTGAAAGCGGGCTGCGACGTGAACTGCGGCTGCACCTATACATATCTTCTTGCCGCTTTGCAGGAGGGGAAGATAACCGAAGAGGACATACGCAAAGCCTGCGTTCATCTGATGAGGACAAGGATAAGGCTGGGAATGTTCGACGAAGAAAAGCACTTTGATATTCCCTATGAAAATGTCGCCTGCAAGGAGCATAAGGAGGTTTCACTTGACTGCGCAAGGCGGGCGATGGTTTTGCTTAAAAACAACGGCATTCTTCCTCTTGACGAAAGCAAAATAAAGACCCTTGCCGTCATAGGTCCCAACAGCGACAGCAGAGCGGCGCTTGAGGGCAACTACAACGGCACCGCAGACAGGTATATCACATTCCTTTCGGGTATTCAGGACAGGTTCAAGGGACGCGTCATCTACGCCGAGGGCTGTCATCTGTACAAGGACAGAATGTCGGGGCTTGCTATGGCGGGGGACAGATATGCTGAAGCTGTGGCGGCGGCAAATGCGGCGGACGCGGTTGTGCTTTGCGTAGGGCTTGACGCCACTATCGAGGGCGAAGAGGGAGATACGGGAAACGAATTTTCCTCAGGGGACAAAAACGATCTGCGTCTGCCCGAAAGCCAGAGGACGCTGATAAACAAGATAAAGGCAACGGGAAAGCCCATTATCATAGTCTGCGCCGCAGGAAGCTCGGTAAACGTTGAGGCGGAGGCGGACGCTCTTCTCCACGTCTGGTACCCCGGCTCGGAGGGCGGAAAGGCGCTGGCGGAAATTTTGTTCGGGGACATTTCCCCGTCGGGAAAGCTGCCTGTCACATTCTACGAAAGCGCAGAAAAGCTGCCTGATTTCACCGATTATTCAATGAAAAACAGGACTTACCGCTATGCTGAAAACAACGTGCTGTTCCCGTTCGGATACGGGTTGAGCTATTCAAAGGTCGTATGCGAAAAGCTGCACTATGAGGGCGGAAAAGCGGTTGTTTCTCTGAAAAACGAGGGGGAATGGGACTGCGAGGAAGTGGTGCAAATCTACGTTAAAAGTTTCTCTGAGTATGCCGTTCCCAATGTTTCCCTGTGCGGATTTAAAAGGATAGTGCTGAAAAAGGGCGAGAGCGCTGAAGCCCAAATCCCGCTGTGGGACAAGGCGTTCACGGTAGTGGACGAAAACGGCGTGAGAAAGCCTGTCAGCGGGCGCTGTCTGCTTTATGCGGGAACACACCAGCCTGACCAGCTGAGCGAAAAGCTGTGCGGCACTGCCTGCGCAAAAATTGAGTTGGAAATCTAAACAACAAATTTCTGATATAAATAATAGGATTTTTATATCATTTGGCTTTTTCAAGGGATATAATGCAGATAGAAAAAATCATAGCTTCGTAAGGAGGAAAATGTAAGATATGAAAAAATTCAAACTTATCGCCCTGCTTATGGCGGGAACAATGCTGATAAGCGGCTGTGCGGCGGGACAGCAGAATCCTCAGGGCAGCGGTGACAGCTCCGTAAGCTCGACTGCTCAGGAGGAGGAAAAAAGCTATGACGGCGAGATGAGAGGTCTGTCCGTCCAAGAGCTTGTAGGCGAGATGAAAACGGGCTGGAACTTAGGCAACACCTTTGACGCCACCGACGGAGAAACCTCCTGGGGAAACCCCGTCACTACCCACGAGATGATTGACGCTGTTGCGGCGGCAGGCTTTGACCTTATAAGAATACCTATAACATGGGAAAAGCATTTTGACAACGAGACCGACTACACGATAAACGCAGAGTGGATGGCGAGAGTCACCGAGGTAGTGAACTATGCTTTTGACAACGATATGTACGTTATCATCAACTGCCATCACGAAACCGACTGGATAAAGCCCACAATGGCGGACGTGGACGGCGTTTTGCCCAAATATAAGGCGATGTGGACGCAGATAGCGGAGAACTTCAAAAACTATGGCGACAAGCTGCTGTTTGAGGGACTGAACGAGCCTCGTACGGTAGGCGGGCAAAACGAGTGGAACGGCGGCACCGAGGACGGACGTCAGGCGCTGAACATACTCAACAAGGCGTTCGTTGAAACGGTGAGAGCAACGGGCGGGAACAACTCCACAAGAGCGCTGCTGATAACCACCTTTGCGGCGGCAGTTGCGGAAAACACGATGAGCGAGTTGGAGATACCCGACGACCCTAACATCATCATTTCCCTGCACGCCTATACTCCTTATGATTTCACTTATGAGGACGGAAGAAACCTGTTCGAGTATGACGACTCGGTGGGACAGTCGATAGACTGGACGTTTGACCTTATCGACAAATATTTCACCTCGAAGGATATCCCCGTTATCATCACGGAATACGGCTCAGTGAACAAGATAATCGACTTTTCTGTGGTTCCCAATCCAAGATACGCTGAGAACGTGAAGTGGGTCACAAAGTACATCGGACGCGCTGAGGAATCGGGCATTCCCTGCGTTTGGTGGGACAACGGCACACATTTCGGCAGCGGCGAGCTGTTCGGCATTTTCAACCGAAGCGACTGCACATGGTACGCTGAGGACCTTGTTAAAGCAATAATGGATACAAGCAAATAAAAACAATGTAAAAATTTCCCGCCGTTTCTACGGAAGCGGCGGGTTTTTGTCATAATAAATCATAAAATGACAATATTGACAGAAAATTTTCAAGGGAGTATAATATTTATGTAAAACAATAAAGATACAGAAGATCGGTGCAGAATATGAAGAAGAGTGAAAAGGAAAAAAACGGAAAAACTATCTATACAGCGCTTGACGACCTGCCTTACGGGGACGCAAATTCTCCCGAAGCAGCGGGCAAGGTGGGAAAAATAAAAATTCCCGAAGGCATAAGCAGGACGCGGCTTTACCGCGACGTTGTGCTTATAGCCTGGCCCAGCCTTGTGGAGCTGGTGCTGACGCAGCTGACAAGCATGGCGGATCAGGTCATGGTTGGAAATCTGCCGGGGCAGGAGGGTATCCTCGCCCTTGCCGCAGTGGGACTGGCGGCTCAGCCGAAATTCCTGCTGATGACTATGGTTCAGGCGCTGAACGTAGGCGCGACTGCCATGATAGCCCGTTTCAGGGGCCAACAGAACAGAGAAAAGGCAAATCTTGTGTTCAAGCACGCCATGCTGCTCAATCTTGTGCTGTCGGCGGTATTTATGGTGGTGGGACTGCTGTTCAGCGAACAGCTGATACGCTTTATGGGCGGTTCGGGAATAAGCGAGGAAACGCTGTCCCTCGGCATAGACTATCTGAACATACAGCTTTACGGCTTTATCCCGCTATGTATGGGCATAACCGTGACGGCTGCGCTGAGAGGTATAGGCGATACGACCACGCCGATGATATACAATACGATAGCTAACGTGATAAACTTAGGCTTTAACTACGTTATGATATACGGGCATTTCGGCGTGCCGAAAATGGGCGTGGCAGGCGCGTCCTGGGCTACCATAATCGGGCAGACAGCGGCGTTTTTCATAGCCATGTGGGTATCCTTCAGCAAAAAACATTATATCTACATAGACTTCAGAGAAAAGTTCAGATTTGACAAAAAGCTCATGGGCAAGGTGGTGAGCATAGGCGTTCCCTCAATGCTGGAACAGCTTTTCATGCGCGCGGGGATAATCATCTACACCTTGCAGGTGACAGGGCTTGGCGATACGATATACGCGACGCATCAGGTATGCATGAATATCCAGGCTATGACCTTCATGGTGGGTCAGGCGTTCGCAAGTGCTGCAACTACGCTTATCGGACAGTCTATCGGAAAAGGACGGTACGATATGTCGGCGGTCTATATGCGCATGACGAGAAATCTGGGCATTGCCTGCTCCTTTGTGCTTATGGGATTGATGATACTGTTCAACGAGGAAATAATAAGCATTTTCAAAAACGACCCTGAGGTAATTTCTCTGGGCGCGCCCATACTTATCCTGCTTTCCGCAAGTCAGCCTTTCCAAGCGGATCAGTTCATTGTGGCGGGCGGACTGAGAGGCGCGGGAGATACACGCTACACCGCTGTGGTGACTGCGGTGACGGTGCTGGGAGTGAGGACATTAATCTGTATCGCGCTGATAAACTGGTTCAATCTGGGACTGTGGGGCGCGTGGATAGCTCTTGTGGCGGATCAGTGCATGAGAACAGTGCTTATGGGACTGAGATACCATTCGGGCAAGTGGAAGCTGATGGGAAGCGCACGCGCTTCAGGCTGAAAAGGGGAAAATTCATATATGTACAGACTGATGATAACGGAGGACGACCGCGGTATCGCGGAAGCGATAGCAAAGCAGGCGGAGGTATGGGGGCTTGAAGCGCATATTACAAACGACCTGCGGAACGTTATGACCGAATTTGCGGGTTTCCGCCCTCATATAGTTCTTTTGGACATAGCGCTTCCCTTTTACAACGGATACCACTGGTGCCAAGCGATACGAAAGGTTTCAAAGGTCCCTATCATATTCATTTCCTCCGCCTCGGACAATATGAATATCGTAATGGCGATGAATATGGGAGCGGACGATTTTATAGCCAAACCCTTTGATCAGAGCGTTCTTACCGCCAAGATACAGGCGCTGCTGAGACGCGCATATGATTTTTCAGAAGGAATGACGCTTCTTGAAAACAAGGGCGCATTTCTTGACACAGGCGACGGAACGCTTATATATAAAGGCGAAAAGATACTGCTGTCAAAAAACGAATACAGGATACTTCAGTGCCTGATGGAAAACAAAGGCAGGACGGTGAGCCGCGAAAAGCTTATGGAAAGGCTTTGGAAAACCGAAGTGTTTATCGACGAAAATACCCTCAGCGTCAACGTGAACAGGCTCAGGAAAAAGCTGGACGCAGCGGGGTTGGAAAATTTCATCACAACTAAATTCGGCGTGGGGTATATAGTGGAGCAGGAATGAGATTTTTTGGACAATATATAAAACAGCGGGCAAGGATAATATTTGTTTTCGCAGGCTTTGCGGCGGTTTTCGGCATTTCGTTCGCGCTGTACAAGCTTCCTTTGGAAGCGGTGATGTACCCTGTGTTTCTTTGCACAGCGGCGGGAATAATTATCGCTGCCGCAGATCTTTCGATCGTATACAAAAAGCACAAAAAGCTTTCCGAGATAAAACGGCTTTCCGCTTCGATGATGACTTCCCTGCCGAACGCCGTGACAATTGACGACAAAGATTATCAGGATATAATAGAAGCGCTGCGGGATGAGGCGGCTCAGCGGGAAAAGCTGGCGCTCGCAAGATACAGGGACATGACGGAATACTACACTGTATGGGCGCATCAGATAAAAACGCCTATTGCTTCAATGCAGCTTGCGCTTCAGAACGAGGACACGGCTCTTTCAAGAAAACTGTCCTCCGACCTTTTCAGGATAGAGCAGTATGTTCATATGGTCATGGCGTTTCTGCGCCTCGAATCGGTCTCTACCGACTATTCCTTCGGAGAATGTGACCTTGACGGGATAATAAAGCAGGCTGTGGCAAAGTTCGCTTCCGAATTTGTGGGACGAAAGATAAAGCTTGAATATTCACCTGCGGGCAAAACCGCCGTGACCGACGAAAAGTGGCTGTCTTTCGTTCTGGAGCAGCTTTTGTCAAACGCACTGAAATATACGAAGGAAGGCTGTATAAGAATATATTTCAAAGAGCCGCTGACGCTGTGCGTTGAGGATACTGGGATAGGGATAGCTTCAGAGGATCTCCCCCGTATCTTTGAAAACGGATATACAGGGCTTAACGGGCGCGCTGACAAGAAAGCAAGCGGCATAGGGCTTTATCTCTGCAAAAGGATCTGCGATAACCTTAATATCGGGATAAGCGTGCAGTCGGAGCTTGGGCAAGGCACGACAGTGCTTCTGGATATGGAGCAGTACAAAACGGAAAAGGAATAAGATCTGTTCCGCTCAAAAAGCTTTGCAGAGGATCAAGGGTTTTGCCTAATTTGCACGCTTTTGTCGGAAAAAAGCACAAGTCCTTACAAAAATGTAAGATTTCAGGTGGGAAATGTAAGCCGATTCGATAGCGGCGCATTTCCTTTTTTGTTAAGATAGATATATAAAAATCTGTCGGAGGAAAATATGAGTATTCTTGAAGTAAACGGACTTAAAAAAATTTATTCCACCCGATTGGGAAGCAATAAGGTGGAAGCGCTCAGAAACGTAAATTTCAGCGTTGAGCAGGGCGAATACACCGCAATAATGGGCGAGAGCGGTTCGGGCAAAACGACGCTCCTTAACATTCTGGCGGCGCTGGACAAGCCTACTGCGGGAAACGTGATACTTGACGGAAAAGATCTGTCCAAGCTGAAGGAGTCGGAGATCGCCGCTTTCAGAAGGGACAATCTGGGCTTTGTGTTTCAGGAGTTCAATCTGCTGGATACATTCACTCTGGAGGACAATATCTTTCTTCCTCTTGTGCTGGCGGGAAAAAGTCACAAGGAGATGAGAGAAAGGCTCGCTCCCATCGCTCAAAGGCTTGGCATAGCGGAGCTGCTGAAAAAATATCCTTACGAAGTATCAGGCGGGCAGAAGCAGAGAGCCGCCGCCGCAAGAGCTATGATAACCTATCCTAAGCTTATACTGGCGGACGAGCCGACGGGTGCGCTGGACTCGCGGTCCACCGATGAGCTGCTGAGGCTTTTCGCGGAAATAAACAGGTCGGGGCAGACGATAGTCATGGTCACTCACTCCGTAAAAGCCGCAAGCTCGGCAAACAGAGTCCTTTTCATAAAGGACGGCGAAGTGTTCCATCAGATCTATCGCGGGAATGACAGCGACCAACAGCTTTATCAGAAGATCTCGGATACGCTTACCCTGCTTGCGACGGGAGGGGAAAGAAAATGAAAATGGGATTTTATCCGAAGCTGGCTTTTGAAGGGATAAGAAAAAACAAGAGAATGTATGTTCCGTATATACTGACCTGCGTCGGAATGGTGTGCATGCTTTATATAATAATGTTCCTTTCGGACACGGACGCTATTTCGGGAATTATCGGCGAAGGCACTATAAGACCCGTACTCAAACTTGGCGGATGTGTTATTGCCTTTTTCGCCTGCATTTTTCTATTTTATACAAATTCGTTTTTAATGCGGAGAAGAAAAAAAGAATTCGGTCTTTACAATATACTCGGAATGGGAAAAAGACATATCGCGCTCATGCTTTTCTGGGAAACAGTGATGACCGCGCTGTTTTCCCTTGCCGCGGGGCTTTTCTGCGGCATTTCCCTTTCAAAGCTGGCGGAGCTTCTGCTTCTGAATATAGTTCGGCAGGAGGTGAGCTATACTTTTTCCGTATCGGTAACGGCTATAACTTTTACCGCCGTGGTTTTCAGCGTCATTTTCACTCTGCTGCTTCTCAACGGGATAAGACAGGTGAGGTTTTCCTCCGCTATCACGCTTCTTAAAAGCGAAAATACGGGAGAAAAGCCGCCGAAAAGCAATGTCCTCGTGGGGCTTCTCGGCATAGCGCTGCTGGCGGGAGCTTACTTTATCGCACTGACGATAAAAGATCCCCTCTCGACGCTGACAGCGTTCTTCATAGCCGTACTCATGGTAATTGCGGGAACATATCTGCTGATGACGGCAAGCTCGGTGCTTTTGTGCAGGATATTGCAGAAAAACAAAAGCTACTACTACAAGCCTAATCACTTTGTTTCCATTTCCTCCATGGTTTACAGAATGAAGCGAAACGGCGCGGGGCTTGCTTCCATATGCATACTGGCGACTATGGTGCTGGTCATGATCTCCTCCACGGCAAGCCTTTACTTCGGCTGTGAAGGAGCCTTGCTCAGCAGGTATCCGCGAGAGATCAACAACGATTTTTTTATCGACCCCGAAGCGGGAGCTGAAGCGCTTTCAGATGAAAATATAAACGAAATGAAAAGCGTGACAGACGCTTTGGCGGAAAAATACGGGATAACTCCCAAAAATGCTTACGCTTACAGAAGCGCTTATATTGCGGGAATAATCAAAGACGGGATAGTTGAGACGGACGCTTCTAACGCCGATATCGCAGACGTGCTGACGGGAGTGTGGCAGTTTTACTTCGTTCCCCTTTCCGACTACAACAAAATAATGGGAACGGACGAGACTCTTGAAAAGGGAGAAGCGCTCATATATACTTACAGAGCGGGATATGACCTTGACCGCATAGCTTTTAAAAACGGTCAGAGCTTTAAGATAAAAAAACAGGCGGACAGCTTTGTGAACAGCACATCCGCTGCCATGTCGGCTGTCTCCACGATGCTTATAGTCGTTCCCGACTTATCCGAGAGCATTAAAGGGCTTGAAGATTATGCAGACCATAACGGCGACCCTATGCTGAATCTGAGGTACAGGTGGATCTATTATTTTGACACAGGCGCGGAGGATGAAAAAAATTCGGAGTTTGCAAACGAGCTGTACTACAAGTTCAACTCAGCCGAGTCCCTTAGCAAATACGGACTTTCATACTGTAATTACGAGCTTCGCAGCCCGAACAGAAAGGATTTTTACGCGCTTTACGGCGGGCTTATGTACTTGGGAATAATACTGAGCGCGGTGTTTATTTTTGCGGCGGTGCTTATAATCTACTACAAACAGATCTCCGAAGGTTATGAGGACAAGGCGAGATTTGAGATAATGAAAAAAGTGGGAATGACAGAACGCGAGATACGAAAAAATATAAACTCACAGCTTCTGACCGTATTCTTTCTTCCGCCGGGACTTGCCGCCTGCCACCTTTTCTTTGCTTTTCCCATGATAGAAAAGATGCTTCTTTTAATGAACCTGAACGATAGTTCCCTTTTCGCCGCGGCAACGGGCATCTGCATTATAGTGTTCCTTGCTTTCTATATGCTGGTGTACCGCATAACCTCTTCGGCTTATTTCAACATAGTGAACGGAGGGAAAGAAGAATGAAAAGAAAAATAATCGCTGCCGTAATGGCGGCTGTCATGGCGTTCCTGCTTTGTTCCTGCTCATTCACCGCAGACAAGGACAGGATAATAGACTTCTTTAACGACTGCATGGAAACGGTGGGAATGCTCAGGCTCACTATCGACCGTGATCTGAAAGGCAGGCGGGTCTTCACAGGCGATGACGCTTATGAAGGAACTTACAGCGTGCAGCTTGACGGTGAAAGCCGACAAGAGGTGATCTTCGGCGGAATATCCGTTTATGAGCGCAGGATAAGGCTGACGGCGGATATTTCCGCCGTTTCGGGAAACGCGGTCATAATCGTGCAGTCGGGAAACACGGCAACAGGATACAGCGCGGGCAAGGACGGAAAAATAGATGAAACGGCATTGCTGAACGGAAACGGATATGTTATCATCTCTTATGACGACTTTGAAGGAGAAATTGAGCTAAATGTGAGCATAGTTGAAGAATGAAAAAAAAGCCCGAGGGAATTTTTCCTTCGGGCTTTTTGCAGGACTACTATTATTATTAACTTTTTATCTCAAAAGACGTTATCTTTTCAAATGTTCCGTTTGTAATACCGTCGGTGACTGTTCCGATCTCAGAATACTGAAGCATAAATTCTTCTGCGGTCACAGTAATGCTGACGCTGTCCTTTTCCTCCAGCTCGTCAGCTATCTGCTGATAATACTCGCTGTCAGCTCCGAATGTAAAGTATATATTCTCATTTGTATATTTTTCATCAGGCGTTGACCACGGCTCATAATAAGGCGTAAGACTTGGCAGAGACCTGCGGCTTTCTTCGTCAAGCTCAAAATGGACTGTATACATTTCTCTGTCCTTGTCAAGATAAGAGGCTGTGCCGTTTAAAGTTATACTGCCTTTAAGGTGAACTTCCTGCAAATATACATAGGAAGGATTGTCATACATATCACCACCGTAACGGGACACCGCCTTTGTAACGGTAAACCCGTTCCAGTCGGAATTTTCCTTCAGCTGCTTCCAGCTTCCCGAACCTGTTTTTCTGTCGTCTTTCGGCGTTCCGTAAGGAACTGCGAAGCACAGATCAAGAGCGTAACCCTTGTCGTTGTTTTCTGTTACATCATCCATTAAAGCCGCGCTGCCGTCAAGCATTTCAAAAGGCGCCTTTTCCGCCTCGGAACAAGCGGAAAATGAGAGCGCCGCAGCGCAGGAGATGATAATTGCAATAGCCTTTTTCATAAATTTTTCCTCCTTTTAATTTGCTTTAACAAAGTACGATTTATTTGTATCCATTTCCGTGAGAGGCTCATTTTCTCCCGTTTCAGGGTGATACCAGAACCAGCTGCCGTCATTGTCCCTCCAGATGACATAGTTTCCGTCATATCCGCATTCCTCACAAATATATACGTCATCATTTTTGTTGTTGTTTTTTTCGTTTTCCTGCCAGCCTACGGTACGAATTTCGGAAACGCCGTCAGGACAGCTTATGACGCTGTATTCCTTGGTTTCCCTTTCGATTATAACGATACTGTTGTCAGTGCGGATATAAAGCAGTCTTCCTTTCATATCCGATTCGTTCCCTTTATCGTCCAAAATTACAAGGCAGCTGTAATCCAATTCCTTCACATCATCATCGGATTTATATACGGTCTCGTATTGTCCGCTACTCTTATCGACTTCAATAAGCTCGTTTTCTTCCGTTATGCCGTAAAACAGCTGATCGTTCTGAAAGTAACCTGCTTCTTTGAATTTTTTGTCCAAAAGGAGCTGCTTTCTTGCGTTGTTAAAATACAGGTAACCCGGCGTGCAGTCGTATGAATCATAAAATTTAACACTTTCGGGATCTGTATTCGGGTCAGGAGCAATAAAACATGAGGAATACTTTTTTGTGCCGCTGTTCTCCGTTTCTTCGGTCGGCGCTGTTGAAATGGGGTGCCGGGCAATATATTCTTCAAGCTGAGCGAGCAGATCGGGTACGTCATCGCCTGCTAAGTCCTCGTTTTTAAAGAGTTGATTTATCAAGGCAGTCATTCCGTAGCCAAGAGAATAGCTGTCAACTTTCCAGCCACCTAAACGATTACTCATCACGACCGTAAAATATTCTGTTTCTTCAGGCATAGAACCTATTTCAATGCCATAATCAACAAATGAAAATTTTAGTTGTATTGTATAGTCGTTTACCGTGGTGATTTCGTCTAAGGTCAAGCCTGATGTTACCAGCCAATTGCCGCCAAGTCCGTAAGCGTACTGATGAATATAAATTTTACCGTCTGATACAATAATAAATCTGTCAAAAAAATCAGATAACCCCTGAGCAGTATATACACCTGACGCAAAGCTGTCTATCCAAGCAGCCAAGTCTACGCCGTTTGACATTCTGCCGTTTGCTATCCTGCAATAAGCCGCAGAATAGCTTGTACCTATTGTTTTATCATCAAGCCCTGCGAGTGGCTGATGAAGCTTTTCAATGTAAACAGCATCTTTCATGTCCAAGTCTTTCCGTGCTTCAAATTGCAAATAATAGTTAAATTCTGCAAGGCTGTAAAGTGAAGAATATATCTGCTCCGCGTCGGGCAGGTCGGCGTAGGAAACACGCTCGAAGACCTTGGCAGACTCTTCCTCAGGCGCCTGCGTTTCTTCGGAGGTAAGCTCGATTTTCTGAGTTTCTGAGGTAGTCGAGGAAGCCGAAGCAGGCTGTGTTTCGGAAGATTCGGGATTATCATTGGTATTGCAGGCGGTAAGGGTAAGCGCAAAAGCGAGTGCAAGCGAAATAAATATCTTTTTCATAATTTCTTCTCCATTTTATGTAGTTGAAATGGGGTGCTGGGCAATATATTCTTCAAGCTGAGCGAGCAGATCGTCTTCATTGTATTCGTTTCTGAGCAATACATCTTCCAATATATCTTCATAATTGCCGTCGTAGCTGTCAATTTTCCAACCGTTGCTTTGACTCATTACGAATGAAAAATTTTCAGAAACTTTGTAATCTGAATCTAATTCAACGCCGTGATCTATACATGAAAAATCGATCTTAATTGTGCCGTCATCAAGAGTTGTGATTTTTTCTACTTTCAAATCGGTCGTTATTACACTGCCTTGCGCAGGTGCAAGTGTATTAGCATTTGTATAAATTTTTCCGTCAGAAACGAAAAATTTATTGTTGAACCATTCGTCAAAATAATTGTCGATATATTTTTCTGAAGCAAAGCTGTCAAGCCATGTAACAAAATCTACTCCGTTTGAAAGTCTTCCGCTTTCGACTATTACATATGCTGAAGGATAAATTTGCCCGATTTCTTCTTCATCAAAACGCAAATCAAAGCGAAGTTTGTCAACTATGACAAATTCATCACCAACATCTTCATGAAGGTAAATTGTTGTATAAGTTTTAAAATCTATCCAGTTATACAATGAGTTGTAGATCTGCTCCGCGTCGGGCAGGTCGGCGTAGGAAACGCGCTTGAAGACCTTTGCAGGCTCTTCCTCAGGTGCCTGCGTTTCTTCGGGGGTAAGCTCGATTTTCTGAGTTTCTGAGGTGGTCGAGGAAACTGAAGAAGGCTGTGTTTCGGAAGGTTCGGGATTATCATTGGTATTGCAGGCGGTAAGGGTAAGCGCAAGAGCGAGTATAAGTGAAATAAATATCTTTTTCATAATTTTTCTCCTGTTCATTTCTGAAAGTAATTTATTGGAAGAATTTTTGTCTTTAAGTTTATTATAGCAGAATGTTTTTGAAATTCAATTACAAAACGGTTACAATTCGGTTACAATTTGGTAACAAATAGTTACAATTCGGTAACAAAAAGCCGCTCTGAGACAGAGCGGCTTCGCAGGGATATTCGGTTGTTCATCAACAAGAGCAAAAGAGACAGGATAAAGGTTTATGACAAGTCAGGCATAAAATCGTTCAGGTATTTCATATCTCTTCGGTGTCGCCTGAAAAGATCCAGACGGTTTCATTATGCTCTTCGGCAGTCTTATTTATCTTTATTATTTTCAGTTTCATCTGAGCGCCGTTTACTTTTATATATGAGTAGGAAACTATGTCGTCTTCCCTGAACCTTGCGGCAAGGGCGTTTTTGTCGATAAGCTTTACAAAATCATCATAATAATCCGTCTCGATATATTTTTTCGCGTAAGTATGCATAGCCTTGCTGAAAGAGAAGGACGAACGCTCAAGCAGATTTTTGAAATACTCAGGAATGTATATATACCTCATGGTGTCCCGTTCCAGATCCACGAAGTAAACGCCCGCGTATCTGGTGGCGATGAGCTTCAGGAAATACTCAGCGTCGCGCTTTTCCTCAAGGAGCTTTTCCAGCTCCTCGTTATATGTGCGATTTTTGCGGTCGGAATGTTTTTTGTAGAAAAGCTCCTTGTCCTTTCTCATATCCAGTTCAGCCGTTCCAACCGTCTTGTATACGGAAAGGTCGGCGTTTATGCCCGCTATGCCTGCGGATATAGTGTATTCATTCTCTGCAAGCGTTCTGCGGACTTCGACGATTATGCGCTGCGCGTCGGTCTTGGTAAGCTTTTTGCTCAGCACTACAAACTCATCGCCGCCGATACGGTATATCCTGTCTTCGGGGAAAAATATCTTCAGCGTATCCGCGACGCAGCAAAGCATATCGTCGCCCTTCTGATGTCCGAGATTGTTGTTGAGCTCATGAAGCCCGTTTACGTCTATGTAAACGCAGGTCACGATCTTTGGCGTGTTTCGGTTCAGCTCTTCAAGATCCTCGTTGAACTTGCGCCTGTTGTAAAGCAGGGTCAAAGCGTCGCGGTTAAAGTTATCCACAAGCTCCTGACGGTGCCTCAGCTCAGCCATATGCTCGTTGTGAACGTCTTTTACGAACAGCAGGAGGCTTACGTTATCGTCGCTGTAATCAAATCCGGGGAGCAGATCCATCTGCGCCCAGCGGAAGCCGCCTTCAACACATCTTCTGCGGTAGCGGCAGCTAAGTCTTGTCTTTTGACCGCGGAAATATTCCTTTATATGCTCGGCGTCGGTAAAATTGAAATAAACGTTTTTGTCTTCCTCATGAACGTTGCCCGACTCGGCAAATGTCTTCAGCCACTCGGTTATCCTTGAAAGGGACGGGTCGGGCATTTCACGCTCGACAGCCTTTACTATCTCAAAAGTATCGGTAGTGAAATTGACTTTCAGTATCTTGTAATATATTACCGAAAGGACCGACATGGCGTCGGAAAGGGCGTTTGAGGCTGTGTCCGAATCCCTGAGCCCGAAAACGACCCACGGAGCTTCGGGAGAGCAGTTTTCGGGAGCAGTTATGCTGAAATTCACCCAGCGCCCGCCCTTTGAGGTCTTGCGCTTATAGCGGTACTCTATCATTCTTTCGCCGCCAAAAACCTTTTTCTGAACATATTCCGCGTCGGAATACTTAACATACTCATCTTTAAATTCAGGATAAACATATTCATCCGAAGCAAGCTTTTTCATATAATCATAGATATTCGTAACTCCATCAAAATCCCTTCTGATCTCAGGGTCCTGCTTCAGATACTGATACTCGCCTGTGATAAGATTCACGCGGGCAAGCTGAAGAAACGCGCCGATAAGCGTATTTTCTATAAAACTGTACATCTCGGTATTGTCATCCATAACGGCAGCTTCTTTCTGAAAAATTCAACAAAATCATCATCGCCCTCGATTACATTTTTCAGCTTTAAGGATGAAGCTGAAAATTTTAGGGCAGATGATGTTATAAATAATTTTATATGTCAGGTAAATATTTTAACACTTTTTTTATATTTTTTCAAGCGGGAAATCACCTTTATTTTATCTTAGCCTGCCGAAAAATATGATAAGACCGCCTGACGGCACAAAGAAAATTTTTTGAAAAAATATTGCCCGCTGAGGCTGCGGGCAATATTTCGTGTGCAAATTTTTATACATGCTGTCGTAATAACTCAGATGTTTTCGTTTTTCAGCTCGTCTATCGGGTTTGCTTTCTTCACCTTGCTCATGGCGTAGAAAACGGTCAGGAGCATCAGTATGCACATAACTGCGACTGCCGCTGCTGCTGTTTCCCACGGGAAGGTGAAATCAAACTCGATTGTCTGATACATTATGAAATAAGTCACAAATGTGATAAGGAATGTGGGCGGGATACCGTAAAGTATCGACTTCAGCCAGTAAATAATGCACTCATATATCATCATGCGGTTAAATTCGCCGTTTGTCATTCCCACCGAGCGAAGCATCGCAAATTCCCTGCGGCGCAGATTTATGTTGGTGGAAACGGTGTTGAATACGTTTGTCACGGCGATAACGGAAATTATCCCGACAAAAATTATCACAGCCGCTCTTACAGTATCTATTATGCCGAGACCTGACTGCATCTCAGCGTGATAATCCTCTGTTCTCACATATATGTCGGTCCCCATGGTGTATTTGTTGTTTATGTTCTCTATCGCCCGACTGGTCGCTGCGTGATCGTCCGAGGTGATATAGCAGGTAGTAAAGCTTTTGTCGGACCATTTTTCACAGATATTGCCCATGACGCTTTTGGGATAAATAAGATTCAGCTTCGCGAAATTTACGGTAACATAAAACGGTGCGTCGTAAATCACCTTGCCGATATTCAGAGCTATCCTTTCGGCTTTTATTTCGTAAGCGTCCTCGGACTGCTTATGTTCGTCGAAATACAAATCATAGTCGGTAAAGGCAACATATTCGTCGCCGTTTTTGTCGTATTTGTCAGCTATGCTGTACATTCCCGAAGGGACTTCGTATCGGTAAATATAAAGCTGCGCCTTATCGCTGTTCAGAACATTCGTTTTGCGGTTTTTGCCCGAATGAATATCGTAGTGTCTCTTCCCGTCAACCGCCACGGCTAAGGGGTTTTTCGGGTCGGTATATTCCGCCTCGTTCAGGCCGTATTGCTTCAGAAGGCTCTTAAACGCCTCATCGTCTACAAACACTATGCAGGCATCTAAATACAGATAATCTGTTGAGTCGAAATCACTCGGGGATTCGCTGTAAATGGCGGAGGTTTCTGCATCGGAATACCGTGAAATATCCTCAGGAGCGTTTACAGAGCCCCGCTCTATCGCTTGAGACGTAACATAGCTCTTATTTATTCCCGCTATCACGGAAACGGAATATCCGCCCGGGTCGTCCTCGTAGGAAACAGGGTCGCCGTAAACTGTCATAGCGGCGTCGGTAACATGATCAGCGGCTTTGTATTCCTTCAAAAGTGCTTCAGCGGTAAGGTCTTCCCCTAAAATCTGATCGATATAATCCGCCGACACATCATATTTGTATACGTCGGAGGTAGCTGATATCATGATGTTGAAATATTCCCCGAAAGCGTAAATGCTGATAAAGAGGAAAAGACTGAGGGACAAGCCGATGACTGACGATTTATAACGCTTTTTGCTGCGCTTATAATATTTTGCCGCTAAAACGCCCGATATTCCCAACAGCTTTTCGGTGAGCTTTGAAACCTTTACGGGCGTATTTTTTATGTCCTTTGTCTGTCTTATAGCTTCAATGGCGGTGATCCTTGAAGCGCGCTTTGCAGGTATCCATGCAGATATAAGCACTGTAAGGAGCGAAACCGCTATGCCGATGAGCAGTGCGAAAATATTTACGCTAAGGGTAAGAGGGACCTTAAGACCTATGGCGGAAACTACGCTGTCCATAAATTGCAGGGAAACGGCGACGGCTCCTATTCCCAGAGCGGCGCCCACAGGTATCCCCGCTATGCTCACGACAAGGCACTCAAACAGCACCGAGCGCCGTATCTGCTTTCCTGTTGCGCCTAAGGAAAATAACAGGCCGAACTGTTTCGTGCGTTCCGACACGGAAATTGAGAAGGAATTTCCTATAAGCAGAATGCAGGCGAACGCGATTATGCCCACAAGAAGCACCGCAACGCCCCAGATAGTAAGGTTCTGCACGGCAAAGGGGCTGAAGCCCATATACGTTAAAAGCGTTTCATTCAGCGAGACAAAATCGGAATTGGCAAAAACACTGTTGGCGTCTGCGGGGTTTTTGAGCTTCACAAAAAAATCGTAGGCAAAGCTGTCGGACATTTCCCCGTCCGCAATAGTCACGGCGGGGTAGCCGAGTCCTACATGAGAACTCAAAGCCGCCGCGTCCAATACGGACATCGGATAGTAGAACCCGACAACGGTATAGGTGCGCGTTTCTCTTATGCGAAGCTCCTCGCCTTTGGTAAAGGTACGGTACTCATTGTCCTCAAGCTCATCATAAAAATTAGGTACAGGCTTTCCGTTATAATATCTGTCGCCTATCTCAAGTGTGATCTTATCGCCTATCGAATAGTTTTCATTCTCAAACAAAGAGAGCATTATCTCGTCGGAAGAGGCGGGGTATCTCCCCTCGTAGGGATGTATTGCAAGATTTTTTTCCTCGAAATTTCCGTTTGTTCCGATCACATAGTTGTAGGAATATTCGGTCTCTCCTTTTGCATAGCCCAGCTCCTGAACATACTCTATGCCTGCAATTTTATCGTTTGCGGCGAGCTGATCATAATCCGAAAGATGACGGTAGTAATAAGCAATATGCCAGTCGCCGTTTTCATACTTCGCGTTTTCTGTAAGGGTGTTGTAAAATGACGAAATATAGGTAGTGACGGCGCAGATAAGCGCAGCGGAAAGAGCTATCCCTATAACGGTCACTAACGTGCGGGTGCGGTTTTTCAGCAGTGAGCGCATTGTCACCCTGTTCATTATGTTCATCTGCCGTTCACCTCATCTCTCAGGATCCTGCCGTCCTCAATGGCTATCACTCTGTCCGCCTGAGAAGCGATGTTCTCGTCGTGAGTTATCATTATCAGCGTCTGCTTGTATTTACGGTTGGACTGCTTCATAAGCTCCACTATCTCGTGGCTGTTTTTGCTGTCAAGGTTCCCCGTCGGCTCGTCCGCCAATACCACTGCGGGAGCGCTTATAAGCGCCCTGCCGATGGAAACTCTCTGCTGCTGTCCGCCTGAGAGCCGGTTCGGAAGGTGATTTTCACGGCCTTCAAGCTGTAAAGTAACGATAAGCTCTTTAAGATGCGCCTCGTTCACCTTCTGCCCGTCAAGGAGCAGCGGTAGCGTAATATTCTCCACTACGTTCAGCATGGGGATAAGGTTGTAAAACTGATAGATAAGTCCGACCTGTCTGCGGCGAAATATGGCAAGCTGGTCGTCGTTCCTGTCAAAAACGTCGCTTCCGTCAAGGAATACCTTGCCCGCGTCAGGCTTGTCCACTCCGCCAAGAATGTGGAGCAGGGTGGACTTTCCTGAGCCTGAAGGTCCTATTATCGCAAGAAATTCTCCCTTTTCAACGGAAAAGGATACGTCCGACAGGGCAAGCACCCTGTTCTCACCGTCTCCGTAAATTTTGCTGAGATGTTCAACTCTTAAAATTTCCATTTTATTCCCGCCTTTCGTATACGGTTTTGATTTTACGGTCTTATTATACATCGTGAATATTACTTTACGGTGACTTTAATATTACAAAAATGTCACAATGCAAAAAAGCGCTGATATCAGCCGCACTGACATAGGAAAACACAGGTTTTCGCAGAAAATCGCGAAGCGCCGCAGACTTGCGCAAAAGCGGCAGATACGAGGAAACGCTCCGCAGCAATCCTTGATGGATTGCAAGGAGCGTTGACGAAGCAGCTGTCGTTTTTGCGGTAAAGTCTGCGGCTGCGTTTTCTTATGTCAGGGCGGCTTTACTTCAGCGCCTTATGCCGCATTATTTCATACCACGCTTTTATAAAACCTGAGCGTAAACGCCGCTCCGCCTGAGGGAAGATTTTCCGCTTTTATCGTGCCGTTTTGTCCTGTCACTATCATTTTGGACAGGGCAAGACCTATGCCGAAGCTGTCCGTGCCCGAATTTTTTCCCTTATAAAAGCGCTTGAAAATGTTGGGGAGGTCTTCCTCGGAGATACCGCTTCCGTTGTCGGAAATGATTATTTCGCTGTAAATGGCGTTTTCTGAGGCGGATATACTTATCCTTCCGCCGTTTGGCGTATGCTCTGAGCAGTTCTTTACAATATTTCCCAAGGCTTCGGCTGTCCAGGAAATGTCGCCTGAAAAATCGCCCTCGGCGGTCATCTCAAGGCTCTGTCCTTTCAGCTCCATAGCGGCGGTTATCGGCTTCACGGCGGCAGCCACAAGCTTTTCAAGACTTATCGTTTCGGTTTTTAGCTTTATCGCGCCCGCGTCAAATCCCGATATTTTCAGCAGGGTGTTCACAAGTCTGTCGATACCCGCCAGAAGCCGGTCAAGCTCACACAGAAGCTCAGCGCGCCGCTCCTCGGAAATATCCTCCTCCGCAAGAAGGGAAGTTATGATGTTTATGGAAGTGAGCGGCGTTCTCATTTGATGAGATATATCCGCTATCGAATCCGCAAGGAAAACCTTGTCCGCTTTCAGGCGCTGACTTTGCTCCCTCAGCGTCACGGTCATTTTATATATCTCGCTTTGAAGAATGCCCAGCGCTCCTTCCGAATATCTGTCAAGCTCTATGCTATCATCGCCGTGAAGTATTGCGTTGAGCTGGTCGGAAAGGCGTGTTATCTCTTTATTCCGCTGATATGAATAAAACGCGAACAGCGCCGTCAGTCCGCCTAAAAGAAAAAATACCGCAAGTCCGCATACCAAGCCGAAAAATAAGAAGAAGATCAACGCCGCTGTCGCGGAGATAATGGCTGCCGTCAGGCAAAGAACAACGTCCCGTTTATCATTAAACATATTCAAAGCTCCATTTTATAGCCTAAACCGCGCACGGTCTTTATTATCTCAGGGTTCTGAGGGTCGTCCTCCAGCTTGTCGCGCAGCCTTTTGATGTAAACGGTGAGGGTGTTGTCGTTCACAAATTCTCCTGCCGCGTCCCAGATGGTTTTCAAAAGGCGCTCGCGGGTGAGAAGCTGACCGCTGTTGTTGACAAAGGCAAGCAGAAGTCTGTATTCCAGCGCAGACAGGAAAAGATCGGCGCCGTTCTTGTAAGCCGCGCCCTTTATCGTGTCAATGGTCACGTTTCCGACCTGAACCACTGCGCCGCCGTTCTTTCCCGTAAGACGAAGCACGTTTTTTATGCGGGAAACCAGCTCGCGGGGACGGAACGGCTTCGGCACATAATCGTCCGCTCCCAGATCAAAGCCTGTGACGGTGCTGTACTCGTCACCCGAAGCGGTAAGAAAGATCACGGGAAGCCCGTACTCGCTTTTCACCGCCGAGCATACCGAAAAGCCGTTGCCGTCCGCAAGCGATATATCAAGCAGGACAAGGTCAAAATCTTCCTCTTCAAGAAGCTTCAGCGCGTCCGTCTGTCCTGCGGCGCTTTTTACATCAAAGCCCTGACCGTTAAGATATTCGGCGAGGTTTGAGACTATGCTCCTGTCGTCCTCTACCAGAAGAATTTTTGCCATTTTATGTTCCTTTCGGGAAAAAGTTTGTTGTAACATATAAACATATAATAGCACAAAAACGTTATGCCTGTCAATGAAAAAATCTTCGGCGGACTGAAGATGGCAAAGACGCTGATAAAATCCCGCAAAGGCGGTTTCAGGCGCAAAAAAGCGTTCCCGTCTTTCGGGAACGCTTTTTCTGCCGCTTTATTATTTTTCGGGGCACAGATACGCTTCGTTTTGTCTGACGCTGTTTTTGGGGCGGGACAGCTGCTTGTACGTCGCCGCGATGATGCAGGCGGAAACAACTGCGGTAAGCAGGTCGGAGACAGGCATGGAGTAAAGCACGCCGTCAAGCCCGAAAAACAGCGGCAGGAGCAGTGCAAAGCCTACGCCGAAAACTATCTCCCTTATCATGGAAAGCGCGGTGGACGCCGCGGCTTTTCCCATCGCCTGAAGGAATATAAAGGCGGCTTTATTAAGGCAGGCGAATACTATCATGCAAAGATAGACGCGAAACGCCTTTACCGCAAATTCCGTGTAGTAAACGCTCTCATTGGCTGAGCCGAAAAGAACGATAAGCCGATGAGGAAGAAGTTCGACGATAAGCAAAGCGACGAATCCCACCGCCGCCTCACAGATAAGGAGAAGAGAAAACAGCTTCTTTACCCGCTCCCGCCTGTCTGCGCCCATATTGTAGCCGACAACGGGGATACAGCCCGCCGCCATACCGATGACCACGGATATTACTATCTGGAAAAATTTCATCACTATGCCTACTACCGCCATGGGGATCTGCGCATACATTTCCTGTCCGAAAATCGGGTCGATAGCGCCGTATTTGCGTATCATATTGTTGATGGCCGCCATCGCCGCCACAAGCGAGACCTGTGAAAGAAAGCTGCAAAGTCCCAGCGAAAGAGTGCTGAACGCCGTCTTGTGATTCAAGTGAAAATCCTTCGCGGACAGCTTCACCGTCTTTGTGTGGAGCAGATACCATACTGCAAGCACAGCGGTGGCTATCTGTCCGATAACTGTCGCTATCGCGGCGCCCTTCATTCCCCACTGAAAACAAAATATAAACAGCGGGTCGAGAACGATATTAAGAACCGCTCCGAGCAAGGTGGACGCCATGGCGAATTTAGGGCTTCCGTCTGCGCGGATAACGGGGTTCATCGCCTGACCGAACATATAAAACGGTATTCCGAGGGAAATGTAGAAGAAATATTCCTTTGACAATGCAAATGTTTCCTCATTGACCGTGCCGCCGAACATTGTGATTATCGGGTCGGCAAAAATAAGATAAACAGCGCACAGCACAATACTGCTCGCCACCGCCATGATAACGGAAAGACCTATGCTGTTCCCCGCCTTGTCAGCTTCGCCCTTGCCGAGGCTGAGGCTTACAAAAGCACAGCAGCCGTCTCCTATCATCACGGCTATCGCAAGCGCTATGACGGTAAGGGGAAATACCACCGTGTTTGCGGCGTTTCCGAAAGAGCCGAGATAGCTCGCGTTTGCTATGAATATCTGATCGACGATATTGTAAAGCGCTCCCACAAGAAGCGAGATAATGCACGGCAGCGAATATCTGCGCATAAGTCTGCCGATCTTCTCCGTTACTAAAAATGACTGATCAAGTTGTTCCATTTTTTCCTCCGTTTCAACAAAAAAACAATGCGTAAGTCCATAACCGGACTTACGCATTGTGCTGCTCGTTAAGTTTACTGATTTGTATTATAACAGATTTTTTTCAAAAAATCAAGAGAATGTATCAGAAAAATTTTTCAGAAATTTTCACGTTTTATGTAGAAATATGTCGATGGCAAAATCATGTGGGAATATTGTTCGTTCTGCTGTCAAGGCGGGCTATACCGTAATCTATGCATATATTGTCGCCAAGATACAGCTTGCGGAAATTGCTGATTATGCGCTCGGCGACCATATCGCCGTTTATGCTGTTGGCGTCCATAAGAATGACTATCATCTGCCTGCTGGAATATCTGGTGGAGATGTCGGAGCGGCGCAGCGAGGTGTATATGGAGCTTTCCAGCATTTCCATTGCCGCTTCGGTCTCGGTGGAATCGGGGCTTGAGTTCCCGTTTTCACTGATAGTGAAAAGCAGGGTCTGCACATCTCTGTTGCTGCGCTCAACGAAGCGGCGGATAAAGTTATAAACATGATGGAAGCTCTCAAAATCAAGAAGATAAGCGCCTTTGCCGCTGTCGGCACGGTTCATCAGGTCTTTAAGGTATTTCAGATCCACGGTCTTTTCGCCGCGGTCGTGTTCCGCCGCAAGCTTGTCGCTGAAAAAGTGGTAGGAGTTTTTTCCGTTTTGTTTAACGTAATACAAAGCCTTGTCCGCAGCGTTGTACAATTTTGCAAATTCCGTTCCGTCCTCGGGAGCTTTCGCTATTCCTATGGAAACTGAGGTGTCGGTCTCGTAACCGCAGTCCTTTATCTTTGCGCATATGTCGCGGATAATATCACCCGCGCGGTTGCTGAGCTCCGCTTTTGAAGTAACGCCTTTAACAAATACAACAAATTCGTCGCCGCCGATACGGCAGAGAACGTCCCCTTCGGAGGCGTATGTCCTCATGGTGTCGGCAAACATTTTCAGCGTTTTGTCACCCGCTATGTGACCGTAGTTGTCGTTTATCAGCTTGAAGTTGTCCATATCTATCATCATGACAGAACCGTTTATTCCGCCCTGAAGCATGGTGTTGACCGCTTCCTCGGTGTATTCCCTGTTCCAGAGCCCTGTAAGGACGTCCCGATTGGTCTTGCTCTTGATGTCGGAAACTTCCTTTATCTTCTGCTCCAGTCTGTCGGCAAGGTTTCGGCGAAGCTCTTCAAGCTCAAGTATCCTGCCTATTCTTGAAAGCATTACGGCAGGTACAAAGGGCTTTGCTATATAATCTATGGCTCCCGCCTTGAAGCAGCGGGATTCGGTCTCTGCGTCATTGTCCCCTGTGAGGAAAATAACGGGAGTGTCAACGTGCCTTTCCATGGCGCGTATCTTCTCCATTACCTCAAAGCCGTCCATTTCGGGCATATTTATATCCAGCAGGATAATGTCGCAGTCGCCGTTTTCAAGGTATGACAGCGCCTGCTGACCCTTTTTCACCAAAACGACCTTGTAGCTGTCACTGAGTACCTCTCTTGTAGTGGCGAGATTCATATTGTCGTCGTCTACAACAAGTATAGTTTTCATAATGAAAGCCGCTCCTTAAATTTTTTACAGACGCTTTTCAGTCAAGCACCGCGTCTGCTATGCCGTATTTTTCGGCTATCTCGTTCATTTTTCCGCTTGAAGTCATTTCGGACAAAAACTCGTTCACCTTATCCGTAAGGTCAGAGCCTTTGCGAAGTCCCACACCTATCTTTTCATCATTCAGCAGGAATTTGTATCCAAGCTGGGAAAATTCGTTCTCGCCTGCGGAATAATATCCCGCCATGATTATGTCGATTACTGCCGCGTCAGCCTTGTTGTCGCATACGCTTTGCAGGGTCTCTTTCATCGTTTCGTAGGGGGTGTAGCGGTATTTTAGTTCTTTTATGACCGCTTCGCCTGATGAGCCGCCCTCTGCGGTAAACAGAAGGTGCTGGCACTGCTCTACGGTCTCGTATTTGTCAAGCTTCTCCTTTTGCATAACTATAACCTGACCGCTGGAGGCGTAAGGCTGAGAGCAGTCTATTTCCTGCTGAAGCTCCTCCGTCAGGGTCATACCGTTCCATATGCAGTCGATTGCGCCGCTTTGAAGAAGTCCTGTGCGCTTGTCCCAGTCTATCTCCACAAACTGGGGAGTTACGCCAAGTTCCTCGGCAAAAGCCAAGGAAAGCTCTGCGTCAAAACCCGTCCAATTGTCGCCGTCCTTAAAGTCCATGGGGGCGTAGTCCGTTATTCCTATGATAAACGTCCCCTTGTCCTTTATGTACTGAATATCGGACTGTCCCTCTTTCAGCACAGACTCTGCCGTTTCTCCGCCTGAGCAGCCTGCAAAAAGCACTGCCGCCGCAAGAAGCGCGGATATCGTTCCAAAAAGTTTCTTCATTTCATTTGTCTCCGTTTTTTGTTCTTTTTATCATTTCTCCATAAACAACAAGCCGTAGCTTTCAGGTCCGCAGTTTATGGAAATTGCAGGCGAGGCTTTCTGATATATTACCTCGTCAAAGTTTATCTTTTCTCTCACCTTTCCAGCTATCTCATCAAGCTCTTCGGGGCGAAGTCCCGCGTAGGTGATGAACAAAAGTCTTTTATCTATTCTCGAAGGAGAGCGCAGGGTGGAGCGTATATATTTCTTCCAGATAGTCTCCCGCGTTCCCATTCGTATCGCGCCAACAGTCATACTGCTCTTTTTCAGCATTATGACAGGGTGGAGCATAAAGGCTTCGCATATGGCGTTTATCTTTGAGGAAATTCTTCCCGAACGGGCAAGGTACTCGGTGCTGCCCACGATAAAGCTGGTATTCACCTTTGCTTTGATACGCTCTATCTCGGAGAGGACAGCGTCCACCTCCATTCCGCCTGCGGCGTATTCGGCGGCGTAAAGCGCAACCATACCCATTCCGCTGGAAAGATGTCCCGAATCAACTACCGTTACGTTGTCAAAGGCTCCAGACGCCTCAAGCGCCTTTTCGTAGCCCTTGCTGGCGTTTTTCGCCATAGCTATGTGGATTATATGCTGTGCCTTGGTGAGCTGTTCCGCAAAGAACGCCTCGTAATCAGATACCTTGGGTTCTTCTGAATGTACCTTTTTGTCCTTGCCTGAAAGATAGGACAGGATACCGTCCGTTTCTATCTCCTCGCCGTCCCTGAAATCGCCGCCCTCGGTCATTACGTGATAAGGGAGAACGGCTATGTTGTACTTTTCCGCAAGCTCTGCGGGCAGGTCGCTGACGCTGTCGGTGGTTATCATAATAAGCTGTTTTTTCTTGTGTCCAAGAACAGGTCCCACTACCATATCGCTGAACAGCTCGGTGCTGTTCATCTTAACTATCTCTCTCGGCAGGTGCTTTAAAAGCTCCGTTTCAAGCTGTATGCCGCTGACGGGCTTTTGCAGATAGCCGTCAAAGCCCTCCCGTCTGTAAAGCTCCTGATTTTCGCTCCCCGCATTGGCGGTAAGGGCGATAACAGGCGTTTCACGGTTAAGTCCGCCTGTCTGGGCGCGGATAAGGTGCAGGCACTCTATACCGTCCATAATAGGCATAAGGTGATCCATAAAGATAGCGTCGTAACGTCTGCTCTCAGTTCTGGCAAGGCACTGCGCGCCGCTTGATGCGGTATCTATCGCCACCTTTGTATCGTGGAGCAACTTTGCTGCGACCATAAGGTTGGTGTCGTTGTCGTCAACTATGAGGACGTTTGCCTTGGGCGCTTCAAATATAGCTCTGTAATGCTCTCTGGCGCCCATAGTGTGGCGCTTTTCCAGATCAAGCTCGCCCAGTCTGCTCTCGCCCTCGATCTTCTGAGGAATGGTAACTACGAAGGTGGAGCCTTTGGTGTAAACGCTGTTCACTTCAATATCCCCGCCCATAAGGGCGACGAGCTGTCTTACTATGGAAAGACCCAGACCTGTTCCCTCTATATAGCGGTTCTTTTCCTCGTCAACACGGCGGAAGGCGCTGAAAAGATGAGGAATGTTTTCCTTTTTTATGCCCATTCCCGTGTCAGCCACGGAATATGCTATGTAAACGGTGTCGTCCTGCACCTGGCGCTGTTGAATTGACAAGGTGACGGAGCCCTCGGAGGTGTATTTCACCGCGTTGTTCAGCAGGTTGATAAGTATCTGCTTTATGCGCACCTCGTCGCCGCAAAGCCGGGCGGGTATGCTGTCCTCCACGTTGATGTGAAACTCCAGCCCTTTTTCCTTGGCTCTCACCCATATCATATTCACAATGTCGGAAAGCATGGCGCCAACGTCGTATGTGACAGGCACGATGTCCATTTTCCCCGACTCTATCTTTGACATATCAAGAATGTCGTTGATAAGGGAAAGGAGCATTTTGCCCGCGCTCTGGATATTCTTTGCGTCCTCTGCGACCTCGTCGGAAACGTCCTCGCGGAGTATCATCTCGTTCAGACCGATTATAGTGTTTATAGGGGTGCGTATCTCGTGGCTCATACTGGAGAAAAAGCGGTTCTGAGCCTGATTTAATTCTTCTATCTGCTTCTTCTGCTTCTCAGTCTTTTTGTTTTCGTTGCGGTAGATAGCGTTCTGAAACAGCAACATTCCGCAGGTCACTACCGATACCACCGTCATGGTGGCGAGGGAATCAATATATGCCATTTCAAGAGTGTGCTGGACTATCATCTCAGGGTAGAAATACGCCACATAGTAGCACACAAGGAACACGATATATCCGCCTGCAAGCAGGATATACTTTGATTTTCCCTCAACGACGATAGTTGCAAGGACAAATCCAAGAATGAACCAGATAGGTCCGCCGCCGTATATCCCGCCTGCCGTGATGAAGTTAAAAGGCAGGACGATATACAGCGCAATTGCGGAAACGATTATTGCGCCAAGCTGTATCCTGTGCGTGCGGATAGTGAAGAACACCAGCACTCCAAGAAGTATGAACGCGGCTATCATAGCGATAAGGTTGGTAAGGCTCTCGCCTGAGCAGCAGCCTACCGCTATGCCGAGCAGAAGTCCCACAAGTCCTATCGCTGTGATAAGGCGGAACAGCCGTTCCTGAAGAGAATATCTGTAATCCCAGAACAGGTCTCCCAACAGTTTTTTCAGCTTCATAACGTCTCACCGCCTTTCACCTTTTCAGCCAGTGTTGAAGTCCTTTCAGCCGCTGTTTCGTACTCAAAGTCGTCTACGTCCCGTTTTATCTCCTGAAGCAGCGATCTTACCGATTTTCCGCCGTAAACGGTCTTGCTAAGCTCGCTTATCAGGTTCTGCGCTTTATCCGCTTCGTATGTGTCGAAGCAGGCGCGAAGCTCGTCAAGATAAGAAAGAAATTCCTCCTGCGTTATCTCGGTGCCCTCGGGGTCGGCTTCATCTTCGCTTTGGACTGCGCCGATAGCTTCGCCTATGGTATTTGCCGCATTTGCGTACATTTCCATTAAAGCGTTGTGGTTTGCAAGTATGTAGTCTATGTCCTTGTCCTTGGCGGCAGTCTCCATATCCTTGGCGGAATTGGAAAGCTCGTCTGCTCCCATCATTTTGGCGGAGCTTTTCAAGGCGTGGACTTGTATGCGGTAATTTTCATAATCGCCCTTGCCGAAATATTTATTTATCTCTCCCGCCTTGTAATCGGCGTCGGAAACGAATTTGCGAAGCAGCTGAACGTAAAATTCCCTGTCGTTCCTGCAATAGCCTAAAGCGGCGGCGGTGTTCATCCCCGCAGCTTCAAGAGCGGCTATCTCGTCGGGGCGGTTTTCCTGCTGAGACTGCTTCTGCTCGGCGAAGGACTGATTTTCCCTCACCGTCTCACGTTCCTCAATAAACTTTATGCGGGCTTTGGGAAGCACCTTTCTTAAAACGCGTTCAAGCTCGGGCGCTTCAACAGGCTTGGACAAAAACTCGTCAAAGCCCTCGCGCAGGAACATTTCCCTTGCGCCGCTGACGGCGTTTGCGGTAAAGGCTATCGCCGTGAACATATCGGCGGAGCCTGTTTTCAGCCTGCGGAGCTGTTTCAGCGTTTCCACTCCGTCCATTTCGGGCATCATATGGTCAAGGAACAATACGTCAAATTCTTCATTCTCGCAGATAGAGATAGCTTCCATACCGCTGCCCGCAGTGCGGACGGTTATCTGGTAATCCTTTAACATTCCCTCGGCTACCATTCGGTTCATCGGCTCGTCGTCAACAACAAGCACCTTAACGTCGGGGCATATCATTCTTCTGCCCTGAATAGCAAGCTCTTCGACGGTATCGCTGTTGAGTATGTTCACAACGGGGAAACAGTAGAAAGGCTTATGAAGTATCTTTACTCTGCTGTTTTCCTTGGGGCGGTAGTTTTCATCAGCGATAAGGACTACCTGTATATTGCTGTCAAGATTTTCGATATACTCGCTGTCCGCCTCGTATTCCTCGTCCGCAAGGAAAAGGTGGGTCAGACGGTACATAGATACCAGCTTTTCCAGCTCGTCGGGGGAAAATACCCTGTGAACTGCAACGTCAAGCCCTCTGGCGATATTGGTTATCATGCCGTCATAAAATTTACGCACTTCGGGGACTTTATATTTCTCAGGCATAAGATAGCAGGCAAGACACAGCTTGGACGGGTTTTCCACCTTCATTCCCGCCGATTCGTCCGCAACCTTCTGAGGTATGCTGACGGTGACCTCGGTGCCGCTTCCCGCTTTGCTTTCCACATGGACAAAGCCGTTCATGGCGGCCGCCATTCCGTAAACTATGGGAAGTCCCAGACCGAGCCCTCCCGCCCTGCGGTCACGTCCGCCGCTGGACTGGTAAAATCTTTCGGTCACCTTGGAAAGGCTCTCGGCGTCCATTCCTATACCTGTGTCCTTTACCTGTATGCAAAGGTTCACGCCGTAGGATTTCTTTAGGGCGTATATCCTGACGTAAATGCCGCCCTCTTCGGTGAATTTTACGGCGTTGTCCACAAGGTGTTTTATTATCTTCTTTATCTTCTTGCTGTCGCCAATGAGCACCGCAGGTATCTTTGCCTCAATGTCAAAGATAAGCTCAAGATTTTCCTTGCCCTCGGTCATATTCTGCTCGGAAATGATATCGTTGATCAGGGAGGAGAGCATATATGTATCGTCGCTGACGGTTATCCTTCCCGTATCTATCTCGGTGTAATCCAGAATGTCCTCTATCTGTCCGAAAAGACGGTAGCCCGCCTTCTGCACGGAAATCAGGTTTTCACGCTTGTCGGCGTCCTCCTCGTTTTTCAGCATTACGGCGGTAAGACCTGTTACTGCGTTTATAGGCGTGCGAAGCTCGTGGGAAACGTTGGTAAGGAAGTCCTCGGTCCTGCGGTTCTCCTCCTCCAGCCTTTCGATCGTTTCCACCATCTCTTTTGTTTCGCCCGCTCGTCTTTCACGAAGCAGCTTTGCAACATAGGCGGCAAGGCAGACGAAAATTCCCCCCAGAACTAAACTCGTTATAAACGAGGGGGTAAAGGTGAAGTCTTTGGAATGGAGCAAAAGATTGCCTATCACCGTCACAAAATAAACCACGGTGCTGACAGCGATAAGCCCGTACATTTCCACCGCGTAATAAAGGGCGATAAGTCCCACTGTCAAAGGCGTAAGGTTCATGATATGCGCGGGGGTCATTCCGTATATCAGAAAACCGTGCAGCAGCAGGGCGTAGGATATCCACTTTTCAACGCTGTACGGTATTTTTTTTATAAAATGTATAGTCCAGCAGATGACAAGCTTCGCCGCAAGCTGGACAAGCATCATCATCGAGATGCCGTTAAGGATTATCTCGGCGCCCAGTGCGATCGCCAGAAAGGTATAGCATATCAGAACGATAAAGTATGAAGTTTGCTTTTTATCTTTATTGCTTATAATGCTCATAAGTTCACCGCCTACTTCTCGCACATTTCGTATTCTTTGTCCTCGTCTATCATGGACAGCATAATGTCGGCAAATACGGGGTCGAACTGGGTACCTTTTCCCTTTTCCACCTCGGCTCTCACCTGAGCCTGCGGGATAACTCCTCTGTACGCTCTTTTTGAGCTCATAGCGTCGTAGGCGTCGGCAACTGCGATTATCCTTGCCTCAATGGGAATATTCTCCCCTGAAAGACCGTCGGGGTAGCCTCTGCCGTCATAGCGCTCATGGTGGTATTTTGCTCCCGTGATGAGCTTGGGAAATTCCTCTATCTTTTCAAGTATCTTTTCACCTAAAACAGGGTGGGTCTTGATTATAGCAAATTCCTCGTCTGTAAGGCGTGAAGGCTTGTTTATGATAGCGTCGGGGATACCTATCTTTCCAACGTCGTGAAGCAGTCCTATCATATAGATATCGTCCTGCATTTCCTTTGAAAAGCCCGCCATTTCCGCTATCCTGCGGGAATAATCCGCAACTCTGGCGGAATGACCGTTGGTGTAGGTGTCCTTGGCGTCTATGGCGCCTGACAGTGCCATAACTATCTGCATTGACAGCTTTTCCAGCTTCCTGTGCTGGTGAGTGACTTCCCTTGTCTTTACCTCCACCTCGTGGGCAAGGTCCGCCTGCAAGCGGGTAAGCTCAACTATATGATTTATCCTGACAAGGAGAACGTCCGCCATGAACGGCTTGGTGATGAAGTCCACGGCTCCCGCCTTTAATCCCCTTGTTTCGGTGTCGCTGTCATCGTCGGCGGTGAGGAAGATAACGGGAATATCTGCGGTAGCTTTGTTTTCTTTCAGCGCGGCTATTGTGGCAAAACCGTCCATTACGGGCATATGTACGTCAAGCAGTATCAGGTCGGGCTTGTTTCTGCGCAAAAATTTAAGGGCGGCTTCGCCTGATTTTACACAGCTGACCCTCATGCCTTCAGAGCTGAGTATGGTGTTCGCCATTGTAAGATTCGCGGAGTCGTCGTCTATTACCAATATCCAGTAACCTGTCTGTTCCGTTGCCATCAGGCGTATCTTCCCCCTTTCCGTATGAATAAAGACGTGCTGAACACATTTTTTTCAAATATAACTTTAACGTTTTAAATTATTTGAAATGCCGTGCAACCGCTTTATCTATTCTATATATTGTATAACCAAATGAAGATTGTGTCAATTGATTTTTTAAGAAAATTTATTGATAAAACAACGGCTTCTTTTGATATATTTTACGCTGAAAAATAACCAGCTTCCGCCTTGCGGCGGAGGCTGTATGTATCATATTTTTTTAAGCAGCTCCTCAATATTAACGGGTTTTGCGATGAAATCGTCCATGCCGCTTGCGAGAGCCTTTTCCCTGTCCTCTGCAAAGGAGTTTGCGGTGCAGGCGAAAATGCGCACTGTCTTTGCGTCCTCGCGGTCGAGCGCGCGGATCGCTTCAGAGGCCTCAAAGCCGTCCAGTTCGGGCATAAGAAGATCCATCAGGATAACTCCGTATGTTCCCACAGGAGAATTTTTAAACATCTCCAAAGCTATCCTGCCGTTTTCCGCAAGGTCGGCTTCAAGCCCGTCGCCGTGCAGAAGCTCCAGCATTATCTCACCGTTCAGCTCGTTGTCCTCAGCTACCAGTATGCGGGGACGCTCTCCGCTGACGGAAAGTTCTGTTCTTTGAGCCTTGGCAGGCGCCGACGCAGGCGCGCCGACAAATGTGAAGGTAAATGAGCTGCCCTTTCCTTTTTTGCTTTCGCAGGTAAGATCGCCGCCCATGAGAAGCGCAAGTCTGCGGCTTATGGAAAGACCCAGCCCTGTGCCTCTGTTGCCCTTGGATACCGTTTCAAGCTCCTGCGCGAAAAGGTCGAATATGTGCTTTTGAAATTCCTCGCTCATTCCCTTTCCCGTGTCGGTTATGGTGACGGAGGTCAGCACCTTGTTGTTTTTCGTCATTTCCTGCTTCAGGTAAAGATCCACGCTTCCGCCTTCGGAGGTGAATTTTCGGGCGTTGTCAAGGATATTCAGCAAAACCTGCTGTATCCGCATATCGTCGCCCATGACATAGGGATAACTTATCTCCGAGCGGAAGGTGTATTTCAGCTTTTTATCGTTCATGGCGCTTTTCTCGATAGCGCTCACGGTTTCAATAACAAGTCCTATGTCCACAGGCTGTTCCGCAAGCTCCAGCTTGTTCGCTTCCAGCTTGGAGGAATCCAGTATATCGTTTACCAAAGACAACAGATACTTCGCGGTAACTGAGGACTGATCGAGATATTCCTTCATCTTCTCCTTGTCGTCAAGCTTCTGCGTCATAAGGTAATTAAGCCCGATAAGCCCGTTCAGAGGCGTTCGTATCTCATGGCTCATGCTTGACAGGAACATGCCCTTTGCGTTGGCGTCAGCCTTGCTTTTGATGAAGCGTATGCGCAGACGGAAAAGCAGGATCGCAAGCAGAGCGATTATGATGAGCGCGATCACGATGGTCAGCACCGAATAACGGTAGCGGCTCACAAAATCGGATAAGGTGTACTTGTACTGATTTTCCATTACGCCCTGTATTATATAGCTTGCGGCTTCGTCCTCGGAAATGCAGCTTATCGCCTTGTCAAGTATATCTATCAGGATCTGACCCTGCTTCTGCTCCTCCTCGCTTTCTTCACCGAACGGAACGACGGCGGAAAAGCAGAGCTGATCATCCATTCCCATGACGGGAATGACCTTCAGGTTTTCATATTTCGGCTTGGAGAGCCAGTATTCCACTACGAACTGATTTTGTATCACAAGGTCGGCAGTGCCGTCGGTCACTGCGTCAAAGCAGTCGGTTATCGTTTCACAGTCCTTGATCTCAAAATTGGGGAAGGAGGCGGCAAGCACTTTCTTCAGAGTCTGCGAACCTGTGGAAACAGCGACCGTCCAGCTTCCGTCGGATCTGAAATCAAGGTTATCCTTGGCGACGACCACCTTGCGGCTGGACAGATACGGTTCGCTTATAAGTATACCGCGGGCTTTTTTGTTTTCCTCGTTGTATTCCACGCTGGTAACAAGGTCAAATCCGCCGTTTATAAGATAATCATATGTAACGTCTCCTGACGGGAGCGGTATGTATTCAAACTCAAAGCCCGAAAGACGGCTTATGCGTTCCAGAATATGGCGGGAGATGCCGTCAAATTCTCCGTTGTCATTTGAAAACGATACAGGTATGCGATCCTGAACATATCCCACCCTGATAACGGGATGAGCGGCAACATACTCCTCCTCTTCGGGCGTCAAGGATATTTCATTCTGCATTTCGGCGGCGCTTACCTGCGGCGCAGAAATGCAGGATATCATCATAAAAGCCGACATAAAAACAGAAAGGATACCAATACGCCTGTTCATCGAAACCGACTTCCTCTCGTTGGGAATAAGCCCATAGTCATTAAAGGCAGCGCCGCATAAGTACAGCATAAAGATAAGTCAGCCGCTTCTGCCATAAATGTATTATACTCTTATTGTTTTTATTTGTCAACGATTAAAAATACAGCAAAAATTCAGACCGCAGGATAACCGACTGTTGATATATCCGTTGAAATGTGCTATAATAATATAAAATAAAGCGGAGGTACATATTATGATCTACAAGGATTTTCAGGGAATGAAGCTGTCCGCGCTGGGAATGGGCGCTATGAGGCTGCCTGTTATCGGCGGCGACGACGGAGCAGTTGACGCTGCCGAAACGGAAAAAATGGTGGATCTCGCCATGAAAAGCGGCGTAAACTATTACGATACGGCTTGGGGCTACCATAACGGAAATTCCGAGACAGTAATGGGAAAAGCGCTTGGCAGATATCCCCGCGAAAGCTTTTATCTTGCGGATAAATTTCCCGGCTACGACCTTTCAAATATGCCTAAGGTAAAGGAGATATTTGAAAAGCAGCTTGAAAAATGTGGCGTTGGGTATTTTGATTTTTATTTGTTCCACAATGTATGCGAGATGAATATAGACGCGTATCTTGACCCGAAATACGGGATCTTCGACTACCTTGCCGAACAGAAAAAAGCGGGGCGTATCCGTCACCTCGGCTTTTCAGCTCACGGAAGCTATGACATTATGAAGCGCTTCCTTGACGCTTACGGCAAAGATATGGAGTTTTGTCAGATACAGCTGAACTACCTTGACTGGTCGTTCCAGGACGCTAAAGCAAAGGCAGAGCTTTTAAATTCATACAATATACCTGTCTGGGTAATGGAGCCGCTTCGCGGAGGAAGGCTGGCTAAGCTGCCCGAGGAAAGCGAAAAGGAGCTGAAAAAGCTTCGTCCCGATGAAGAGATACCCGCGTGGGCGTTCCGCTTCCTGCAAAGCGTTAAGGGCGTTACCGTCATTCTTTCGGGAATGTCGGACTACGAGCAGTTAAGTGAAAACATAAAAACCTTTGAAACCGATAAGCCGCTCAACGAGGCGGAAATGAGCGCACTGATGTCCGTTGCGGAGGGACTGCTGAACGGAGTGCTTCCCTGCACCGCCTGTCATTACTGCGTAAGTCACTGTCCCAAGGGACTGGATATTCCCATGCTGCTGGAGCTGTACAACGAACACAGCTTCACAGGCGGAGGCTTTATCGCTCCGATGGCGCTTATGGCAGTTCCCGAAGAAAAGCACCCCTCCGCCTGCATAGGCTGCCGTTCCTGCGAAAAGGTATGCCCGCAGCAGATAAAAATTTCCGAAGCCATGTCGGATTTCGCACTGAAAATAAAAGGCTGAGCCTGTCGGTCTGAAACTTGTGCTTCGGCTTTGCGGCTGAGGACCGCATAAATCTGCGAAAAGCATTTTCAGACGTTTTACATAAAGAGGAAAAAATGGCTAATTTCACAAAAAAAGCAATTGAAAAATCATTCATCAAGCTGCTGAACGAGCATCCGCTGTCACGGATAACCGTAAAGGACATAGTTTCCGACTGCGGGATAAACAGAAACACTTTCTATTACTACTTTCAGGATATTCCCAAGCTGATAGAGGACATTGTGGAGGAGGACGCGGAAGAGATAATACGGACCTATTCCACCGCCGATAAATTCAACGAATGCCTTGAGGCGATAATAGACGCCGCTCTGTCCAAAAAGAAGGCGGTGCTGCATATTTATCACTCTGTCAACAGAGATATTTACGAGCTGTATCTGTGGAAGGTATGCGACCATTTTATAAACAGCTATGTAAACACGGTGCTGAACGGAAGCAGCATCAGCGACGAAGATATGACTGTTGTGAAAAAGTTTCTTTCAAGTCTGGCTTTCGGCATTTTTTCAAACTGGCTGAGGGACGGTATGACAGACGATATCCGTATATATCTTTCAAGAATGTCCGACATGAAGAAGGAAATGATACTGAGATATGCAGGCAAGAATGACGCCTGATCGTTGTAAAAACAGGAGGAAAAAAATATGTGTACTGCGATCGCTTATAAAACAAAAGACCATTATTTCGGAAGAAACCTCGACTATGAATTTGCCTATAATCAGACGGTAACAGTAACGCCGAGGAATTATCCGTTCACGTTCCGCAGAACGGGAGAGATGAAAACGCATTACGCCATGATCGGAATGGCGTATGTTCAGGAGGATTATCCGCTTTATTACGACGCGACCAATGAAAAGGGGCTGAGCATAGCGGGACTTAATTTTCCGAAGAACGCGGACTACAAGTCTGAACAGGCGGGAAAGGACAACGTTGCTCCTTTTGAGTTTATTCCGTGGATATTAGGGCAGTGTGCAAATGTCGGCGAAGCAAGGGAAAAGCTGTCAAGGCTCAATATGCTGAACGAGGATTTCAGCGCCGCGCTTCCGCTGTCGCCTCTGCACTGGATAATATCTGACCGCGAAGAAAGTATCGCTGCGGAATCGGTGAAGGAGGGGCTTAAGGTTTATGACGACCCTGTGGGAGTGCTGACAAACAATCCCACCTTCGATTATCATATCACGAACCTTGCAAACTATATGTCGCTCAGCGCAGAGGATCCGAAAAACAGCTTTGCAAAAGGTCTTGAGCTTTCGCCTTACAGCAGGGGCATGGGAAGTCTGGGGCTTCCAGGCGACCTGTCATCGGCTTCACGCTTTATAAAGGCGGCTTTCACGCTTGCAAACTCAGTATCGGGAGAAACCGAGGAGGAAAGCATAAGCCAGTTTTTCCATATCCTCGCCTCAGTTGAACAGCAAAGAGGCTGCTGCAAGGTGGAGGGCGGCTGGGAGCATACCATATATTCTTCCTGCTGCAACACCGACAGAGGCATTTATTACTACACTACCTATGAAAACAGCCGAATAACAGGCGTCGATATGCACAGGGAGGATCTTGAGTCCTCGAAGCTTGTAAGCTATCCGCTTATAACAGGTCAGCAAATCTTCATGCAGAACTGAGATGAAAAATCAGTCAAATTCAGCTCTTTGTCTGAAAAACAGACAAAGAGCTTTTTTTGTCTGTATGAAAAGCGATCATTATATGGTATGATCAAGACAGAGCAAAAAGGAGGTCGTGTTAAATGAAACTTCGTTCGATAACGCCCATGCTTATAGCAAAAATAGGATATATCGTGATGTCCGTGCTGTTCTGTGCGGCGGGCGTCATTTTCATAGCGCTGCCTGAGTTCTCGTCGGAGATAATGGGTATCTGCGTCGGTATAGCTCTGATAATATTCGGCGCTGTCAAGCTGGTAGGATATTTTTCAAAGGACCTTTTCAGGCTGGCTTTCCAGTATGATCTGGAATTCGGGATACTTATGATAGTGCTTGGAGCTGCGGTACTTATAAATCCCGAAAAGCTGATGTCGGTGATCTGCGTCGCAATAGGGATATCTATCCTTCTGGACGGGCTTTTCAAGATACATATATCAATGGATTCAAAGAAGTTCGGCGTAAAAAGCTGGTGGGTCATTCTCGTGATGGCGATAATAACGGGCGTTGTTGGTATTGCGCTTATATTGAACTCCGTGACAGGCGCAAAGCTCATCACCGTGCTGTTCGGCATTTCCCTGCTGTCGGAGGGGATACTGAACCTTTATACCGTTATAAGCACCGTTCTTATTGTGAAAAATCAGCTTCCCGACGTCATCGAAGTCGATTCCTACGAAATAAGCGAAAAGGAAGAATAACAGTTCTTTCCGCTGTCCCTGAGTTTAGCTTAAAAAAGAGTTAAAGGCGGGATATCAAACATGAAGGAGGATAAAAATGACGGCTGCAACAATAGTGTTTGCGGCGCTTGCCTATCTGTCGGGAAGCGTGCTGTACGCGAATGTGTTCGGGACGATCTTCGGAAAAAAAGAGCTGTATCAGAACAGCGCCGATAAAAATCCCGGGACGGCAAACGCTTATATATACGGCGGATTCCTATGTGGGACGCTGACGCTGATATGCGACCTGCTGAAAGGCTTCCTTCCTGTGTTTATGTATCTGCGGTTCGTGCCTGAGCAGGAGGAATGGGGTCTTGCGCTGGTGCTTGCCGCTCCTGTTATAGGGCATATCTTCCCGCTGTTCAGCAAATTTCACGGCGGAAAAGGCATAGCCGCAACATTCGGCTCGCTTCTGGGGCTTTGTCCTTACTTCAAGCCTGTGCTTATATTCGCGGCGGTGTTTGTTTTTCTGTCAACGGTGCTGAGGATAAATCCTCACTTTTACCGCACGCTTTTTGCGTATATTTTTACAGCCGCATTGTTTTTCTGCGGAGTAAGTCCCGCAGTTAAAGCGGGATTTATCATCATCACAGCGGCGGTATGCGTAAGACTGTGCTTCAGCAGAGAAGAAAAAGAAAACCCGGAGGTAAAACTGCTATGGACGCGCTGATATTATCCTGCGGAACAGGCGGAGGTCACAACAGCGCCTGCGCCGCAATAGAACAGGAGCTTTCTGCAAGAGGTCATAACGTAAGGACTTTAAACCCCTATTTGCTTAAAAGCGAAAAGACCGCAGATATGGTAAACAACGCCTATAATATTCTGGTACAGCGGGCGCCTTCCGCCTTCGGAATGGTGTACCGTCTGGGAAACGCTTACAGGAACCTGCCTGTGTCCTCTCCAGTGTATCACCTTAACGGGCAGATGGCGCCGTCACTGGAAAGATATATTTGCAAAAACAAGTTCGACGCCGTTATAATGACTCATCTGTTCCCTGCCGAGATAATAACGAATATGAAAAGACACGGAATAGCTGTCCCTCCCACCTATTTCATAACGACGGACTATACCTGCGCTCCGTTCATTGAAGAGACCGACTGCGATTATTACATAATTCCCGCAGAGGAGCTGACCGAAGAGTTCGTTATGAGAGGAGTACCGAGGGAGCGCATAGTACCGCTGGGTATTCCCGTACAGCGGCAGTTCCGCGAAAAAATCGGGCGCAGCGAGGCGAGAAAAAGGCTGGGGCTTGACAATGACAAAAAATATATTCTTATCGCAGGCGGAAGCATAGGCGCAGGTCAAATCGAACAGATCGTCCCCATGCTGCTGGAACATTACGGCGAAAACGCGCGGTTAATAGTGATCTGCGGAAACAATCAAGCGCTGTATAAGAACATGGAAAAGCTGTATCACGGGCGCTGTGATATAATGCAGTATACTTCAGAAATGGCGGACTACATGAGAGCGTGCGATCTGTTCCTGTCAAAGCCCGGCGGGCTTTCCTCCACCGAAGCCGCAGCAGTGGGAACAGCGCTGATACATATTACGCCAATACCCGGCTGCGAGACGCGCAATATGGAGTTTTTTGAAAAGAACGGAATGTGCGTGGCTGTAAATTCGCCAAAGAAGCAGCTTCTTGACGCCTGTGACAGACTGATGAGCGAAGGCGCAAGGGAAAAAATGGCTGAAAAACAGCGTAGCATGATCTCCGCAGATTCCGCCTCGGAAATATGCGGGTTTGTGGAAAAGGAACACAGGCTGATGAAAACAGCGGGATAAAGCTTAAAACAGAATATGCCTGACAGCCGCACTGTCGTGAGAGAAACCCTTTCTCACGGCAGTGCGGCTGTCGCTGTCATATCCGCCGCTGAAAAGGGATCGCGCCGCCGACGCCCCGACCGTGTGTGCAAAAGCGCACACCAGAATAATGTCGATATATGATAAAATAAAATAAAACTATACCCGTTTACAAAGTTGGCGCTGTTTTCCGCGAAAAACCTTTTGTCATCGGGCGCTGTTCCCGATCCGAACGGCAAGCTCCTCCCTCCTTGCCGAAAATCAAGCGGGAATGCCTTTTTCACAAAGCCTTGATACGACAAATATCGCATGATTGCACACCAACGAAAAACCCGCAATGCTATAATTTAACCGATAAACTTTTATCGGAAAGAAAGGAATTGATTTTATGAAGCAGTGTCCCAAGGGTCATATCTATGACGAAAAGAAAAACCGAAGCTGCCCCTATTGCAGCGGCGATGGCGTCGGATTCCAGTCGCTGGGCGGCGACGCACAGCCTGATTTCCCCAAGACCATGCCTATATCGGGCGCAGTTGACGACGGAGCGTTCCCCCCTACGACGCCCTTAGACAACGCGGCCCCTTCATTCCAGAACGCTCAGGGTCCCTCAAGCATGAGCGTTACTATCTCTCTCGATGAAACAGCAAACGGCGTAAGCCCTGTAAGAGGCTGGCTGGTCGCCATTGACGGAGAAAGCGCAGGCGTTTCCTTCAATATCCACGGCGAGCAGAACTCCATAGGCAGAGGACAGAAATTCGATATAAACATTTCCTTTGACAAAAGCGTTTCCTCTGACGGCAACGCGGTCATCGCCTATGACTCCCACGACAGAAAATTCTTCCTTACTCCCATTCTGGGAAGAGGAAAAAACAACATTTATCACAACGATTCCCTGCTGCTGATGCCTGTGGAGCTTTCAGACTATGACAAGATAAAGCTGGGCGAAGTCACCTATGTGTTCAGAAGCCTCTGCAACGAGAACTTCACATATTGATCATGAGGCAAAAAGGCTTTTTTATCAAAATGAAGTTCAAAGGCTCTGATGTAAGGAAGATCGCTCTCGGAAGCATAAACAATCAGGGCGCAAGAAATTATCAGGAGGACAGCTTCGGCTTTTCCTCCATTGATAAAGCCGACGTGGATAAATACGGCTTCACCGCCATAGTCGCCGACGGTATGGGAGGTCTCTCAGGCGGCGCGCAGGTAAGCAGCTATGTGGTATACTCCATGCTGGAAATGCAGAAGAACCGCGACAGCTCAATGCCTGTCAGTATTTATCTTTCTCAGGCTCTGTGCAGAGTAAACAGCAGTATAGTGCTGAACGGTATGACAGGCGGTTCCACGGCCGTGGTGGTCATGTGTCTGCCAACAGGCGTTCACTGGTGTACGGTAGGAGACAGCAGAGTTTATCTGTTTCGTGACAAGACGCTTACCGTGATGAACGAGGACAGCGACTACATGAACCAGCTCATTGAGCAGGTCATATCGGGCGAGATGACCTTTGACGAAGCAGGCGAAGACAGAAAAAAGGACTCTCTTGCGCAGTACATGGGACATAAGGGCGGGATAACTCCCGACGTAAATGCAAAGCCGCTTATACCGAAAATAAATGACAAGCTCCTTTTGTGCAGCGACGGGGTCTACAACGCGCTGACGGCGGAGGAGCTTTCAGCGGCGCTGTCATATCCCGCAGAGCAGGCGGCGGCAATACTGGAAAAGAATATTCTTGCGAAGGGATATTCAAATCAGGATAACTTCACGGCAGTAGTGCTTGAATTTATTCGATAAAGAAAGGAATAATCATTATGAAAAGATTTATCAAGGTTTTATCCGTCGTTTTGGCGGCAATGATCTTTGTATGCGGTATACCCGTAAGCGCGGCAAGCGCGTCGGGAATTGACAGAGCGCGCAACGGTGTTGTGTTCATAACCAGTGAGCTGGGTTCAGGAAGCGGCTTTGCGATAGGCAGCGATCTGGACGGTCCTGTTCAGTACATAGTTACGGCAGGACATATGGTGATAGATGATGAATCAGGCTACAGATGCTCAGAGGTGACCGTGTGGTTCTCGGCAATGGCTAATGAATTTATGATAGCAGAAGTATACGCTGTGGATACCTCAAGAGATCTGTGCGTGCTCCGTCTGCCTGAGCCTACTACAAAAAGAAACGCTCTGCCTATCAACAGCACCGTTCTCGGCAGCGGCGAACACGTTTATGCTATGGGCTATCCCGACTACGGCAACGCAGGCAAGGACTACGTGACCATGAGCACAAGCGACATGGTAATGACCGACGGTATCATCTCTCAGCAAATGCGTATGGTGAAGAACAATCTGGGCTTTGAAGCATATATGCACAGCGCTCCCACATCATTCGGCAACTCAGGCGGTCCGCTGGTAAATTCCAACGGCGAGGTAGTGGGCGTGAACTTCAAAATGACCAACGTTGAGGACTCAGTAGTTACAGGCTCACTTGCTGTTATTTCAGACGAGCTTCAGCGTGTGCTTGACTCTTACCGTGTGGATTACGCGACAGCAGGCAGTCAGCGTTCAGCTTCATCATCAAACACACTGCTTATCGTGATAATCGCAATAGCGGCTGCGGTAGTTGTTGCTGCGGTGATCATAATAATCGTTATCATGATGAAAAAGAAGAAAAGCTCAGGCAATTCAGGCAATTATAATCCCTCGACCCCTTCCTCTTCAAAGGGCGGCGCAGTCATCATCGGTATGAAGGGCATAATGGCAAACCAGTCCTTCAACGTAAACGGCAGCATAGTTCTGGGAAGAAACAGTCAGAAATGCGACATTTCCTTCCCTGTTGACTCCAAGGGTATCTCAGGCGTTCACTGTCAGATAAGACAGACGAACGGCGGCTATGAGATAATGGACTGCGGCTCCAGCAACGGAACCTTCTTAGGAAGCGGTCAGAAGCTTACTCCCAATGTTCCCGTCTTTATTCCCGACGGCACCTATTTCTATCTTGGAAGCGCCGAACAGCTTTTCCAGATCAAATACTGATAATTTAAAAGAAAGCCCTCAGCCTTCCGCAGGGAATGTATCGTGTTCCCTGCGGAAAAGCTGAAATGTCTCTGTAAGGTCGATCGTACCCGACCGCCTTAAACACGGGACATCGGCAGCGGTTATACATATTATCCGAACATACGCCGCCTTACAGCGGTATATGCTCGGATTTATATTAAACTCGGAAAGGATCGCAAATGATTATTGATTCAGCCAAGTACACCTGCGCAGGCGGACATGACGTAAATGAGGATTCTTATCTGTGCCGTGGTGATAAAGGCATATTTATTGTCGCAGACGGTCTGGGCGGACATTCCGACGGGGAAAAGGCATCCAATGCGGCGGTGAAATATTTTGAGGAAAGCTGCAACGGCAATTATACCGAGGAATTTATCACCGAGCTTATGGAAGGCGCAAACACTCAGGTGCTGAAAAACGGCGACGGCGGAAAAACTACCGTCGCTGCCGCGTTTACCGAAAACGGACGTTTCATATACGCAAACGCGGGAGACAGCAGAGTTTACTATTTTCACGACGGAAAAATAATCGCTCAGACAAAAGACCATTCGGTGTGTCAGGCGTCAGTTGACATGGGGCTGATACGCCCTGAGGATATACGCGGGAACGAGGACCGTTCAAGACTGCTGAAGGTCCTCGGCGGCGAGGAAAAGCTAAATATAAAAAAGCATTATCCTCCTATAAGCGTCCAGAACGGCGACGCGTTCCTGCTATGCACCGACGGCTTCTGGGAATACGTCTATGAAACCGAAATGGAAGCAGATCTTCTGAAATCGGACAGCGCAGACATATGGCTCAAGTATATGCTCAAGCGGCAGATACTGCGCGCGCAGAACAAGGGCGACAACTACACCGCTGTATGCGGCATAATTCATCTTGAGGACGGAGAGGTCTATGAAGATATCCCCGTACTTGCAAAGCCGCAGAAAAAGTCTGCATCATCAGCAAAAAAGAAGAAGATCCCGCTTCTGCCGATAGCTGCGGCAGTCGCGGCAGTCGCAGCCGCAGTAGTGATAATCCTGCTCGTGCTGCTGCTTGGCGGCAGCAACAATGATGAGCAGCCGACATACACCACTCCCGTCCATACTTCCGCCGTAAATGTGACCAGCACTACCGATACCGAAGCGACGACCGAAACTACTACCTACAAAACGGAAGAAACGACCGTCACATCGGATACCGAGAGCGCTGTAAGTGAAAGTACTGCAGAAGAAAGCACAGTCGAAGAAAGCACGACTGCGGAAAACACGGCCGAGGAAAGCACAGTCGGAGAAAGTGAAAATACGGAAAATGAAATTTCGGAAAGCGAAAGCTCGCTTGCCGAAGCTTCAGACGAAAATCCTGACAATGAAAGCGCAAACGGGTGAAATGCCCGCCGTTCCCGAAAAAAGTTCAGGAAACAAAGTGACAATTGAAAAAAAATTATTTTAATGCTATAATAAAAGGAGAAGCGTCAAATGGTCACACTGGGAAATAAGCTGCTGTGTTCAAGCTGCTTTTCACCCATAAAAAAAGAGCCCTGCAAAAAATGCGGTTTTTCCGAGGAAAGCTATATCCCTGAAAATATGGTGCTTCCCTGCGGAACGATACTTATGGGCAATTTTCTGATAGGGAAGGTGCTTGGAAAGGGCGGCTTCGGAATAACATATCTTGCATATGACGTGAAATATGAAAAAATCATCGCCATAAAGGAATATTTTCCGATAGAGCTTGCTTTGAGGGCTCCCGGAGAAACAGGTCTTACGGTAAGGGATAAAAAATCCGCCGAGCTTTTCAAAAAGGGCGTGACAAAGTTTTACAACGAGGCGAGCTTCGTTGCGAAATTCGCTGAAAATCCAAACGTTGTCAAGGTATATCAGTTTTTCTATGAAAATAACACCGCATATTTTACAATGGAATATCTTACGGGAATGACCCTGAAGGATTATGTATGCAGGTGCGGAACAATAAGCGCGGAACAGGCGCTTTACATAGCGGACAGGGTCGCCGACGCCTTCCGCGACCTTCACCGCGACAATATCCTTCACCGCGACGTATCGCCCGACAATATAATGCTTTGCAGCGACGGCTCAGTTAAGCTGCTGGATTTCGGCTCCGCAAGGCAGGTGTTCCCCGAAGGCTCACAGCTTTTGTCGGTGATACTGAAGCCTGGATTTGCTCCGCTGGAGCAGTATATGCGCAAGGGAAAACAGGGAGAATGGACAGATATTTATTCTCTGGGCGCGTCGCTTTACTACGGGCTTACCAAGCAGATACCCGAAAATCCTCAGAACCGAATAGAAGACGATTCGGATATGGAAAACAATATATACAATATACGCCCTGAGCTGTGGCAGCTTATATACAGGTCAATGATGGTAAAATATACGGACAGATATTCAAGCACCGAAGAATTCTGTCAAGCGCTGGCAAATATCCCCATAAGGAGAAAGCCGATAAAAATACCCAATAAACCGCCTAAATCCACTGACGAGGACAATCCGATAAAACGGCTGCTGTCGAAGCTGTTCGGCGGATGATGAGTCTTATTCCGTTCCTGTAAACGAAGGAGAGAGCAATAATGGAAATCAACAATAAAAAATTGTGTGACAGCTGCTTTGCCGAGATCACGGAAGGAAAATGCCCGTATTGCGGATACTCTGAGGACGAATATGTACATGACCCTACGGTACTGCCGCTCGGAACAAAACTCCATAACAAAATAATCATAGGCAAGGTGATGGGAAAGGGCGGCTTCGGCATCACATATCTTGGGTACGACCTGAGAATGGATAAAACCATCGCGGTGAAAGAATACTACCCCAACGGGATCGCCTACCGTTCCCAGACGGGCACCGACGTACTGGTAGCTGATACCAAGTCAAACGATACCTTTGAAAACGGCACCGAAAAGTTTTACACCGAAGCGGAAATGGTGGCTCAGTTCAACGGCAACCCGAACATCGTGGGCGTTTATGATTATTTCCGTGAAAACAACACGGTGTACCTCATAATGGAGTATCTCAACGGCATAACGCTAAAGAACTATGTGAAAAAGCACGGCAAAATAAGCGACGGTCAGGCGCTTTTCGTAATGGACAAAATTGCCGCGGCACTGAGCATAACACACAGCGCAGGCGTCCTGCACAGAGATATTTCTCCCGACAACATCATGGTGTGTCTTGACGGGAAGATAAAGCTGATAGATTTCGGCGCAGCAAGGCAGATCATGGCGGAAAGCTCATCAAATCTTACCGTGGTGATGAAGCCCGGATATACGCCCATAGAGCAGTACACGAAAAAAGGCAGACAAGGCGCATGGACGGATATTTACGCGCTGGGCGCTTCCATTTACTACGCGATGACGGAAAAGATAATCGACGACCCGTATGAAAGAATGGACAACGACGATGAATTTTCCGAAAATCGCTACGGCATAAACAATACCTTGTGGAGCGTTATCAAAAAATGTACTATGATAAACGCTGCCGACAGGTATGGAAGCGCGATAGAGCTGAGAAAGGCATTGTCCGCTGTTTCCGCGCCGATAAAGCCTGAGCCGCTCAAAATAAACAACGAGGACGTTAAGAGCTACGGCGAAGCTGAAGCTGAAGAAGCCCCTGCCGCCGGTGCTTCAGGCACGGTCGAGCCTATCGAGGTGTTCCCCGATGAAGAAGGGACCGATAACACCGAGGAACAGGCGGTGCAGGCGGAGGGCTACAACCCCGACGAAAACGTATACGCAAAGACTGAGAGCAAGAAAAAGCCTTTGCGCAAAAAGCTCCTTGCGGGGATAATCGGAGGCGCAGCCGCAGCCGCAATAGCGGTAACGTCGACAGTTCTCGTAGTGAACAATCTTCCTGTGCAAACGAAATATTTTGCGCTTGATCAGACCGACCCGGGCGACTGGGTAGGCGGAGCGGAAATATCAAAGGATCAGCTTAAAGGATTCAAGGGGGATATAAAGTTTACGCTCCGACTTAATTTCGTTGAATCAGACAAGTCGACGAATCAGGATTATTCCCGCGATCTGTGTATAGTTGACGCGTCGGGTCTGCCTGTAAGAGTTGCCGCGCCGAATTTGTCATACGACGCTCTTTCAGGGGGCTGCTATCTGAACAGTGCAAGTGAAAACAACACATCTATGCTGTTTGAATTTGTCCTCACGCAGGAACAGGTGGAATATTTAGACAAAAGCATACGCTTTGAAGGCAATAACCTTTATGTTTCTTCAGCGACCTGCGAGAATTACGACCCGTCGGAAAACGAACTGAGCGACGACGCTGAAAAGCTGGAGCTGAGCGTAACGGATTTTTATCAGGACGACGTTATGGAAACCAATTCGTATATCCCGAAGGAAGCGCTGGAAAAATTCGGCGGCGACGTCAAAATAAGGATATACCTTGAGGAAAGCGAGTATATGGACGTAAATATGAACGATTATGTCGTTCACCTTTATGCCTTTGACATCAAGGGAAATTACGTTCGTTTGTACTGCAAGAACCATGAGAGCCGACTGAATAATTACTGCATAGGTAATTACCAAACTATGCCTGAATATGTCGATATGATAATTTCAGAGGAGCAGATAAGCAATCTGAGCAGCGAAGGTTTTAAATTCCATGCTAAAAACGCCCATATCCCGTATGTGATGCTCGCGTCTGCGGGAGATGAGCTGGAAGAGGCGCTCCTTGCCGCAGAAGCTCCCGAAAGCTCCGCACCGACGCCGACGGGCAGTGACAGCAGCGAAGCTGAGCCGCAGAAGAAAATCCTCACTTTTGAACTTGACGATTCTTTTCCCGGAGAATGGCAGCCGGGCAAAGGCATAGATAAAAGCGCTCTTGAAGAATTTGAGGGCGATATGAAGGTGACGCTTCAGCTTCAGTATGTGGAAAGCGAATTTGACGCTGAACACAATGTGTATCATCATCACTTGTCCATCGTGGACACCGCAGATCAGAAAGTGGATGTCACTGCATTTAATATCGGCTACGATTCGGAATACAGTAACTTTTATCTGAACGGATCACCCGAAAGCTCAAAAACTCGTACATTTGAGTTCGTTCTTACGCAGGAAGCACTGAATGCGGCACATTTCGCCATACACTTCCAATGCAGCAATCTTTATGTTACTTCCGCAACATTTGAGGATTATGACCCGTCGGAATATAAGGAAAACGAAAACGCAGAAAAATTCCCTCTGTCAGTTACATTTTACCAAGCGGAAAACTATATCGAGGAAAATTCTTATATCCCGAAAAGCAAGCTTGAAAGCATAGGCGGCGATGTAAAAATAACGCTTCACATCGAACAGGGAGAATATATCAACCCTGATGATTCTATCGTACATTTTTTCCCGTATGACGAGTACGGCAATTCTATCCACCTGTACTGCAAAAATCACGACAGCGAATTGGATAATTACTGTATAGGTAATTACCAATGTATGCCCGATACGGTAACTACGATAATTTCCGAAGAGCAGATAAGCGAGCTGGGAAATTCAGGGCTGGCGTTTTACATAATGAACGGCGGTCATATCCCGTATGTGACGCTTGAGGCTGCGGAAAGCTCTGCTTCGACAGACGGCAATGCTGACCCGCAGAAGAAAGCTCTCACTTTTGAACTTGACGATTCTTTTCCCGGAGAATGGCAAACGGGAAAAGAAATAAATAAAAAAGCTCTTGAAGGATTCAAAGGGGATATAAAGTTCAAGCTCCAACTTAATTTTGTTGAATCAGACAAGTCTTTGATGAATCGGAATTATTCCCGCGATCTTCGTATAGTTGACGCGTCGGGTCAGCCTGTAAGAGTTTCCGCGCCGAATTTGTCATACGACGATGTTTCGGAAAGCTTCTATCTGGACAGTGCGACCGAAAACAAATCCTCCATGCTGTTTGAATTTGTCCTCACAAAGGAGCAGGTGAAAAATTTAGACAGCAGCATATGTTTTGAAGGCAGTAACCTTTATGTTTCTTCAGCGTCCTGCGAGGACTATGACACGTCGGAAAACGATCTTGGCGACGACGCCAAAAAGCTGGAAATAAATGTAACGAATTTTTATCAGGATGACGTTATGGAAACCGATTCGTTTATCCCGAAGGATATGCTGGAAAAATTCGGCAGCGATGTTAAAATAAGGGTGTATCTTGAGGAAAGCGATCAGATGGTCGTGAATATGAACGATTATATCGTTCGCCTTTATGCGTTTGACATTGACGGCAATTATGTTCGTATGTACTGCAAGAACCATGAGAGCCGACTTAATAATTACTGCGTAGGTATTTACAAAAATATGCCTGAATTTGTCGATATGATAATTTCAGAGGAGCAGATAAACGATTTAAGCAGCGAAGGTTTTAAATTCCATGCGAAAAACGTACATATCCCGTATGTAATGCTCGCGTCTGCGGGAAATGAGCTTGAAGCATAATAAAAAGTTGTTTTAAAAGGAGGAAGTGCCATGATGGAAACCGTGGATCTTGAAAGGAAACTGCGCGAAGAAAAGGACTTCAACGAGGAGCTTGTGCTGGGAAATAAAGCTCCCGATATACATATACTTATAAACAAGTATATCGCCGAGAAACACGCGTCCCATGCGGACATCATACGTCATCTTAACGTGGAGCGCTGCTACGGCTATCAGCTTTTAAACGGCAAGCGCACTCCGACCCGTGTACAGCTTATAAAAATCGCGCTCCTTCTGAAGCTGAACTTTGACGAGGTCCAGCACCTGCTGAAGGTAGCGGGCAAAGAGATCCTCTATGCGCGCAACGTAACTGACGCAAAGGTGATCCACGCCATAGAACACGGGCTTCCCTATGATAAAGCGTGCGAATTTATCTGGAATGAATAAAACCTCCTTGACCTTCTCATAAAATGCAAACAGGCGTGAAAGTTTTCGCTTTCACGCCTGTTTGTTTATTGTGTTGCATTATCACGAAAATTGTGATACAATTATCGTATAAAACAAAACTGCCGTAAACGGAGATGATGGGTATGAGAAAAATATGCTCAAGATGTTCTTCCCCCGTAGAGGGAAGATTCTGTCCCGTCTGCGGCTTTGACAGCGGCAGCGAAATGGAATCTGTCGCTCTAACCGCGGGAACTGTCCTTAACGACAGATACGTCGTAGGAAAGGTCATAGGCTCAGGCGGCTTCGGAATAACCTATATCGCATATGACACAGTATTTGAAAAGACCGTGGCAATAAAGGAATACTATCCGAAAAACATCGCAGTGCGCGGAGCCGACAACGTTTCATTAGAACCGCTCACCTCAATGCATACGGAGGAATTTGACCACGGCAGCAAGCGCTTTGAAAATGAAGCAAACATACTGTCAGAGCTGGGAAATGAGACCGACGTGATAAAAATGTTCGGCACCTTCCGCCAAAACGGCACTATTTACTACGTTATGGAATATGTTCACGGCATGACCGTGGAAGAATATACGAAAAAATACGGAAAACTGGACGAAGGGCAGGCGCTTTACGCGGCTCTGCGCATAGCTTCGGCTTTTAACTGTATCCACAGCAGAAATATAATCCACCGCGATATTTCTCCCGAAAATGTGATGATAACGCTGGACGGGAATGTAAAGCTGGTGGATTTCGGCAACGCAAGACCGTTCTGCGACGGTGAAAACAGCATGACCGTCGCTTTGAAACACGGATTCGCTCCGCTGGAACAATATCAGCACCACGGGAACCATGGTCCGTGGACGGACATTTACTCTCTCGGCGCGGTATTGTACTATTCATTAACTCTTCAAACGCCTGAGGACCCTATGACAAGGCTTGACGACGACAGAGATTTTCAAAACGACATAGCCGAGATAGATCCGTCGTTCGGCGCCGTTATAAACAAAATGGCGGCTGTCAGGATAAACGAACGATATTCAAGCAGCAGCGAGCTGCTGTCCGATCTTCAGTCGCTGAAAATCGAGCAGAAAAAGCTGCTCTGCTGATATTTGATCTAATACTGAAACAATCGTGAAAATGATATGCTTTTTGTTGATATTTTTTATGCTTCGGATAAAAACAGCTCCGCCTCTTAAAGACGGAGCTGTTTATTTTAAAGCATATTGCCGATTTGACCTGCTCAGGCATTATCTTTGAGCCGCTTTTCAACAAGCTCTGCGATAGCGCGGGCGCTGCGCCATGTTGATGACGGCACAAGCGTAGGCTGCACCTCTATGGAAAATTCATGCTCAAGCGTGTATATAAGCGTTATAAAGCTCATGGAATCAATTATGCCGTCGTCGATCAGATCCGCTCTGAGGATCTCGTCAGGTTCGTTGAAGCCCGTGATATTCTCAATTATTTGTATGATTTTTTCCAACATCTCTGACGCTCCTCAAAAGCTTTCTTTCATCGCACTTTCCGTTTTCGGTAAGCGGAAGCTCCTTCACCGTGCGTATCACAGGACACATATATGCGGGGAGCCGCCCGCGCAGTTCCCTTGCGATCTCGGACGGAGTTTTGCTCGTATTTTCCCGCAGGATAAGAAAGGCGATAAGCGAAAGCACCCTGCCGTCCGAGAATTTTTCGGGCAAAACGACCGCCTTTTCCACATAACCCAGCTCATAAATATTCTTTTCAATATCAGAAAGCTCGATACGGAAGCCTTTATATTTTATCTGTCTGTCCTTTCGGCTGCTGAAATATAAAACGCCGTTTTCCTTTCTGCCCAGATCTCCCGTAGCATAAGCGCGCTCGCCCATATATGTCATAAAGGCGGCGTTCTGAGGGTCGTTCAAATATCCGTCTGCAACGCTTGCGCCTGTTATTATTATTTCGCCTGTCTGACCGTCGGGGACTTCGCGCAGGTCTTCATCAACGATATATATCCTTACGTCATGCTTAGGGTATCCGAGAGGTATCTCCTTTGAAATATCAGGCTCATATGACAGCTCGCAGCTTGTCACCGCATAAGTACATTCGGTGGGACCGTAGCAATTGATGACGCGTATGTTACCAAACCTTTCGTACAGCTTTTTTACTGTCGAAGCAGACAGCTTTTCACCGCAGAACAGGATAAGTTTCAGCTCAGGCAAAAGCGACCGATCAAACGACTTGTCCAGCAGAAGAAGATCCGCAAAAGACGGGGTGAATACAGCGACTGAGCCGCCGCTCTCCCGCAGTTCATGAAACAAAAGACCGAGATCCGTATACGATCCTGCACTCAGGATATAATGCTCGCTTTCGCTGAGAACGCTCAGATAAAGGTCGGCGACCGATGCGTCAAAAGAAAAATCCGCCTGATTTAAAACAACCTCCCGATTCGTTCCGACAATGCCGCTCAGCCACCTGATACACGAATCTACGTTCCTATAAGTCACCTTTACGCCTTTGGGAGTTCCCGTGCTTCCTGAAGTAAAAATTATATAGCAGATGTCGTCGGGCTGTAAAAAGATATGTTCTATTTCCGCATTATCGGAGCTTTCCATGATTTTGCGGCACTGCTCCGACGATACTGCGGGAAAGCATTCCTGAATATCGCCCAGAACCACGATGGGCTTTACAGCGTCCAATATCTGTCTGACCCGCGTCATCGGCGTACTTTCATCTATCGGGACATAAGCTGCGCCTGCAAAAGAGCAGGCTAAAAACGCCGCTTTCATCATTACGTCTTTATGTCCGTATACGACTACGGGACGCTTATTCGGGTTCTGCCGCAGGAGAAACGCGTACAGACCGCACACAAAGCGGTAAAGCTTCGCATAGGAAAAGCTTTGTCCCTGCACCGTGTACGCCTTGCAGCTGCTTTTCCGCTTCAGGACTTTTAATATGTCATCTAATATCATATTTTCATGCCCGAATTTCATCAGGCGGTATAAGGTCGTAATCGTACAATACCTTGGAGTGGTTGTCCAAAATAAGCTCCTTTTTTATCTCCTCATTCGTCGCTTTATCAATTATATGACGATATACCTTGCTGTTGCGGAAAAATACGCCGTCCTCGTCCTTTGCAAAATGATGGTCTTCCTCGGTGAGCTCATATGTATACTTAGTAGGTACAGTGCTTCGTATCTCGCCGAAAAGAAAAGTATCGTCCTGCCATATCCTGACCTGCACGGGAGCGTCGGTGACGTTTTTAAACCTGTAATCCAGAGCTTTGTAATTTATCGACGTGCCTGTGCCGAAAGGCGAACGGCGCTTGTTGTCAGGAAAGATTGCGTCGGAATGATGATGAAGCTCTGTGACCTCAAGCGGCGTATGCAGTACGAGCCAGTGGATCATATTGCCCATCTGACAAAGACCTCCGCCGACGCCCTTGCCCAGATTGCTTTTTGAAATAACAAGTCCTTCAAGATAGCCCTTTCTTTTGGTAGGATTTCCCACAAGAGACCAGAAAGAAAATTCCTCGCCCGGCTCCACTATAATGCCGTCGATCTTTTTACCCGCTATGAGAAGATTTGTGACCTTGTTCTGCTGAAGGGTCATATCCACGCCATGAAGCTGCCGCACCATAATTTTTGCGTCGCCCTTCCACAAATAAGGAAGCGACTCGGCGCTTTTCTTTTTAGCAAACCTCCTGCCCTGAAAAAAATCACGAAGCTCCTTTTTTCTGCATTCTTTAAAAAGAGAGATCTTATAACATACGGGACCGTATTCACAAAAAAGCTTGCGTTTCTTTTTCACACGCTCACCCTCTTCCCTTTTCACAATATATCCGATTTATCGTACAGATCTATCTGAACGCGGCTTTGCTCTGAACTCGGCAGGCTCTGAGCTGAAATTCAGGGAACAAAGCCTTTTTGTATGATAAAATCAAGTTTATGCAAAAAATTATATCACACAAAAAGTACGATGTCAATACAAAAACGCCCGTTTCTCAGCGGAAACAGGCGGTTTTTACGATATTCGGAGAGAGGAGGAAAGAGTTTTGTTCGGGATCTTTCGGCTTCGACTGAGTTATCGGAAGCGCATTTGAAGCGGCTCAGCGGCTGTGTCAGCGATTTTCGGGCGGTAAATATAAAAACACGCTCCCGTGTTGGGAGCGTTTATGGTGCAGCGTCACGCTGCTGGAGCGGATTACGGGACTCGAACCCGCCACATTCACCTTGGGAAGGTGACTTAAAAACACTATAAATCCGCTTGCAGAACGACTTTTCAATTTTTGCTGACCCGCATTTGACCCGCATTGTCTTTATTTTCTAATTTTATAAACTCATCAAGTTTGTCAATATTTTGTCTTTTATATAGACTGTCAAGGTGAGTGTATATAGCCATAGTGGTTTTAATATCAGAATGTCCCATTTGTTCCTTGGCCGTCAAAATATCCACGCCCGACATATATAAAAGGGTAGCGTATGTATGCCCTTATGGTATAATAAAGACAAGCGCGGGAATCCTTTGATAAAAGGAGTTTGTGGGCGTTTGCCGTTATATTTCAATTCTTTTTCCAATGAAATTTTACGGTTTAAAATCTGTTAAAAAAGAGGGGATGTTTATTTAAGACAAAAATTTGAGGTGAAAACCCTCAAAAAAATAGAAAGGCGCATACACTGTTTAAGGTGCCTATTGTTCAAATCAGTTGAACAAAAAGATAACCCTGTATCAGACGGTTAAGCCGTCGGGTACAGGGTTTTTCTGTGTCAGAATATAAAAAGTCAGGAAGTGTGATTACAATGAAAAATAAAACAGGTGAAGCGCATATAGCACAAAACAAGAAAAAAGTCAAGTCCTTTTTGAAAAATTTTTTCTTTAAGTACGAAATTTTTGTTATAGAGGTGTTAAGGTAATGGCATACTGCAATGTTGAGAAAATCGAAGGATACACAGTAATGGCAAATCACCATTTACGGGACATGCGATTATCTCTTAAAGCGAGAGGACTTCTCTCTCAGATACTGTCGCTCCCTCCCAAATGGGATAAGTCAATCGAAGGTCTGGCAAAAATCAATCGGGAATGTTCTGATACCATTGCAAGCATAATTAAAGAACTTGAGGCGGCAGGATATATAACTCTCAGCGGAGATTTTCTGTACGCTCAAGCGGTTCAGGATAATTTTAATATGTTGCTACCATTGCCTGAAGAGGACTTGACGCAGGAGATCGGATTTGAGGAAATGATTGAAAAAATATACCGCATTGACCGCAGAGAAGCCTTTGAGGTGTGGGACTGGTGTATCGATCAGTTCATTCCGTATATGGAATATTCAAACGATACGGAAGACAAGCTGACAGACAGGATAGTGACGAGCGGAGCTTACAACAATGATTTTTTCAGCATAATGGCGGAATATTCCGAAAGAAAGCCCGACTTTGCCATCAAGCTGATATACTGCTCAAGGGAGCTTGTAAGAGATTACGGGACCTTGCTGTTCAAGCTCCTGGAAAGGAATAACGAAAAGCTGGCTAAAGGCTTGTTTATCGTATGCGCCGACGGCGGAAATGCAAACAGCGAAAATTTGAGCAGGATAATCCGCGAGATGGTAAATCAGTGCGTATGCAGCGATGATGAACTTGTAGATCCGAGAATAATAAGGGACGGTTTTATTTCCGTCTACAAGGAAAAATATCCTCATGCGGCAAACGATAGGATTGCGGAATGTGAAAAAAAGTTAGAGGAAAAGCAGAAAAAGCTGGACGAAGAAAGGAAAAAGGAATACGAAAAGCGGCTCGCCGACGATAAGAAATATATTTGCTGCGGAGTTAAACCGGACGGCTATTCCGATACCGTTTATCACTATCTTGGAGATGAAAGCGTAAAGGTGGGAGATAAGGTGAAGATCCCCGCAGGCGTAAAAAACACGATAATAACGGGAACGGTGGTCTCAGCGGGAGAATATCTCAATATCGCCGCTCCTTTCCCTGTGGAAAAGATGAAGAAGATAATTGAAGTTATCACTGAATAAAAAATAAACGGCTGAGCATTTTAGAGATGTTCAGCCGTTTTATTTATGTGTAAACGCATTATTTTATATTGTTAACTTGGATGATTTAATTTTTATTAAAATGATGTTTTTCGATTTGCAGTCCCAAAAATCGGACACTTATAAGAACTGCGCTTGACATTGGTAATAAAAGGCTTTATAATTTAAATATCACTTATGATATAAACAAAAAATCTTGCTTAAAAACAAGAACGTTGCGCAACTTTTGCACTAACGGTTTTACTGAGCGATTAAAAAAATATTTACAATCTGGCAATTCTACTTTCTTTATATAAAATTGGCGGCTAAAATGCTACTCTAAATAATTTTAAAAACATTTTAAGGAAGGTATATAATGAAATTAGAGGGATTTTTTAGTTTTCTGCTGAAACAGAAGTAAACAGGTTTTGCATAACAGAGGATATATTTGTATTCAGAGAGTCTTTATAAGTATGGTATGCCGATACTGACCAAACGGTCATGTTCAAGAATATGCAAAAGTTGTTTGATTATGAGTATATAAAGGGACAGGTGTTATTATATTCTTATATCGGCTAATAATAGGTGGATTATACGGATAGAAGTACAATCAAAGCAATTGAAAAGGACATTAAATTTGGCAATGCGAACGAGATTTTTAAATGTTTTCACTGACGTTTATTCTTTTAATATAACCTCAACTTATCAGCTTACTCTTTATTGTGGCAGAAAGCCGCAAATTTTCTGTTTACCTATAAAAATATTGACAATAAGTCACGCTTTCACTCTGCCAACTGTTGAAATATATTGAATTTTGAGGTATAATAATTTTATATAGAATAGGCACACATAAGTACAGGCATTATGATTGTGGCAGTAAATTAAAAAAGACTATGACATTTATCGCTTTACCGAGATATGAAAAATTGATAGCTCTGGCACATATGCTATTAGAAAGCTCTACCGTGGAGACAATGTAACTACCAATGTTTTGAACAAATTTGCCGTGCGCTTGACTGCTCTCTGGGCGATATGGTTGAAATCACGCCAAAAGATAAATGGCAGTAAGAATGACTAATACATTATTTAGAAAGAGAGGTTGCAAGAATGGCAAAGGCAACAGCAAAAGAGAAAAAAGAAATTTCTATGGAGGAAGCTCTTTGGAAAAGCGCAGACAAGCTTCGTGGTGCTATTGAACCCGCTGAATATAAGCACGTTGTTTTGAGCTTATTCTTTCTTAAATTTGCAAGCGATAAATTCTCAAAATGCAGAGAAAAGATAATCAAAACTCACGGCGAGAAGTATGCCGACATGAAACCGTTTTATACGCAGGAAAATGTGTTCTATCTGCCGGAGGAAAGTCGTTGGAGCTATATCATCGAGAATGCGAAGCAGGACGACATTGCTTTGAAGATTGATACCGCTCTGTTTACAATAGAAAAGAATAATCCCGCTCTGAAAGGAGCGCTGCCTGATAACTACTATTCTCGTTTGCATTTTGATACGGCGAAGCTTGCTTCCTTGCTTGATGAAATAAACCGAATCAACACCGAAGATGAAGAAAATGATATTATCGGGCGTGTATATGAATATTTCCTAAGCAAATTTGCTCTTGCAGAAGGAAAAGGCAAGGGAGAATTTTACACGCCAAAATGTATCGTCAATCTGATTGCGGAAATGCTTGAACCATATGACGGGATTCTTTATGACCCATGCTGTGGCTCTGGCGGTATGTTTGTGCAATCAATTAAATTTGTAGAGGCTCACAGCGGAAATAAAAAGAATGTGTCTATCTATGGGCAGGAATATACCAACACTACCTTCAAACTGGCAAAGATGAATTTGGCTATCCGCGGTATATCTGCAAACCTCGGAGAAATGGCTGCGAATACCTTTACCAACGACCAACACAAGGATTTGAAAGCAGATTATATAATGGCAAATCCGCCGTTTAATCAGAAAGAATGGCGAGAGGAAAACGAGCTTGTGGACGATCCTCGTTGGAACGGCTATGAAGTTCCGCCTACGAGCAACGCCAACTACGGTTGGATACTGAACATTGTCTCTAAGCTTTCGCAAAACGGCGTGGCCGGTTTCCTGCTTGCAAATGGAGCTTTGTCCGATGATGGAACAGAGCTTAAAATCCGTCAGCAGTTAATAGAAAATCATCTTGTGGAAGCTATTATTATTCTGCCAAGAAATCTGTTCTATACAACAGACATCAGCGTAACGCTTTGGATTTTGAACAAGAATAAAAAAGCTCGTATTGTGGAACAGAACGGGCAGTTAAAACACTACCGCAATCGTGAAGATGAGATACTCTTTATGGATTTGCGACAGATGGGCAGTCCTTATGAAAAGAAGTACATAGAACTGACCGAGGAAGATAGAGCAAAAGTCACGGCGGTATATCACAACTGGCAGCAGGAAGGCTTTGAACAGACATATGAAAATGTGCCGGAGTTCTGCTATTCTGCTTCCTTTGATGAGGTCAAAGAAAAGGGATTTACTCTTGTTCCAAGCCGCTATATCGAGTTTATCAATCGTGATGAGAACATAGACTTTGATACCAAAATGAAAGCTTTGCAGAGTGAACTGAAAGACCTGCTTGTGCAAGAAGAAAAGTCAAAAGCAGATTTGCTGAACGTGTTTAAGGAGTTGGGGTATGAAATCAAATTATAAGATTGGTGATGTAATAAGGGTGGTAGATAATAGAAATGGTGGATTACTTTGTGATAATTTAAAAGGACTAAGTATGACTAAAGAGTTTCGCTCTTCTACATCAAATATTGTAGGTACAGATTTAAGTAAATATAAAATAGTACAAAAAAAGCAATTTGCGGTAGATTTTATGTCTGTAATACGTGTACACAAAATACCGATTGCTCTAAATATTTCTAATGAAGCAATACTTGTTTCACCTGCATATACAGTATTTGAAGTTAAAGACGAGAACATTATTTTGACAGATTATCTAATGATGTGGTTTTCTCGCCCAGAATTTGATAGATATGCTGATTTCAGAAGTGATGCCGCCATACGAGGAGGATATGGTTGGAATGAACTTTGTGATACCAATATTTGTATTCCACCCATCAAGGAACAACTTGAAATCGTCGCAAGCTATAAGGCGATAACCGATAGAATAGCGTTAAAAAAGAGGATAAATGATAATTTATCTGACACGGCAAGTACGCTATTCCAGAAATTATTCTTAGCATCTTCCGATAAGGATCAATGGCCGATAGGAACGTTTTCCCATTTTATACATTCCACAGTAGGTGGCGACTGGGGGCAAGAATCTCCAACAAGCAATTACACACAAGAAGTCTCGTGTATTCGAGGAACCGATATACCTCTGTTAAACGCTGGAAGCATTTCGTCTGCTCCGACACGTTATATTCTTCCAAAGAATTTCCTTGCCAAGCGCATCAAGGCTAATGATCTTGTGGTCGAGATATCTGGAGGAAGCCCAGTACAAGCAACTGGCAGAATAGCTCTCGTTCCTCAACAAGTACTTGATTACAGAGGCAATAAGCTCATATGTTCAAATTTTTGCCGAATTGTAACGGTGGATACTATATATTTACAGTATTTTCTTCAATACTGGCTATACCTTTATAATGCTGGCAGAATGTTTGATTACGAGAATAGCTCTACGGGCCTTAAGAACTTCGATTTTTCATCTTTTGTAGAGAAGGAGCCTATTCCTATTCCACCTGAAGACGTTGTTCAAGGATATAACAAAATAGTGTGGCCCTTGTACAGGCAGCTTTTCTCCAATGGGTTCGAAATTGAAACGTTACAGGAAACACAGCAACATATTCTGCCTCGTATCATGTTACACGGATTTTAAGCCGCTAAATTATCATTTAAGCGATTTTCAAATTGTTTGTCAGTAAAATTGACTATATTTGCCATATTAAGCCACTTTCTC
>CANRFO010000015.1 GCA_947629925.1 uncultured Ruminiclostridium sp.
TTTTCTTTCTCAACTTTCAGTCAGCTTTTTTATTTACTGCCTTTTGGCTTTTTTGTTGAGTTTTGCTCTTATCTATAATATTTATGCTAAAAAGTTAAGGAATTCAAAATAATATATCTTATGAAAAATATAGGTTTCATCGATAGTCATTGTATTTAGAAAAATCAGGCTGTTATCGGAAAGAGAAATAATTACCTGTATAAAAATACATATAACGAATATGATTATTATTCCCTCAGCCGCTCCTGAAACAGCACCTAATATTTTATTTATGCCCCCGATAAGCGGTATTTTATTGACGCCTTTTAATACTTTAACGATAAGGTTTAATATAATGGTTATAACAATAAATAAAACGGTAAATATCAAAGCTCTGATTGGAACTAACAGGACAGGTTTTATCATATTATCGGTTATTGACCTTGCAAAATCATCTGTTGGCGCATCTAAAATGCTGAGAACTATATTTTTTATAACCGACTTGTCGCCTGATTCAACAGATTCTGATATTCCTGACATAAGCGACGGAATGGTTTCAGCCATATCCTCCACTGCACCGCATATTGAACCGAACGCTGTTCCGTGAATGAGATTGTCGGTCAGAAGAGAAGCAACTATTATTTTATCAACGCCATGTTCTTTTACTTCATCAGCATTCATAACAACTGTTCCGAGATTGACAGATGAATAATCAAACGTATCATTTGTAATTCCGAAAGCGCTGAGGTCTATATCAGATATTCCTGTTTCACTCAAATCAAGGTGAGACAGATCTATACTTACTTTTCCTGCACTATCCGGCTGTGAAGATATTTCGGAAAGCTCCCTGCTGTTCACCTTGGCTTTGCTCATATCTATGCTGTTTATTTGTGATACAAGGGAATTTTCTATTACTGAACTGATTTGATTGTTTATCTCTTCCGTGACCGCGTCTTTTATAATGTTTTCATATATAGCATTTGAAGCAGTCTCGCTCAATGACAAAGCAAAAGTAAAAGCTATCGCTAACGAGACCAATCCTGCTATCTCTGCCACAAACCCTTTTTTTACACCTTTAAATATAAAAGCTACGAACAAAATAACAACAGCTATATCAAAAAACCAGAAAAATTGTGTACCCATAAATCAGTTCCTTTCACAAAGGGCTTGAATTTTATTATGATAATGTTTCTATATCCACTGAATTATATCCGAGAAGCAAAACAGAATTATTTATCTTTATAAATGAAACATAATCATCATTTAACTGTTTTTCAATTATTGCTTCAGCATTAGAATCATAACCGTATATTTTTCCTGATTCTATTATATAGATGTTATTATCATCTTCTATTATTCTGTTTATATTTGGATTAACAACCTTTGAAGCGAGAAATGACATATCGTTATCCAATATTGTCAAAACCTTTTTATTTGTAGAAGAATCAAGATAGATAAATGAATTGCAGGATCCTGAAAAATCACAGCATTGGATAGTTCCGGACACTGGCATTTCTCCTATCAGCGAACCGTCAGCTTCATTTAAAGCCAATGTGCAATTATCATATACCATATATACTCTTCCGTTTTTTACATACATTTTCATCGGAATACCTGAGCTATTACGCTTATAACTCCATAATTCCTCAGATTCGTCAGTGGTGTCATATTTGTATACGGCGGAATAAACGTCGCCATTTTCAACGCCTATCGTGCTGACATAAATATATCGTTCCTCAGATGAAAACTGAACATTCATAACATTTTCATCTACCAATTTTCTTGTATATCTCCACTCTCCGTCTTCATCATATATATATATAATATTGGAATAACGGTCGGAATTAGTTACAACAGCTGCATCTCCTCCACTTCCGAGAGATGCAAAAACAATTTTTTCTTCCAAAGTTTGACTATACATAAGGCTCGTATTGCTGTACAATGAGAAATCGTTGTAATCTTTATCATACAAAAGGATACGCTTTGAATTTGAACACTGGATCGGATTTGAGTATCCATGGCGAAGAGCATAATTCTGCCCTCCGCTCATATTAAATGTATATAAGTAAGTGTCAGTAAGAAGCAGGAAACTGTTTCCAAAACTGTCAAACGAATAAGAAGCGCTTCCGGGCAGCTTTATAGGAAATCCCACATCTTCGGATGTTTTTGTTTCAATTCTGGAAGCAATTCCCCTTAACGGTTCTATTATCGAAGAAAAATTCGCTGCTATTATCAAAACCGCTGCGATGATCAAACCGATAATAATAAGTTTGGTCAATGCACGCTTTTGTTTGCGCTTTTTCCTGTATTCCGTCAAATCGGCAGGAGATTTTTTTTGATCTGTCTTTTCCGCCATTTTTATTTTCCTTTCTGCTTAATAAAAAACCTTGTTCAAGTAAAGTCCGCATGCGGGTAGGGTTTTTCCCGCTAATTCGCGGTTTCCTGTTTCAATCGCTTTTTTTATATCATCGGCATTAAGCTTATTTTCATTTACATATATCAATGTACCGACTATAATCCTCACCATATTGTGAAGAAACCCGTCGCCGCTGACATAAAAATTTATAAAAGTGCCTTCTTTTTCTATTTTTATGTTATGAACAGTTCTGACAGTGGATTTTAAGTGTTCTTTTGCTTCTGCTTTACAAAAAGCTGCGAAATCATGCTTTCCTTTTATTACACTTGCAGCTTCAAGCATTTTTTTAATATCAACATCATATGGATAATGCATTACAAGACTGTTTAAAAAAACATTTCTTACCTTTGAAGTGTCAATAATATAAAGATATTCCTTTCCTTTTGAAGAAAAACGTGCATGAAAGTCGTGTGATACATACTCGCATGAGTGAACGGCTATATCTTCAGGAAGCAATCCGTTCATTCCCCTAATCAAACCGTTTAGATCAATGCTGCTTTGTGTTTCATCATATTCCGCGTTAAAAACAAATTCTTTCGCGTGTACTCCCGCATCAGTTCTTGAACAACCGTTTATAATCATAGGCTGGTTCAAAAGTTTAGACATAACGAGCTGTATTTTATCCTGGATTGTATTTCCGTCAGGTTGGCTTTGGTAGCCATTATAAGCCGTTCCGTCATATGAAATTACAACTTTGACATTTTTCATCAGAACACCATATTATCAACTATAATAAATCCCAAAACAGTAAGCATAAGAAAGAAAATCATATAATCAAATGGGGCGGCTTTAAGTTGACGAAGTTTTGTTCTTCCGTCTCCGCCGCGGTAGCAGCGGCACTCCATCGCCATTGCCAATTCATTCGCACGTTTGAATGCAGACACGAAAAGAGGTATCAAAACAGGCACAAGAGCCTTTGCTCTTTTCATAAGTCCACCCGTGTCAAGTTCTGCGCCTCTGGCTTTCTGTGCAGCCATTATTTTATCTGTTTCCTCAATCAGTGTAGGTATGAATCTTAATGCTATGGTCATCATCATAGCCAGTTCATGTACAGGCAGCTTTATCTTTTTCAATGGGGAAAGAAGACGTTCAATAGCGTCAGTCAGAACGATCGGCGAAGTTGTATACGTCAGCAGAGACATACCGATTATGAGGCATATAATGCGCACAATCATATATATAGCTGTTGAAATTCCTTCCCAATAAATAGTTATTATCCACCACTGTACAAGCGGTTCGTCAGTTCCTTTTACGAAAAACAAATTTAGTACGGCAGTAAATAATATGAGTGGGAGGAGAGGCTTCAGGCTTTTTACCATCATAATCGGCTTGATTCCCGAAACTCCGTATGCCATTATAATAAACAATCCCGCAATTGCAAGAGAAATAAAATTATCAGCTATAAAAAGCATCACCACATACAAAATATCAAGCACTATTTTAAAGCGGCTGTCCATGCGGTGTATTATTGAATCGCCCGGGAAATATTGTCCAATAGTTATATCTTTAAGCATCAGTTATGTCCTTTTAATATATTGAGAAGCCTTTCTTTTGCTCTTTCAACGGTGTAAATATCACCGCCGATGTCTATTCCTTTTTCTCTGAGGCACATGGCAAATTTTGTTATCTGAGGAACATCAAGACCGATTTCCTGTAATTTTTCGGACATTGAAAATACCTTGTCCACATCTTCATAGCAAAACAGCTGACCTTTATTCATAACCAAAACTTTATCTGCGTATTTTACTATGTCTTCCATAGAATGAGATACCAAAAGTATTGTTGTTCCTGAATCTTTATGATAGTTGCTTATTTCTTCAAGGACTTTATCGCGTCCCGCAGGGTCAAGCCCTGCCGCCGGTTCATCAAGTATGAGAATTTTCGGCTCCATCGCGATAACGCCTGCCAAAGCCACACGTCTTTTTTGCCCTCCCGAAAGGTCAAAAGGCGAACGTTCCAGAAGGTCTTCATCAAGTCCCATTTGTTTTGCTGCTTTACGAACACATCTGTCTGTTTCTTCTTCCGACAGTCCCATATTTTTGGGTCCGAAAGCTATATCCTTGTATACGGTTTCCTCAAATAGCTGATACTCGGAATATTGAAAAACCAGACCTGCTTCAAAACGAATATCCCTTATATTTACATCTTTATCCCAGATATTTCTGCCGTTTATAAAAACTTCTCCCGAAGTTTGTTTCAACAACCCGTTAAGATGCTGTATAAGAGTTGATTTTCCGCTTCCAGTGTGTCCGATGACGCCTACAAATTCACCCTGCTCTATTGCTACGCTTATGTCGTCTACCGCAGTGGTTTCAAACGGAGTTCCTACACTATATTTATATGTCAGATTTTTTGTTTCTACTGCATTCATTTCCTGTGTTCCTATTTTAAAAGTTTTTATTGATAAATTTATTTTGCGAAAGATAAACTACGGATATAAAATAAATTTTTGATTGGGATAACCAAATTCTTCCATCAATTCTCCTTCCTGAAAACCAAACTTCTTATATAATCTTCTCGGAGCAGTTCCTTTTTCGTCATCTTCCCGAAATGTGGAAACAATTATGGGCTTGCTTCTGTCCAATTCTTCAAGGGCTTTCCTCAAAAGCTCCGAAGCTACACCGCTTCGTCTATGATCAGGCGCAACAGCTAAACAGCAAATCATATTGTGTTTGCGGGAAAACAAAAGCACACCTATGATCTTATCATAATTCTTAACACATAGTGCTCGCTTATCATTTATGAATTTTAAGACAGTTTGTTTATGATCTTCAATATTTTCCTCTGTCTCTAATCCCGGAAAATTCCGATTAATAAGCCTCACCAACTTCATCCATGAATCAATATCGTCAGTCTGTCCGAATAAAACTTCCATAATTATGTCCCTATGTCTATCACTATTGATTTATACATTTATGTTTTATTCATAATTTTCATAAGTTCTTCTGCGCACTCTTCCTCGGTAAGCACTTCAAGGGAAATATCAATTCCCTCTTTTTTCAGTTCATAAGCCAACTGAGTTACCTGAGGAACGTCAAGTCCTACCTCGTTAAGCCTGTCCACCTGAGAAAAAATCTTTTTCGGAACATCATCCATTATAATACTTCCATTGTCCATCACAACAACTCGTTCAGCCTGAGCTGCTTCTTCCATGTAATGAGTTATAAGAACAATAGTTATACCAAACTCACTATTCAGGCGTTTTATTGTTTTCATGACAGACTTTCTGCCTTTAGGGTCAAGCATTGCCGTAGGCTCATCGAGCACTATACATTCAGGGCGCATAGCAATAACCCCCGCTATGGCTATTCTCTGCTTTTGTCCTCCTGAAAGCTGATGGGCAGAATGAAGCCTGTATTTATACATATCAACAGCATTAAGTGCCTCATCAACGCGTTCTCTTATCTGTTCGGGAGGTAGACCAAGGTTTTCAGGCGCAAAAGCGACATCTTCCTCTACTATTGTAGCGACAAGCTGATTATCAGGGTTTTGAAAGACCATTCCAACTGTTTGTCTTATATCATATATCTTATCGTCATCGGCAGTATCAATACCATTTACATAAACCTTTCCGGAATTTCCGACCAGAATACCGTTAAAATGCTTGGCAAGGGTAGATTTTCCGCTTCCGTTATGTCCGAGTACAGCTACAAACTGTCCCTTGGGTATTACAAGATTTATGTCTTTAAGCACCTTATTCCCGCCGATGACATTTCCTTCATCATCGGTTATAGGATACTCAAAATCCAGATTTTTTACTTCTATTATATTCATCAAAGAAAATACACTCCGTATCTCTTATTTATTGAAATCTCACAATCGCTGTATTACCGCACGGAATAGCAAGCCCTGTCTGCCTTACGGGCAACCCGATTTCTTCGGCGGAAATATCAACCTTTCTCCTTCTGCCAACTGTCATTTTAAGAAGATATGCCATAACAGAAGGCGAAAGACCGGTAGTATAGCTGTTTAACAGTATAAACAACGGATCGTCTGACAACACCTGTTCGCAACGAAGCATAAGCTCATAAATACAATCCTCCAACTTCCACATTTCGCCGTTTGTTCCACGACCGTAGCTTGGCGGATCAAGAATTATACCGTCATACTTATTTCCGCGTTTTATTTCTCTTCCGAGGAATTTCATTGCATCATCAACTATCCAGCGAATAGGTTTATCGGACAAACCATTTAATTTGGCATTTTGTTTTCCCCAATCAACCATGCCCTTTACAGCGTCTAAGTGGCATACACTGGCTCCTGCCGCGGCACATGCAAGCGTAGCTCCACCGGTGTATGCAAAAAGATTGAGAACTTTCACAGGTCTGTTGACATTTTTTATTAAATCCGAGCAATAATCCCAGTTAACAGCCTGTTCGGGAAAAAGCCCCGTGTGCTTAAAACCGGTAGGCTTTACCATAAATGTAAGATTTTTATATTTTATTGACCAGCTTTCTTTTAACTGATGGGAATACTCCCAATATCCGCCGCCTGAAGAAGAGCGAATATATCTGGCGTCGGCTTTCTGCCAATCAATAGATAGATCGTAATTTTCCCATATTATCTGAGGGTCGGGACGGATAAGCGTAACATTTCCCCACTTCTCCAGGCGTTCGCCTTTTGACGTATCAATAAGGCAGTAATCTTTCCAGTCACTTGCAATTCTCATTTTTGAATTTCCTTATCAGCTACAAAGCTCATGTTTTACAACTTCAACTATTTTTTCGGTCCAATATTTGACGTCTTCGGCATTCTTACCCTCAATCATTACTCTTACCAACGGTTCAGTACCGCTTTCTCTTACAAGCACTCGCCCGTTTTCACCTAATGTATCTTCAGCTTCTTTTATAACAGAAAGAATTTCGGTATTTTTATCCCATTTTCCTTTTTGACTGTCAGTAATTTTCACGTTCATAAGCAATTGCGGAAAATCAGGAATATCGCTGACAAGCTGTGAAAGGGGCTTCTCTGAGCTTACAAGCAGGTTAAGGAGCTGAACAGCGGTAAGCTGACCGTCACCTGTTGTCGCGTGATCAAGAAAAATTATATGTCCTGATTGTTCACCACCGATGTTATAACCGTTTTTCAACATTTCTTCAAGAACATATCTGTCTCCTACCGATGTACATACAGTGTTTATATTTTTGTTTTTCATATATGTATGAAATCCCAGATTGCTCATCACAGTAACCACAGCGGTGTCTTTTTTTAACTTATCATTATTGCGCATATAATCAGAAATTATCGCTATAAGCTTATCTCCGTCTACAACACTTCCCTTATCATCAACGGCAAGACATCTGTCCGCATCGCCGTCAAAAGCAACTCCAAGATCGCATTTATTCTCTTTTACATATCTGCACAATTGTTCAATATGAGTAGAACCGCAATCTTTGTTTATATTACATCCGTCTGGATAATTATTGTACATTATACATTCAGCGCCGAGTATCTCGCTGAACAGCTTTTCTGCTGTAACTGATGCGCTCCCGTTAGCACAGTCTATGGCAACAGATATATTTTTAAACGTTTTTTCAGCTGTGGAAGCAAGATGGTCGATATATTCCTTAACTGCATCATGCAAAAAAGAAACTCTTCCTATTTCACAGCCGTCTTTCAGATTTATTTTTTCGGGATAATCTAAAATAAGTTCTTCAATCTCGTTCTCAATTGCATCAGGAAGTTTAAATCCTGTCCCTGCAAAAAGTTTAATACCGTTATATTCTACGGAATTGTGAGAAGCGGATATCATAACGCCTGAATCAGCATTATGAGTCTGTACCAAATATGCCACAGCAGGAGTAGGCACTATACCAAGCAGTTCAACATCGACGCCGACAGATGTTATTCCTGCAACAAGAGCCGCTTCAAGTACATCTGAAGAAATACGCGTATCCTTTCCTATAAGTATTTTAGCTTTTCCGTTTTTTTCTCTGTGTTTTGTAAGAACAGTAGCAGCAGCTCTTCCGATATTCATTGCCATTTCACAGGTAAGTTCAGTTATGGCTACGCCTCTTGCTCCGTCTGTTCCAAATAATCTGCCCATTGTAATTTCTCCCGTACAGTAATTATATCAACGTCTGCTGACCGTCAGTTTCTATTCCCAGATGCTTATATGCCAGAGCCGTTGCTGTTCTGCCTCTCGGTGTACGCGCAATAAATCCAAGCTGCATAAGATACGGTTCACATACATCTTCAAGCGTTACCGATTCCTCACCGAGCGCGCTTGCCAATGTTTCAAGACCTACGGGACCACCGTTGTATCCTTTAATGATCATTGTAAGCATGCGCCTGTCCAGACTGTCCAATCCCAAATCATCTATTTCAAGACAATTAAGTGCATAATCAGCAAGTTCACGATTTATCTGTCCGTTTCCCCTCACTTCAGCAAAATCTCTCGCACGTTTAAGAAGACGGTTTGCAATTCGAGGAGTGCCTCTTGAACGCCTTGCAAGCTCCATAGCTCCGTCTTTCAATGTAGGTATACCGAGAATAACGGCAGAACGCATGATTATCTCGCATAATTGCTTATGTGAATAAAGTTCAAGCCGCTCAACAACCCCAAAACGGTCACGCAGTGGTCCTGTAAGCTGACCCGCGCGTGTAGTTGCTCCGATAAGAGTAAAATGAGGAAGATCGATTCTTATGGATTGCGCATCAGGACCTTTTCCAATCATTATATCCAACGCATAATCTTCCATGGCAGGATAAAGCACTTCTTCAACCTGCTTAGATAAGCGGTGTATTTCATCAATAAAAAGTACATCTCCATCCTTTAAAGTTGTCAGGATCGAAGCGAGACTTCCGGGCTTATCTATAGCAGGACCTGAGGTGATTTTGATCTGGACACCCATTTCGTTTGCTATTATTCCGGCTAAAGTTGTTTTACCAAGGCCAGGAGGTCCGTATAACAAAACATGATCGAGAGATTCACCCCTGTTTTTAGCTGCTTCTATATAAATTTTAAGATTTTCTTTTACTTTTTCCTGACCAATATATTCAGAAAGAGTCTTAGGACGAAGACTGAATTCAATATCAACATCTTCGGTCGTGTATCCCGATTCCATAACTCTGCCGATTTGTATATCTTCTTCGGGCATATCGGTAAAACTGCTCATTTCTATGGCCACTCAATCTCATCCCTTTCAAATTATTCGCACAAAAAACAATTTATTCGTCAAAATGCGATTTATCTGCCTGATAAACGCTTTAACCCTTCTTTTACAAGCTCCTGAACAGTCATTTCCTCTGACAATCCATCAAGTGCTTTTTGTGCCTGATTATTGCTGAATCCGAGCACCATAAGTGCAGTCAAAGCTTCAGATACGGCATTATTCGGCGCTGCTGAAAGATCTATCTTAGGAATTTCGGAAGAAGTAAATGAGCTGTCCTTTTTGATCTTATCTTTTAGTTCGAGTATTATTCTTTGCGCAAGCTTAGCGCCTACCCCCTGCGCACGCGTAATGGTTTTGCTGTCGTCATTTACAACTGCCAAGGCAAACTCCTGCGGAGTAATATCAGAAAGAATCGCAAGCGCAACCTTTGGTCCAACTCCAGAAACTGAGAGAAGCATTTTAAAGCAATTCAGTTCACTTTCATCTGCAAATCCGAAAAGCTCAACTGCATCTTCTCTTACACTAAGATATGTATATAATTTAAGCTTTTCACCGATAGTTGCCATGGAAACAGCGGTTGAAGTGGAACGGCAGGCATATCCTACTCCGCCGCACTCTATAACTATTAAATTTTGCGATAAATGAATGACTTCTCCATGAAGACTATAAATCAATTCAGATTACTTCCTTTCATTTCTTTTTATATTCTGAAAGAATAGAGTTTTGCGTATGTGCATGGCACACAGCCATTGCCAAGGCGTCGGCTGTATCATCAGGTTTAGGGATAGCAGGAAGATTAAGCACACGTTTTGTCATTTCCTGAACCTGCTTTTTTACCGCTTGCCCGTATCCTGTGATGGATTTTTTCACTTCAAGCGGAGTATACTCATATATTTCTATATGCCTTTGTACAGCAGCGAGCAATATTACTCCTCTTGCTTCGGCAACATCTATTGCTGTTTTCTGATTATTCTGAAAATACAATTTTTCAATAGCAAGACTTTCAGGCTTAAACGTGTCAAGTACCTGACAAATATCACCATATATTATTTCAAGTCTTCTGTTGAAATTTATTCCGGCGGGTGTTGTGACTGCGCCGTAATTCACAACAGTAAACCTGCTGTTTACATATTCAATAATGCCAAAACCCACTATGGCATATCCAGGGTCTATTCCTATAATTCTCATTTGTCCTGCCATTCCCTAAATTACATATCTTCCCATCATAACAACTTATTATATCACACATGCACAATTTTTGCAAGGATTTTTTATTAAATATGTTAATTTATTTTAAATAAAAATGACCCGTTGATTTAACGGATCACTTTTATTTATTAAATTAAACGGATATTTTTTTCTTTCTGTAATTTTTCAATAGTTCAATAAGTCTTTTATCAATAAGCAAAAGGATAACAGAATATGTCAACCCTCCTGCTGCAATCGACAATAACATTCTTATTATATCATTTAGCGCATCAAAAAGAATATAGTAAGAAAAAGCAGATACTGCGGCGCAAGCTGATGCGGCTATAAACGGTCTTGACATAAGCGAAAGCGGTCTGCATTCTATTTCCAGTATTTTATTTAAGTATATAATTCCCAAAATTGAAACTGTGATATGTGAAACAACCGTTGATAAAGCTGCACCTGAGAATGAAAGAAAGGGAATGCGTATAAAAAGAAGATTAAAGATCAATTTAACAACCGAACCTGTCATCATAAGCTTTATGGGTATATCTGATCTCCCGGTAGCCTGAAAAACAGAAAAGATTCCGCTGCACAAAGCTATCGGTATTCCTCCTGCACATAAAACCGACAACGGCGTTATACTTACGCTCACTTCTGCCGGTCTTACAGGATAAAGAAGTGACAAAACAGGCTCGGATAATAAACTAAGTGACATACACAACGGCAGTCCTATAATAAATATCCCGCTTAATAAAATATTGACCTGTTTTTTCAGTTCATCTTTTTTACCGCATTCATAAGCTGAGGCAATACCGGGAAGAGCGCTTTTTCCAATCAAAGAAGTAAGAGAAGTTATAATCATAAATAATGAAAGCACTATTCCTGTATAGCTTCCATATACAAAATTGCCTATATTATCAATACCAGATTCCTTGACAGCAATTGGATAATGAGTCAGAAAAAAGTCGCTTTTTTCCACAAACACCTCCTGTATTCCTCCTGATATCGTCAACAGATCGATCAAAGAGCTAAGGTTTATTATAACTGCTCCAAGCGATATCGGGAGAGATTGGACCATTATTTTTTTTATTATCTCAAAAGTGCTTTCTGCCATAGGACTTTTTGATAAATCTTCTGTCGTTATACCGTCAGAACGCAGCTTACTTCTTAAAATAAGAAACAATGTTCCGCCAAATTCACCTGCCGTAACACCGAGAATTGCAGCTGCCGCAGCATAGGGAAGAACCTTGTCTTCGGCAATTTTTTCTATATCTCCCAAGTGAAGAACAATGGCTGAAAATCCTAACCCGAGTATTGCTTTTATAACTGATTCGATCACCTGAGATAAAGCGGTAGGAAGCATATCGGACAAACCTTCATAATACCCGCGGTATGCAGCGGCTATACAGCAGAATATGACAGACGGTGAAATCATCAGGACAGCCCATACGCTGTCGGAAGATTTGGCGGCAAAATCAGCAAAAGGTACAGCAAGCAAAAGCATAAAAGCCGTTCCTATAAATCCTGCAGCAAATGACAAAATCAAAGATGCACGCTTTATTTTTCGCGCTTCTCTGTATTTTCCACATGCGGAACTTTGGGCAGTCAGCTTTGTCACAATAGTAGGTAAACCCGCTGCAAGGACCGTATAAACAGGATTAAAGAAACTGTATGCAGTGGAAAAATATCCCATTCCAATTCCGCCGAGCATATTTGTAAGCGGTATCCTGAGTACAGCTCCTATAATTTTTGTTATAAACATAGCTGTAAATAATATCAATGTGTTTTTTAAAAAGCTGTTTTTATGATTCATACATGTTGTCCTTTCATGACTGTTTGTACATTTTATTCGTTTAGAACAGGATTATAACTGCATTTTGCAACGCATATAACAAATATTAAATTTTTATCCTGTCTCTGCTTCGACATCTTTTTCAACTGATAGGCATTATAATTTACAGAGGTGATGATATGCGGGTCATATACATAGATATATTGTTTTTTATAAATTTTTACACCACATATTTTTTATTGATAGGAACGTGCTGCATTACACATCAGAAAATAAAGATATTTAAACGCATTTCAGGAAGTATCATAGGCGCAGTATCCTCATTTGTTATTTTTTTGCCTCAGCTTCCCGCTATTGTAAATATAGCAGGTAAGATATTGATATGCATGTTGATAGTTTTATCATCATTTGGCTTTGCAACTTTAAAGTCATTTATAAAAAATACAGCAATATTTTTTTTAATTAACTGTATTTACGCAGGGATAATGTTATGTTTATGGCTGTTTTCAGCACCGATGGGAATGATCTACAATAATATGACTTCATATTTTAATATTCCGTTATGGCTGATTTTAACTGCAACCGCGACATCTTATATAATTCTTGATATTATACGGCGTTTACTTGATTCAAAAACGATTTTCGATAAAAAATATACAATACATATTTTCACTGAAAAAGGTGAAAAACAATTATCCGCTATGGCAGACAGCGGCAACAAGCTTACCGACTATATAACAGGGCTTCCGATAATTTTTTGTGATATAAACAAATGTTCGGAACTTTGTCCCGATGCTGTAATTCAATACCTTACAGGCAGCAGTAATAACATCATGACTGCAAAAGGAATAAGAATAATTCCCTGCTCAACTGTGGCGGGAAACTCAATGGCCATATGTTTTAAGCCTGATAAAATAATATTGAGCGATGAAAAAAAGGAAAAAGAAATAACCGCTTTGATAGGATTTACAAAAAAAGGACTTAAAAATACAGACGTCGGCGCAATTTTTAATCCAAATCTTTTTAATATCTGAAAGGAAGAGTTATCATGACATCAAAGGAAATGCTAAAAAAACTGCTGTATAAGATAACAATTAAACAATTCGGAACCGTCTTTTACATAAACGGCTCCGATACTTTGCCTCCACCTCTGACAAAAGAAGAGGAGCAACAAATTTTAGACCTTATGGATAGAGATTTTAATAAAGCAAGAGAGGAGCTGATTGTTCATAATCTTAGGTTGGTTGTGTACATAGCAAAAAAATTTGAAACGACAGGAATAGGCTTGGAAGACCTTATCTCAATAGGAACAATCGGATTGATAAAAGCAGTAAATACCTTCAGCAAAGAAAAAAATATCAAACTTGCCACATATGCCAGCAGATGTATTGAAAATGAAATACTGATGTATTTAAGAAAATCAAATCAATATAAACATGAAGTATCTATTGATGAACCTTTAAATGTGGATTGGGACGGAAATGAGCTTTTACTGTCAGATATTCTCGGAACAGATAATGATGTCGTAAATGTAAATATAGAAAACGAGGTTGAGCATCAACTGCTCAGAGGACTTATTTCAGCTCTTCCTGACCGGGAAAAGAAAATAATGGAAATGAGATTTGGTCTGAAAAACGGAATAGAAATGACACAAAAAGAAGTAGCTGATGAAATAGGAATATCTCAAAGCTATATTTCAAGACTTGAAAAAAAAATCATAAAGCGCCTTAAAAAAGACATGGAACGCCTTTGTAATTGATTTTTTTATTTAAAACAACATATTAGAAAAAAATACCAAGAATAAAGAAATGCTCCCTGCCCATACTTTTTTTAGAAAGCGGCAGGGAGTGATCATTTTGTACTATAATAAGGTCGAAATAAGCGGAGTAAACACATCTAAGCTCAAAGTACTTAAAGAAAGTGAAAAAATCGAACTGCTCAGGAAAATAAAGGAAGGCAATGAAAATGCCAGAGAGGAACTTATAAAAGGAAATCTTCGACTGGTACTGAGTGTGATACAGCGCTTTTCAGGAAGAGGAGAAAATCCTGACGATCTTTTTCAGGTTGGGGTTATCGGGCTTATAAAAGCCATAGATAATTTTGATTTGTCTTTAAATGTAAGATTCAGCACATATGCAGTACCAATGATAATAGGAGAAATACGGCGATTTCTGAGAGACAACAGCACCATGCGAATTTCCCGCTCGCTGAGAGATCTTGCTTATAAAGCAATGCAGGCAAAAGAAAAGCTTACAAATGAAACATCATCTGAACCTACTATTGAAGAAATAGCAAAGGAGATAAATGCAAAAAAACAAGATGTAGTTATAGCGCTTGAAGCTATAAGCGAACCGATTTCACTATACGAACCTGTCTTTTCCGAATCAGGAGATACCGTATATGTGATGGATCAGGTAGGAGATAAAAACAACGATATAAACTGGCTCAATGAAATCGCTTTAAAAGACGCGATCATAAATCTCGGAGCAAGAGAAAAGAAAATCCTCAACCTGAGATTTTTCCAAGGCAAAACTCAGGTCGAGGTCGCTAATGAGATCGGTATAAGCCAAGCACAAGTCTCAAGGCTTGAAAAAGGAGCGCTTAATAAAATTAAAAGCCAGATATAGACTTTTTATAAAAAATATGGTAAAATAAAAGGCAGCAAAATTGCTGCCTTTTTATAATTATTTTAAGTGAAAGGATACAGATAATATGAATATTGCGGTAGTAGGGCTCGGACTTATCGGCGGAAGCTTGTGCAAATGCCTGAAAAAACATACTTTTCACCATATTATGGGAATAGATAATGATGAAAATACAATAAAAAAAGCCATTGAACAAAATGCAATTGATGAGGCGATAACGCCTGACAGACTTGCGGAAGCAAATTTATCAATAATTTGTCTGTACCCTGAGACAATATGTGAATTTGTTAAAGAAAATGCAGATAAATTTAAAAAAGGCAGTATAGTAATAGATACCTGCGGTGTAAAAAAGGCTGTTGTAGACGTATGCACTCCTGTATTATCAGAAAGAGACGTCATTTTTGTAGGGACTCATCCTATGGCAGGAAGAGAATTCAGCGGATTTGATTACTCAACCGACGACCTCTTTGACAAAGCCAGCTTTATTGTGACTCCCACTGAATCTACGCCTCAAATTGCTATTGACCTTTTATCAACGCTGGCGGGAAGCATAGGCTTCGGAAAAGTAGTGGTATCAACTCCTGAAAAACACGACCAGGTGATAGCATATACATCACAGCTTGCGCACGTTGTTTCAAACGCATATGTAAAAAGTCCTTCTGTTCTTGATTTCAACGGATTTTCCGCCGGAAGCTTTCTGGATCTTACAAGAGTTGCAAAATTAAATGAAAATATGTGGACAAGTCTTTTTATGAACAACAAAGAGGCTCTTATAGCCGAAATCAATCAAATACTTAAAAGCATTACCGAATACAGAGACGCTATGTGCTCAGGCGATAACGAAAAATTAAGAGAGCTTTTAAGGGACGGGCGTATACTTAAAGAAAAATGCAACGAAATATATAAAAAATAATAATTTAAGAAGGAGCGCAATATAAAAATAATACCATGGCAAAAAATGACAGACTCAGTTTTAACATAGCATATTGCGGCATTGTCATTGCACTCAGTACAATAATCATGTTAGCTGCATTGATACCGTCAATGACATATGTGTTGCCTGCTTTTTCAGGAATCTGCATATGGACAATTTCAGAGCAGATAAACAAAAAATGGGGGCTTCTTTCATATATTGCTTCCGCCATGCTTTGCTTTATCCTTATTCCCGAAATAGAAGCAGATCTGTATTACCTGTTCTTTTTTGGATACTATCCTATTATTAAAGAATATGTGGAAAAAATTCGTCCGAAGTTTCTTGCATTTATAGCAAAATTAGCAATTTTCAATATTGCTGTTGTTATTGCTTTTCTTATTTTATCAAATATAATGAACCTTGAGCAGATCCTTGAAGGGCTTGAATCATTTGGTGATTTGGCAGTTTATATACTTTGGGGAGCGGCTAATATTGCATTTGTTTTTTATGATTTTGCTTTGAAATATATATTTTATGCATTCAGAAAATGGATAAAGCCAAAAATGAATAAAAAACTGAAGAAAAATTGATATAAAAAAAGATGCATTTTTATGCATCTTTTTTCAGTTAATTTAAATCAATCACTTACATAAGGAATAAGAGCAACCTGTCTTGCTCTCTTGATAGCAACAGTAAGTTCTCTCTGATGATAAGCACAGCATCCGGTAACACGACGAGGAAGAATTTTAGAACGTTCAGTCATGCACTTTTTCAACTTTGCTACATCTTTGTAATCAATAAATTCCGCTCTGTCAACACAGAACTGGCAAACTTTTTTTCTTGCGCGCTTTACAGGACGTGCGCCCTTATCAGCAACTGCTTCATGCTGTTTTTCAGCCATTGTAGTTTCCTCCTTTTAAATCAGAACGGGTAATCATCATCAGAACCCGTTTCAATAAAATCACCGCTGTTCCCTGCAATAGGTGCGGCATTACCGGTCGTTTCAGACGGAGCGACCGTCGGAGCAGGATATGCTCCGTAGCTTCCCGAAGATTTAGGCTCGCCTGTGAAATGAGCATTACTTGCTACCAATTCGACAATATTTTGCGTAACACCGTTTTTATCAACATACTGACGAGTCTGAAGCTCGCCTTCCACCAGTATCATACGCCCCTTGGCAAAATAACGTGAAATAAATTCAGCGGTACTCCTCCAAGCGACGACAGAAAAGAAGTCGGATTTTCTTTCTTCGCCCTTTGCCTGATATGAACGGTCTACCGCAATACGGAATGACAGAACGCTTACGCCTGTCTGTGTAGTTTTAAGCTCAAGATCGTTACATATACGACCCATAAGAATTGCCTTGTTAAACATCTTTCACAAGCCCCCTGTAATTTACTTACTGATCAATACCAATGAGCGGAGAACTCCATCAGTAATATTGATGATACGTTCAAACTCTGCAGGAAAATCAGTTTTGCTGGTGAATGTGTAAACTACATAATAACCATCGCTTTCATAATTGATGTCATATGCAAGCTTTCTCTTACCCCATTCATCAACGTTGATCAATTCACCGTTTGCCTTAATAAGGTCAGTAAATTTGGCTACAAGGTTCTGAACCTGTTCTTCGCCGTTTTTTACAGAGAACACTACCATAGCCTCGTACTTTTCGCCGAGCTTTGCCATACTTTAATACCTCCTTTTAGACTTATGGCCCGCACTTTATCGTGTGAGCAAGGATAGATGGGATTATGCCGTCCCAATCTTGATTATTATAACAGAACGAAAAAAGTTTGTCAAGCATTTTTTTAATTTTTAAAACAATTTTCTGCCGAATATAATACACAGCACAGGATAAATAATGACCTGATGCAAAATATATATCCAAAGTGAATAACATCCTGCAAGAGCAAAAAATCTTACATGAGTTTTATAAAAGAACGAAGGCACGGATCCGTTCTTTACATATACTCCGAAAAATGAACCTGCAATAAAAAGGAACAACCACGGAAACAATGGAAAATAATCAAGGGATGAAAAACCCACATTCGGAAATCCAATGGGAAACATAACATTAGTCGAATACATTACAGAAGGCATCGCCACTCTGAATAGATCACCAATACCTAAGTAGCCGTCCTTAAAATTGAATGTTGCTGCAAATAAAAATACACATATGGCAATTCCTATTATAGAAGGAATATTTTTTAAAATATTCTGAACAAGCCCGTAAATCATCATGCATATGCCGAGACAATGAAGTATACCGAACATATCAGGCGATTGCGGCATAATATACGCTGTCACAAATGTAAAAATCATTCCGATAAAAAAGCATTGTGCGCCTCGTTTGAGATTATTTCTTGAATAATTGCATACAATGCCCGAAATAAAAATAAATGTTCCCGCAAAAATATCCCTTATAGGATAAAACCAGCTTTCAAAAAATATTGGGATGTCTACCCCGAAAATAAACTTAAGGTTGTACATCAGATGGTAAACTACCATACATATTATTGCAAAACCCCTTATTTCATCAAGAAGCCCTACCCTGTTTTTATTCTCCATAGCATAACACTCTTTTTCATAGTTATGGTGTTATTGTATCACGAATTCTATAAAAAAGCAACCTGCTTTTTATTACTTTTTACAAAGTTCAGAAGAAATCAATCTTATTTCATCATCAAAGTCAACAATAATTTTTTCATTTTCAGTAATCAAACCGCATGTTATCATATTTGCAAGCTTATCCTCTACTTCAGATACAATTACTCTGCGAAGCGGTCTTGCGCCATATACTGAATCGTAACCTTTTTGGGTCAGTTCTTTTAATGCACTATCCGTATAAGATAAAGTTATACCGATTTCCTCTGCTCTCCTGCACAAATCGTCAAGCATATTACTGCAAATTTTTTCAGCTGCTCGAATGTCAAGTCTGTCAAAAATAATAATTTCATCTATTCTATTTATCAATTCAGGTCTGAATGTGCTTTTGACATTTTTAATAATTCGTTCCTTTTCGGCATTATTGTCCTTCTCATCATTAAATCCGATATTTACACGGTTAGATAATGTCTCGGAAGCGCCAATATTTCCAGTCATGATTATGACAGTATTTGCAAATGACGCTTTTTTACCGTCTGAAGATGTCAGGATACCATCGTCAAGTATTTGCAAAAGCAAATTATATATATCAGGATGTGCTTTTTCAATTTCATCAAGTAAAATAACGGAATAAGGTTTACGCCTTATTTCGTCTATAAGATAACTGCCATTTTCAAATCCTACATATCCAGGCGGAGAACCTATTATTTTTGAAACGGTGTGTTTCTCCATAAATTCTGACATATCAAGCCTTATAAGTGCCTTTTCGCTGCCAAAAAGAGCTTTTGCAAGGCTTTTACACAGCTGTGTTTTTCCTACTCCTGTGGGACCGAGGAACAGAAATGAACCAATAGGTCTGTCAGCGGATTTTAAACCTGATTTTCCTCGAATTATCGCCTTGGAAACCTGTTCAACCGCTTTATCCTGTCCTATTATTTCCCTTTTAAGCTCAGCTTCCAAATCATTACTGCCAATACTGCTGCCATGCCTCATGCTGTCAACAGGAACTCTGCTTATTTCAGAGACTATTTTCATTACAGCATTAGTATCAACTGTACTATATTTAATAGAATGTTTTTCAGAAATATCTTTATTTTTTTTGATTTCATGCTTTATATCAATTTCACGATCATTCAATTCTTGCGCTTTTTCTATATTATTAAGCTCAATTGCTTTTATTTTATCAATAGAAAGCTTTTTTAATATTTTGTCTGTTTCATCACAGACTGAATTTGCCGAAAAATTTTTGAGCTTAACATAAGCCGCTGCCTCATCAATTACATCTATCGCTTTATCGGGAAGCCGCCTGTCATAAATATACCTTACTGATAATTTAACCGCTTCATGTATAGCTTCATCGCTTATTTTTACTCCATGGAATGACTCGTATTTTTCTTTCAATCCAAGAAGAATATTTTCCGTGGTATTTTCATCAGGTTCTTCAATCATGATTGGCTGAAAACGGCGCTCCAAGGCTGAATCCTTTTCAATATACCTTCTGTATTCATCAAGCGTTGTTGCACCGATCAACTGTATTTCTCCTCTGGCAAGAATCGGCTTAAGGATATTTGCAGCATCAACTGCGCCCTCAGCAGATCCTGCTCCCACAATCGTGTGTATTTCATCTATGAACAGTATAGTATCCTTGTCCTCTGTAACTTCCTCCAATGCGGATTTTATCCTTTCCTCAAAGTCACCTCGATATTTTGCCCCTGCAATCATTGAAGTAATGTCCAGCATGAATATACGCTTGCTTTTAAGCATTTCAGGAACATTTCCTTCGGTTATCATCAAAGCAAGTCCTTCCGCTATCGCCGTTTTCCCGACTCCGCTTTCTCCTATTAAACAAGGATTGTTTTTTCTTCTGCGCAATAAAATCTGTATAATTCTCTGTAATTCTTTTTCTCTGCATAAAACAGGGTCAATGCCTTTTTCTTCGGCAAGAGCATTTAAATCCCGTCCGTGCTTTGACAAAATGCTGTCTTTTCTGAATTTACGTTTTGTGTATACTTGTTCTTCGCACTTTCTGCCTTGATTCATGCCATACGAAGTGCAGTCCCTGATACTTTCCTCTATATCTGCCCCCATATCTTTCAGCAATATGCTTCCGCAGCATTCGGGATCTGCAAGCATAGCATATAAAATATGTTCCGTACCTGCCGTATCGGATTTCTCTCTTTTTGCCTCTGAAAAAGCGTTTTCCAGTATACGCCTGCTTCTTGGGGTAAAATCACTTATGCCGAGTTGAGTAGGTATACCCGTTCCCATATTTTTTTCAATTTTGTTTATGACAGAAGTTTTCTTTATACCTTGAAGTGAAAGAATATATCCTGCCGCACCGCTTTCTTCGGACAATAATCCGCAAAGGATATGCTCGCTTCCTACATAAGTATGACCCATAAGTGATGCGGTCTGTATTGATACATTCAATGCTTTTCCCGCTTTGTCAGTAAATCCGCTGAATTCTATCATAATTTTTTTCCTTTCTTTTAAATGGACACTGTAACACAAAATACAGTTTTTCATATATTATATTATGAAACGTTTCAATAAATATAAACAAGGAGGGGCTTTACTTATGTGCGGAAACAATAATTGCAGTTGGGTTATTATCCTTATTCTCGTACTCTGCTGCTGCGGTAACAACAGTCTGTTCGGCAACAACAATGACTGTGGCTGCAACAACAATAATTGCGGCTGCGGCTGCAACTAAAATTTAAGAAACGGCGGGGTTGTTCCCCGCTGTTTTATTGTATGCAAAAGGACAAGTATTGTGCATTTTTTCCAATAACCTCTGTTGTCAAAAAAGCAAGATTATTGAAAAAATACCTTTATAAATATTATAAAAAGGAGTATAATATAAAGTTGTTGAATTTTATAGAAAATATATACGTCAAGTTCTTTTAAGGAGAAAATAAAATGGTAAGAAATGATTTAAGAAATATTGCAATTATCGCTCACGTAGATCACGGAAAAACAACCCTTGTTGATGAAATGCTTAAACAAGGAGGAGTTTACCGCGAAAACCAGGCTGTTGTGGAACGAGTAATGGACAGCAACGACCTTGAAAAAGAAAGAGGAATTACTATCCTTGCAAAAAACACTTCAGTATATTATAAAGGTGTAAAAATCAATATAGTCGACACTCCCGGGCATGCAGATTTTTCAGGAGAAGTTGAAAGAATACTTAAAATGGTCAACGGCGTTCTCCTTTTGGTGGACAGTTTTGAAGGCACAATGCCTCAAACACGTTTTGTTCTGCAAAAAGCGCTTGAGCTTGGTCATAAAATAATCGTCGTTGTAAACAAGACCGATCGTCCCGATGCAAGAAACCATGAAGTAGTTGATGAGGTCCTTGAGCTTCTGCTTGATCTTGATGCCACGGAAGAACAGCTTGAAAGCCCTGTTGTCTTTTGTTCAGGAAGAAACGGTGTTGCTTCTTATTCTCCTGATTCAATGGGAGAAAATTTCGTTCCCTTATTTGAAAAGATCCTTGAACACATTCCCGCACCCGAAGGCGATGAAAACGGAGAACTCCAACTGCTTGTATCTTCAATAGATTATAACGACTATGTAGGAAGAATTGCAGTCGGGCGTGTAGAAAGAGGCAAAATCAGAGTCAATCAGGAGGTTGCCGTCTGCGACTACCATAATACCGTGACTCCGTATCGCGGAAAAATAGTCAGCCTTTATCAGTTTGACGGTTTAAACAAAACGCCTGTTGAAGAGGCAATGGTAGGAGATATTGTATGCTTCAGCGGAATTGAAAATATAACAATAGGTGAAACAGTTTGTTCCGTAAATGCAGTCGAACCGCTTCCGTTCGTTAAAATAAGCGAACCTACTGTTGAAATGACTTTCTCCGTAAACGACAGTCCTTTTGCGGGAAAAGAAGGCAAATTCGTCACATCAAGGCAAATTCGCGAAAGACTTCAGCGTGAATTGCTTAAAGACGTTTCTTTAAGAGTTAAAGACAGTGATACTACTGACAGCTTTGATGTAGCGGGCAGAGGCGAAATGCACCTGTCAATACTTATAGAAACAATGAGACGCGAAGGATATGAGCTGTCCGTAAGCACACCGAGAGTTCTGTACAAGGAAATAGACGGTGTAAAGTGTGAACCTATGGAAAGACTCGTTATTGACGTACCAAACGATGCGGTAGGCGCAGTCATGAGCAAAATGGGGATCCGTAAAGGCGAAATGATCTCAATGAATCCTATTGGAAGCCGCACCCGTCTTGAGTTTGTTATTCCCGAAAGAGGACTTTTCGGTTATAAAAGTGAATTTTTGACTGACACAAAAGGCGAAGGTGTTATGAATACTGTTTTTGACGGCTATCAGCCCTTTATGGGAGAAATACCTACTCGTACAACAGGTTCTCTTGTGGCGTTTGAAACAGGTACAGCATGTGCATACGGACTTTTCAATTGTCAGGACAGAGGTCAGCTTTTTGTTGATGCAGGAACTGAAGTTTATGAAGGAATGGTTGTAGGTGTTTCCCCAAAAGCAGGAGATATAAATATAAATGTATGCAAAAAGAAACACCTCACCAACACAAGAGCAAGCGGAAGCGACGAAGCTCTCAGGCTTATACCTTATAAAAGAATGAGCCTTGAAGAAAGTCTTGAATTTATCAGCGATGATGAACTGGTTGAAGTAACTCCTAAAAATATCCGTATAAGAAAGCGTATTCTTAACAACGAACTCAGAGCAAAAGATCAAGCCAAGAAGAAAAAATAAAAGCTTGTTTTTTTCACCAAAAAATGCTATAATAAAATTTATGGATTATGTAAAAATTGGAAATATCAAGATTAAAAAAACAGCCGGCTTAGCTCCTATGGCAGGTATGGCTGATACAGCATACCGCTTGATGGCAAAGAAATTCGGCACATCATATGTTTGCAGTGAAATGGTAAGCTGTAAAGGTTTGTGCTATACGGACAGAAAAAGCCGCGAACTTTTGAATATAACTGACGATGAACGTCCTATGGCAATACAGCTTTTTGGAAACGAACCTGAATTTTTTGAAAAAGCTGCAAAAATCTTGGCGGAAGAACACCCTGCACTGATAGATATAAACTGCGGTTGTCCTGTGCCGAAAGTAACAAGCACAGGCGCAGGGTCAGCTCTCATGAAAAATCCCCGGCTTATAGGAAAGCTGATAAAAGCTGTCACAAATTCGGTAGATATACCTGTCAGCATAAAAATTCGTTCAGGCTGGGACGATACATGCATAAACGCCGTTGAAGTCGCTAAAATCGCCGAAGAAAGCGGAGCATCAGCAATAACAGTACATGGGCGAACCAAATGTCGGATGTATTCAGGAAAAGCTGATTGGGAAATAATCGCAAGGGTGAAAGAGGCTGTATCAATTCCTGTTTTTGGAAACGGAGACGTTATAGACGCTGTTACATGCAAAAAAATGTATGACGAAACAGGTTGCGACCTTGTTCTTATCGGAAGAGGCTCATACGGAAGACCTTGGATCTTTGAAGAAATAAATGAATATTTCAAAACAGGAGAAATTCTTCCTGAAAAAAGCCTTGAACAACGCTTAGAGATACTTACCGAACATATAAATCTGATAATCAGTTTAAAAGGCGAAAGCAAAGGCATGCGTGAAGCCCGTAAACATGCTGTATGGTACCTTAAAGGCATACAGAACGCCGCATATTATCGTAACAGGTGCGGCATGCTCAGCACGATAGATGATTTTCATCATTTAGTAGATGATGTTTTGAAAGATAATATTTTGTAAAACAGGAGTCGTTATGAACAATCCCCTATTAAAATCGTTCATAGTATACAATATAGGTGAACATAAAATAATAAAATCATTTAAGGATATTTTTTCCGACATATATTCCACGGCTTTAAACGGATATTCTTCTCTGCTTAAATTGTTGTTAACGTCTCAAACTGATTTATGCACGGCTCTACATAATATGATAGTTTTCTCTGAGCAGGAGCTTGTATGGAAATATATTCAAACTAATGATAAGTTGATTTTAAAGGCGATTGAATATGATGTTGAAATTATAAAAGAACTCAGCATAATAAATGCATCTGATATAAAAAAATATCTGTCTGAAAAATTTAAAACAGATTTATCAGAAATGCCTGAATATGAAAAAGGCGAATTTCCGTATGATGCTTCGTATTTTATAAAATACTGCGATGAAAACGGAAGCGGAATTTTTGCCGAATATAAAGCATTTATCTATGACGGAAAAAATATTTCTCCTGTTTTACACCGTGATCCTGTAAAGCTGTCGGATTTAAAACTTTATGAAATCCAAAGAAACCAGATAATTGAAAACACAGTATGCTTTATAAATAATAAACCTGCTGTAAATACGCTTCTTTACGGTGACAGAGGAACAGGAAAATCCAGCACAATAAAAGCGCTTTTGAATGAATATTCTTCTCTGAGAATGATACAGATAGATAAATCTCAAATTTCAAGGCTTTTTGACTTGTATGATGTGCTAAGAGAAATACCTCTTCATTTTATCATATTCATAGATGATCTGAGCTTTTCGGAAGATGACGACGGATTTTTTGCACTTAAACAGGCACTTGACGGTTCTCTGTCCATCAAACCCGATAATGTTCTTATTTATGCAACCACAAACCGAAGGCATATTATAAAAGAAACAGCTCTGAACCGTAGTGAGAACTATGTACATAAAAGCGACGCCGTTGATGACAATATGTCGCTTTCTGAAAGATTTGGTCTGTTTGTTACTTTTTCTTCTCCAAATAAAGACCAGTTTACTGAAATTGCCCTCAAAATTGCAGAAAGCAGAGGACTTAATATTGATAAAGATACATTTACCGCAGGTGTGGAGAGATTTGCACTGAAACGTGGCGGGCGTTCTCCCAGAATTGCTAAGCAATATGTTGATATGATTGAAGCGAGATTAGCGTTAGGGCTTGAAATAAAGTGATATATCTGAAAGGAACATTCATGAAGAAAATATCTGCTCTTTTGCTGGCAACTGTTTTTATTTTGTGTTCTTGCAGCAACGATATAAGCGATACACCTGATATAACTGAAAATACTGAAAATACAACAGTTTCCGAAGAACCTTCTCCGTATCCTTTTACTCTAAATGATTCTGTTATAAGCAAAAAGCCGGAAAAAGTTGTATGCCTTTCTCCTGCTCTTGCAGAAATAATTTATGAAATAGGATACGGTGACAAAATAATAGGTCGCGGAAGCTATTGCGATTATCCTGCAAGCATACTGAGCGCCGATGATGTCGGAAGCTCTGCAAATCCAAATATTGACAAAATAAGTGATTTGATGCCCGACTTAGTAATAACCTCTTCCCCTATTGCCTCCAAGGATATTTTTACAATGGAACAGGCAGGCATAACAACGGTAAATATACCGGCACCTACTACAATAAAAGGCTTTGAATCAATATACACTTCTCTCGGACTCATCTTTGAAGGAATGTTCACAGGTAATGAGAAAGGTGAGGAAGCCTTTTCAACATTTTCAGAGCTTCTATCAGACAATCAATCCGTTAATGTAGGTAAATTTGCATATATCACTGAAAATCTTTCCGTTGCGGGAGGAGATACATTTGAAAGTAACGTTCTTTCATTGTTCGGGACAAACGTTGCAAAAAACTCATCAGCATATACTTATGACTTGGAAATGCTTGTAAACGATCAGCCTGATATAATTTTTGTAAACGATAAGTATGCAGAAGAAGATATATTATCAGATGAAACGTTATCCCAGCTTGATGCTGCAAACAATGGAAAAATAATATACATCAACAATATTTTTTTTGAACGTCCTTCTTCAAGAATTTCCGAGCTTATAAATAAGCTTAAAGCTGATTATGAAAAACTCGGCTGATGATAAAATCCGATTGACTTTTGACCTGATCGGAATATAATAAATATTGTATGTAAATTTTAAATGAAAGGTATATACAAAAATGAAATGGACAAGTCTTAATGATTTAAGAGAAAGCTATCTGAAATTTTTTGAGAGCAAGGGGCACCTCAGAATGGATTCCGCTCCGCTCGTACCGCAGGGCGATAATTCCGTACTTCTGATCAATGCGGGAATGACCCCGTTAAAAAAATATTTTCAGGGTGTTGAAACACCGCCCTGCAAAAGAGTAACAACCTGTCAGAAATGTATTCGTACTCCTGATATTGAAAATGTGGGAAAAACCGCAAGGCACGGCACTTATTTTGAAATGCTGGGCAATTTTTCATTCGGCGACTATTTTAAGCATGAAGCAATTGCATGGGCTTGGGAGTATCTTACAAAAGTTTTGGAAATACCTGAAGACAGACTTTGGGTAACTATATATACCGAAGACGATGAAGCGGGTGAAATATGGGCAAACGAAATCGGTGTTCCACGCGACAGAATAATCAAATTAGGTAAAAAGGATAACTTCTGGGAACATGGAAGCGGTCCCTGCGGTCCTTGTTCCGAAATACATTTTGACCGCGGCGAAAAATACGGTCCTTTTATTGACTTTGAGCAAGCAGGCGAATGCGACAGAATTATCGAAATATGGAACCTTGTATTTACACAGTTTGATAATGACGGCAACGGCAATTACACAATGCTTTCAAATAAAAATATCGATACCGGTATGGGGCTTGATCGTCTTGCATGCGTTATGCAAGGCGTAGATAATATGTTTGAAGTAGATACTGCCCAGAACATAATCAAAACGATATGTGAAATTACAGGCAAAAAATATAAAGAAAACGAAAAAGATGATGTTTCAATTCGTGTTATCACAGACCATGTAAGAGCAAGCACATTTCTTATAGGCGACGGTGTAAGACCTTCCAACGAAGGAAGAGGATATGTGCTCAGAAGACTTATCAGAAGAGCTGCACGTCACGGAAGACTTCTCGGAATGAATGAAAGCTTCCTTTATAAAGTAGCAGACAGCGTTATAAACGAAAATGAAACCGCTTATCCTGAAGTAAACGAAAAGCGTGAATATATTAAAAAAGTTCTTCAGGCAGAAGAGGACAGCTTCAACAAGACAGTCGAAAAAGGTACACAGATGTTGCAGAGCCTTATTGACAAAATGGATACAAACAGTATCCTGAGCGGCGAAGATGTATTCAAGCTTCATGATACCTACGGCTTCCCTCTTGATCTTACAAAAGAAATACTTGCTGAAAAAAATCTTACGCTTGATGAAGCACGTTTCCGCGAACTTATGGAAACGCAACGTGCTACCGCCCGTTCAAATCAGGCATTCAAAGGCGGCTGGGACGAAGCGTCAATGGACTCGTTCAATGGATATACAACAAAATTTGTCGGATACGAAAGCTTAACTGCTGAAACGCAGCTTAAAGTGATACTTAAAGACGGCGAAGTAGTTGATTCATGCACTGAAGGCGACGATGTTATAGTATTGATCGAAACGACACCGTTTTATGCTGAAAGCGGCGGTCAGGTCGGAGATAAAGGCATTATCACAAACGGAGATAATATTCTTAATGTAGTTGACACAAAGAAGCTTGGCGGTGGTCAATTTGTATGCGAATGTCATGTGGAAAGCGGCTCTTTTTATAAAGATGACAGCGTTACTGCACAGGTAGACGAAAAACTGCGTATGGCTACTGCAAGAAACCACACAAGCGCGCATCTTCTGCAAGCTGCTTTAAGGCGTGTTTTAGGCGACCATGTTCACCAATCAGGTTCTTATGTTGACCCGTATAAATGCCGCTTTGATTTTTCACATTTTAATGCAATGACTTCTGAAGAAATTGCAGAAGTAGAAAAAATAGTAAATGAAGAAATTCTTAAAGCAACTCCTGTAATTACCGAAGAGCTTCCTATTGAAGAAGCTCAAAAGCGCGGAGCTATGGCATTGTTTGGTGAAAAATACGGTAAAATAGTCAGGGTTGTTACTGTTCCCGGATTTTCCACCGAATTCTGCGGTGGTACTCATCTTACTAACACTGCGCAGGCAGGACTTTTTAAAATTATAACTGAAACCTCTGTTGCGAGCGGTGTAAGACGTATAGAAGCCATAACAGGATTTGAAGTTATAAAGGCGTTCAACGCAATGAACATAATGCTTTCAAAAATCGGTTCTATAATGAAGGTTTCAAATGACGGTGCAATTTTAAGCCGCTGCGAGAGTCTTCAGTCTGAAGTTCATGACTTAAAAAGAGAAATTGAGAAACTTAACGAACAGATATCCTCATCTCAGCTTAAAGGTCTGTATGATAACCTTGAGGAAGTATGCGGCATAAAGATATTAACTGCTATGCTTACCGGTACATCAGGGGATAATCTTCGCAGAGCAGTCGACGGCATAAAGAATAAAGAAAACAGTTATATAGCTGTTCTTGCCGGTGTAAGCGACAGAAAAGGAAATTTTGTATGTTTTTGCAGTCCTGAGGCAATTGCCAAGGGTGCAAATGCAGGACAAATTGTAAGAAAGGTCGCTGAGATCACAGGAGCCAAAGGCGGCGGAAAGCCTGATATGGCTATGTCGGGCATAGGTGATATTACAAAAATCGACGAAGCGCTTATAGCAGTAAAAAATATAGCTCAGGAAATGCTTAAAGATTAAAAGGAGAAAATTTTATGGATAACTGCCTTTTTTGCAAAATAATTGCAGGTGAGATCCCTTCATCAAAAGTATATGAAGACGATGAAATACTCGCATTCAAGGATATAAACCCCATGGCGCCTGTTCATATACTCATTATTCCGAAAGTACACATCGACGGAGCAGACAAGTTGAATGAAAATAATACCGACGTTGTATCAAAAATATTTGCTGTTGCAGCAAAGCTTGCTGAAGAATTCAAATTAGAAAACGGATTCAGAATAGTAACAAATGTAGGCTGCGATGGAGGACAAACTGTCAGACACCTGCATTTTCATCTCTTAGGCGGCAAAAAGCTGAATACTGAACTTTGCTGAAAAATTTTCAATAATATAATAAACCGAAAGGAGAAATGTTTCCCTTCGGGAGGCATCAATAATGTTATGAAGCACAAATTAGGCTTAATAGGGTTTTCATACCTTGCAGGTCTTATTTGTGCTACAATTTTTAATTCCGTTTTTGTATTTGTTTTTGCAGGAATTTTATTGATCGTTGCTTTGATTTTTACATTTGCAAGAAAAGCAATACCCTCAATAATATGTTTCACAGCCTTTGCAGCTGCTTCTGTTTACGGAATATACACTATTCTGGTTTATGAGCCGATATTATCATATGAAGGTAAAACCGCAGAAATAAACGGAATCGTATCTGAAGTCGAACATTACTCAAACGATACCGCATCTTATGTTATAGAAACCAATATAAACGGTGTTAATACATCAATAACTTTATTTTCAACTGACACTCACTGTTCAGTAGGTGATCATATAAAATTCAGCGGCAAATTATCATCGCTCAAAGACAATACAGAATTTTCCGAAGAAAGTTACTACAAAACAAAAGGTATATTTTTAAAGGCTACCTCTGATTCTTCAATTGAAATAACTCATTCAGAAGATTTTAATATCCGCTCCATAATAGTTAATTACAGCGATTATGTTGGAGAAAGAATAAAAATTTTTCTTTCAGGAGAAGAAGGCAATCTGCTGAACGCTTTGTTTCTGGGTGATAAATCCAATCTTTCATATGAACTCTCAAATAATATCAAGCGGGCGGGGATCAGTCATTTCACTGCTGTTTCAGGTCTTCATCTCACAATTATTTCCCATATATTGATGATTATAATATCGCTTACGCCTTTCAGAAATAGAAGAATAATAAAATTTTCAATTCTGACAGCTTTGATATTTATTTTTATGATATTCTTCAAAATGTCTGTTTCCGTTATAAGGGCAGGAATTATGCTCATTGTGTTTTACGGCGCTGATTTATTTATGAGGAAAGGAAATACGCTGAATTCTCTCGGACTTGCTATTCTTGCAATAACACTTTTCAGACCTTACTCATGTTTGGATATAGGGTTGCTGTTGTCTGTGGCAGGCGCTTTCGGAGTTGGTACGCTTGCTCCGTTTTTCTGTAAAAAACTCATTTCCAAACGGTTTAAATCCGTAAAGGCAGCAATAATAGGCTCTTTATGCGCAACAATATGTACTATGCCGTTAAGCTGTATATTTTTCGGTGGATTTTCAATAATAGGAATATTTATGAATATGCTGCTGTACCCGCTGTTCTTCCCTGCACTTATTTGCGTAACACTTTTTGCTTTGACGGGTGCATTCGGAAGCGGCCTTATGTTTGTGGCAGGAATATGTTCAAAAGCAATGATCTCTCTTATAAATTTCTTCGGAAGTTTTAAATATGGTTACATAAGTCTGGATTATGATTTTATCGGAATATTGTTCTCAGCTGAAATAATATTTACCACTGCGATTTATCTGATTTTTAAAAGTCCCGAACGTGCAGCAATGGCAATAGGTCTTTCAGTATGTGTTTTAGTAGGCGCAGTAACAGCTGTAAATATATCGGAATCTGACAAAACAAAGCTGCTTATGTTTTCTGACGGTGATGACGCATGCGTAATAGTTGATGACAAAACATGTGTTTGCATTTTTGCCAGTGACGACTCAAATGATATATTTGAATATATAAATGAGTATATGCAAAATAATTTTTTGGATAAAGTGCAGGTTTTACGTCTTATAAACAGTACACATAACAATATGGAAGCCTTTGAAAACATTCCTTGTGATTTATTTTCGCCTCCTGATTCTGAAACAAAACAATACTCTGTCGGTAAAAATATCACGGTGAGCTGTGGAGAAAAATACAGCACAATAATCGCAAATAACATTTCTTTAAGCATTTCACCTTCTGCAGATCCAAAAGATGATATGATAAGCGTCATATACGGATATAAAAAGAACATTCCGAAAATGTCAGGACAAGTTTACTGTTCAAGCAGACGAATAAGTGAAGACTATAATTTTACTAATCTTTACTATGAATCTGCAAATTATATAATAAACGAAAATGGATTCATGTACAAGTCGTGATCAAAAGGAGAAGCCATGCCTGTTATAACCGAAACAAAGTTAAATTCCGATATTAAAAGCGGTAAATTTTCCGGTGTTTATTTTTTCTATGGTGAGGAAGCTTTTCTCACAAGAACATATGTACAGCGCATAAAAACGGTAGCGCTGGGAGAAGATCCTTCAGATATAAATCTGTTGGAAATGAACGGAAATCCTGATCTTAATATTCTTTCCGACCATGTGGAAGCACTTCCCTTCTTTTCAGATTATAAGGTAATACTGATAAATGATTTTAATCCTGAAAAATTAACAGAAGAAGAGGCTGACGCATTCAAAGAGCTGATCAAAAATGTTCCTGACACAACTATCGTCGTTTTTTACTTGACAGATTGTTCATTTTCACTGCGTTCTGAAAAAATGAAAAATTTGTTTGAGTATATAAAAAAATATGCTGCTGTTTGCGAATTTAAACCACTCAATAAAATGAAAATAGGCGAACTTATCAGCAAAAAAGTTGCACGGAAAAAACGCCTTATTTCACGAACAAATGCAGAGTATCTTGCTGAAATAACAGCTTGTGATTTGACATTAGCGTCTGTTGAAACAGAAAAATTGTGCTGCTACATAGCAGAAGGTGAAGAGATAACAAGAGAAACCATTGATATAATGGTAGCCAAAAAACTGGAAACAAAGGTGTTTACTTTATCAGACGCTATAATTGCGGGAAATAAAAACCGAACATTAAAAATACTAAATGAATTACTGGAACAAAAAGCCGAACCGATTGTCGTTTTATCGACCCTTGCATCAACATTTGCAGACTATTATTACGCAAAGGCAGCTAATGAACACGATATTTTTCCTCAGCAGGTAGCGTCTGATTTCGGATATACAGGAGCAAAAGCTACATTTGCAGCAAGAAGGTACAGCGAAAGCACAAAAATGAATCTTCAGGATCTGCGAGATTCAATTCAGATAATATTTAATGCAGATATAAAATGTAAATCAACAAGCATAGATAAAAGATTTTTATTGGAAAAAACCATACTTGAACTTATCGATAAGAGGTGATCACTATGATAATGCTTACATCTGACGGTCTTTCATCAGAAAAGATTTTAGATATCTTAAAAGAAAGAAAAAAATATATTCCATTTTCAACTTCCGTTATCATCACAACAGCATCGTTCCCTTACAAAGAAAAGGACTATCACATTCCAAGAATTACCGCTGAACTTGAATCTTTGGGACTGACGGTGGATTACTTTGATTTTGATACAGACAAACCTGAAAAACTTCTTGACTATGACGTAGTTGAAATAAACGGAGGAAATCCTTTTTATTTGCTGAAAGCAATAAAAACCGCAAAAGCTGAAGAAATTCTTAAAAAAATTTCTATGGAAAAAATATTGATAGGTATCAGCGCAGGTGCTCTTGTACTTCAAAGAAATATAGATTTTATTGCGAGCCTTACCCCTGAGATGAACGATGAAGTGGGGCTGACTGATCTTACCGGGGTAGATCTTACCTCTTATTTTGAAATATTTCCTCATTACAGCAGATATTTAAACAGATTTGAAGGTCTTGAGGACAAAATAAAGGAACATGAAAAAGCAAATAATTGTGAAGTGTACAGAAGAGACGACGGCGAAGCCGTAATTTTTACATATCCTGAAGAACTTGAAAGAATAAACAATATTTTAGATGAAATGGAAATGAATGAAACAAATATGACAGATTAGGAGTTAAAATGTTGCATCTTAAACAAGCGGTCATTGTTGAGGGAAAATATGATAAAATAAAACTTTCCTCAATGATAGACTCTCTTATTATAACTACCGACGGCTTTTCAATTTTTAAAAATAAAGAAAAAATATCACTGATAAAAGAACTTGCGGAAAAAGACGGAATTATAATACTCACAGACAGTGACAGCGCAGGATTTAAAATAAGAAACTATATCAAGGGCTGCACTTCCAAAGGGAAAATAATAAATATATATATTCCTGAAATATTCGGCAAGGAAAAACGCAAAGCTGAACCTTCAAAAGAAGGAAAGTTAGGCGTTGAAGGCATTTCTGTTAAAATTCTTACTGAAGCTTTTGAAAAAGCGGGAATAACCGTTTCCGACAATGAAAAAAAAGAAAGTTTAGTATTTACAAGAGCAAGGCTTTTTGACGACGGTCTTATCGGACGGGCAAACTCAGAAGAAAAAAGAAAAAAACTTCTGAAAGAACTTTCTCTTCCTTCGGCTTTATCCACAACGGCAATACTCGAAGTGCTGAACACAATGTATACGGAAGATGAATATAAACAGGCACTTGAAAAAATCAGATAATTTGTTACCGTTTTGTAATTGACTATGATATACAATTCTGATATAATTTTTTTAATATATAAATAAAGGGGAAGAAATTATAAATGGTATTTTCCAGTCTGACATTCATGTTTCTATTTTTACCTATTGTTCTTATAGTGTATTATATTACGCCTAAGCAGCTGAAGAATCTGTTTATCCTTATAAGCGGGATTGTCTTTTACGCATGGGGCGAACCGCTTTATGTACTTGTGATGATAGCTTCAACGCTGATCGACTATACAGCGGGGCTGCTTATTTATAAGTTTGATAACAGAAAAGCTGTAAGAAGAATTTGCCTTATCGTTTCACTGGTAATGAATCTCGGTTTACTGGGCGTGTTCAAATACGGCGGATTTGTCCTGCAAAATATAGACGCAATATTTGGTACAGCATTTTATGACCCAAGCAGAGCGCTTCCGCTTCCAATAGGAATCAGTTTCTTCACATTTCAATCCATGTCATATACAATAGATATGTATATGAGAAAGATAAAAGTTCAGAAAAATCCGATCTCATTTGCGGCGTTTGTTACACTTTTCCCTCAGATAGTTGCAGGTCCTATCGTAAGATATGATGATATAGCGGCTGAACTTGACGACAGAGTAATAAATTTTGACTGTCTTTATGAAGGAATAATAAAATTCATTACAGGAATCGGCAAAAAAGTCCTTATAGCAAATAACATCGGTCTGTTATGGACCACTGTCAAGGGATTTGATACAGGAGAATTATCTGTACTTACAGCATGGCTCGGCATAATCGCTTATACGTTCCAGATATATTTTGACTTTTCAGGATATTCGGATATGGCTATCGGTTTAGGAAAGATGATGGGATTTAATTTCCCGCAGAATTTCAATTATCCGTATCAATCAAAAAGTATAAGCGAATTTTGGCGCAGATGGCATATAACTTTGGGAGCATGGTTCAAAAGCTATGTATACTTCCCTCTCGGCGGCAGCCGCAAAGGTATGAAAAGAACAGTTTTCAACCTTGCCGTTGTTTGGTTGCTTACGGGTATATGGCACGGCGCAAGCTGGAACTTCATTTTGTGGGGCGTTTTATATGGAGTTGTAATAATACTTGAAAAGCTGTTTCTCGGAAAAATACTTGACAGAATACCGTCATTTTTCTCATGGCTTTATACAATGCTGTTGGTTGTTTTAGGCTGGGTATTGTTTGACACCGCAAACCTGCCTACCGCTTTCGGATATATAGGTTCTATGTTTGGCGGAACGGGAATTTTATTCGACGATCAGGGATTGTATCTGCTTAAGAATTATGCCCTTATGCTTGTTGTTGCAGCATTTGCATGCACAGATGTTTTCAAGAAACTCATAGAATTTGCAAAAACAAAAATTCCTAATATCATCAACTATTCCACCCCAATAGTAAAGATGGCTGTTCTGGTTCTTTCGACCGCTTATCTTGCAAATGCGACATACAATCCGTTCTTATATTTCAACTTTTAGAAGGAGGAGCAATTACAATGAAAAATTTATATAAAAAAATAATGATAGTTTTCTTTGCACTCTTTCTTATAGCAATGCCGATTCTAACCTTTATTTATATGCCAAAAGAAGCAAAGCCGTTTTCCGAAAATGAAAATAAATATCTTATCGGCTTTCCCAGCTTGTCTTTAAAAACATACAAAAACGGAACTTTTATGACAGATTTTGACGATTGGCTTTCAGACAGATTTTTTGCACGCGAAAATTGGATAGTTTTCAAAAATAAAACTGACATGGCAATCGGCAAGGACGAAATAAACGGCGTATTCATAAGAAACAATATGATGATGCAGGTGTGGAAAGATTATGATGAGGAGCTGCTGCAAAAAAATATAAAAGCAATAAATAAATTTATTGAAAACCATCCGGGTATTGATCCATATTTTATGCTCGTTCCTAATGCCCAGGAAATATATTTGGACGACCTGCCTGATCATGCTGTTGTGGGAAGTCAAAAGGAATTTATAGATAACTTTTATGATTCGCTCACAGGATTTAACGGGACTATTGATGTTTATTCAGCTTTAGCAGAAGCTAAAAAAGAAGGCTCTTATATTTATTACAGGACTGACCACCATTGGACCAGCTATGGCGCATATCTCGGATATAAGTCTGCATCGGAAATGCTGAATTACACGCCAAAAGAACTTGACGATTTTTCTGTTGAACATGCAAGTAATGAATTCCGAGGAACGCTTTTTTCAAAAACGCTTGATTTTGATGTAACGCCTGATACAATAGATTACTACACACTGAAAGAAAATGAACCGAAAGTTAAAGTTTCAGTCTATGAAAGTTATAACAATGCAACAGGCAATGTTAAATATACAGAATATGACAGCATGTACTTCAGGGAATTTTTGAATGTAAAAGACAAATATTCCTCTTTTCTGGGACAAAATTCTCCTATTGTAACTGTTGAATCAGACCTTGCGGATAATGACCGTTCCCTGCTCATTATAAAAGACAGTTATGCACACTCAATGGTTCCCTTCCTTGCGAAAGAATACAGTAAGATCACTATGATAGATTTAAGATATATAAATTCTGATTTACAGTTATTTGTATCTTTGGAAGATTACGATCAGCTCCTTTTCCTATATAATGTCATAACTCTTTCAGACGATGAAAACATAATAAAACTAAATTTAAGCAAATAAAAACAAGGCTGATACTTATAAAAAGTATCAGCCTTAATTTTTTGTTCATTTATCAATAATTTTCAGCCATAATCTTAAAATATGCTTGTGGGTGATTGCAAACAGGACATACTTCGGGAGCTGATTTTCCTATATGTATATGACCGCAGTTTGAACACTGCCATACCATATCGCCGTCACGGCTGAAAACAAGTCCTCCCTGAACGTTTTCAAGCAGCTTAAGGTAGCGTTTTTCATGCGCTGCCTCAATTTTGGCAACACCTGCGAAAAGATCAGCAATATCATTAAATCCTTCTTCCCTTGCCGTCTGCTCAAAGCCTTTGTACATATCAGTCCATTCATAGTTTTCACCCACCGCAGCGTCTTTAAGGTTTTCAACAGTATCACTTATAGACCCGCCGTTAAGCAGCTTGAACCAGATCTTAGCGTGTTCCTTTTCCTGCTCAGCAGTTTCAAGAAATAAATCTGCGATCTGCTGATAACCGTCTTTCTTTGCCTTTGAAGCATAATAGGTATACTTGTTTCTCGCCTGGCTCTCACCTGCAAAAGCTGTTTGAAGGTTAGCATAGGTTTTAGATGTTTTAAAATCCATAGAACAAAATCTCCTTTGTATTTATTCAAATGCCGAACAATAACTACACTTGTATAATTAGTATATCACCATATAAAATCTTTGTCAATAGTTACAAATTTCACTTAACATTCATTAAATCGTATTTGAATAAATTTCAGATACTGTGTGAAGCTATCCGTTATACATTTTCCTCATCGGAGTTATCTGTAATGTAATGTCTTATCCTTAGAGGAAGTCCACAGTCCTCTTTTGCTCTTATTTTGCAAAGCTCTATCTCCTCCTCGCCAAGCTCCTTGTCCACGATAGTCAGCATTACATCAGGCACATATTCTTTTATTGCAATAGCAAAATGCAGCATCGCATTATATGAGGGCAGGCCATACTTCGGGTGCGTAATACGGAGATATTTTTCAGGATCGGAGGCGTTAAGACTTATTGAAACAGCATCTATCTTCCATTTAAAAGATGAAATGTCAAATGACGGATCCATAAGCGCTACCAAACCATTTGTGTTTACGCGTATTTTCATCCCTGTCTTTTCCTTGACATACTTAGCTACCTGCAAAAGCAGCTCCGCTCTCATCATCGGTTCACCATAGCCGCAGAAGACCAACTCATTTATTCCTGTTTTGTCAAAGCTTTCAAATGCATCAACTATCTCTTCATAACTCGGCTCATGTTCAAGCCACAAACTATCATTATTTCCAACACTGTCACCATTTTTTCTTATGCAAAATTCACACGCACAAGGACACTGATTGGTTATGTTGGCATACATTTTACCGCAGTATTTATAAAAAATAGTCATATGTCTACCCTCCGTAAATAAACAAAAAGCCCCTGAAAACAGGGGCTTAAATTAAACCTTAATTGCTGAATTTTGCATCTGCAATTTCGTCAATGGACTTATTTCCGTCATCGCTCCATGCATACATCTTGCGAATTTCAGTGCCGACCTGTTCAAGCTGATGTTCGCTTTCAATTCTTCTGCATGCATTAAAATGAGAACGACCCATCTTGTTCTCCATGATCCAGTTGCGGGCAAATGTACCATCCTGAATCTCACCCAGGACCTTCTTCATTTCTGCCTTTACGTCAGAATTTATGATTCTCTTTCCAATCTCGTAGTCGCCAAATTCGGCTGTATCAGAAATAGAATATCTCATCATACCGAATCCGCCCTTATATATAAGGTCAACTATAAGCTTCATTTCATGGATACATTCAAAATAAGCATTCTGAGGGTCATAACCTGCTTCTACAAGTGTTTCAAATCCTGCCTTCATCAATGCGGTAACACCGCCGCAAAGAACGCACTGTTCACCAAACAGGTCAGTTTCGGTTTCCATCTTGAAGGTAGTTTCAAGAACGCCCGCTCTTGAACCGCCGATTCCTGCTGCATATGCAAGCGCAATATCCATTGCTCTGCCGGTAGCGTCCTGCTGAACGGCCACAAGGCAAGGAACACCTCTGCCAATGGTATATTCAGAACGAACGGTATGTCCCGGACCTTTAGGTGCGATCATAATAACGTCTACATCAGCAGGAGGGACGATTTGTCCGAAATGTATATTAAAACCGTGAGCAAAAGCAATAGCTTTTCCTGCGGTAAGGTTGGGAGCGATGCTCTCCTTGTACATATCGGCCTGACGTTCATCGTTGATGAGTATCATTATAATGTCAGCTTCTTTTGCTGCTTCAGCGGCAGTCATTACTTTAAATCCTGCTTTTTCAGCCTTTGCCCAAGATTTGCTTCCATTGTAAAGACCGATGACAACGTCAACTCCGCTGTCCCTCAAATTCAATGCATGTGCATGTCCCTGGCTGCCGTAGCCTATAATAGCCACTTTCTTTCCGTCGAGAAGCGACAGATTGCAGTCTTCCTGATGATAAAGCTTTGCCATAATTTTGTTTCTCCTTCTTCTTTTTTATATCCTAAGGGAAGCTGTTCCCTTTTGAATTGCAATTGTTCCTGTTCTGACAACTTCTTTTATGCCGTATGGACGAAGAAGTTCCTGAAAATTATTAAGATTAGAATCGTTAGCGGATAACTCAAGGGTCATCGAATCGACTGAAATATCTGATATTTTTGCCTGCGTTATTTCGGCAATTGAAATAAGTTCATGTCTTTGAGCAGCGTTACAGCTTACTTTAATCAGTACCAATTCTCTCTGAAGAAGTTCATCGGCTTTTACGGTACGCACTTTTATTACGTCTATCAACTTATTCAGCTGCTTCTCTATCTGCTCTAATGTATAGTCATCTCCGTCTGCAACAATAGTGATGCGGGAAACGCTTTCATCATCTGTAACTCCCACTGCAAGGCTGTAAATATTAAATCCTCTGCGGGCAAAAAGTCCGGAAATTCTCGCCAGTACACCGGCATGATTTTCAACCAATATTGAAATTGTATGCTTCATATTCCTTCCTTTCCCACATATTACAGAATAAGAGATTTTTGATTTTTATCCACAATAACCTGAAGCAAATACGGAGCATCAGTTTCCACAAGCTCTTTGACCGCTTCAGCAATCTGATCGTTGGATGTGACCGTTCTTCCGCGTATTCCGTACGCTTCTGCAATTTTCAGAAAGTCAGGACTTCCGCTGAGGTCTATCATCGTGTGTCTGCCCTCATAGTTATTATTCTGATATTCTCTTACCATTCCAAGCTTGTTGTTTACAAAAACAACAGTTTTAACGTTTATATTATGCTGAACTGCGGTAGCAAGTTCCATAAAGCTCATCTGAAAGCTTCCGTCACCGCATATCGCTACAGCCTCAACACCTTCATCGGCACATTTTGCTCCTATGGCAGCAGGAAGAGCATATCCCATAGTGCCCATACCGCCTGAAGTTATAAATCTTCCATCTTCGCCGATTTCAATATTGTTTGCCGTCCATATCTGGTTAGAACCTACATCTGCGCAAATAACACGTTTTTGCGGCAAAACCCTGCACAATGATTTAATAAACAGTTTAGGATTGACATATGTATCAACAATATTTGCTGTTTGCGTCTCAAATGCGATCTTATTCTGATAGAGGTCGTTCTGCCACTCATCATGCTTCATAGGTTCCAGCTCAGCTATGAACTGTTCAAGAATGGTCTTTACATCCCCGACTATCGGAATATTAACAGGAGCATTCTTTCCTATTTCAGCAGGATCAACGTCTATATGTATTACTGTTGTATCGGAAAAAGGAGCCATAGACGTAACAGCTCTGTCGCTCATACGGGCGCCGAGTACAATAAGCAAATCACATAATTTCAATGCCTGATTTGCAATTTTTCTTCCAAAAATGCCGAGCATACCATAATAATTCTTATGATTAGTAGGAACTGAACCGATTCCCATCATAGTAACAATTATAGGTATATCGCAAGTTTCAGAAAGTATTTTTAATTGCTCACATGCGTTTGACATGAAAATTCCGCCGCCTGCGCATATAAGAGGCCTTTTACTGTTTTTCAAAGCTTCAGCCGCTTTTTTTATCTGGAGCTTATTTCCAAAAATACTGGGCTTATACGAACGGATTTCCACCTTTTCGGGATATTCAAATTCGATTACCTGTTTTTGAATGTCCATTGGAACATCAATAAGAACAGGACCGGGTCTTCCGGTAGATGCTATGAAAAATGCTTTTTTTATTACGTCACCTATATCATCCGGATTTTTAACGAGATAACTATGTTTTACAAAAGGCTCAGCCGCACCGGTTATATCAGCTTCCTGAAAAGCATCTCTGCCCAACTGACTGCTTACGACCTGACCTGTTATGGCGATCATGGGAACACTGTCCATATGTGCTGTTGCAATAGCAGTAATAAGATTAGTAGCACCCGGACCTGAGGTTGCAGCACAAACTGCAGGCTTTCCCGTAACTCTTGCATATCCGCTTGCAGCATGGCCACTGTTTGCTTCGTGCCTTACCAAAATATTCTTTATATCTGATTTAATCAGTTCGTCAAAAAACGGGCATATAGCTGCACCGGGATATCCAAAGATATGTTTTATGCCCTCTGCCTCAAGAGCACGCACCATTGCCCCTGCTACCGTTAACCTTTCCTTTGCCACTTTTCTACCTCGCTGAATTATTTCTTTTTATGCTTTATTTAAATGCTCTAAAAATAAATTATACTATGAATATATACTTTTGTCAAGGGTTAAAGGACATAAAAAGTTATTTCAAAAAATAAAAGCAGACAGAAAACAACTGTCCGCTTTTATAACTTTGAAATTATTGTAAGACAAGCTTTTACTTGAGTTCAACCTTAGCGCCTGCTTCTTCGAGCTTAGCCTTGATTTCTTCAGCTTCTGCCTTAGCAACTGCTTCCTTAAGGGTCTTAGGAGCAGCTTCAACCAGCTCCTTAGCTTCCTTAAGACCGAGACCGCAAATATCCTTTACAGCTTTGATAACGTTCATCTTAGCGTCGCCAAAGCTTGCAAGAACTACATCAAACTCTGTCTTTTCTTCCGCAGCGGCAGCACCGCCGGCAGCAGGAGCAGCAACAGCCATAGCAGCTGCAGATACGCCAAATTCTTCCTCAAGAGCCTTTACCAGTTCATTAAGTTCAAGAACAGTAAGTCCCTTAACTTCTTCTACTAATGCCAAAACTTTTTCTGAAGCCATTTTTATGTTCCTCCGTAAATTAAAATTTGTGTTGTACTGCAAAAATTATGCAGCAGATTCTTCGTTTTTCTTTGCAATCTCGCTTGCAGCAATAGCAAGCTTCTGGATGGGTGCCTGAAGCACATACAGGAATTTCGCAACCAAAGTGTCCTTATCAGGCAGTTTAGCATACTCTATAACTTCTTCCGCAGTTATAGTCTTACCGTCAATAAAACCGACTTTGATAGAGAAAGTGTCCTTTGATGCTTCTACCTGCTTGTACAGCAGCTTAGGTGCAACAATTATGTCTTCCTTGGAAAGAGCGATTGCGGTGGTTCCTTCAAGATGAGCATCAAGGCCTTCAATACCGGCAGCCTCAGCTGCTCTCTTAAGCAGAGTATTCTTTACAACAAAGTACTCAACTCCCGCTTCGCGAAGACTTTTTCTAAGTGCGGTATCATCTGCAACGTTTATGCCCTTGTAGTCAACAATAACTCCGCATGCGGAATTTTTAAGTTTGTCTGCAAGCTCGTTGACATACTGCTGCTTAGATTCCAGGATCTTCTGACTTGGCATGATTTTACCTCCTATTTTAGTATTGCTGTCACTAAAAAGGGGAACAAAAAGTCCTTTTCCAAAGGAAAAGGACGCAATTATCAATTACTTCCCATTCCTCGGCAGGCGGCGTAGACCGTTAGCGCATATGCGACCTGCTGTCTTTAGAACAGCAAAAATATTATAGCATAAAAAAACATGTTTGTCAATAGGCAAACATGTTTTTATTGAAAAATTATGCACCGTATTTAACAGTATTAACCTTTACGCCAGGACCCATTGTAGAGGAAACAGTGCAGGATTTTATATATGTGCCCTTTGCAGCAGCAGGTTTAGCCTTAACAACTGCACTCATAAGAGCTTCAAAGTTTTCTTCAAGCTTCGCACCACCGAATGAAACCTTTCCGATAGGGCAGTGAATAATATTGGTCTTATCAAGACGATACTCGATCTTACCTGCTTTAGCTTCCTGAACAGCTTTTCCTACTTCAGGAGTAACTGTACCTGCCTTGGGGTTAGGCATGAGTCCACGAGGACCGAGCACTTTACCAAGACGACCTACAATACCCATCATGTCAGGAGTAGCAATAACAACATCGAAATCCATCCAACCGTCCTGAATCTTCTTTACTGTATCGTCATCAGCAACGTAATCAGCACCTGCTTCTTCTGCTTCTTTTATCTTATCGCCTTTAGCAAAAACAAGAGTTCTTACTGTTCTACCGGTACCGTTGGGAAGAACAACTGCGCCTCTTACCTGCTGATCAGCATGACGTGAGTCAACGCCAAGTCTGATATGCATTTCCACGGTTTCGTCAAACTTTGCTTTAGCAGTCTGACAAACAAGACCCAAAGCGTCGTTTACTTCATAATATTTAGTGGAATCTACCAGTTTTGCGCTTTCAATATATTTTTTTCCGTGTTTCATTTATTATCCTCCTTGTGGTCAAACGGTTCAAAGAACCTCCCACTGTCAATATTGTTTAATGAATAATTAAAGGCAAATTGTTCATATAACATTACATTATGAACAAATCATATGCTTTTGTTTAGCTTATCAGTCAACGACTTCGACACCCATAGAACGGCAAGTGCCAGCTATCATAGACATAGCAGCTTCAATGGAACCTGCATTAAGATCTCTCATCTTCTGTTCGGCAATCTGCTGAACCTGAGCCTTGCTGATTTTAGCTACCTTAGTCTTGTTAGGTGTACCTGAAGCTGTTTCAATTCCACAAGCCTTTTTGATCAGAACTGCTGCGGGAGGTGTTTTTGTAATAAATGAAAAACTTCTGTCCGCATAAACAGTAATAACAACAGGAATAATCAGTCCGATATCATTTTTTGTACGCTCATTGAATTCCTTGGTGAATGCAGGAATATTTATACCATGCTGACCGAGCGCAGGACCAACAGGGGGAGCAGGCGTTGCTTTGCCTGCGGGAATCTGCAATTTGATAAATCCGACTACTTTTTGAGCCATTTTATTTTACCTCCAAAAACTTAAAGAACTTAACTGTTTTTCTGAATCATCGACATATCAAGAGTTGTTGGCGTTTCTCTTCCGAACATAGAAACAGTTACAACAGCTGTGCCTGCTGCTTCATCAATTTCTTTTACAGTTCCTTCAAAGCCTTCAAGATTTCCTGATACAATAGTAACCGAATCACCGACTACAAAGTTGATTTCAGTCGGTTTTCTGACTACGCCAAGATTTGCGACTTCCTCATCTGTGAGGGGTATTGGTTTTGATCCGGGACCTACGAAGCCTGTACAACCTCTCGTATTACGGCAAATATACCACGATTCATCGGTCATTACCATTTTTACATATACATAACTGGGATATATCTTGCTTTCATATGTTCTGACTTTCCCGTCATGCTCTTCGGTTTTTGTTTCGGTAGGAACCATAACTTCTTCAATAAGGTGATGAAGATTTCTGTTTTCAACTACCTTAATGATATTATTTGCTACCTTGTTTTCATAACCGGAAAACGTGTGTAAAATATACCATTTAGCTTCTGACATCAGTTATCCCTCTCAATTACATGCTGAGCATAAGGCTCCATGCGCCGCTGAACAATAAATCTATCAACCATATTCCAACAGCGGATACGATTATCGTCACAAGAACGACAACGGTATTGTTGAAAACTTGCTTTCTGGAAGGCCAAGAAACCTTCTTAAATTCAGACTTAACATCTTTAAAGTACTGAACTATCGATTTCTTGGGCTTTTTTGCAGCCGCTGCTTTCATGCTTTTAAGCTGATTCTGCTTCTTTTCTTTTTCAGCCTGCTTCTGAGCCTTTTTTTCGAGATCGTTTGCCATCTACACTTCCTCCTTCTTACTTTGTTTCTTTGTGGAGAGTGTGCTTACGGCAGAATTTGCAATATTTGTTGATCTCAATTCTGTCAGGGTCATTCTTTTTGTTTTTCTTGGTGTTGTAATTGCGCTGCTTGCACTCTGTACAAGCCAAAGTGATTTTAACTCTCATTTCGGCACCTCCTATTTTATTGTCCGGCGCAACCGGACCAGCCTCCCTCGATGTGAGAAACCCTATTCCCACAAAAGCTTATTTTTTTGCACAAAAAAATAAGCCCCTAATGAGGTACTATAAGTATAGCACATCACAAGGCGCTTGTCAATACATTTTGTAAATTTTTTCAGAAAATTATTTATAAAATTTGCTTTTTGAAAGTATAATTCCTGCAAGCAATGCAAGAATAGCTGAAATTATCAGAGGGACATATATACTATCAGCATAAGGAAGTCCGTTTACATTCATTCCGTAAAAACTGAAAACAATAGTCGGGATCTCCATAACGATAGTTATAATAGTAAGGACTTTCATTACCATATTAAGGTTATTTGAAATAATGCTTGAAAAAACATCCATCGTATTTGACAGAATATTTGAATATATGTTAGTCATTTCAATCGCCTGCTTGACCTCTATAAGTACGTCTTCAAGCAAGTCCTGATCCTCATCATACAGTTTTATTACACGACCGCGAAGTATTTTTTCCAGAACTGTTTCAGTGGATTTCAAAGAAGTTGAAAAATATACAAGAGATTTTTCAAGATCCAAAAGCTGGATGATCTCTTTATTTTTCATTGACTTGTGGCTTTGGCTTTCGACATAATTACTTATTTTATCTATCTGTTTCAGATATTGCAGGTATTTTCCTGCGATTCTGAGAAGCATGCAGAAAATAAACTGCGTCTTGAACTGAGTTTTTATGTTTTTTACAACATTATTTGCAAACTCGTCGATTATAGAATTAGGTTTAAGGCTTACAGTCACTACGTTACAATTTGTAAGTATTATACTCATAGGAACAGTATAATAAGAAATAGTATCGTCATCAGACCTTGATTTTCTTCTCTTTGAAGTCTGAGGCTCAGGCTTTTCGGCAACAGGATAGTCTAAAACTATCAAAGTCTGCCCTTCCTCGTTTTCAATACGAGATGTTTCCTCTTCGTCCAAGGCGGATCGTATAAAATCTCTGTCGATACTGAGTTCAGATTCAAGCATTGATATTTCCGCTTCAGTAGGCGCGACGGCAGAAACCCAACATCCTGCTTCCAGCGTTTCTATCTCAATGATAGCATTGCCTTCGGTTTTGTAAAACTTCAGCATGTGTTCCCCTTCCTCAGGGGAACAACAACAGAAATGCCTTTCCCCTGCGATTATTTTATTTTAATGCAACTATGCCCGCACGGGTCAGCTTTCATTTCAGTATACCTTCCTTATAAAAATATTACTTTACTAAATTATAATTATAACATAATCTTGTCCGACTTTCAATAGAAAAAGAAAAATTTAACCTGTAAATTTCATTTTTTCGGAAATCATTTTGCTGTATATACACCCGCAATAATTCTGACGATAAAGATTATATTCACGCGAAAGCTCTATTGAACGTTTGTATCCGTTTTTCTTCTTAAAATCGGAATAAAGATACTTTATGTTATATTCTTTTTCTAGCTCTTCACCGATCTCATTAAGTTTTTCGGCGTTTTTATGCGGGCTTATCGATAACGTTGTAGTAAAATAATCAAATCCTTTTTCAGCAGCAATTTTTGCCGCTTCCTCCATTCTGAGTCTGTAACATCTGAAGCAACGTTCTCCGCCTTCAGGAACATTCTCTAATCCTTTAGCAATATTATCAAATTTTTCAGGTTCATATGTTCCGCCAAGAAAGTTTATTTCGTGACTCAAAGGCATTTCGGAAATAAGTCTTCTTAACTCGGAAATTCTTTTCTCATATTCACTCAAAGGTGATATATTAGGATTATAATAAAAAACAGTAATATCAAAAAAATTATCAAGATATTCAAGTACATAGCTGCTGCAAGGAGCGCAGCAAGCATGAAGCAGAAGCGTTTTTCTTTCGCTTAATCCTTCTATAATCTCATCAAGTTTTCTTTGATAGTTGATCATATATATTTGTTCCTTTTCAGTTCAATCCTTTCATTGTCAGTGAAATTCTATTTTTCTTTATATCGACATCCAAAACTTTTACATTCACCACATCGCCGACTTTGACAACATCAAGCGGGTGTTTTATATATCTGTCGGAAAGCTGAGAAATATGCACAAGCCCATCCTGATGTACACCAATGTCAACAAATACACCGAAATCTGTTACATTTCTTACCGTTCCTTTAAGTTCCATTCCTGCTTTTAAACTGTTTATATCCATGACATCTGTTCTGAGAAGCGGCGCAGGGAGCTCATCTCTTGGGTCACGCCCGGGTTTTTCAAGTTCGCTGACAATATCATTTAATGTTATTTCTCCAACTCCCAGTTGAGAAGCGAGTGACTTAGTACCGATTTCTGAAACTGTTTTTCCTATGCCGACATAACCTCCATTTTTCAGGTCAGCAAGCTTAAATCCGCATAAATCCAAAATCTGCTTTGCATAAGAATAACTCTCAGGGTGAACCGCAGTGTTATCAAGAGGATTACTTCCTCCGTGTACACGAAGGAATCCTGCACATTGTTCATACGCTTTTTTACCGAGCTTTGATACCTTTAAAAGCTCTTTTCTGTCCTTAAATGCTCCGTTCTCTTCACGATAAGCAACAATATTTTTAGCTACTGACCCGTTTATGCCTGCAACGTAACTTAAAAGGGAGCATGAAGCGGTATTTACATCTACGCCTACACTATTTACGCAATTTTCAAGGACACCGCCAAGCGCTTCCGACAACTGATTCTTAGGCATGTCATGCTGATATTGACCTACTCCAATTGCCTTCGGGTCTATTTTCACAAGCTCGGAAAGAGGATCCTGAAGCCGTCTGGCAATAGAAACAGCGCTTCGCAGCGAAACATCATACTGTGGAAATTCTTCAGCAGCCAACTTGCTTGCCGAATAGACACTGGCACCCGCTTCTGATACAACCATGTATTTTACGGGAGAATCAAGCTCTTTTATCAAATCTGCTACAAAACATTCGCTTTCATGACTTGCAGTACCGTTTCCAATAGCTATTACAGACACATTGTATTTTTTTATAAGATATTTCAGCTTTGCTTTTGCTTCTTCTGTTTTATTCTGCGGTGGTGTAGGATATACCACGGCGGTATCCAGTACCTTTCCTATCTCATCTATTACAGCTATTTTGCAGCCTGTACGGTACGCAGGATCAAGCCCCATCGTCACAGAATTTTTGACGGGAGGCTGCATAAGAAGCTGAAAAAGGTTGTCCTGAAAAACTTTTATAGCGGCTTTACAACTTTTTTCCGTTAGTTCAGAACGTAAGCGCCTTTCAAGAGAAGGGTGGATAAGCCTCGAATAAGCGTCTTCAGCCGATGATCTGACGATATTTCCACATTCGTTTTTCGCCTTTATATATCTGTGTGAAATAACTTTCAAAGCATCCTCTTCAGGAAAATCAACAGATATTTTAAGATACTCTTCCCTTTCACCTCTGTCCAGAGCCAAAATACGATGTGAAGGTATTTTTGACGCACTTTCCGTGTAATCATAATAATTTGAGTATACAGATTCTTTTTGATCATCAGAAGCCTTTGAAACGATCACACCTCGGCTTGAATAAAGTTCAAAAAGTTCTTTCCTTATTTCAGGATCATCGGAAATCAATTCGGCTATAATATCCATAGCTCCTTGTATTGCTTCTTCCGATGAAGTTATGCCTTTTTCCTCATCAATATATTTTGCCGCTTCCAAATATGGACTTGCAAGGGTTTGTTCCATAATAAAATCGGCAAGAGGCTGTAATCCCTTTTCTTTTGCAACAATAGCGCGGGTTTTTCTTTTAGGTTTGAAAGGTCTGTATATATCTTCAACCTCAGCAAGAGTAATCGCATTTTGTAATGAAACAGAAATTTCTTCCGTCATATTTCCGCTTGTTTCTATACTGTCAAAAACCTCTTTTTTTCTCTGTTCAAGATTTCTCAGATATGACAGTCTTTCGTCAAGCTCGCGTAAAAGCTGGTCGTCAAGCGCTCCCGTAGCCTCTTTTCTGTATCTTGCTATAAAAGGGATCGTGTTTCCGTCATCAATAAGCGCGACTGTGTTATCTACCTGTTCCTTGCGGATATTAAACTCTTCCGCTAATTGTTTGTTTATATCCATATTTTTTACTCCGTTTGATCAAAATAATTTTCCGATAATTTCAAATACAGGACCCTTTTGCCATAAAAAGGTTGAAAGATTTATCATAAAGCCTTCACCCTGATCAAGTGCAAAATCGGATGGTCTCCCTTTAGGAAGGCCATATCCTGCAAGAAGGTTCATGATAACGCCTGCATGCGTTATGACAGCCGCTCGGTATATATGCTCCTTCATCATGTCCATAAATACCTCGCCCAGACCGTCTATACACCTTAAAGTAAAATCTCCGAATGATTCCCCTCCAGGAGCTTTGGCGTCATATCCGCCTTTTATCCATTCCAAATATTCAGGAACATCTTTAAGCTCGTCCGGCGTTTTTCCCTCAAACTCTCCAAAATCACATTCACAAAGATTTTCTATCTGTTTAATATATCTGTCGGGATAAATGATCTCAGCTGTTTCAAGGCAGCGCTTCAGCGGACTTGAATATACCTTCTGAACATCAGGATAAAGCTCATCATGAGCCATTCGGGAAATAGCGGCATATCCTTCGTCACAAAGAGGAAGATCGGTAAAACCTATATATTTACCATCAATATTTCCCTGCGTTATACCGTGCCTTATAAGAAAAATTGTGTAGTTCTGCATCAGAATAAAACTCTCCCTTCACAATTAAATTTGCCGTGATAAAACGGCGGTTAAATAATTACTATATAATTTTTGTAAAAAATGTCAATTTACAATTTGATATATATTTAATATAATATACTCTACGGATATTACTAAATTAAAGAGGCAAATTATAAATGAACAGTGATTTTCCCAGAGTCCTCACTCTGCTGAGGAAAGAAAGAAAAATAAGCCAGAAGAAGGCCGCTGAAGACCTTGGAGTTGCACAAGCGCTGTTATCCCACTATGAAAAGGGCAAGCGGGAATGCGGGCTTGATTTTTTGATAAAGGCATCAGATTATTATAATGTTTCTACCGACTATCTTCTCGGAAGATCCCCTGTAAGTAACGGCGCTGTAATTTCAAACACAGACATAAGTGAATCAACAGCTCCTGAAAAAGCAAGAAACCTAAGCCCTGATGAACTTTCCGCTGCTTTTGCAAAAAAGCTTCTTACAAACAGTATCGATGTAATATATTCGCTTATAGCAAAAACAAAAAACGCCGTGCTTACAGACAAGATACACAATATCTTTTCGTATTCGGTATACAGAGCTTTCAGAATAATTTACAGAAGCAATCCGAACAATGATAAAAATATCTTTAAAATACCTGAAGAAAACGCTTATCACCTTGTATCAGCCGTAGAATCAATAGCTGTATCTGACGCTATTTCCGCTTTATCATCTGCTTCAGAAAAAGCACCCGCAATCAGCAGATCAATGCTTGAAAATGAATACGGAAAAAACGCTTCTGTTCTGCTTAATACCGTTATGAATTGTGAAAAACAAATCGAAAAGTTATAATTTTCAAATTCTGAATGACCGCTTCGAGCGGTCATTTTTATTTCAGGCTGTATCAAGAGGTGTGTCCATTCAAAAAAGAATTTGTATAATCTGACATGCCTGTTTCTCCCCTATAAACAGAATCATAAAACTTTACTTTCATGAGAATATACTGCTTTACTTATTTTTTTCCATTACCTGTTTAACCATTTTTATAAATGCACGATAATTCACTAAAACCACAAACAGGAAAATTACCGCGAGCAAGGAATAGAACAAAACCTCATTTGAAACAAAGAAAATGACAGCTCCCATGGCAAGAAGCGATACTGTATTGATTATCAGCTTCTTCAGCTTAAGATCCATATAAACGGTTTTTCGCGTATCCCGCGCTCTTATCGCAAACACGGCGAAAAAGCTGATAAACGTCGCTATTGCCGCGCCGTTATTGTGAATGACAGGGATTAGCAAGGCGTTGAAAGAAATGTTCAGTACTGCACCTATCGTTGCGGTGACCATAGAACGTTTCGACTGTTTTGAGGCCACATAAATACTGCCCATAAATGTTCCGAAACAACTGTATACTACCGCAAGTACCAAGAAAGGCGTGTATATGTATGCAATATGGAATGCAGGGTCACAAAGTATAGCAATAGCGGGTTTTATCAAAAGCAGCATTGCCGCCCCTACCACAAAGATAAACGACTGAAACGCGCTGAAAACATCAGAATAAAATTTCGCGATCGTTCTTGAATTCTTCTCGCTTATGGCAGACATATTCCACGCCTGAGAAAAAATTCCTGACAAAAGAGCTATCATATTTGGGAGCTTATAAGCTGCATTATATATTCCGCTCTCGCCAAAGTCTAACATAACGGATACGAAAAATGTATCGGATACGTTTATTATCCACCACATAACGTTAGTCGGAACCATGGGAATGGCAAAACGTATCATTGCGCTTCGGATTTCCTTATCAATGCCGAAAAGAATGAAATAATCCTTTAATTTTCCCATAAAAGTAAGGAAAATCACTGAGCAGACATCAGCACAGATAACAGAAAGAAGATAACCGACATTGCCGAGATTAAATCCGAGAAGAAACAGGAAATTAAAAAGAATATTCACAATTGTAGTAAAAATTCCGTCTACGGCATACAGCTTTACATTCCCGTTTGAGCGGACAAAAAGTGCGCAGGTGCTTTTAAGGCTGCCTGTAAATACATATAGAACAGTTATCCATGAATACTCGTTTAAAAGCGCAATAACATTTACATCAGGGAACCAGCCTGCCACAACATGCATAATCGGTACAAAAACTATACAAAGTAATGTGCCTGCAACAGTCACCTTGAGTCCTATGGAAAAAACCTGAGAATTATTGTAAGCTTTATCCAGACCAAAACGTATTATTGATTCACCTATGGAAATAGTAGCAAACGCCATTAAAAGCGTAGCTGTATTTATTATGGTATTTATCTCACCGTAGCCTTCTTTTCCAAGCATGCTCTGATAAAATCCCATAAGAAGAACTACAAGGAGCTTTGAACCGAATTGACCTAATGCAAGTATAATGGTGTTGGACGCCAAAGTTTTGTATCTATTCAATTTTGACGTTCACCACCTTTCGTTTTTATAAAAATTTATTTTCTTAATGCTTGAAAAAATTTGGTCAAAATCTCACTGCACTCTTTTTCAAGAATACGGCTTCTGACCATCGGAGAATGATTGAACGGAAGCTCAAATAAGTTTATAACGGAGGAGCAAGCTCCGCCTTTTTCATCAAAAGCACCATATACAACGCGTTTTATCCGTGAATTTATAATTGCGCCCGCACACATGGGACAAGGCTCCAATGTAACATAAAGAGTACATTCAGACAAACGCCAGCTTCCCAGTTTTTTTGCTGCGCTTTCTATCGCAATTATTTCAGCATGAGCTGTGGGTGAATTATCAGTTTCACGCCTGTTATATCCTTCGGCTATAATTTCACCGTTTTTATCGGTTATTACAGCTCCGACAGGACACTCACCCAATTCAAAAGCTTTTTCTGCCTGTTCAAGAGCTTTAAGCATCATTTCCTCATCAAAAAGCATCTTATTCACCTCTAACTTATTGATTATACTATATATAAAAAAAAATTTCAAGCGATTTTTAATGTATTGTTTTTATCGAAAGAATAACAACTGATAAATGCTTTATTTTCAACGATTTAACTTTTAATAAATGAATAATGCCTCAAAATTGTTCATATTTTAAATCTATATGTACATTAAATCAAAAATAAAAAATATGCCTTGACAATTTTAGCCGATTACTTTATAATTAAATAGGTAATTTTTTTATTGCGTTAAATCAACGCAAAATATAAGAGCCGTTAAACGGTGTATTTTATTGGAGGCATACTAAAATGAGAGTTTACAATTTCAGTGCAGGTCCGGCTATGCTGCCGGAGGAAGTCCTCAAAAAAGCTGCGGCAGAAATGCTTGAGTACGGCAATTCAGGTCAGTCGGTGATGGAAATGTCCCACCGTTCCAAGGAATATCAGGCTATTATAGACGCCTGCGAAGCTTCGCTCCGTGAAGTTATGAATATTCCCGACAATTACAAGGTGCTTTTCCTTCAGGGCGGCGCTTCAATGCAGTTCGCTATGGTTCCCCTGAACCTGATGGTAAAGGGCAAGGCTGACTTTGTAGTTACAGGTCAGTGGGCTACAAAGGCTTATAAAGAAGCAAAGAGGTTCGGTATTGCAAACGAAGTTGCTTCTTCCAAGGATAAGACCTTCTCCTACATACCTAAGTTAGACAGCAGCAAATTCGATAAGGACGCGGATTATTTCCATATCTGCCTTAACAATACAATTTACGGCACCAAGTTCCCTGTTCTTCCCGAAACGGGCAACGTTCCTCTGGTAGCTGATATGTCTTCATGTATTCTTTCCGAGCCTGTGGACGTAAGCAAGTTCGGTCTTATCTATGCGGGCGCTCAGAAGAATATGGGTCCTGCGGGTCTGACAGTCGTTATTATCCGTGAAGACCTGGTTCGTGAGTTTCCTGAGGACAGCAAGGTGCCCACTATGCTCCAGTATAAAACACACGTTGACAACGGCTCTATGTTCAACACTCCTCCCACATACGCTATCTATATTTTGGGACTGGTTCTGGAATGGCTGAAGGGAAAGGGCGGACTTCAGGCTATGAAAGAAATAAACGAAAAGAAAGCAAAGGTAATCTACGACTTCCTGGACAACAGCAAGATGTTCAAGGCTACCGTTCAGGGTGAAGACCGTTCGCTTATGAATATTCCTTTCATCACAGGCAACGAAGAGCTTGACGCAAAGTTTGTTGCAGAAGCTAAGAAACAGGGCTTTGTAAATATCAAGGGTCACCGCTCAGTCGGCGGTATGAGAGCCTCTATCTACAACGCTATGCCTATCGAGGGCTGTGAGGCGCTTGTGAAGTTTATGGCAGAATTTGAAAAGAACAACTGATTTGTGAGGTAAAGAGATATGTATAATATTCAGACGCTTAACAAAATCGCACACTGCGGCACCGACCTTATGGATAAATCCAAATACAACGTCGGCGAAGACGTTGCCAATCCTGCGGCTATACTGGTGCGTTCCGCAAGTATGCACGAAATGGAGCTGAGCGACAGTCTGCTGGCTATTGCAAGAGCAGGCGCAGGCACAAACAATATTCCTATTGACAAGTGCAGTGAAAAAGGGATAGTTGTTTTCAACACTCCAGGCGCTAACGCAAACGCTGTTAAAGAGCTTATACTTACCGCTCTGCTGATATCAAGCAGAAAAATTCCCGCCGCTATCGACTGGGCAAAAACGCTGAAGGGTCAGGGCGACGAGGTAAGCAAGCTTATCGAAAAAGGCAAGAGCCAGTTTGCAGGTCCTGAAATCAAGGGCAAGAAGCTGGGTGTTATCGGTCTTGGCGCTATCGGCGCAATGGTGGCAAATGCGGCTGTTGATCTGGGTATGGAGGTTTACGGCGCAGACCCGTTCCTGTCGGTGGGCGGTGCGCTCCACCTTTCCACAAAAGTAAAGTACGTTAAGACAACTACCGACGTAAAGTCCAATAAGGAGATATTTGAAAACTGCGATTATATCACTCTTCACGCTCCCGCTACTCCTGATACAAAGAATATGATAAACGCTGAAACGATAGCGATGATGAAGAAGAACGTTCGTCTGCTGAACTTCGCAAGAGGCGATCTGGTTGACGATCAGGCGGTTATCGACGCACTGGCTAACGGCGGAATGGCGGCTTATGCCACCGACTTCCCCACCGACGCTCTTATCGGCGTTGAGGGCGTTATCGCTCTTCCTCACCTTGGCGCTTCAACTCCCGAAAGCGAGGACAACTGCGCTGTTATGGCTTGCCAGCAGCTTATCGACTACATTGAAAACGGAAATATCAAGAACAGCGTAAACCTTCCCAATGTTTCAATGGCAATGTCGGGCGACGCAAAGGTTTGCCTTATTCACAGAAACGTGGAGGGACTTATCAACAAGATCTCCGCAGTTACAGCTGAGGCTAAGATAAACATTGAGAATATGGAGAGCAAGTCCAAGAAGGATATGGCTTATACAGTTCTTGACGTCAAGGGCAGCACGGATGGACTTATGGAGAAGTTCAAAGCGATCGACGCAGTGCTTAATGTGAGAATTATCAAGTAAATAACAACGATTTATCAGCGGGCTGAAAGGTCCGCTGATTTTTTCGGTTGAATTTTCTTTTCCTTTCCACCAAGCGGTTATTGTAAAGGAAAAAAGAAGGATATATAATAAAAGCAGGAATTGTGAATACAGGAGGACGTGCATGAAAAAGATAATCGGAGCAAATATTGCAAGGTACAGGAAAGAAAAGAATATGACTCAGCAGGAGCTTGCAAATCATCTCAATATATCGTTTCAGGCGGTAAGTAAGTGGGAATGTGGTCAGACGACGCCTGACGTTTACTTATTGCCGCTGATAGCGTCGATTCTTGGGACAAGCGTTGACCAGCTTTTAGGTTACTCCCATAATTTTGACGGGGCTGTTATCACCGACTATGAGGAAAGATACAGGACAGATGAATACTACTGGGGTGTAAAGCCGTCGAGAATGTGTCTTGATATACTCAGGCTTATGCCGCCGCAGGACAAAGCGATAAGCGTTATCGATATAGGCTGCGGCGAAGGAAAGGACGCTGTTTTTCTCGCTCGCTGCGGGTATAAGGTGAGCGCTTTTGACGTAACGGATACAGGAATTGAAAAAACAAAAAGGCTTGCGGAAAAAGCAGGTGTTTATGTGGACGCTTTCAAAGCAAACATAATGGATTTCAGGCTGGAAAGAAAGTATGATATACTGTTTTCAAGCGGCGTGTTTCATTATATTCCTCCTGAGCTGCGGGGTGAAATAGTTGAAAATTATCAGGAATATACTGCTGAAAACGGACTGAACGTATTCAATGTTTTTGTGGAGAAACCGTTTATAGAAGTTCCGCCTGACAAGGACCAAAGAGAACGCTGCTTGTGGAAAAGCGGAGAGCTGTTTATGCTGTATCATAACTGGTATTTTGAGGAGTGCTTGGAGGAAGTGTTTGACTGCAATTCGGGCGGCATTCCCCATAAACACGCTATGGACAGGCTTATTGCGAGAAAAATAAAGAAAATTCAATAAATAAAAAAAGGCAAATCTGCCTGTTTTTTGTTTTACTGCTTATTGAAAATACAAAGGCTCTGTGATATAATTTTAATCGGAACGGAGTTGGGAAAATGGACATAAACAAAGAAATCGTAACAGAAAAAATCAAAAGAATAATAAAATATATAGCAACGTTCTTCAAGTGGCTGCTTTTGAGCGGGCTTACTGCTGTTGTGTGCGGCGGGGCGGGCTGTCTTTTTCATATACTGATAGAACAGGCGACCGCGCTGAGAGAGGAACATTACTTCATTCTTTACTTTCTGCCGCTGGGCGGCGTTGCTATCGTGGCGATGTATCATTTGTTCAAGCTGGAAAATATAGACGGCACAAACTATGTAATACGCTCAATAAGGAAAGACGGAGAGGTTCCCTTTCGTATGGCTCCCGGAATACTTATAAGCACAGTCATAACTCACTTTTTGGGCGGCTCGGCAGGACGTGAGGGCGCAGCGCTCCAACTGGGAGGAAGTCTGGGTTCTTCTCTTGGTAGGATCTTTCGCCTTGACGACAAGGATATGCACGTTATGGTGCTTTGCGGAATGAGCGCAGTATTTACAGCTCTTTTCGGAACACCGCTGACGGCGGTTATTTTTGTTATGGAAGTCATAAGCGTGGGGGTCATTTATTACAGCGCGATAATGCCTTGTGTTTTCAGTTCAGTGTTCGCCTATTTTCTAACTCTGATACTTAATATCCACCCTGTAAGCTACATACTGGACAATGTGCCTGAAATCGGCGCTGTGAGCTTGCTTCAGACAATGGGTCTGGGAATAGTGTTTGCTCCAGCAAGTATACTGCTTTGTCTGTCACTTTCAAAAGGGTCAGAGCTGTTGGGGAAAATATTAAAAAATGATTACGTAAGGGCGTTTGTGGGAGGCGTGGCGATAATCCTGCTCACGCTTGCTGTGGGAAATCAGGAATATAACGGGTCGGGAATGAATATTGTGGATAATGCTATTCTGAACGGTTCTGCCCGTCCTGAGGCGTTCATACTGAAAATACTTTTTACTGTCATAACGTTGGGTTGCGGTTTTAAGGGCGGCGAGATAGTTCCTACATTTTTCGTAGGTGCAACTCTTGGCTGCACGTTGGCGCCGCTTATAGGAATGGACGCGGGATTCGGAGCTGCACTGGGACTTGTGGGAGTTTTCTGTGGAGCAACGAATGCGCCACTGGCGTCGCTGATACTCAGCATTGAGCTTTTCGGAGTAAAGGGACTTCCCTATTTTGCAATAATCTGCTCCACATGCTTTATGCTGTCGGGATATTTTAGCTTGTATAAATCGCAGATAATCGTTTATGATAAGCTGAAGGCTATTTTCATAAACAGGAATACAAAGTAAAATATATTTTAACATAACAGAAAAAGCAGATATGAATATATCTGCTTTTTATTTATTAAATTGCTGTATTCAGGCTTTTGCCGTATTCATAAAGCTCGTTTATTTCCCGTTGATGTTTTTGCAGAAGATCGTTCAAGGTATCCGTTTCACAAATCGAGACACGTTTCACGGTTTCAATACCGAGATGTCCGAAGTAATGCTGTATAGAATTAAGTATAAGCTCGTTTTCAGCTTGCCTTACTCCTGCTCTTACCGCTATTGCTATGCCCTTTATCGGTTTTTCTGCCTTTAAAATGCGATTTGGATTCGTATCGCCGAAAGGAGTGGTGCGGTCAAAAAAAGTTTTCAGCTGTCCAGGGACGTCTGCCCAATAGGAGGGAGCAGCTATGACCGCATAGTCAGAAGAAACTATATCTGAAACTATTTTAAAAACATCATCATTATGCACGCATTTACCGTCAGTATAGCATTTCTTGCAGCCAAGGCAGTATTTTATGTTCATCTCATTGATACAATATTTATGTATCTCGGCATTATTTTCTTCTGCGCCTTTAATAAAAGTATCAATAAGGTATTCTGTACTGCCGCCTGAACGGGCGCTGCCCGATATGCAGGTGAGCTTCATTTATCTTCCTCCTTTTTGGATATGATTTATTGTATTCTATCACAAGAGGGAGAAAAAGTCAACATAAATTTGCGGTAAAAATCTGCGAAAGGTTTATTACAAAGGGCAGTATTAAAATCAAAATTATCAGCTTATCAACAATTATTTTTTTATTCCAAATGATTCTGCATACCAATCAGGCATTTGTGTGGTGCTTGTATTATTCAAATAATTCCAATACTCCTTGAATTCCTCGTCTGCATCATTTTCGTTGACCCAAACGGGAAGATTTTCGGGACTTGCATTTTCTATATTAAAAATCAATTTTTTGTTAATGGAAATATCCTTTCCGCTGTCGTCTGTGCCGATGGCCTTAAGATTTACCGTTAAAATACCGCCGCTTTGTTCAACTGTATAATCCAAATTTATTCCGCCGATGAATACTCTTCTCGCCAGATATTCCACATATGCACACACCGGTATATTTACTGCACCGTAAACATCAATATTTTCCAGCCCGACACCGCCATACGATCCTCCTCCTTCACTTATCATAAGAGAATTCCCGAAAAACGGATAATTTACTGTACTGCCGTCTTTAAGCTCCAGTCCGATAATATTGTCACAGTCCACATGGTCAAACCTTACCGCAGCGGCGTTTATGTAAATAACGCCTATTGTGATTGCGGCAATCAGTATGAGTGCTAAAATTACAGACAGTATTATTATTAAAAGATTTTTTGTTTTTTTCATATCATTACCATTTTTCCTTACATGAGTGCTTGAATTATATTATAATATTATATCATTTTTTGGAAAAAGTCAATACTGCAAAGCTCAGTAAGCCTGCTGACTGAAAAATCGGGTTTTTCATTTTCGTTTTCTATATTCCAGTATTGATGGAAGCCCTGCTTTACCCACACGGTTTTCATACCCAGCTTTTTTGCGGGAACAATGTCGTTGTCAATTCTATCACCTATCATTACAGTGTTTTCGGCTTTGCATCCGCTTCTTTCAAGAGCGAGCTCAAAAATTTTCGGGTCGGGCTTTGCAACGCCTTCCTCAGCTGAGGCTATAACTAAGTCAATGTACTTTAAAATTCCTTTTTGCTCCAAACGCTCATTTGAACCTAAAGACTGATTTGCGATAATGCCGATTTTATACTTTTTGCTCAACGTTTCCAAACAGTAGACCGTATCATCATAAAGTATCTCGTACTCTTTATGCCACTTTGTAAGCGGTATTCCCAATGCTTTTGCAGCCTCGTGGTCTCCTGTTTTGTTTTGCTTGTAAAAGGAAAGTGCCGTTTCATACACTTTTTCAAAAGGAACATCCGCCTGATGAGCAATTTCTCTCAGCCTGTGTTCGTAAGCAACGCTCTCGTCTATCAAGGTGGAACCTATATCGAAAAATAACCATTTAATGTTTTCGGGCATTTTAAGAATTTCCTTATTTCTTTCCTAAATTTTGCCAGCATCGGAAAAGGCAGAGCCATTGCACATATGAAATATCGCCGGACGGCGGTATCTGAGGAAGTGACGCCAATTTTAATGCGGCAGAGATCTGCTTTTTTGTAAGCAGAGATTTCGAGCTAAATATTCCGTATTTTATGCTGTGGGATAAAAAAGAGGAGAAATCGGCACGACTGCTTTGAGGAATGTCATATTGCGGCTTTTGTTTCATCTCCAGCATTACAACGTCAACATGAGGAGTAGGGTGAAAATCCTCACGTCGAAAATGCCAGACTATCCTGCTGTCAAAATACGGCTTTAAAAGCAGTGAATTAAGATTCTCTGACGGCAGCCCGCAAAAACGCTTGGCGGCGCCTTTTTCCATTATCAGCCAAGCGGCTGTGGGTTTATTCTCCGACGACGTCAGCTTTTTTATTATCTCGGAGGTCCTTGAAAAAGGAATGTTTGCAAATACCTTGTAAGGAGCTTTGGGTAATTTGCTTTTCAAAAAATCGGCGCAGTAAAGCCTTGCGTTTTCTTTCAACTGCGGTTTCAGCTTTTGGAAAAGCGTTGGGTCAAGTTCATAGGAAATAACAGTCCTGCACCTTTCACAAAGCGCTTTTGTTATGTGGCCTTTTCCCGCCCCTATTTCAAGGACTGTATCGTTTGGGGAAAGGGTGGTTTTGGATATAAGTCGGTAGATGGTTTTACGGCTTGTCAGAAAATTCTGTGAGATTTTTAAATTCTGAGACAAAAAAATACACCTCTTTTGCAAATTCATAAATAGCCTTGAGCAAAACCGTACAAACGCAGTAAATAAGCGGTGTTGCAAGACATAATAAATAAATTAATCACTAAAA